>NZ_CP031716.1:641848-1283696 GCF_001696605.3 Acinetobacter wuhouensis | reverse complement strand
AAACGTGGATCAATCACCACAACGAATAAATCTCGCTCTTCTTTGGCTTTCATAATTCGTTGATATAGAACAGGATGACACCACGCTGTATTTGAACCTACAAGCACCACCATATCGGTATGTTCAAAATCTCGATAACTTGCAGGAACGAGGTCTTCCCCAAATGCACGTTTATGTGCTGCTACAGCAGAGGACATACAGAGCCGTGAATTGGTATCTATATTGGCTGTACCGAGATAGCCTTTGACAAATTTATTCACCACATAATAGTCTTCCGTCAGCAACTGTCCTGACACATAGAAAGCAATACTGTCACGTCCATATTGATCAATATAATGTTGAAATTTATTGGCAATTAAATCTGTAGCTGTATCCCAGTCTGCTGTTTGACGCGTATAGGCATAGGTATGTTCTGACTCGACTTTACGTCCAAACATTGGATGTAACACACGAGTTTCTAAACCTACTGTATCGGCGAGATTACTGCCTTTAATACACAGTTTTCCGTAATTCGATGGATGCTTTTGATCCCCAACCACTGACACTTTTTGTCCTAGAGCAGTTTCCTGCACTGTTGCGGTGACACCACATCCCACACCACAATAAGGACAAGTTGTATCTGTTGTTTTGATTATATTTTCTGTGGAGCTATGCAGTTCCATTACAGGGATACTCTTCATTTTCTGCGATGCTCCTAAATTAGGTATCTTTGGTTCAGTCCACTGCGATCAATGCAAAAATAATTTTTTGTACATAAGCTTTAATCCTCCCCATCCCTCCTTTAATAAAGGAGGGAGTAATTGCATCACTACAAAAAAGTAGATACACGATACTCCTCCCTTTTCTAAATGGAGGTTGGGAGGGATTTAGCTAATAAGTAATGAATCACCCTGCTTTCTTTAAAGCAAAATCTTTACCAAAGAGCAATTTATTACGAATCGAAGAAATTGGCGTTTGATCAGAAATCAGTTCTGCATACCATGCACCGTCTTCAGTATCACCAAACAACACCGCACCGATGACTTTATCTTTTTGAATAATAATACGTTTATAAATCTGACGTTTTTCATCATTTAGAATAATGTCTTCAAAATCATCTTTAGGTTCAAAGTTACCCGCAGAGAATACATCACAACCACTGACTTTTAACTGCGTTGGCACAGTTGGAGCTTTAAAGGTTAAACTGCCATGCTCTGCCAAGTGTGATGCACAAATAAACGCCTGTCCCCACAGTGGCTCAACCAAACCAAAGGTTTGATTACGATGCTCAATACATTCCCCAACCGCATAAATGCTTGGGTCATAAGTTTGCATGGTGTCATTGACCATGACACCACGGTTACAACGTAGTCCTGCACTTTGCGCCAAAGCCATGTTCGGACGAATACCCACCGCAAAAACCACTAAATCAGCTTCTAATACTGTGCCATCTTTTAAACAGACTTGTTTGACGTGCCCATTTTCACCCAATAAAGCTTCAGTATTGGCTTCGGTAATAATCTGAATGCCTTTTGCTTCAATGCTATGACGCAACATTTGGCTTGCTTTAGCATCTAATTGACGCTCCATAATGCGATCCATCAAATGTAATACAGTGACATTCATACCACGTTGTTTTAGTCCGTATGCAGCTTCTAGCCCCAATAATCCACCACCAATGACGACGGCATTTTTTTTGTCTTTGCAGTAGTCGAGCATGGTATTGACATCATAAATATCACGGAAGCTGATCACCCCTTTTAAATTTGCACCTGAAATCGGTGGGACAAAAGGTTTAGAACCTGTCGCTAAAATCAGGCGATCATAATCCACCATTAAGCCTTTTTCGGTATAGACCTGTTTACGTGGACGGTCGATTTTGACCGCAGGATCGCCTGCTATGAAGCGAATATTTTTATCACTGTACCACGCATGTGGATGTAACATAATGTCATCAATGGTTTTATCTCCCGATAACACTGGCGATAACATAATACGATTGTAGTTCCCCCATGGTTCTTCACCGATCACGGTCACTTCATAGCGATCAGGTGCCATATCGAGCAGATCTTCTAGACAACGCATCCCTGCCAAACCATTCCCAATCAGCACCAGCTTCATTTTCTCTTGAGAAGAAGCATTATTGGTAATATAGGTTTTTTGTGGTATCGGGCTGATCATGACACGATCATTTTCAATTTTGCTTGGAAAAACCAAGAGTTTTTGATCTTTATCTTCCAAACAACGTCCTGTCGCCAAGCTAAAATGCTGTTTGTAAATCGGTGACGCCACCACCCGCTCGCCTTGTAGATCGCCAATAATGCCTCGAGCCATGACAAAAGCTTTACTGAACGGGTCTTGATTACTTAGGGCATAGACACGTTTTTCATTTGCAACACGAAAAATGGCAATTTGCTGTTCGCCAATCAAAGCAC
This sequence comes from Acinetobacter wuhouensis, assembly GCF_001696605.3. Classification (NCBI taxonomy): domain Bacteria; kingdom Pseudomonadati; phylum Pseudomonadota; class Gammaproteobacteria; order Moraxellales; family Moraxellaceae; genus Acinetobacter; species Acinetobacter wuhouensis. Next base: position 1,281,282 of record NZ_CP031716.1, on the reverse strand, counting down.
CTACACCTGTATTCGCAGTGATATCATCTAAAGCGCAAATATCTATCCAATCTAATTCATTCATATCTTTTAAAATCGTCATTTTATTATCCTTTTAAACTTTTATTTAAGCTCTATATCCTTTCCCCGTCTGGGGGAAATTAGAAAGAGGGCTTTAAAACTAAATAAAAGTTTTTACTTTTATAAATTAAGCTTCAACCACAGGAATACGAGTTACATCACGTTCTGCATCAGTTTTTGGACGAATTTGTCCACGCACTTCTGCAAATTGGATGTGTGGATCTTGCTGTTGTTCTGCTTTGGCATTGACGAAGGTCACAAAGCGTTTACGCACTTCAGGGTCTTCAATTGCAGTACGCCATTCATCTTGATAAGTGCCGACGACATGGCTCATACGGCGTTCGAGTTCATCCGCTAAACCTAAAGAATCGTGAATAACAACATCTTTGAGGTAATCTAAACCACCTTCCATATTGTCACGCCATACCGAAGTCCGTTGTAAACGATCCGCCGTTTGGATATAGAACATAAAGAAACGGTCGATATATTTGATTAAGGTTTGCGTATCCAAATCAGAGGCTAAAAGTTCCGCATGGCGTGGTTTCATCCCACCATTACCGCACACGTATAAGTTCCAACCTTTTTCAGTTGCAATCACACCCACATCTTTACTTTGCGCTTCGGCACATTCACGGGTACAGCCTGAAACTGCCATTTTTAATTTATGCGGAGAACGTAGACCTTTATAACGATTTTCTAGGAAAATGGCTAAACCCACAGAATCATCTACCCCATAACGACACCACGTACTACCCACACAGGATTTCACGGTACGTAAAGATTTACCGTAGGCATGACCCGATTCAAAACCTGCATCAATCAGTTTTTGCCAAATTTCAGGTAGTTGATGCACTTGCGCACCAAACATATCGACCCGTTGTCCACCTGTGAGTTTGGTATATAAACCATATTCTTTGGCAATCTGACCGATCGCAATTAAGCCATCGGGAGTGACTTCACCGCCTGCCATACGTGGCACAACAGAATAAGAACCATCTTTTTGGATATTGCCTAGATAATAGTCATTACTGTCTTGCAAACCTGCATGGCTCGATTTAAGGACAAAATCATTCCAACAAGAGGCGAGAATATTGGCTGCCGTTGGTTTACAAATATCACAACCCAAACCATGCCCATGTTGTTGAATCAAATCATCAAAAGTATTGATTTCATTGACCCGTACCAAGTGATATAGCTCTTGACGTGAGTAAGCAAAATGCTCACAGAGATGATTATTGACGGTCACACCTTGACGTTGTAACTCAGATTTTAGAACTTGAGTGACCAATGGCGCACAACCACCACAAGCCGTTGCTGCTTTGGTACATTTTTTTAGTGCACCTAAAGAAGTCGAACCATCCGCAATCGCACTACAAATATCCGCTTTAGAGACATTATTACATGAACAGATGGTTGCACTATCAGGCAGTAGATCAACACCACTACCGCCTGATTTTGCTGAAGATTGTGCATAACCCGGCATGATTAAACTTTCAGGATTTTCAGGCAATGCCAATCCGTTCAGCATCATTTGCAACAAGTCATTATATTCTTTGGCGCAACCCACTAAAACTGCACCAAGCAGTTTGGTTTTTTCAGCATTCACCACGATTTTTTTATAGGTCATGGATTCTTCATCAGCATAAAAATAGCTAAGTGAATTTGGTGTCATCGCATGTGCATCACCCACAGAGGCTACATCTACCCCCATCAGTTTTAACTTGGTACTCATGTCTGCACCTGCAAACTCAGTACAGCTTTGCGCCATGACATGTTTTGCAGCAATACGCGCCATGTCATAACCAGGTGCAACTAAACCGTAAATTTTATTTTGCCACAGCGCACATTCACCGATTGCATAAATATCAGCATCAGAGGTTTGACAATAATCATTAATGACAATACCGCCGCGCTCACCAATGGCTAAACCACTGATCCGTGCCAATTCATCACGTGGACGAATTCCTGCGGAAAATAAAACAATATCCGTTTCAAGTTCAGAACCATCGCCAAATTTCATCACATGCATGGCATTTACACCATTTTCAATAGATGATGTGGCTTTTTGGGTATGAACTTTCACCCCTAAATTTTCGATCTTAGAACGTAAAACTTTACCGCCCAAATCATCAATTTGCACCGCCATTAAACGTGGTGCAAACTCGACAACATGCGTCTCTAGGTCTAAATCACGTAAGGCTTTGGCAGCTTCTAAGCCAAGTAAACCTCCGCCAATCACCACACCTGATTTTGCATTTAAACTTGCAGCACGAATTGCATCTAAATCGTCTATAGTACGGTAAACAAAACAATTTTCACGATCATTGCCTTGAATAGGTGGAACAAATGCATAAGAACCTGTGGCAAGAACAAGTTTGTCATAGCTAATTACATCACCATGATTGGTGGTCACGGTTTTATTAGCGGTATCAATCGCCGTAGCTTTGGTGCTTAGACGTAAATCAATGCCATAAGCATCCGCAAAATCTGAACGGCAAAGGGTTAAATCTTTTGCTGATTTACCTGTGAAATACTCAGTTAAATGTACACGGTCATACGCCAAACGTGGCTCTTCTGCCAAAATGGTAATTTCTACGTCATCACTTGCATGTTCCAACACAGATTCAATGAATTTGTGACCCACCATGCCATGACCAATCATCACTAATTTCATCTCAATTCTCCTCAATTTTTATCGTTATTTATCTATTAAGCTGCACTATTTTGTTTCATGGTTGCGGAAGCTTGTTCCATCCGACTACGCTCCAATAGCGCTTCTTCAAACAATTTTTGTTCTTTTTCTTTATGTTCCACTGAGAAGCGAATCATCAGCACACAACTTGCAGCGATTACCACTAAACCACCGAGTACCATCAAGGTCGTTTGAATGTCTAACATCCCTTTGAGTAGGAAACCTGCTGCCACTGCACCAACATTTCCTCCTGCACCAATAATGCCTGCTACACCACCCAAAGCATCACGGTCAATAAATGGAACGAGCGCATAAGTCGCACCACATGCCATATGCGTAAAGAGTGCGAATACTGTCATGGCAAGAATCGCAAGGATTGCTGTATTCATTTGTGAGAATACAATCAGGAATAAACCTTCCATCAAGATCATTGCGAATAACACTTTGGTGCGACCATCTAAACCTTTTTGAGTCGCAACTTTGTCAGAAACAATGCCACCCAAAGCTCGAGCAAACAGTGCCAATAAACCGAAAATGCCTGCTGCCATCCCTGCTTCTTTTAAGCCAAAGTGGAAATGATCTACGTAATACATTGCGACAATGTTATGAATAAAGATTTCGATGCCAAAACAAGCTGCATACGCACCAAATAAAATCCAAACACGGTAATTTTTTGCTGCATGTTTGAGAATGGCAATCCCACCTTTTTTATCGCTTCCCACTTGGATGCCTTGCGTACGTAGTTCTTTAAAATCACCTTGTGGACAGTCTTGGGTAAATTTCCAATACATCGCTCCAACAATCAGCATCAATACACCGGGAACGATCAGTGCAATTCTCCAACCCATCGTTTGCTCTACACCGAACATCACCAATGCACTGAGCATCAAAGGCATTAACGCTTGTGTAGCACCACCACCCGCATTGCCCCAACCTGCTGTGGTGGCATTGGCAGTCCCGACTACATTTGGTGCAAACATAATGCTTGTATGGTATTGCGTGATGACAAAGCTTGCGCCAATCGCACCGATCAATAAGCGAAAGAACAAAAAGGATTCATAGCTATTTGCTGAAGCCACACCAAAAACAGGGATACTGCCGATGATCAGTAATGCGGTATAGGTTTTACGTGGGCCGTATTTATCACAGAGTGGGCCAACAATCAGACGTACAAGAATCGTGATCGCAACGGCAGCAATATTAATATTGGCGATTTGATCTTTCGTAAGGTGAAATTCACCTGCGATTACAGGCATCAGAGGTGCACAGGCAAACCATGCAAAGAAACAGACAAAAAATGCGAGCCAACTCATGTGGAAAGCACGCATGGCTGCACTGCTGAAATTAAAAAGACTGATTTTTGTGGCTTTTTTCGTATCTAAATTTGAAGACATCGCCATCTCCTACCTGAACTGAACGTATTGGGTTTTCCAAAAAGCAAATAAAATAAATAATGCTTTTCAGATCGATCAGAGCGGACGTCGTTGGCCGTCTTACAAATTTTAAGAGTCATCGTTGACTCATAGGAGATATAGCAATGACTATGCCAATATTCAAAATTAACCACAAACCATTGTTTTTACTTACTGAACAATAAGAAAATAAATTAGTAAAAATAAAATACACATAAATTGATGAAGTAAAGTCATTACAAATAATCTCGCCCACGCTGGTAATGCAATGAATTTGCGCATTTTGCATCATTCAAGTGCATAAGCATCTGGATGAACGAACAAATTGTTTGAGAAACCTTTACTTGATTTGCCATATCATTCATTTTTGCAATGGCATAATAATTGCTATGGCTTGTATTACCCTCAGGCTTTTCCTGATTCATCATGCCAAAACTTAAAATAGCCTTGATTGATGATGATTCTGAACGCGCAGAATTCATCAAAAAAACATTGATCGAACATCAGTTTGATGTGGTTGCCTGTCTGATCACGGACCAACTAAATATTTTTTATTTACAACAAATACAAGCAGATGTGATTTTATTGGACATGGATCACCCGCAACGGGATGTCATCGAAAGTTGTGTCAGTCAGTTTGATTTACCGACCGTTCTTTTTACCAAAAACAGTCATCAAGACACCATTAAAAATGCCATAGATGCAGGGGTCACGGCGTATATAGTCGATGGGATTGATCCAAACAAACTCGATAGTATTTTGCAGATTTCCATTCAACAATATAAAAAGCATAAAAAGCTTGAAGCTGATTTAAAAGATACCAAAACCAAACTCGCTGACCGTAAAGACATTGAAAAAGCAAAAGTTTTACTCATGAAATTACATCAGCTTAATGAAGAACAATCCTTTCAGTTGCTACGAAAAAATGCCATGAGCCATCGTATGACCATTGGTGAAATGGCACGCAGACTTATTGATGCGCAAGCACTGCTACAAGGTCAAATAAAGGATGCAGAATGAATCATTTAGAAAAAACAGATATTCAGTTGGGCTATGTCCCACTTTTGGACTGTATTGCACTGTTATGGGCACAGCATCAGGGTTATTTTGCTGAACAGGGCTTAAATGTGATTTTGGTCAAGGAAGCCTCTTGGGCAAGTTTGCGTGATCGTTTGGCTTTTGGTTTTTTGGATGCAGCGCATTGTTTATCGGCAATGCTGCCAGCAGCCATGATGGGTTCAGATCACATTGGCATTCCCTTGCAAACGCCGTTGGTATTAAGTGTCAATCGTGCATTTATCAGTATCAGTCAAAAATTATGCTTTGATTTAAATATTTCAACACAAGATAGCCCAAAACAATCTGCTGAAAAAATTGCACAGGCAATACAACAACAGCAAACTATTCATCTTGCACATGTTTTTAAACATTCAATTCATCATTATTGTTTAAGAGAATGGTTGGCTTTGGCAGATCAACACATTGCACAGTCAGCAAAATTACTGACTTTTCCACCGCCTTATATGGTTGAAAGCATTGCCAAACATACGATTGATGGTTTTTGTGTTGGAGAGCCTTGGAATATTCAGGCTGAAATTCAAGGTTACAGTCATGTCATTGCTGAAAGTAAAGCGATTATTCCAGAAGTTGCTGATAAAGTTTTAGCGGTCACACAAGATTGGGCAATACAATATCCTGCAACGCTCAATGCACTTTGCACAGCGATCATGAGGGCACAACAGGATTTGCAACAGATGTCTACAATTGATTCTGCGATTAATATTAATGAAGTGTGGAAAATACTCGTTGACTATAACATTATTCGTTTTGATTGTTCTGAGTCAGTTCATGTGCCTGAATTTCATAAAATTCAACATATTATTCAGCATTTTGTACCGCAGGAGGTTACACCCAAAGCCTCAGATTTTGAATGGATGATAGGACAAATGCAGAAATGGGAGCATGTAAATCTTGATCATCAAAACATTGCTGAGATTGCACAACGATGTATTGTAAAATAAAGTAGATGCTTTAATTTCTCATTAATCTGATACTAGGATTGCAAAAGAAGATACCATACAAATTAGATATGTTTGCTCCCTCAGCCCCAAGGTTTTAATCCGTATACGTAGCTAATTCAGTCTTTAAGAAATTAATCAATTGTTGTACGTTCAATTTAAATTACCTGTCTAGGTAAAGGATCTATGATTATTATCAGCAAAGACTCTTATGGAGCCTACAAAAAAACATAAGATATTGATATAAATATATAATTATCTTATATCGAACCCACCTGCCATCGGTGCGACAATTAAATTATTTGACAGTTGATACTGACCGATATACATATATATTCATACATTTTAAGTTAGTCATAGTATACTGCATCAGCTCACTGAGCTCATCCATTTCTAGGTGTGTTTTCATCAGTATGAAAAAAATTGGTCAACAAAAAAACCTTCTCCGTTCACTCTGTTTAGTGTCACTTGCTATAGGTTTAACTGCTTGTGGTAATGGTTCTTGGTGGTCACATGATGATGAACCGACTTTAGAAAGTGATCAAATTCGTAAGCTTATCCCTAGTCGTGTCAATGATCGTAAATCATGGGCACAAGATATTTTTGATATATCTGAAGAATTAAAAATTCCAAAAACTAAAGAAAATATTTGTTCAATTATCGCGGTAGTAGATCAGGAATCTAACTTTATTGCCAATCCCAATGTCCCAGGATTAGGGGCGAAAGCAGTAAAAGAAGTAAGCTCACGTCTGCAAGAAAAATTTGAAGCGAAATTAGGAACAACCATCGGTGGTCCAATTGCAGGTTATTTTCAGGATGTGTTAAAAAACCAACCCACACCTGAAGACAACTACTTAAAGCAAATGAGTCGAGTAAAAAATGAGAAAGAGCTTGACGTTCTTTATCGTGAAATATTTGACTATATGACTAAACATTATCATATCAGTGCATTAACTGGTGCTGCCAAATTTGTTGGTCAAGATTTTGCTGAAAAATTAAACCCGATTACCACTTTAGGTTCGATGCAAGTACACATCAATTACGCCAAAGATCATAAGCGTACTAGTATGAGTACCAATGAATTACGTGATGACTTATATACTGAGTTTGGTGGACTTTACTATGGTATCCATCGTTTGATGATGTATCCAGCAAAGTATGATAAGCCAATTTATCGTTTTGCTGATTATAATTCAGGGATGTACTCAAGTCGTAATGCTGCTTTCCAGAAAATGATCGAGAAAGTATCTGATATCGATTTAGATCTTGATGGTGACCTCTTATCTTATGATAAAAATGGTGACCCACGCCCTGCGATGACCACAACTGAAAAGGCGCTCACTACTTTATTTTCAAAAAATAATGTATTGGTCACACCTCGTCAGCTACGCAATGATTTAAAACAAGAAAAAGAAGACAGTTTCGAAAAAACACAAACATATATCGCGGTGTCTAAGCTCTATCAATCCAAAACAGGTAAAGAGCCAATCTATGCTATTATGCCTGAAGTGGTGATTTCTGGCCCTAAATTAAGTCGCGATTATAATACAAACTGGTATGCAAGCCGCGTAAACGGACGATATGAAACATGCATGCAACGAGCAAAACGTATAAAAACCTAGCCTTATTTGATTTTGATGGTACCTTGTGTAAAAAAGACAGTTTCACAGGGTTCATCTTTTACGCTTTGTCAAAACGCCATATCGTTAAACAGGGTATTAAAATACTGCCGTGGATTCAGGCGTATTATTTAAATATCTACCCTGCTCATGCGATGCGAATTAAATTATTTAAATCCATGTTTAAAAATGCAAATGCCGCTGAAATTTTAGATCTTGTAGAAGATTATTGCTCTCGCTTAATCGAACAACTCGATCAATCACTATATCAACGACTGATCGACCATCAGAATCAAGGTGATGATGTCGTTTTGGTTTCAGCTTCAGTCGATATTTATCTTGAAGTGATGTGTCAAATTTTAAAAATCGACCTGATTTGTACTGAAACAGAAATCATTAATGGTATTTTTACAGGTGACTATTCCACGCCAGACTGTAGCTCTGAACAAAAACGCATCCGTATTTTAGAAAAATATGAGCTTGATCAATATGAAAATATTTATGCTTATGGTAATAGCATAGAAGACAATGAAATGCTGAGCCTAGCTGATTTTAAATATATGGTAGGAGAAGATCAGAATTTACCAAGATTAAATAGTGCTCGAAAATTAGCTTAATTATAATTTTTTCAATTACATAAACTAATATCTTAAATAAACATTTAATACCCGAAACAAATCTCCGCTTAATTTTTAATTCAAGCTGGGGATTAACTCGATTGAAATAAAATAGTTTGCTATAAATAAAAATATAATTCTATTTCAAATACTAAAAATGAATCATTCCAAAAATAATCTACTCAAAGCCTTACATACTGTCCTATCAAAAAATGTATTGGGTGAAAAGCAATATATCAGCCGTTTTAAAGGTTTTGTCGGTGAACTCAATTTCCATGAATGGGTAAGTCAAAATCGAGATATTTCAAACTTTTTCACAGGTGGTTATTTCATTCCCAAACTACCCAAAACACGTTCGATAATCAATCCGATCTATTTTACAGTGAGTTCGGATCATCCTGATCGCTACATAAAAATCTATGATTCACTCTCAAAATTACCCTGTGAACATTTATATTTTATACAGTGGGATAAAAATATCCCTTTTGATCAATGGCATATTTCAGAACAAATTCTTTTCAATGAAAGCCTGAAAACACCTAAAATAAACGTATTTCAATACGATCCCACGACACATCATTTCCATAAAACAAGCTTAGAAACTTTTTTAAATCATTTCCCGAGCAGAGTAAATACAATTCAACCTCAACAAATTTCACAATCAATTGTGAATCTCTGGCAAGAAAAATTAGTAAGTTTTGAATTTGAATATTTACTAGATCTATATGTTCAGCGACTCATTTTTGATGGCTACATTGGCTATTCAAGAGTGCATGGCATCCCAAGTGATATTGATGCAATTGCCTATAAACCTGATACACAAAGCTATACGCTCATCGAAGTTAAGGAAAAAGATTTAAGTAAAATGCACCCTCAAGGCTTTGGTATGGATATAAGCCGAATTAAGGACTTAACAGATCTCAGCACAGCTACAGGTTTAGCCGTAAGCTATGTTGTAAAAAGAATCGACAATCAAAAAGATCGAAATTTTCTAGAATGGAAAATTATTAGTCTTCAAAATTTTATCAATCATTTACAAGATAGGACAATCCAAGGAGGATCAGGAATGGGATTTGAAAATGGGCACTACCCTACGCAGATATGCCCATATCAATATTTCAAAGATTTAAAATAATAAAAATGCTTTCTATCATTTTATTATTTAAAACAAATCATTATGCCAATTTTAACTTAATAAATAGACATGTGATTGCGGTGAATCATTTCCAAAGAACGTGCTTCACCTAAGACTTGATGCACTTTATCAGAGGCTAAACCTTTGACGATTTCAGCAGATCGAGAACTGAAATTAACTCGCCCAACAGCAACACGATGACCTTGTGTATCGACACATTCCACCACATCACCACGCTCGAAATGTCCTTCAACCGCTTTTACACCCACAGGCAATAAACTACGGTGGTTTTCTTTAATCGCTTTCACAGCACCATCATCAATTACCAAACGTCCTGCGGTTTGTAAGTGTGCCGCCAACCATTGTTGATGTGCAGTTACACGATCATCATCAGTGATGAATAAAGTACCGAGTAATTCACCCGCCATTAAGCGAGCAAGAACATTATCACTTTCACCACTGGCAATGAGTGTAGGACAACCAGACTTCGCAGCTAAACGGGCAGCACGTACTTTGGTCAACATCCCACCACGACCAAACTTACCACCACCGCCAGCCATATCAAACAGCGATTCATCCATTGCACGAACCGTATCAAACAATTTGGCATTTGGATTTGAACGAGGGTCTGAATCAAACATACCTTGTTGATCTGTAAGAATAATCAATAAGTCGGCATGCACCTGACCTGCAACCATCGCAGCAAGCGTGTCATTATCACCAAAACGAATTTCATCGGTAGAGACTGTGTCATTTTCATTGATCACAGGGATCACCCGCCAATCAATCAAATTTTGCAATGCGTCACAAGAATTTAAATAACGACGACGATCTGCTAAATCATCATGGGTTAATAAAACTTGTGCAGTTTGAATGGCATGATTTTCTAAAACACTAGACCAAGTTTGAATCAAGCCCATTTGCCCAATGGCAGCACAAGCTTGTAGACTGGGTAGATCGGTGGGTCGATTCTCAAGCTTCATACGAACCATACCTTCAGCCACAGCGCCTGAAGACACGAGAATAATCTCATGCCCTGCATTGTGTAGATCTGCAATTTGTTTCGCCCAGTGCGAAATTGCATCCAAATCTAAACCTTGCCCATTTGCTGTGAGTAAAGATGATCCGATTTTAACAACGATACGTTTTAAAGCCTTGAGCTGACGTTGCCCATCTACCACTTCTATCATCTTGTCCTCAGTTGTACGCTTGATTAACGTACGTAATACACTTCCATTTCGCCATCGTCACCATCATCGTCCTCATCATCATCTGCCAATAGACCAGCCAGACGTTGTTGACGACGCATTTCACGATAAGCTTCTTTTGCGGCAATTGTTTGTTCACGTGTTTCAGCTTCAAGCTGATCACGGAATGCTTTCACTTTTGCAGCATACTCTGGATCTTCTGCTTCCAACTCACGTTGTTGCTCGATTTGATCCATGAGGTAATACACAACTTCTTTTGTACCCTCAGACATTAAGCCTGAAGTTTTAAATACTGGACCATCCCATTGTAATTCTTCAAGAATATGGTTGCACCATTCTTCACGTTCAGACTCAGGCAATTGATCCAATTTGTTGAGTACAAGTACTACAGGTAATTTTGCCAAAGTTGGTGAGAACTTTTTCAATTCTTCCAAAATTGCTTTCGCATTATATGCAGGATCTGAACCATCAATCGGTTGTACATCGACAATATGTAGGAGAATACGTGTACGTGCCAAATGCTTAAGGAAACGAATCCCTAAACCTGCACCTTCCGCTGCACCTTCGATCAAACCAGGAATATCTGCCATCACGAATGAACGATGACGGTCAGCATCGACCACACCAAGGTTAGGAACCATGGTGGTAAATGGATAATCTGCAACTTTTGGTTTTGCAGCCGATACCGCACGGATAAATGTTGATTTACCCGCATTTGGCATACCCAATAAGCCTACATCCGCAAGAACCTTAAGTTCTAAACGAATTTCACGGAATTCACCTTTAAAACCGTGAGTACACTTACGCGGTGAACGGTTAGTTGATGATTTGAAATGGGTATTTCCTAAACCACCATCACCACCGCCTGCAACAAGTACCTTTTGACCATTTTCAATTAAGTCACCAATAATATCGCCAGACTCGGTATCTACAATTGTCGTTCCGACTGGAACATATAGAGTAACGGATTCACCACCACGTCCAGCACAGTTTGCGCCAGCACCATTTTTACCACGTTCAGCGCGAAATTTACGGGTATAACGGTAATCTACTAAGGTACTGGTATTGTCGTCAGCTTGAATATATACGCTACCACCACGACCACCATCACCACCATCTGGACCACCAAATGGTACGAATTTTTCACGGCGAAAACTGGCTACGCCATTGCCACCGTCGCCAGCCTCTACGGTAATGACTGCTTCATCAACAAAGCGCATGCTGCCAATCCTCTGAAATCTTTAAAACCGCATATTCTGCCATATTTTGAAAAAATTCTCGAATAGTATTCTTCAGATGAACATGAATTTTATTAAACAATTTTTATAATTTCTCAATTAAAGCTGATTCTTGACTTATTTTGATTGTTTTTCACTCAGATATTTTCTTATAATTATATCTGTAAAAAAAGTAAATCAATGACTCACAAATGAGCGCATTAACAATTTATCCATCTACTTTTTAAATTAAATATTTTTATCTATATTAATTCAAAGGAATACCAATATTGTCTATCGTCCAAATTAGTGCTGCGCTTGGACCCGCAGAATGTGAACTCGCTGTAAAATACACTTTGCAAGAAATGCAAAAAGAAGCAAAAAACCAGAAAATAGATTTAGAAATTATAGAAAGCAATGAAACCAAGTATGGTTATTCTTCTATACTTTTAAATGTGAATGATGATGCAAAAAATTGGCTGAATAATTGGCTCGGTACGATCCAATGGACATTTCAAAGTAAAATTCGACCAAATCATAAACGTAAAAATTGGTTTGTCGGTGTTTCACTCATGGAAGTACCACAACAACTCCCGACTGATGACAGCATTATCTTCCAAGCATGCCGTGCTTCAGGTGCAGGCGGGCAACATGTTAATACCACTGATTCTGCCATTCATGCGACACATGTTGCTTCAGGAATTAGTGTCAAAGTCATGTCTGAACGTAGCCAACATGCCAATAAGCGTCTTGCAAAGGAATTGATTGCTTTGAAGCTCCAACAACAATTGGAAAACCAACAAGCCAATAATAAGCAAGTTCAGCACTTGCAACACGCTTTAATTGAACGAGGTAATGCGATTCGATATTTTAAATTATAAAATCGAAACAAAAAATGGAAGCCGAAGCTTCCATTTTTGAATCTTTAAATCAAGAATAAATTAAGCATGTGCTTCTTTTGATTCTTCAAGCATTTTACGATCCACTTCTTCAGGATTGTTCAACGCTTCATTCAGTTTAGCTGTATCCAATTTGCCTACCCATTTTGCAACAACAATCGTTGCCAATGAGTTCCCCACCAAATTCGTTAATGCGCGCGCTTCAGACATGAAACGGTCAATACCCAGAATCAACGCCAAACCTGCAACTGGAATATGACCTACTGCTGACAAAGTCGCAGCCATCACAATAAAGCCAGAACCTGTTACACCCGCAGCACCTTTAGAAGAAATCAATAACACTGCTAGCAATGTAATTTCATGCCAAATATCTAAATGTGTATTGGTTGCTTGCGCAATAAAGATCGCAGCCATCGTTAAATAAATAGATGTACCATCAAGGTTAAATGAATAACCGGTCGGAATGACTAGACCAACCACAGACTTTTCACAACCTGCAATTTCAAGCTTTTTCAACATACGTGGTAACACAGATTCTGAAGAAGAAGTCCCCAATACAATCAATAACTCTTCACGAATCATGCGGATCATTTTTAAAATACTGAAACCACAGATACGGCTGATCGTACCTAGAATGATGAAAATGAATAGCAAACAGGTAATATAGAAACAAACAATCAATTGTCCAAGTTGAGCAAGACTGCCGATACCATATTTACCAATGGTAAATGCCATTGCACCAAACGCACCGATTGGCGCAAGTTTCATGATCATATTTACAATGTTAAAGAATACATGTGCAATCTGATCAATAAACTTCAATACAGGCTTACCAGCATCACCTAACTTGTGTAATGCAAAACCAAATAACAATGCAAATAAAAGCACTTGCAGAATTTCACCTTCTGCAAAAGCTCCAACGACTGTATTTGGAATAATATGTAAGAAGAATTCAACTGTCGATTGCGCAGCACCTGATTCTACATACTTTGAAATACCAGATGTATCCAAAGTCGCAGGATCAATATTCATTCCCACACCAGGTTTAGCAACATTGATTACCACCAAACCGATAATCAGTGCAATTGTTGACACAATTTCAAAATATAAAAGCGCAATACCACCCGTTTTACCGACTGATTTCATGCTTTCCATACCAGCAATACCACTGACAACAGTACAGAAAATCACAGGAGCAATAATCATTTTGATGAGCTTAATAAAAGCATCACCTAAGGGTTTAAGTTGCTCACCTAAACCAGGAACAGTTTTCTCAACACCATTGATTAAGTGCGTGGTCGTTGGGAAATAATGTCCCACGATTACACCTAAAATAATGGCAATAATCACTTGAAAATAAAGTGACTTATATAGAGGTTTCTTAGCCATGATAATTAATTCTTTCTCTATTTCTTTGTGAAGAAATATTCAATGTTAATGCCACCTAAATGTTGTCCATCTCTAAACCCCCTTTTAATTCAATTAAAAAGAATCTAGAAAACCGTATTTTTAAAAAATAAAAGCCCGTTTAGAAAACCTCAGCTTTCTAAAGGAAGGACAACAAATAACGATGTTTAAGATCTATTCTCTATTACGCGATAAGCCAATAAGAATAAACGCAGCACAGGAGATGAAAAATAAAACACAATTCGTATGACATTTTAATTAATTTTTACTCATCAATCTCAACTCAAATGTTAAAATTGCTTAATAATTATTCAATTTATGCTTAGACCTTAGTCTAATACCTGCTATACCTATGTCATTTTTAGCATTTGTGGCATAGTGTAGAGGACAGTTTTTTCTCATCTTCGCCTATCAAAAATGAACACAAAACGTAATCTCTATAAAGATTTTGAACACCCTTTTGCCCAATTTGTCCGAATCGTGGGAAAAGGAAAAAATGGTGCACGATCACTTACTTATGATGAAGCATACCAAGCTTTTTCGATGATCTTGAAAGATGAAGTCTTAGATGTTCAACTCGGCGCATTTCTCATGCTCCTCCGTGTCAAAGAAGAATCAGTAAATGAACTCACAGGCTTTGTCCAAGCGACCAAAGACCAATTGAATTTTCAAACTCTGGATGTGGATCTAGACTGGTCATCTTATGCAGGTAAACGTAAACATTATCCGTGGTTTTTATTGGCTGCACTAACCTTAGCCAAACACGGTTATAAAATCGTGATGCATGGCGCTTCTGGTCACACCATGAATCGTGTTTATACCGAACAAGTTTTAGAATATTTAGGCTTCCCCATTTGCCAAAATGAAACTGACGTAAAACAACAACTTGCTCAACATAATTTTGCGTATTTACCTTTAAGTGTTATTTCACCCGTCTTAGAGGATTTAATTAATCTTCGTAATGTCATGGGATTACGTTCGCCTATTCATACACTCGCGCGCTTAATCAATCCATTTAATGCCAAAGCAACCATGCAAGCAATTTTCCACCCTGCTTATCGTAGTTCGCACCAACAGGCGGCTTTTCAACTGGGCTATAAAAATAGTGCGGTGATCAAAGGTGAAGGTGGAGAATTTGAACGTAATCCGGATGCGAAGACATTGATCTGTGGGATTAAAAATGGCGAATTGTATGAACATGAACTGCCAAAACTGACGGATAATCGCAGCCCTATAGAAGAAGAACTTGATTTAGCTGTATTCAAAGCTGTTTGGGAAGGTACGCAAAACCATGAATATGGTGAAATCGCGGTACCTGAAACAATGGGAATCGCGCTATATACCATGGGTGTTGTAAATAGTTATGAAGAAGCAATGCTCACTGCCCGAAAACTTTGGAAAAATCGCTTCTAACTACCAACAACAATCACCAGTTTGAGTTCTATAAATATTTCTAAACGTAAAAAGAGTTGGATTAAAGCCAAATCCAACTCTTCTGATTCATACAATTTTAGCCAATTCGCTTATTCATAATAACCTACTAATTGACTTGCTCAATAACACGATAAATGCTGTCACTTTCACGGCTTTCAAACAACAACTCGATACTGGGTAAAATCTTTTCACCTTCAACAATAATATGATCAATTTTTTTAAACAATGCTAAACCTTGTGCATGCTCCTGTTCATGCAAATTATTAAGCCACGCCATAGCATTGACCTCATTGCTATATTGATCTTTGACTTTTACGGTGATCATCTGATTCATTGCTCTTCCCTCTTTTTTTTAATCCTGAGTTTTTATAGCATGACATGAATATAAGTTTTCATAGGAAGATGTTAGATATTATGGCAATGTTAAGACTTGGTAAGTTTGTATCAAAATCATAATAAAAATTAATAAATTACAGTGCATTACTTTTGTAATAGTGGGACTTCAAAATTATTTCATTAGATTTCAAAATTGAAAAAGCTCGCATTTCTGCGAGCTCTTTAGGTTGGAAAGCTAGTGCTTATTTCTTGTTTAGACTGGAGCTATAAACTCAATAAGCTGTCATTGATCTGTCCAACTATAATAGTAGCCTCATATGGTTAATGACCTACTGTAGTTTTAATATAGTCAGTAATCATTTTCTTAGCAAGATGCGGTAACACTATTCAACTTTATTACAGCAATATTGAAATTGAAAATTTGTAAAATTGGAGGATAATAGTGCACGTATTCAAAACACTTATTAATAAGCATCATTTTAACTACTTTAAATAAAAAGCTATGGATAAGAATAAAAAAGACTTTTTTATCGGACTTGCGATCATCATCGTATTCATCTTTTTATATAAAATTGGATGGATCACCACTTTGCGCCCGATGCGTCATTATTAAATGCTATCTTGATCACAATAGCCTCATTTGACTTCACCGCTCGTTAATCCAATAATTTCCAATCGCGCCCAATTTGCACAAAGTTAGGTAACTTATCACTTTGCATGACATTATTCTCTTGATCTACGGCAAACTTTGTCCATAGTTCAATTTGATCTGGATCAATCATTTCATAAAAGGTAAATTCACCAAGTGCAGCTTCTAAGGCTGTATCATTTGCAACAAGGTCATGCAAAGCACCACCTTTTGCTAATGGCGATGGTTCGACTAGAATGCATTCACCTTTAATTTTGCTACCACTTAAATCAAAAAAAGAAAATTTCATTTTTATTTTCACTTAAATTAAAAATTTTGAAAAATATAGCACACAATTGATCAGTAATTATGATTGCTTTTATAGCAATCTACGCAGGATAAAAGTTTTTTACTGAACCTATAGCATTCATTTTATATTTGCACTGATACAACCATACTTTTATTTATCTTTCTTAGCTTGGGTTAAACTGTAGAGAATCAACTCTTTGATTAAATAAAAAAATAAAGGAATGTTAAAAATAAAGACAATCAACATAAATATGATCGCAATGATTGATAATGCTAAATCGAAATTCGCCAGTTGCTCTAATGGCTCTGTATAGACGTTTAATAGCAAAAATAGTGCGAGGGTGTTAATCAATAGTAATATGCTCACAATAACTGCGTACTTTTTATTTTCAAAAGATATTTCATTCAAAAACAATGTCATTATTGATCCACTATAAGCACATGATATCAAAGCAATGAAATACAAAATAAAAGTAAATGATTTCCATAAAGGCATTAGATTTAGTGCAACATAAGCAATAACAAAACCAAGAATAATTTTGAATATAGTTATAGCGATTCTTTGCATATTCTATGAACCAGATGAATTATCGTTTTATTATTTTTAGTGTCTAAAATGGTGCGCCCAGCGAGACTCGAACTCACTCCACAGGCTTCGGAAACCCGTACTCTATCCAGTTAAGCTATGGGCGCTTAAAAGAAGTGGGCACATCATAACAAAAAATCGTACTAGGTAAAGCATTTATAAAACAACTTGTTCAATTGCTGAGCAGGCTCTATACAACATCCTATATATGCAATGCAGAATTCCACCTAACTCACTTGGTTTATTGTTTGAGATCGCTCACAATACACACTCCAAAAACCAAGTGAGAATTTCATGACTGATGCGCTGACGTTAAGAGATTTATCGAAAACCTATCGCAATGGGTTCCAAGCACTCAAAGGAATCAATTTAACTGTTCCAGAAGGTGAGTTTTATGCACTCTTAGGACCAAACGGTGCGGGTAAATCCACAACAATCGGGATCATCAGTTCACTAACCCGTAAGACATCGGGTACAGTTGAAATTTTTGGGCATAATTTAGATACTCACCCATCCGATGCCAAACAATGCTTAGGTGTCGTTCCACAAGAGTTTAACTTTGGTCAGTTTGAAAAAACTTTTGATATTTTAGTGACCCAAGCGGGTTATTACGGCATTCCGAAAAAGATCGCAGAACAACGTGCAGAACATTATCTAGAAAAATTAGGGCTTTGGGAAAAACGTAATACCCAAGGTCGTATGCTCTCTGGTGGTATGAAACGCCGTTTAATGATTGCTCGTGCCATGATGCATGAACCGAAATTGCTAATTCTCGATGAACCGACTGCGGGTGTCGACATTGAACTACGTCGTTCGATGTGGGACTTCCTCACCGAAATGAATGAGAATGGTACTTCAATCATTCTCACTACACATTATTTAGAAGAAGCTGAAATGTTGTGTCGTCAAATTGCGATCATTGACCGCGGCGTGATTAAAGAAGACACATCAATGAAATCATTCTTGACGCAATTGACCGAAGAATCTTTTATTTTCGATTTAGAACATCCGATTGAACCATTGAATATTGAAATTATTGGTTTGAAATTTAATTTGGTTGATCCTTTAACTTTAGAAGTTACGATGGATCAAGCGCATTCTTTAAATGATTTATTTCAACTTTTAGAATCTCAAGGCATTCGTGTACGCAGTATGCGTAATAAATCGAACCGCTTAGAAGAGCTATTTGTGAAAATGGTTGAGAAAAATCTTGAAGGAGCAGCACAATGAATTTCACCCAACTCCGTGTTGCACTCTACACCCTAGTTTATAAAGAAATTCGCCGCTTTATGCGGATTTGGCCACAAACATTATTACCACCTGCGATCACCATGAGCTTGTACTTTGTGATCTTTGGTAATTTGGTCGGCTCTCGCATTGGACAAATGGGTGGATTTAGCTATATGCAATTCATCGTGCCAGGTTTGATCATGATGGCTGTGATTACCAATAGTTATGCCAACGTATCCTCAAGTTTCTTTAGTGCTAAATTTCAGAAAAGCATCGAAGAATTGATCATGAGCCCTGTGCCTTTGCACATGGTTTTGTGTGGTTATGTGATTGGTGGTGTTTGTCGTGGTGTACTCGTCGGTGCAATCGTGACGGCAATGAGTTTGTTTTTCACTGACCTTTATATACATAATATTTTCGTGACGATATATACCGTCATTGTGACTTCCCTCTTATTCTCTTTGGGCGGATTTATCAATGCGGTTTATGCCAAATCATTTGATGATATTTCGATTATCCCTACATTTGTTTTAACACCACTGACTTATTTAGGTGGTGTATTCTATTCAATTAGTGCTTTAAGCCCATTTTGGCAAAATCTCTCTTTAGTCAACCCGATTGTATATATGGTCAATGCATTCCGTTTCGGGATCTTAGGTCATAGCGATGTCAATGTTTCGTTGTCTTTAATCATCGTGACACTTTGCTGTGGCGTACTTTACGGTATTGCTTACTATTTACTTTCTCGTGGTTCAGGAATGCGTGAATAATGTCTGTCGAACTTTCTTTATTAGGTAAAGACACCAATTACCCTACAACTTATCAACCTGACATCCTTTTCCCGATCTCGCGTGCAGAAGCACGTGAGCAATATGCGCATGTCGATGGCATATATAAAGGAAAGGATTGGTGGCATGTTTTCGAAATTTCTTGGTTAAATGCCAAAGGGATTCCACAAGTTGCGATTGGTCGCATTGCGCTACCTGCAACATCGCCAAACTTAATCGAATCAAAATCATTAAAGCTCTACTTTAATAGTATGAACTTTACCCAGTTTGATTCGCAACAAGCTTTTATTCACACCGTTGAAAAAGACTTGTCCAATGCAGCACAAGCGCCTGTGACATTGACGCTATTTCAAGTGGATGAGTTAGACATTGCCAAACCACAAGGCATTTGTATTGATGATCAAGAACCTGACCGCTTAGTCAATCATCCTGATGCAAGTCTTTTAGCATTGGATAATCAGGCGAATAAATCTGCGGAAAACGTTGATATTCAACTATATTCTCACTTGCTTAGAAGTAATTGTCCTGTGACAGGTCAGCCAGATTGGGGCACTGTTTTTATCCGTTATCAAGGCAATAAACCTTGTTATCGGAGCATTTTAGCTTATATTATCTCTTATCGTCAGCATAACGGTTTCCACGAACAATGTGTGGAGCAAATCTTTGCCGATATTTGGCAAAATTTAAAACCTGAAAAGTTGATGGTTTATGCAACGTATACACGTCGTGGTGGTTTAGACATTAACCCTTACCGTGTATCTGATGAATCATGGATGCCAAGCCCAATCCGATTGGCGCGACAATAAAACATTGAGGTTGAACACATGCCTTTTTTTGGTTTTGTACCTTCTGAAGAACTATTAAAGAACATTCAGACAGGTATCGAGAAAAAAAACTCTAACGAACCACTTTATCCTTTACGTGATCAAACAGCTTTGCTTATTAATGAAGAAATTATTGATACGCTTTTGGTTGAACTTGTTCGTCGCTTTCCAGAGAGCGACAAACGTGACACAGCTGAAAAACTTGCTGGATATGTAAAATCTACTGTTGCGGTTTTACTTAAGCAGTTATTGAGTAAAGCGGATAATAACGTTGTACGTGCTTCTGTCGAGTTTTCTGAACGTAGCTTATTTAAAGATCCACAAGGGCAATTCCGCGTTGGTGAATCTTTAGATGCAAATTTAATTACCAATTTAAAGAATAGTTTTGCAGAGGTTGCATCAGCTGGCGATACTAATCGTGCCGTACTGTCTGAACAAATGAAGCAATTTGCAGATGCAACCATTAATCACTTCATGCGTGACTTCAACAAAACCTTAGATTTAGGCATGATCAAACGTAAAGGTGCAGATATTGGCGCGGCTGCGGTGGGTAAAGCTGTGCATATTGCAATTGATAAATTGATTCCAAGCTTAAATAAGGTTGAAATCAAAGCAGTTGCTGAATATTACGACACTTTATTTTTTAATTGATCGTTAAAATTTAATTGTTTTTTTTAATGAATAAGAATGCTCTCCATGATGAGGGCATTTTTATTTGCAATCACGTTCGCTTTAACAGCTTACTTATTATCAATTAAAAATCATAAGCTTAAAAATATTTAAGCAATCAATAAATGAAAAATAATTGTTTTAGTTTATTTTTTCACAATAGCAGTAACATTGGCAACTTAAAACATCCTTAATTTTTGCTTTTTAACATATTCAATTTGCTCATGAATAGCCGTAAACCATTGACTTCAACATTTACCATACGTTGCCATCAATAGGGATTATGATAGCATGCCCGAGACACATTTTTATTGCACCAAAACAGACCAATGGATCCAAACGCTCAATATAAATTTTTACGGCAAGCACCTCGTGATGGTCTCAGCACATCCCAACTCCCTTCTCGTTGGCAAAAACTACATATTGACCCCTGGTTAAGTCTATTTTTATTTTTAAATGCCTTACTTGGTCTGACAGTACTTTATAGTGCCTCTGCGCAAGATATGGGGTTGGTCTCTAAACAAGCCATGAGTTTTGGAATCGGCTTTTTGGTCATGTTTGCATTGGCGCAAGTACCACCCAAAGTTTACCAAGCCTTTGCGCCCTACTTTTACCTGTTTGGAATTGTATGCCTTGTCGCAGTCAAACTCTTTGGTGAGGTTCGTATGGGTGCGCAGCGTTGGATCGGAATCCCTGGTTTTGGCAGTGTGCAGCCCAGTGAGTTTTTAAAAGTGGGAATGCCGTTGATGATTGCGTGGTTTTTAGCACGTAACCCTTTACCGCCAAGTTTTAAAAATGTGTTCCTGTCTTTAATTATGATTGGAATTCCTTTTATCCTTATTGCAGAACAACCTGACTTAGGAACATCACTACTTATCTTAGCCAGTGGTATTTTCGTGCTCTTTCTCAGTGGACTGTCTTGGACGATGATTTTAGGTGCAATTGGCGCTGTCGCAGTCATTATTCCCATTGCATGGCAATTTTTACTGCATGACTATCAACGGCAACGTGTACTGACTTTAATCAATCCTGAAGCCGATGCCTTGGGCACAGGTTGGAACATTATTCAATCAAAAACCGCCATTGGTTCAGGTGGTTTTACGGGACGTGGTTACTTGGAAGGTACGCAGTCCCACTTACATTTTTTACCAGAAGGTCATACAGACTTTATTATTGCAGCATTTTCTGAAGAGTTTGGGCTGATTGGTATATTGCTTTTGATTACGATCTATTTTTGTATTATTTTTAGGACCTTCCAAATCAGTCTACAATGCTTTCATAACTTTGGTCGCCTAGTCGCAGGCACATTTGCTTTGTCATTTTTTGTTTATGTATTTGTAAATGCAGGCATGGTCAGTGGTATCTTACCTATTGTCGGTGTGCCATTACCATTTATGAGTTATGGCGGTACTGCTATTATTACCTTGATGGCGACTTTTGGCATCGTGATGTCGATTCATACACATCGTTAATCTTAATATTCGTTGCCCCAACCATCGGTAACTTTCACTTAAAGTCATTTTCAACATAAAGAATTAGGAAATATAACCTATGTTTAATTTAGGGTTTTTACAAAAGGTCAGAAATATATCTTTTTGTGCAGCTGCTTTTTCAGTGACCAGTTTTTGCCAAGCCAATGATTTTGCAAATAGCCCTGAATATAACAACTTTAAAGCAAAAACCATGCAAACCTATGGTTTAAGCAACGAACAAGTCGATTGGGCAATGAATGGTTCTCGCAACTTACCCAATATTATTAAGATTATGGATCGTCCAGGTGAAAGTAAACCTTGGTATCAATATAAAACTAACTTTTTAGCTGAAGGTACGATTCAAAAAGGCGTACGTTTTCAAAACCAATATGCAGATACCCTAAATCGCGCAGAACAGCAGTTTGGTGTGCCTCAGGAGATCATTCTTGGGATTTTAGGTGTAGAAACTGGATATGGGGCAAATAAAGGCTCATTCATCACTCGTGATGCACTTGCAACACTCGGATTTGGTTATCCACGTCGTGCGCAATACTTCCAAGATGAACTGGCGGCACTCATCGCTTGGTCATATAAAGATGGTGTTCCAGCAAATTCGATTGTAGGTTCTTATGCAGGCGCTGTTGGCTATCCACAATTCATGCCAAGTAATATTCCAAAGTTTGGTGTGGACTATGATGGCAATGGGCATGTAGACCTGCGTAATTCAGCAGTAGATGCAATTGGTTCCATTGCAAACTACCTTGCACAAAATGGTTGGCAACGCGATCAACCGATTGCATTTTTAGCGCGTTATACAGGAACCAATCCTGAATCAATTATCGCGAAAGATCTTACTCAACCTGTTCCCTATGGCTCAATTAAAAATTTAGGCATCGCACCGCTCAATCCTGCGGTCAAAATTGATGATCTTGATTTGGTCAATGTTATTCAATTACAAGATGATTTTGGACCTATTTACTACATCACTTATCCAAATTTTCAGGTCATTACCACCTATAATAAAAGTCGCATGTACGCAACTGCGTTATGGCTTTTAGGGACTGAGATTACAAGCCGTTAGAGCTTGTAATTTCCTACACAACAAATAAGTCAAGAAATATATTTAATAAATTGGGTGTATTTCATACAAATTAAATATCTTGTTACATTATTGTTTATTTTTTAATCAAAACCTGTAAGAATTTGTCCTTTTTGTAACTATTATTTAAATAATACTAGACACTTTTATGATAGCTTGAATATTATCCTTTTCGTTAAATGCAGTTGCAAAAGTGAATTTACAGACCTCGTATGGTTAATTTTCAGCGACTTAGAAAGTTAAACATGGGGTTCCAAGGAGTTAAACGATGCATGCTTCACTCAAATATATGATAGCCCTGACCATGGGTTTGAGTATGACGCAAGTCAACTCAGAAATGGTTCAGTCATCATATTTAAACAATGATTCTGAAAGTTCGAGCTTGGCTTCTCGTGTGATTAGCAAAGACTCAACGAATTTTAATTCGCACTTTTCAAACCTAAACAGTTTGTCAATTACTGAACGTTCTGCCGACAAAGTTCGTCGTCAAACTATTGCAGCAAAAATTCAAGTACCTGAAGATGAGCCTTCAGTAATTGATAAACTTAATGAAGTTGCTTCAAACACAGTTCGCAAATTTAGCCAAACTGGTGTTGCATCTTGGTACGGTCGTCAATTCCACGGTCGTAAAACAGCAAGTGGTGAAACATTCGACATGAATGAGTTGACTGCTGCACATCGTAGCCTGCCATTGAACTGTTTTATTCGTGTGACGAATAAAGACAATGGTAAAAGTGTCGTGGTAAAAGTAAACGACCGCGGTCCATTCCACGGTAACCGTGTACTTGACCTCTCTTATGGCGCTGCGAAACGTTTAGGTATTACAAATTCAGGAACAGGACGCGTGAGCATTGAACGCGTTGATGGTCCAAACTCGTAAATCACGACTGCATGCATTTAACGAAGCCA
The DNA here is from genome assembly GCF_001696605.3 of Acinetobacter wuhouensis. Lineage (NCBI taxonomy): Bacteria > Pseudomonadati > Pseudomonadota > Gammaproteobacteria > Moraxellales > Moraxellaceae > Acinetobacter > Acinetobacter wuhouensis. The sequence goes on along the minus strand of NZ_CP031716.1, from coordinate 1,256,714 downwards.
CTTTTTAAGTGGCTTTTTTAATGCTTCACCAAATCTACGTTTAGCATCGTAAATCTACCTTACATATTTGCATGTCCGATTTGCCCCCTTAACTGTGTCATACATTCCCCTTTTCTTTCGCTTCATTCAAGTTAAAATCAGAATAGATGTACAGGACGTACCCATCAAAATAAAACTGAAAATAACAATGTGAGCGAGACATGGATTCAAACCACTCTGTTTCTATCGGAAAAAATCCAACACTTGCAAAAACAAGAAAAGTGATCGCGTTAGGCTTTGCCACTCAAGGTTTGGGATATGCCACGGTAATGACCGCACTCCCGACATTTAAAAATCGTTTTAAACTTTCTGAAGACCTACTTTCAATCATTATTTTAGGTGTCTGTATCGCAGCAGCACTAGGTTCTGTTTTGGCAGATCGCCTTGCGGTAAAACTCGGTTCAAGATTTGCCATTGTCATTGCGTTTCTTTTTGAAGCAATCGGAATTGCTGTTGCGGCATTCAGTTCAAGTGTTATGGTCATGGTTGCCAGTTTTCTACTGTACGGACTTGGACTCGGGTGTTTAGATGCTGCATTAAATATGCAAGCTGTAATGATGGAGCAACGTCTTGGGAAAAGTGCATTAGGCGGTTTCTTTGCTTGTTATACCGCAGCCGCTTTTTTAGGTGCCATGATCATGTCTGCAACAGTGTCGACAAGCTTTGGCGCGACCACAGCATTATTCATTGCTGTAACTATTGCCCTCATGACTGCACTGTGTTCTAAAAAATGGCTTTTTCAACAGAGAGAAAATTCTGCTGTTATCTCAGAAACCAAAAATCCTATTCCACAAAAACAGTTATGGATTTTTGGTCTAATCATACTCATTGCATTTACGGTTGATTCTGCGATCAGCACTTGGAGTTCAATCTACCTGAAAGATGTATTGGCCAGTTCAGCAACAGTTGCCCCACTCGGTTATGCGGCTTACCAAATCGGTATTCTCATTACTCGGTTAAGCTTAGATTTTATTTTAAAATTTAAAAATGCTGCATGGCTTGCTGTCACAACGATTTTAATTGGTGCGATAGGCTGTGCAATCGCAGGAATTGGACATTCTCTCACCTTTGCAATTTTAGGCTTTGCACTCGCAGGCGTTGCTGTAGGCGCTTTAGTACCACTGACTTTTTCTGCTGCAGGACGCTTGGATGAAAATCGCCGAGATGAAGTCATCGCACGAGTGAATATTTTCAACTATGGTGGTGCTGTCGCAGGTGCGGTCATCGTCGGTTTACTGGCTAACCCGATTGGCTATGGCCCATCGTTCATCGCTTTGGCACTTTGTTTACTGGCTTTGCTACTTTTTAGAAAAAAGTTGATTTAGTTCAAGCCGTATTCATACGATGCAAACCTTACATCCTCACACAATAAAATAGGTGAATAATAATCCAATTTCCTATACTTGGATTGAATTGTTTGTTAGTTTAATCAGGATAAGTCGTTAGATATATTCAAATAGAGCAATACTAAAAGTTAGGGGTGAGTCATTATGTTTCAGTGGAATTCATTCAAACTCGGTCAATTCATTGCACCTATCATTTGCATAAGCAGTTTTAGCCTTTTGAGTGGCTGTACCCATTTCTCGCAAACTCAAAATAATGCACAGCCCAATGTCACGATCCCCCCAAACACATCGAGCAAACTTTTTTATGGTGGCTCGATTTTGACCATGCAAGGAATGTCTCCCCACTATGTGGAAGCGCTCTTAATCAGTGACGGAAAAATCACTTATGCAGGAAGTCTAAAACAAGCAAAACAGCTCAAACAAAACAACACTGAAGAAATCAATCTTAATCAACATACCCTTTTACCTGGATTTATTGATGCACATAGCCATTTAAATAGTGTAGGTCTACAACAAACGGTTGCCAATCTCTACCCTACTCCAGATGGAACAGTGACCAATATTGCTTCGTTAATCCAAGCCATGAAAGACTGGCAAGCAAAAAACCCAGCATTTATTCAAGCCGCTTCAGGTTGGATCATTGGCAATGGTTATGATGACGCTCAAATTGATGAGAAACGCCACCCCACTGCGGATGATTTAGATAAAATCTCGACCACACAACCGATTATTATCTTGCATCAATCTGGGCATCTGGCTTCAGTCAACCATAAAGCCTTAGAAATTTTAAAAATAAATAAAGATACGCCAAATCCTGATGGTGGCATTATTCGTCGTAAAAAAAATAGCCAAGTGCCCGATGGAGTTCTAGAGGAATCCGCTGTATTTTCTGCAATGGGCTTTGCTTTTAGCAAAGTCCCCCCTGAAATCATGCAAAATATGGCGAAGACTGCTTTAAAAACCTATATTCAAAATGGATATACCACTGTACAAGAGGGTCGTGCAGATGCGGGAACTTCTGAAATGTGGCGTAGTTTTGCCAATATAGGTCAACTCCCGATAGATGTCGTGGTCTATCCTGACATTATGAATGAAAAAGCGTATATGCTTAAAAATGGCAGTAGCTTGAATTACCAAAACCATTTTCGAATTGGCGGAGTGAAAATTAGTCTAGATGGTTCACCACAAGGTAAAACAGCATGGCTCACAAAACCCTATCTAATTCCACCTGAAGGCAAAGCTAAGGACTATCGTGGTTATCCTGCTTATCCAAATATCAAAACTGTGCAAGATGCCATTAACTTAGCCTATCAAAATCATTGGCAAATTTTGGCGCATGCCAATGGTGATGCAGCAATTGACCAATATATTCAAACGATTGAATCAGCAAATACGCAATATGGTAAACAAGATCGTCGTAATGTCATCATTCATGCGCAAACCATGCGTGAAGACCAATTGGATCGTGCAAAAGATTTAGGGCTAATTCCATCTTTCTTCTCCTTACATACATATTACTGGGGAGATTGGCATAAACATGAAACGTTAGGTGCTGAACGGGCGAATCGTATTTCCCCAACAGGCTCTGCTTTAAAACGTGGCATAATTTTTACTGAACATCATGATGCTCCTGTCATTCCACCGAAAAACATGATGGTGATAGATGCGACAGTCAATCGAAGCACACGCTCAGGTGATGTATTGGGTGAAGAGCAAAAAGTTAGCCCGTATATTGCTTTAAAAACGGTCACAGATTGGGCGGCATACCAATATTTTGAGGACAAAACCAAAGGCACGTTAGAACAAGGGAAATTGGCTGATTTAGTGGTTTTGGATCAAGATCCCCTGAAAGTTCCATCTCAACGAATCAAAGACATTAAAATTGTCGCAACCTATAAAGAAGGTCAGAAAATTTACCCCTTAGCACAACCCACTCAACAGTAAAAACGCAAAGAAGAACACAACATGAAGCTTCGGAAAATAATAAAAAGAAAAACTTTAGCGAATCACATGATTGCAAGCATGTGCGTACTCCTTTCTATCGGATACGCACATGCAGGTTCTGAAATTTTCAAACCTACTTTTCCGCAATATGATCCCTCACCCAATATTCACTATGCGATGAAAATTGAAAATATCGGAATGGTGCAGTTGAAACGAAATAAAGTCGCAGCAGTCGGTGTCGCAATTGCGAATCCATTTTCTGATGATGAAAAGTACTACCGTGATTATGACGATTGCAAAGTTAAATCTTGTAAGCTCAATTTTGATTTGTCAGATTCACTTTCATCTAAATTCAAAATTGTTTATTTTCCGGGAATTGGTGAAATATTAGCGCCTAAAGATTGGAAAATCATGAACGCAGATATGGGGCCGTCAGGTGTTGCATCTGCAATGTTGATGAGTCCAAAACAAGATGAAGCCATCACTGTATATAATTCTTCAATTTGTGCAGGCTGTGGTATGCGTCCTGCAACGCTTTATTTTCCGAATTTAACCAAAGAAAGTGTCAAAAATGAATATGGATATGTCTGTGACCCACATAAATATCTCACCATTGTTCGACCACGAAAAAATTTAGCATATTTTAGTTATCAAATTCCAAACTACCCGAATAAAACACATGGCATCGCCTATTATTATTCGGATGGTGATTTTAATTTTCAAGAAATCCAAGTGACGTTAAAACTACAGAATCAGGCTTTGGCAACGCCGATTCTAAATTTCTACCAAGCAACGCATTAAAGTATTTAATTGACCTTAAATACAGCACTTATTGTCAGTTGAGATTTTGACCAGATTTAGGTTCTGGTATATATTTTCAAACAAGATAGAAAAACGATTACACAAGGATAGAACGATGAAAACAATTACTGAATGGTTTGATGAATATAGCGAAAGCCATCAAAACAAAACCAATAAGATGATTCACTGGGCTTGTGTTCCCGCAATTCTATTTGCCATCATTGGCATTTTGGCTCACTTTAGCGCGACACTCACGGCATTGATCATTGTGCTGACCTTAGTATTTTATGCACGCTTAGATCTCGTTTTAGCCGTTGCGATGGTCGCACTTGTTGCTATTATGGCGTGGGTGATTTACTTACTTCCAGTTGGCGTAGGATTCTATATTGGCGTTTTTGTTCTGGCTTGGATTGGACAATTTTATGGTCATAAAGTCGAAGGAAAGAAACCTTCTTTCTTTAAAGACCTCCAGTTCCTCCTCATTGGTCCTGTATGGTGTATGGATGCCTATTTAGCTAAAGTACTACCTAAATGGAAAACACGCCAAAAACTGGCTGTTTAACGCAAAATAAGCACAAGGGAAATTTTCAACAAAATTTCCCTGCTTTTCTATCCATTTAATAGATAAAATAAAGCATAAAAACACAATAAACTTAACCCAAGATTCACCAGAATTTTCTTAGAAATAAGTGCCAAAATTACACAAATCACTGCCGTTAAAAAATAAGCATCTAAAGGCAAACTACGAAATTGATCACCATTAAAAAATACAATCGGTGCGCAAATCGCAGTCAGTAAACACGGTGCTGAATACTGCAACATCTGTTCAATAAATTGAGGCAATTTGAAGGCAAATTTAGGTTCAAGAAAAATATAACGATTTAGAAATACAATCACCGCCAAACTGAGCAATAAAGTCCACGTCATTTTTGCGCTCCTTTATTTACAGTGCCGATAATTTTTGCCGTATACATTGCACTCAACATCCCGAGAATACCTGACAACACAAGTCCACCCTCAAATTGGAAATATTTAAAAATACAGGCAAATATTAAAGTGCAAATCACACCAACTAGCGTGGCTCTGTTTTTGATCATTGGGACAATAATCAGAATAAATACAGCGACAATCGAAAAATCTAAATGTAAATTTTCTAAATTCGGGATGGATTGAGCTAGTAAAATACCCAACAAACTAAATAAGCACCAAGCCAAATAAAAACATAAACCTGCACCAAATAGATAAGCAAATGTACGTTGCTTATTTTCACCAATCCCAACAGCAAATAATTCGTCGGTTAATAGAAATCCAATACCCAAGCGCTGTTTTAAGGGAAACTGTACAACATCTTTGCGAAAGTTCAGCGCATAAATCAGATGTTGACTGGTTAAAAAGAATATCGTGATCAGAATCGTCCATACTGAAGCATCTGCCATCACCAATCCCAAACTCACCAATTGTGCTGCACCCGCAAAGACTACAGCCGACATGGCAAATGCCTGAGCAAAAGACAATCCCGCATTGATCGCCATCGACCCAGCTAAAATCCCCCACGGCAAAACTGCAATGGATAAAGGCAGAATATCAAATACACCTTGGAAAAATGCTTTCTTATTGAGTATGGATTGTGATTGCGCCTCAATACAACAAGGTTCAGATGGACTACTCATTTCTAAAATCTCAAACGCTAGACAGTTTGAGTATCTTGGAAATACTTGCTGATGACTTGAACAAAATTGCTATTTAGGATTTTCAAGAATAAAAATTGCGCCAAAGCAAATTATAAATTCAAAGTACTCAAATACTGCGTAGGTGTCACACCCATTGCTTTTTTAAAATGCCGATTAAAATGACTTTGATCCGAAAATCCACAATTTTGCGCAGTCATTGCGATATTCATGCCCTGTTTTAGTAATTGTTGCGCTTTACGTAAACGAATTTGTACTAACCAACTGTGCGGCGGTAAACCTGTATATTTTTTGAACTCACGTAAAAAATGCCAAGGACTCAACCCCACATGATTAGCTAAATCCGTCAGTGAATAATCATGTTCAGGAAAACTGCTTAATAAATCTTTGACCAACTCAACTTTACGCTGCGCTTCAGGCAATTCTGCTTGGGTTAATTTGGCACGACCATAACGACCAATCAATCGCGCCAATGTGGATAAATACATACTTTCCTTTAACAAGGCATTGTCTTTTTGTTCTAATAAATCAAAGAGTAATGATAATTGTTGTGCAAGCCCAATATCATGCACAACTGCACTAGGAAACCACGGCACGCTATTTTTAACAGTGAAAAAATCTTGTCCTGCATCCAATAACATCTCAGGTGTTGGATAAATCGCACGATATTTCCAACCCGATTCAACCGCAGATGAACCTGTATGAATTTCATCTGCATTGACTAAAATAATGTCACCTTTAGGAGCTGTATGTAATTGCCCTGTGCGAAAAAAACTTTGCGCACCCTCTTCAATCACACCGATGCAATAACCTTCATGCACATGCTTTGAAAATTGCTTTTGATGATATTGCGCTTTTAATAGCTCTAATCCACCCAACTCTTTTAGGTGGAAATAGTTTGCCCACTCCAGCATGCCTTCGATTCAAATATTTTACTGACGCTTTAAAATAGCATGCTTAGACACAAGGTATAGAACAAAATTGCTTTCTAGAGACAAATAACTTTCCTTAAAACAATAAATAACCTGGGTTCGGAGTTGATTTCTTCCAAAAATTTGATACGCGGAAACGTCCTTCGCAATTGTTTGAGGCAGGGCTCAACTTGCAAGTTAATGTTTTTGCGATAATCTTGATATATTTCGGTAGCTGACGAGTTCTGCGAAGGACAATGGTTTTGCCCACTTTTGCCGAAACAAAAGTGTGGTCGAGCCGAAGGCTAATCCTAATATATGAACAAAACCGATAAGACTCCGTCACAATGAACCTTACCCTACTGAAATTATTAAAATAATTTATCGAACTGACGTTAAATATTCTTAAACACGATCACTTTTTAAAATATAAACTTGTTAAGTATTAGCAATTAATCTAAAAATTCATAATCATGATTCCTAGAGTAGTAGTGCTATCGCGTTTGGCGACATGAATGTCGCCCGTTGGACTGGGGTAAATGAATTTACCCTCAGTACAACAAAAGATTTTTATTACTTTTCATCTTTGAAAAGTAAAAGAGCGCCTACACAAACCAATCTAAATTTTGAAAAACAAATGAGGCTCTACCAACCTTTAAATTGAAACAAGTAATTTATGAAAACAACCTACTTTTAATTACTTATATCTTATTGAATTTAAAAACTATATCTTCGAAAGCAAATTCCATAATGTAATAAATATTAGGACATCACTTTTTAAATTTTACTGATAAGTTTTTCCATCGTGCTTCAACCATCCATTCGTATGGCGACGACTTGGATCATGATGTGTCCAATGCATTACACCACCTTGGTTGCTATATTCATACTCACCAAAAAACTCCACCATATCGCCTTTTTTCAAATTCTCAATACGTGGCGCTAAATCAATATTATGTGCGACTAGTACGGTTAAACCATTATCTAAAGAAAGAATGAATTTTTGGTGACGTGAACCTTCGTTATCATCTCTTAATATTGCTTTAACTTTACCAATAGATTGAACCTGAACATTGCTAAGTTTTTTATCATAGGCTTTACGAATAACCTCTAAGCCATGCTGATTTTGACTGTTCGAATGTGATTCAATATCTGTATGAGTCGCTGTTTGAGTCTGTGTATTTTTAGAATTATCAATTTGATGCTGTTGAGAAGATTCGGCTTGAGCTTGCGAGTTGTTTTTTGATTGATTGGAATCCATACCAAAATACGCTGCTGCCAATAATGCGATTGCAGTACCAATGCCGAGTTGAGTTTTATTCGCCATAAAATATGTATCTAAACAATTTGATCTTTATAATTATACGAGAATCATCAACTTGATTTGTAATAAATCCGTTTTTAAATACAGCTTACAGCGACATCATATATTTAAAAATTCTGATACAAAAAAACCCCTCAACAGTGAGGGGTTCTTTCATTCTACTGAATCAGTAAAATTATTGAGCAGCAGCGGCAGCTTGAGCAGCAGCAACTTCATCAGCAAAGCTCATTTCAGCTTTTTTCTCAATACCTTCACCTACTTGGAAGCGAACGAATTGAGCAACTGTAGTACCTGTAGCTTTAAGTACGTCAGCAACTTTTTTCTCGTTGTCGATTACGTACATTTGACGCTCAAGTACAACTTCGTTCAAGTATTTTTCAACTGAACCAGTCACCATTTTTTCAACGATGTTCGCTGGTTTACCAGATTCGATCGCTTTTGCTTCTGCAATTTCTTTCTCTTTCGCGATAAGCTCAGCAGAAACGCCTTCAGCAGTAACAGCAACTGGGTTAAATGCAGCAACGTGCATTGCAACGCCTTTACCAGTTTCAGCATCACCTGCGTAAGAAACTACAACACCGATACGTAAACCGTGTTTGTAAACCGCAAGGTTGTCGCCTTCAACGATTGTTGCACGACGAACTTGGATATTTTCACCGATTTTTTGAACAAGTGCAATACGCGCTTCTTCTACAGTTGAACCGTCAGCAAGTTTCAATTCAGCAATTTTAGCAGCGTCAGTTTCGTTTGCAGCCAAAGCAGCAGCAGCAACTTGTGCAGAGAAACCAGCAAAGTTTTCGTCTTTAGCAACGAAGTCAGTTTGACAGTTCACTTCTAAAAGAAGTGCTTTGTTGCCTTCTTGAGCAATTGTGATTGCGCCATCAGCAGCAATGTTACCAGCTTTTTTAGCTGCTTTTGCTTGACCAGATTTACGAAGGTTATCAATCGCTAATTCGATGTCACCGTCTGCTTCTGTTAATGCTTTTTTGCATTCCATCATTGCAAGACCAGTACGGTCACGTAATTCTTTTACCATGCTCGCAGTAACTGCAGTCATGTTGTTCTCCTAAATACGGGTAGAATATGAATCTGTTCAACAAAAACGGCCCAAAGGTACCTCTGGGCCGTTTTGCTTTCTCGACGCTCAATTTGTCATCATTTTAAATCACAAAAATGACAAGCTTGCGTCAAAAACGCATTAAGCCTCAGGAGCTTCTTTCGCAGCTTCTTCGCCTTTAGCTTGAGCATTTGCTTGAGTTTGAGCGTATTCTTTACCAGCAAGAATCGCATCAGCCATAGCAGAAGCATAAAGAGTTACAGCACGGATCGCATCATCGTTACCAGGAATAACGAAATCTACGTTATCTGGGTTAGAGTTTGTATCAACGATACCGATTACTGGAATACCAAGGTTCTTAGCTTCTTTAATAGCGATCGCTTCGTGATCAACGTCGATGATGAACAATGCGTCAGGTAAACCACCCATGTTCTTAACACCGCCTAAAGAGCGTTCAAGTTTTTCCATTTCACGAGTACGTTCTAATGCTTCACGTTTAGTAAGTTTAGCAAAAGTACCATCTTGTGATTGAGTTTGAAGATCTTTCAAACGGTTGATTGACTGACGAAGAGTTTTCCAGTTAGTCAACATACCACCCAACCAACGGTGATCTACATAAGGTTGACCAGCGCGTTGAGCTTGTTCACGGATGATGTTAGAAGCAGCACGTTTAGTACCAACGAACAATACTTTGTTCTTTTTGCTTGCTAGGTTGTTAACGAAATTCAAAGCATCGTTTAACGCAGGAACAGTGTGTTCAAGGTTGATGATGTGAATGCGGTTACGCGCACCAAAAATGTATTGACGCATTTTTGGGTTCCAGAAGCGAGTTTGGTGACCAAAATGCGCGCCAGCTGTAAGAAGGTCGCGCATGCTTACGTTGTAATCTGCCATTTTCTATATACCTTAAAGTTTGGGTTAGGCCTCCATATGTCCAGCATTCTCCACCCTTACGGGCACCCAGAGATATGTGACGACATATGTGCGGATTTTTAAATTACCCTGATCAATATTTCCGTAAACCTTTCATAAAGAAAGTAACAGAAAGCATTTGATAATTTGGGCGGCTATTTATACCATAGTCACATACAAATTTCCAAAAGTTTTTAAAGATCATGAACAGTACTTACGAAGCTCCCCGTCGATTAATCAAAACCGCAGATGAAATTGAAAAAATGCGCGTTGCTGGTCGCTTGGCTGCAGAAGTTTTGGATATGATCAAACCGCATATCAAACCAGGTGTTTCTACACTTGAATTGGATACGATTTGTCATGACTATATTGTCAATAAGCAAGATGCGATTCCTGCTTGTTTAGGTTATGGCGCAGCACCTGGTCGTCCAGCGTTTCAACATGTCATTTGTACTTCTGTGAACCATGTGGTTTGTCACGGGATTCCATCTGAAAGTAAAATTTTGAAAAAAGGCGATATTCTCAATATTGATGTGACTGTGATTAAAGATGGTTATCATGGCGATACCAACATGATGTACATCGTGGGCGGTGAAACGTCTATTATTGCAGACCGTCTATGTAAAGTTGCACAAGAAGCCATGTACCGTGGTATGGAAACAGTAAAACCAGGTTCAACGATTGGTGATATTGGTGCTGCCATTCAAAAATATGTTGAATCAGAACGTTTCAGTGTAGTTCGTGAATATTGCGGTCACGGCATCGGAACTGTGTTCCATGATGAGCCTCAAGTGCTGCATTATGGTCAAAACAATACAGGGATGGTGTTAGAAGAAGGTATGACCTTTACCATCGAACCGATGGTCAATGCAGGTGTTTGGCAGACTCGTTTAATGGGTGACAAATGGACTGTTGTGACTAAAGACCATAGTTTGTCTGCACAGTATGAACACACCCTACTGGTCACTAAAGATGGTGTCGAAGTGCTCACTGCTCGCCCAGAAGAAGATTTATCACGCTTCCAAAAATAAGTAAGTCATTGACTTAAGCAACATATCGAATTGAAAAAAGGTCATCTTAGGATGATCTTTTTCATTTTAAAATAGATAACAATTAAACTTAATAATATGATTTAATTTAATTAATTTATAAACTTTATAAAAAGTAAAATGTAATATTCTTGTAAAATAGTTACCTAAAGCCATTCATTCTTCAACCAATAATGAATAAAACCGTAAAAAAATAACATTCACTAAATAAAAAGCCTTCTAATGCCTACATAAATTTACCCTCAATAATTTTAATAATAAAACCTATAAAAATTAGTATCAATTTCGGACATGGAGTCCAATCTATGAAAAAAACGTTATTTTGTATTGCAACAGCGTGTTCTGCTGTTCCAACAATGAGCTATGCCGATTCACCTTATTTTAGTTTTAAAGATGGTGATGGATTTAAGCGTTTTTCCGTATCTGTGGGCGCACTTTATGTAAAGCCAACAGGTAAAGCACAGCCCATTCAGATCAACACTTCTGTTGCCGAAGGTGAAAAAACCAAAGTGGGTGATGTAAAAATGGATTCAGTACTTGGTGCTATTGATGAAAGCAAACCCAATGCAACAACTAAAAAAAACCTATTAAAGACAGCGGTTGATTTAGATTTATTAGGGTTGATCTCGTATAAAGAAGGAGACACTAAATATTTAAAATCGAATGTCTCAGGTGAAGCTACAATTAATGGTCTTTCACAATGGGAAGCTCAAGGAACGGGTTTAGAAGCGGATGATGTCGCGACACTAGGGATCATGTCTAATTATTTCTTTACCGATAATATTTCTTTAGAAGTTAAAGCTGGTCTCCCTCCCAAAGTAGATATTATTGGTAAAGGTCAAATCTACGCACCACTCACAGGCATTGCCTCACCGACTGGTGTTGGAGCAATTATTGGTGATTTACCACTGAAGAAGGATATTGCTATTACAGATCTCAGTGCACAGGATAAAGCTGCTTCTGCACGCGCTTGGACACCTGCTTTTGAATTTCAATATCACTTCGGCAAAACAGGTGTAAATAAATTCCGCCCTTATATTGGCGTCGGTATGATGTATGCATATTTTAACGAATTAGAACTAAATAAAACCATTGAACAAGATTTAATCAATGCCGGTCACATGTTGATTAATATGAAAGACAATCAAGCAGGCGCAGCCTTAGATGGTAAGAAAAGTTCGGGGAATCCTAAAGTTAAACTCGAAGCAGATGATGCATTTGCCCCTGTAGCCACAGTAGGTTTTACTTATGATTTTAATGACCGCTGGTTTGCAGTAGGTTCTGTGTCTTATGCTCAGCTAAAAGGTAAAACTCAAATCACCATTTCTGATGAAAAATATGGCGAACTTATTAATGCTAAAACAGACATCGAGATTAATCCAATTTTAGGTTATGCAGGCGTCGGCTATCGTTTTTAACCTAATTTGATCAGACTAAGTATCTCCTAATGCAATAAATAATCATCTATTTTTATCTAAAATTTAATATAAAAACCATATAGTTAGACTATTTGGTTTTTATTTTTTGGCAATTTGTTTCATAAACTGACATTTATTAACAATAAGTTAACTTTTTTATAAAACGTACTTAACAAAAATAACCAACTGTATTTTAAACACTTTTTTTTAAATAAAATCAAAAGTCCGTTATGCCCCCCATGTGGCTTAAAAATACACCCTCCTTATCATCTGTAACTTCTTCTTTAATGAATTCTCTTTGAAAAATAAATTGAATCAAAAAAAGAGAAGGACATCTCAATGAAAACTTCAAAAATTTTTATGGCATTGATGCTTATTCCAACAGTGTCATTTGCTAAATCCCCATTGTTTAGCATGAAAGAAGGTGATGGTTTTAAACGCTTTTCAATTTCCGCTGGTTGGCTCCATGTCATGCCTCAAGGTAAAACAAATCCGATCAGAGTAACAACGCCAATTCAAGAAAAAACACGTGTAAAAGTTGGTGAAGTTTCAGTGGATTCGGTCAAAACATCCATTGATACCTCAACCGATGAAGGAAAAAAACAATATGCCAAATTTGAAAGTATTTTAGGTGTAGGTGAATTTTTTCAATTGATTAAAAATGGTGTGTTACCTGCCAACTTGAGTGGTGAGTCTGAAATCAATGGTTTATCTCAATGGACAGCAGCAGATACAGGTCTCGAACCACAAGATGTAGATACACTTGGAATCATGTCGAAATATCAATTTACTGACAACTGGGCACTTGAAATGAAAGGCGGAATTCCCCCAAAAGTTGATATTAAAGGTAAAGGGAAAATTTATTCACCTATGCGGGGAACAGCCTTTCCAAGTGATACCTCTAAGTTCTTCGGCTTAGGTGAAATGCCATTAAAAAAGGATATTTTTATCACTGACCTATCAGCACAAGACGTTGTTTCTACGGCACGTGCTTGGACACCTGCATTTGAACTGCAATATCAATTTGGCAAATCAGGAGTTAATAAATTCCGACCTTATCTAGGTGTCGGCGTGATGTACGCATACTTCAATGAATTAAAAACCCATCCTGCTGTGCAGGCAGATTTAATCGCTTCTGGGCATATGGTGCAAAATATTCTCGATAATAAAGCAGGTGCATCACTCGATAAAAAAACTTCATCTGCTAATCCAAAAATCAAAGTCAAAGCTGATGATGCCTTTGCTCCAATTGTCACTGCTGGGTTTACTTATGACATCACCCCAAGTTGGTTCGCGGTTGCTTCGGTATCCTATGCTAAATTAAGCAATGATATTAGTATCGACGTGGTCAATCAAAATAATGGTCAAGTTTTAAATCATGCCACTACAACCATTGATACAGATCCATTATTAACCTACATGGGTATTGGTTATCGTTATTAAACTTCAGCAACGATACTACAATCAAAAAAAGAACAAATACGATGTATTTGTTCTTCATTTCAAACAATTGCGGATGACGTTATCGTGTCTCCACTTTTATGATAAAGAAAAAGGTATTTTTATATTACTTCGGAACATCCGTTATTCTGTCGTTTGAGATTGAATCAAAAAATCTTTGACTGTATCCAAAATATTCAACGCCAAATCATGGTCAACAGATCTAGCCAAAGTCAGTGCACCAGACAATAAACTGAGCTGAATAATCGCTTGTTCTGAAAGTTGAGTATTTTCATGCTTAGGATCATTTAATGTTGTTAAAATTTTTAATAAAGTTTCAACACCTTGATGAAATGTTTGCTTGACTGCCTTTCCCTCCTCTTCTCTTGCTACATCCATTGACAAAGAAGATAGAGGACAACTTTTTCCTGGATCTGCTAAATTTTTTTCAGATAAATATCGCGTAAAAATTAGATTAAGCGCCTCATGTTCAGAACCTGTCTCCGCAATAATACTGTTCCACTTTTGTTCAGATTGCCGAAAAGTATCTTTGCAAGCAATGTCAATTAACTCATCTTTATTTTGAAAATGTTTATAAAAACCGCCATGTGTTAATCCAACAGCTTTCATAAGATCAGAAACACTCACAGAAAAACCTTTATCACGGATTAACTGAGAAGATATATTTTCAATATTTTTACGATTTTCTTGCGCTAATTGCTTTGAGACACGAGGCATAGTCACTATTCCCAATCAGAATTTCATTTACTCACTGAGCCAATCAGCTTGAGCCTGTACATTTTTCAAATAAAAAAATGTATTTTTATTATAGATTATGATTATAATCTATTTACTGTATTTTTGTATAATCAGTTTCAGAATTGCTCCATAAAATATTCCAACCTATTATTCAAAAACCATCAGTTGATTATCAACAATGTCTAAAAATGCTTAGTTTACAATGTATCAGTCACATAAAAGGTAATATATGGAAGCAACGCAACAACAGCAAAAATTTTCTAAGCCTTTGATCTATATGTTGATTGGCAGTGCATTTATTTTAGCACTTTCACTCGGTGTACGTCATGGCTTCGGGCTTTATTTAGTTCCAATGAGTCATGAGTTTGGCTGGAGTCATCAAGTATTCAGTTTAGCGATTGCTTTTCAAAACCTATTGTGGGGCGCTGTACAACCATTTACAGGCGCTTTGGCAGACAAGTACGGTAGTAAGAAAGTTGTTGCAGTCGGTGGTGTGCTCTACACCATTGGTCTATTACTGATGTCGATCAGCTCAAATGCTCTCCTGCTTGATTTTAGTGTTGGATTGATTATCGGTTTAGCATTATCAGCAACATCATTTTCTGTATTACTTTCAGCAGTCGGACGAGCGGCTCATCCAAGTAAACGTAGTATGGCAATGGGGATCGCAAGTGCAGCAGGCTCTTTCGGTCAGTTCATCATGTTACCAACGACCTTACTCCTGATTAAAAACTTTGGATGGTCTTCTGCACTCATCATCACTGCAATTCTTGTTGTATTGATTGTGCCTTTAGCGTGGATGTTAAAAGCACCGATGTATGTCGCTCCCAACGCAGTTAGTCAAGCAACTCGTCCAAACTTAAGTTTCAAAGAAATTCTAAAAATCGCATTTAATCATAAACCCTTTTTATGGCTTGCTTTGGGTTTCCTTGTATGTGGTTTCCAAGTGGTATTTTTGGGAATTCATTTACCAGGATATTTAATCGATCATGGTTTTGATGCTTCAACTGGAACTGTCTTCTTAGCACTGGTCGGACTTTTTAATATTGTGGGAACTTATGCGGCTGGTTGGCTCGGTGATAAATATTCTAAACCACATCTACTCATGGGCTTATATGGCTTACGCGGTGTTGCCATCGTCGCATTTTTAATGCTACCCCTGAGTATTTGGACAGTCTATGCCTTCGGTATCGTGATGGGTATTTTATGGCTCTCCACAGTTCCGCTCACCAACGGGATTGTTGCCAATATGTTTGGAGTCAAATACCTGACCATGCTTAGTGGGATTGTGTTCTTTACTCACCAAGTCGGCTCTTTCTTTGGTGGCTGGCTTGGTGGTCTCAACCATGATATAACAGGGAACTACAATATCATTTGGGCGCTATCCATTGCGCTTAGTGTTCTTGGCGTGTTGGTACATTTCTTTGTTAACGAGGAGGCTGTCGTCGATGACTAATACATTTTCATGGCTAAAATGTAGCATCTGGATGGGGCTGATTCTACTTTTTGGATTGTCGATGCTGTTGTGGTTGAACACCCCTGAATTATTTGAATACTTCAATATGGCATTCTGCGCACATTAAATAATGTTATATACCAGTGCCTTAATCATGTTTAGGGCACTGCTTGCTAATCTCGTCGAGATTTAATTGTTTAAACTGTTCAATTAAAAATTCTAAAAATTTACGTACCGCAGGCAACATCCCTAACCGAGACGTATACACCACATAAATCACGCCTTTAGGTAAATAATATTCAGGTAAAATTTCAATCATTTTTCCATTTTTTAATTCCTCATACACATAAACCTTCGGCAATGATGCAACACCAACCGCTTTTAACACGGCGGATTTCATCGCATGGAAATTGTCAGTGCGTAGTTTTGGATGATGTTCAATATCATGAAAAACATTCTGTTCAGTACGCTTTTGTAGCATCCAAACTTGTTTCGGTGTTTGAAAACCAATACTTGGCAATTGCTTTAAATCATCCAATTGCGAAGGTTTGTTATAATGTTTAAATAGTTCTGGAGATGCCACCAAAACATGTTCCCATGCATCCAATTCACGAATGATTAATTCACTGTCTTCTAAAGGCGTACTCACCACGCGAATGGCTAAATCAATCCCCTCTTCAATCAAGTCCACTCGACGATTGGTTGATAATAAATGAACTTGAACATCAGGATAGTGGTGCATATATTCTGCGACCATTTCTCCTACAGGTGTATTCACTAATGCTACGGGGCAAGACAATCGAATTAAACCTGAGGGTTCATTGCTCAAAGTATGCTGAATAAAGTTTTCGGCTTGATTGACATCATCTAAGATTTTTAAACAATGTTCATAGAACTGTTGTCCAACCTCAGTGACCGCAAATTTACGTGTATTACGCTGGATTAAACGAACCTCTAAACGACTTTCTAAGTCAGAAATACGGCGTGAAAGCTTGGATTTTGTAATACCCAACTCTTCACTGGCTTTGGTAAAACCTTGATATTTCACGACTTGAACAAAATAGTAATAATCATTGAGATTCTGCATCATTGTTCCATTTTTAGAAAAATCTGTTGTCTAATTTACGCTGTAATCCTGCATTTATACCTCAATTAATACAATTAAGCGAAATAATAAATTTGAGGAATTAAAATATGAATGTAATTGAAAAAACCTATACCAGTAACCGTAGCACATGGGTAGGCGATGGTTTCCCGACCAATTCTATGTTACCTATGGAAGAAATGGGCAATCAAACCAGTCCGCTTTTAGTCATGGGTTATACTGAGCAATACCCATTCAGTCCTAGTGATGAACATCAACGTGGTGTTGGGATGCATCCACACCGTGGTTTTGAAACAGTGACCATAGTTTATGATGGCGAACTTGAACATCATGATTCCAAAGGCAATAGCGGTACGATTGGTAAAAATGAAGTGCAATGGATGACCGCAGGTCGTGGCATTATGCACGCTGAACATCATTCTAAAGGCTTTGCCCAAACAGGCGGAAATTTGGACATGATTCAGCTTTGGGTCAATCTACCAAGCCATGCCAAAATGACGGAGCCTCGTTATCAGGAATTAACTGAGCAGAATATTCCTGAAGTTCAACTTGAACATGATCAAGGGATTATTCGTGTGATCTCAGGCACATATTCAAATGGTAATCGCACTGTTAAAGGTCCTGCACAGACTTTTAGCCCGATCAATTTATTGGATATTCGTCTAAATAAAGATGCCAAACAGCATTTTGAGTTAAATCCTACGTGGAATCACATCATCTTTGTTTTAAGTGGTGAAGTGAAAGTGGATGGTCAGATTTTTCATAATCTACAAACGCTTTACTTAAGTCATGATGTTGATCAGGTTGAAATTGAGTGTTTGCAAGATGCTAAATTATTGATGATGAATGGTGAACCTTTGAATGAGCCTATTGTCGCGCATGGTCCATTTGTCATGAATACTCAGGCTGAGATTCAGCAGGCTTTTGTTGATTTTCAAAATGGTCAGTTTGCCTAATCTAGAGTAAATCATTATTGAATTTCAGTAATGATCATAAATAGAAATCACAGTGATGTGGTTTCTATTCTTACAAAAGTGATTAATCAGAGTTTAATAGTATGATTCATAGACATCTTTTCAATGATGGCGGGATAATTCAAAAGCCTGCACGATCTTCATAATAAATCGTTTTTAAACCACTTGACCATGATTTTTTATGTGAAACAATGAAATTTCATGTAAAAAGCCTAGTTTAAGAAAACTAGGCTTTTTTTGTGGATTACAAATTATTGAAATAATTAAACTAATATAGTCGATTTCGCATAAGCTGTATTATGCTAATTTTAGGAAATCTATATAATATCCATACATATCATGGTCATTTAGTGACGAAATTAAAATCTAATTAGGATTCCACTTTTTAAATTTTAGATCATCAATAGTATCTAGACTAATCAACTCACCTAGATTCCTAACAATATTTAAAGCATCTTCTAAAGTACCTTCTTTCCCATAAGATCCGAGTTCTTTAGGTGACGGTATTTCCATATGGATTGATCTATCCTTGTTTACAGCAAACTGAAGTGTATTTTCATATTTATCTATAATTCCTAAAAAATTATCTGGCATATGGAGTACACAATCCATGCTGTGTAATATTTCTTCTTTCGTTACATACCACTGATCTGAATCTTCAGCAGGAATTGTTTTACCTTCACAATAGTCAGTATAAAAAAATTTAAATTTGTTCATCTTTACGTTTTTCTAAGTAAAAATTTAACTTATACACAAAACTTTCTTTTTACAACTTCCTATCCCATTTAACATAATGGCGCTTATACGAAATCGTTTTTATATTTTTATTTAAAATCAATAATTTAAGCATTTTAAAAACTGCCATTTATCCTCAAAAAAGAGACTCATAAACAAGTCGCTTTCTTTTTGAGCAATTTTGATACATTTTGCAACTAAAAAATGACTTTTAGTTTTAATCCATCAATATTTCAAGCCGACTTACGTGAATTCACACGACCTTGAATCACAGCTTTGACATTATTCTTCGCATAATTGAAGAATACTTTTAATGGTGACAACTTAGGATTCGGTTTCTTCCCTTCACCAATCGCTTTGAATTGTGCTGCATACCAAAGAATTTCCATAATCGCCATTTTATCGACAAAAGGAATACCAGTTTTAATCTGCTCAACTGCATAACGCACATCACGCCCTGCAATAAGATTATTGGTTACATCGGTTTCAACAGCCAAAGGACGTGCAATTCCGATAAATTCACATGCCCCACTATCTAAAGCAGCATTCATGCCTTGCGCGGTACGGAAACCACCTGTCACCATCAACTGACACTTCACTTCTTTACGGATTTTCTCAGCAAAATCGAGGAAATAAGCCTCGCGCGCAATCGTACTTTCCTTACGCTTATCAGCTTTCGCCCCTGCCATTGCAGGTGCTTCATACGTACCACCTGAAACTTCGATCAGGTCAATGCCTGCATCATCAATTGCCTTAAACACTTGAATCACTTCTTCTTCAGTGATGCCACCACGTTGGAAATCTGCCGAATTGAGTTTCACGGATACAATGAAATTTTCAGAAGTTTTGGCACGTACAGCTTTATAAATTTCTAATAAGAAACGCATACGATTTTCAATCGAACCGCCCCATTGGTCAGTACGCTTATTGGTCAGTGGTGAAAGGAATTGGCTAATCAGATAACCATGCGCACCGTGTAATTGCACGCCTTCAAAACCTGCTTTTTCACAAATACGTGCTGACTCAGCAAAACGCTGAATTAAATCTAAAATTTCGCTTTCTTCAAGTGCACGTGGTGTGCCAAATGTAGAAGCCAATAATGGGCTAAAAGGAACTGCCGACGGCGCAACAGTTTCCGCATTTAAACCACGCGGACACTGACGTCCTGGGTGTGAAAGCTGAATTAACTGCACCATTTTGTGCTTTTTACCGACATTTGCCCACTCAGTCAGTTTTACTAAATCACGTTCAGTTTCAACAACAACAACACCAGGCTCATTCTTGGCACGAAAATCCACCATGACATTACCTGTGATTGCACAACCTAAGCCACCTTTGCCCCAAGCATCGTACAAACCTAGATGTAAATGATTCGGTTGACCTGCATGATTGGCAAGTGCTTCACTCATTGCACCTTTGATGATGCGGTTTTTAAATGTAGTCTTTTTTATATCGAATGATTGTGCAAGATGGCTCATGGTCAAATCTCTTTTTAGTGATTAGAGTTTTTACTCTAAATTAATATTATCCTAAATCAAGAGTAATTTTGACAATGCATTTTGTCAACTTTGTAAGTGAATATAAAAAAGAATATTGAGGAAATGACAGAGGTGGTCCCACTTGTTTGAACAACTAAAAGCGTATTTATAAGTGATATTCCGCTCTAGTTAAGCCACCTTGTTTTGTTGGGGTAGCTGATCATAGTAAAACTCATTTGGTGTCATTTTGTCTAGACTCGAATGAGGTCGTTTCAAATTATAAAACTCAAAATATGCACTTAATTGCTTTTTCGCATCTGTGACACTGCTATAAGCTTTGAGATACACCTCTTCATATTTAACGCTCCGCCATAATCGTTCAACCATCACATTATCTACCCATCGACCTTTACCATCCATACTGATTTGAATGCCATTTGATTTCAATACATCAATAAATGCATCACTGGTAAACTGGCTGCCTTGGTCTGTATTAAATATTTCAGGTCGACCATATTTTTCAATCGCTTCATTTAAAGCCGAAATACAAAAATCCACCTCCATACTAATCGATACCCTATGCGCAAGTACCTTGCGGCTATGCCAATCAATCACAGCACATAAATAAACAAAGCCTTTTGCCATAGGGATATACGTTATATCCGTAGACCACACTTGATTACTGCGCTGAATAGCCAACCCTTTGAGCAGATATGGATATTTACGGTGAGCTTGATTAGCCTGGCTTAAATTTGGTTTGCAATATAACGCCTGAATACCCATTTTCTTCATTAAAGTACGTGTATGACGTCGTCCTATATGATGTCCTTGACGATTCAACAAATCACGCATCATACGACTGCCTGCAAAAGGATATTGCATATGTAATTCATCAATACATCGCATCAGCTTCAGATCTGATGCACTCACAGGTTTTGGGCGATAGTAATAACAACCACGGGAGACTTTCAGCAGCTTAGCTTGCTTAGATACTGAAATCTGAAGTGAGTCGTCGATTAACTTTTGTGGTTGAAGCGGCCCAGTTTCTTCAACACACCTTCTAAAAAATCAATTTCTAATGCCTGCTCACCGATTTTTGCATGTAGTTTTTTTAGATCGATGGGTGGTTCTGTTGGAGCTTTTGATTGATCGAAAGCTTGCGAGGAAGCTGAGATCAATTGATTTTTCCAGTCAATAATTTGGTTTTGATGAACATCAAACTCAGCACTCAATTCAGCAAGTGTTTTTTCTGCTTTAATCGCAGCAAGTGCTACCTTAGCTTTAAAATCATTTGAATGATTTCTTCTTGGTCTACGTGCCATAAAATACTCCATATATTGATGTTTATAACATCATTTGAGGAGCAGAATATCACTTATAGGAGTTGTTCAAATTTACGGATCCATCTCTTGACCTAGATTTAATATTGACTAGCAGCGATTAATCTTTTTGTATAATCGTTCAAAGGCTTATCAAATAAGGCTTGTGTATCCTGAAACTCAATCATTTTTGATTCTTTTAATACTAAAATTTTCTGACAAAGTGCTTTTACAACTTGTAAATCATGACTAATAAATAGATAACTGATTTGATAGTCACGTTGCAATTGGCGCAATAATTTTACAATTGTTCGTTGTGTCGTTCGATCTAATGCTGAGGTTGGTTCATCTAAAATCAGCAATCGTGGCTTTAGTGCAACCGCTCGAGCCAATGCCACACGTTGTCGCTGCCCTCCTGACAATTCATGCGGATATTTTTGCTTCACTGTGATCGATAATTCTACTTTATTCAAAATTTCATTCATTTGAATAATAATATCTGATTCTTTTAATTTCTGAAGTTCCAAGCCTTCACGGATAATCTGTTCAACAGTCATGCGAGGATTCAGACTACTATAAGGATCTTGAAATACGATCTGAAAACTGGAACGTAATGGTCGAAGTTTTCGTTGACTTAAACGATTTAAATCTTGATTGAGTAAGACAATATTCCCAGAGCTTTCAATCAATCTCGCGATTGCCAATGCCAATGAGGTTTTTCCAGAACCACTATCTCCAACAATTCCGATGGATTCAGCACGATGTAAACGTAAATTTATTGGTTCAACAGCAACGAAATACTCTTTTTTTCGACTGAATATTCCCTGCTGAATCGGGAATTTAACACCGACTCGGTGTAAAGATAAAACCAAATGATTTTCAGAATGTAGTTTATTGGCTTCACCAAAATCTTGATTCAATAAAAACTTGGTATATTCAGCTTGAGGATTGTTAAAAATATTTTTAACCGAGCCTTTTTCTTCTACTTTCCCTTGATTCATCACAATCACATGGTTGGCATATTTACGCACTAAATTTAGATCATGACTGACTAAAATCATTGCCATATTGTGATTGAGAATCAATAGTTGTAATAAATTCAGTACTTGTGATTGAAGCGTTACATCGAGTGCTGTCGTTGGCTCATCAGCAATGATAATTTCGGGTTTCTGTGCCAATACCGAAGCAATTAGAACACGTTGTCTTTGCCCGCCAGATAACTCATGTGGATAACGATCTAACTTTTCCTCGGGATCATCCATTCCCACATCACAGAGTAAATCATAGACACGTTTTCTGACTTTATCCTTAGACATTCCTTCTAAAAGCAAAGCTTCGCCTACAATTTTTTCAACTTTGTGCAAAGGGTTGAGTGCGGTCATGGGCTCTTGAAAAATCATGCCAATTTTTTTACCCCGAATATTGAGTAAAGCATTGGAATCTAGATGTAAAAGATCTCGCTCATGGTAAACTGCTTGACCCGTGACTTTTAAATTTTCAGCAAGTAACCCCATCAGTGCCAAACCACTAATCGACTTTCCTGAGCCACTTTCCCCTACAATCGCGACCGTTTCACAGCGATGTAAATCAAAATTAAGGTTTTCCACCAATACCGTTTTTTGCTCATTTTCAATATGTAAATTTTGAACTGAGAGCAACAAATTTGGATCATTTTTGGCGTCTTGGATCGAATGCATCACGTGTTGCCTCCCCAATGTAGATCAATAATGAAAGCACCAAAGCCAAACTAAAAAAGCCAGATAAAGCCAACCACGGCGCATTTAAATTATTTTTCCCTTGCAATAATAACTCACCTAGAGAAGCAGCATCTGGTGGTAAACCATAGCCTAAAAAATCCAAAGCAGTCAGTGCTGTGATATTTGCAGTAAACATAAAAGGAAGCTGCGACAAACTAGAACTTAAGACATTAGGAAGAATATGTCGGAACATAATCATCAGATCACTCACACCCAAAGCCCGTGCAGCACTGACATATTCTAACTTTCGTGCTTTTAAAAATTCAGCACGTACAATGCCAACTAAACCTGTCCAACCGAAAAGCAACATGATCAGAAATAACCAATAAATACTGGGTGTAAATATGCTGACGAGAATCATCACCATGAATAAAGTCGGTAATCCCCCCCAGACTTCTAATATTCTTTGACCGATTAAATCAACCCATCCACCATAATAGCCTTGTATTGCACCAACGATGATTCCAATCACCGAAGCAAACAACGTTAAGACAAGTCCAAAGAGTAATGAAATACGTAGTCCATATAGAATACGTGCTAAAACATCACGCCCTTGATCATCTGTTCCTAACCAATTTTGTGCTGTCGGTGGCGATGGGACTGGTACACTTAAATCCAAATTTGGCGTTTGATAGGAATAACGTAATATCGGCCAAATTGCCCAACCTTTTTCGTCAATGAGCTGCTGCACTACAGGATCACGATAATCTGCTTCCGTTTCAAATACACCACCAAATGTTGTTTCCGGGTAGACGTTAAATACTGGCGCGTAATAATGTTGATTATATTTCACCAATAATGGTTTCTCATTTGCGATCAACTCTGCAGAAAGAGAGAGCACAAAAAGAATGATGAATAAAATAAAAGAGAAGTATCCTAATCGATTGCCTTTAAATTTTTTTAACCGTGCGCGTAGGATCGGTGACATTATTTTGCACCTCGCGATTCAAAATCAATTCGAGGGTCAATCACACTATAAATCACATCACAAATCAGTCGTAAAACCAGTCCAAACAAAGTTAAAAAGAACAATGTCCCAAAAATAACAGGATAATCACGCTGTTGAATTGCTTCAAAACCAAGTAACCCGACTCCATCTAAATTAAAAATAATTTCGATGAGTAAATTGCCAACAAAAAATACGCCAACAATTACTTCAGGCAAACCTGCAAGAATCACCAATATTGCATTACGAAATACATGTTTATACAAGACATAGTTTTGCCCAAATCCCTTAGCGCGTGCAGCTAAAACATATTGCCGTTCCATTTCTTCCATAAACGAGTATTTGGTCAGATAAGTCAAACTGGCAAAACCACCCAATACCATAGCCAGTAAAGGCAAGGTCATATGCCAGAAATAATCAATAATTTTGCCCCATAAACTGAAACTTTGAAATTGTTCAGAAACAAAGCCTTGCAATGGAAACCATTGAAAATAAGAACCACCTGCAAAAAACACGATCAACAAAATTGCAAAAACAAAAGCAGGGATCGCATAACCGATTGCGAGCAGTAACGAGGTAGATTTATCAAACAATAAACCATGTTTTTTGGCTTTTTTAATTCCAAGTGGAATCGAAATCAGGTAAATCAGTAAGGTACTCCATAAACCCAATGAAATCGTGACTGGCATTTTTTCTAATAATAATTGCGTCACGGCTTTATCTTTAAAAAAACTGTTTCCAAAATCAAAAGTTAGATAGCTTTTTAACATTAAAAAAAATCGTTCATGCGCAGGTCGATCAAAGCCATATTGTGCTTTGATTTTATCGACCATCTCCTCACTTAATCCCTGAGCACCGCGGTATTCTTGACGATTGACTGAGGTAGATAATCCTGCCGTCGTTCCATCAACACCTTGAAAGTTTTCAGCTTGCTGAATCGCTTGTTCAACAGGGCCGCCTGGCGCAATTTGCGTAATCGCAAAATTGATCAATAACACAAAGAACAATGTTGGAATGATTAAAAATAATCTTTTGAGTATATATCTGCCCATTAAAACATTGTTCCTTATAACCTCATTACAGCACTGTATAATTGTATTATTTTATAACACCAATAATCCAATGAAGCTGATTAATACCTATACACAATTATTCTTCTAAACGTTGATTTATACAAATTTCATTGAAAAGCACCATGATTTTAAATCATCAACTTTTTAAATCACCTATTTTTTAAATCACCTATTTTTTAAATCACCTATTTTTTAAATAATGAGTCACTTTTTCTGTTTGAGTAGAATCTGACCACCAATATTCTAAACCTAAAGATAACTTAGGTTTCACACTCGGTTGCTGGTACATATTCCAATAAGCATACCAATTTTGATCATTGCCATAGGTCAATATCTGGTAATAACCTGCTCTCAAAACACGATCTAAGGCACGCGTATGTAGTACCAATTGCTCTCTACTCGGTGCACGAATAATCTGCTGTATTAATTGATCCACAACAGGATTTTTAATGCCTGAATAATTGTAATTGCCTATCTCATCTGCCGCTTGACTCCCCCACATTTGCGCCTGTTCAGCCCCTGGGGTTAAAGACTGTGGCATATTCATCGGCGTCATTTGAAAATCTAAACGGCGCATGCGCTCCGTATATTGTGGCGTGTCCACTTGACGAATCGTCGTTTGAATGCCTAGTTTTTTTAAATTGCGAATATATGGCAACAGTGTTCGTTGTATACCATCTTGATGAATTAAAAATTCAATTTGAATCGGATTCCCTTTACGATCTACCAATTGCGCGTTTTTAAACTGGTATCCTGATTTGAGTAAAATTGAACGTGCGATGAGCAAGTTTTGGCGATTAAATCCACTGGCATCTGAAACTGGATATTTCCAATTGCTCAACGTACCTTGACGTTGTAGCGGATTAAGTTGGTGAAGATAAGGTTTAAGAATGTCTAATTCTTTAGCACTCGGCGCACCAGTCGCTGCCAATTCACTATTTTGAAAATAGCTTTGCAGACGGATATTTTGACCATAGAGCAATGCTTTATTGATCCATTCAAAATCGTAGGCATAGGTTAAAGCTTGTCTAAAATGAATATCATTGAATGGCGCTTTTCGGGTATTAAAGACCAAACTTTGTGTGAGGG
Organism: Acinetobacter wuhouensis; assembly: GCF_001696605.3. Lineage (NCBI taxonomy): Bacteria > Pseudomonadati > Pseudomonadota > Gammaproteobacteria > Moraxellales > Moraxellaceae > Acinetobacter > Acinetobacter wuhouensis. The sequence goes on along the minus strand of NZ_CP031716.1, from coordinate 1,230,094 downwards.
CTGGTGTTTCAATTTTTGCTGTATATTTCTGTACCAAACCCGATTTAACTGCGGGGAATAGATATTCCGCGACCCAGTTCCGTGCATTTTTTTCTTGGTAAAAGCTATACTGTCCAGACTTGAATCCTTCAAATGCAATTTCAGGGCTACGATAATAGACAAACTTCATTTGATCAAAATTATAACGCCCACGATTTACCGCTAAATCTTTGCCCCAATAATTTGGATTTCGCTTATAACGAATACTCCGCCCTGCATCGATCTGATCAATCAAATAAGGACCTGAACCTAAAATCGGCTGCAACGTAACTTTGGTATAGTCTTTATTTTTCCAATCCGCTTTTGAATAAATCGCAATCCTAGCCAAAATCAGAGGCATATCTGGATTATGTTCAGATTTGAATGTCATTTTAACTTGGGTTGGAGATAAAACTTCAGTCTTGGCTAAATCCGATAAATACATTTGAAAACCAAGATTGGCTTTGCTCTGAATCGTATCAAAAGTAAATTTAACATCTTCAGCGGTGACTGCTGTGCCATTACTAAAGCGCGCTTTTGGATTTAAATGAAAAATCACAAAATTGGTTTTTTTCGGATCAAAAGTGACTTTCTCTGCCAATAATGGATAAAGTACCCCCGCCTCATCCAAAGAACTATCCATCAAAGTATCAAATAGATAGTTAATCCCTTCAGTTGAACTACCTTTACCATTCATACTATTGAGATTATCAAAAGTCCCTAAACTGGAAGTACTGATATAACCGCCTTTAGGGGCATTGATATTGGCATAGGGCATCGCCTGAAACTTGGCATAATGAGGTGTATTGTGAATGGCAATATACGCTGTTGTCTGCACAGCAGCATGCAAATGCATTGTTGCCATGCACAAGCCAAATGTAAGCCCGATTGGACTTACATAGATAGAATTTAGGTACATTCCCCTAATTTCCTTTATTTAGAATAAGCTGTTAATTAAAGGCTTGGAACTTTAATCACGCTACCAATACGCAAAGAAGCTGTAGGCTTAAGATTATTCATTTCCGCCAAAGCACTTGAATCTATGCCGTATTTGCTTGCAATACGAATCAAAGAGTCGCCACTTTTCACTTTGTAATCCGATACAGTTTTTGGAATACGAATGGTTTGTCCACGTTGCAAACCTGCACGAGACTTAAGATCATTGAGATCAGCCAATTCTTGCACAGACAAACCAACACGACTTGCAATCGCATTCAACGACTCACCTGATTTCACCGTATAACTTTCAGTGTCTTTACCTGTCAATTTTGCAACCGTTTTGGCAGATGCTTTGACATCTTCACGATCTTTTGCTTCTTTAATTTGATTGGTCTTCGCAGTTTCGCCTTCTAGCTTCAAATGCTGACCAATATTCAAAGATGCATTACGCGATAAACCATTTAAGTCAGCTAAATAAGAAAGCTGTAGCTTATATTTTCGTGCAACACTTGCCAAAGTTTCACCCGATTGCACGACATGTACGTCTTTGCTTGCAGCTTGAGCTTTCACTTCATTTTTAGAATGTGCTTTATCTTTTACTGTTGGTTCAGGTGTACCTGTGAGTTTCAACTTTTGTCCAACAAATAAGCCCGATGTAGTGTTTAAACCGTTTAAATCTGCAACCTGACTGACTTGTAACCCATATTTATTGGCGACAGCGGTTAAGCTATCTCCTGCTTGAACAGTGTAACTGTCTGGTGTGGTACTTCCTTCTGGAATCTTAATCGTCTGCCCAACGAGCAAGCTTTTTGACGGAGAAATTTTATTCAACTCTGCCAATTCAGAAAGTGTCAACTTAGACTGAGTTGCAATACTGGATAATGTATCACCACGCTGAACTTTATAATTTTCAGTCTTGTACTCAGTTTCAGCTTTTACATTTTTAAATTTACTTTGATCAACCACTTTAGATTCAAGTTTTGAATCAATTTCTTTTACTTCATTGACAGGTACATTAATTTTTTGACCAACATACAAACTCCTAGAAATATCGAGTCCTGGGGTTAAATCAGCAAGTTCATTTACAGATAGAGCATAACGATCAGCGATGACTTTTAAGTATTCACCACGCTTAACTTGATAAGTCTTGGTTTTGATTTTGGCAACAGGTTTAGATGTATCTGCACGAACCACAGTTTTATTAATTTCAGACAATTTATCATCAGCTGAATCTTTCAATTTCAACTTCTGCCCAACAAATAAATTACTACTCGTCGTCAAGTTATTGTAACTCGCCAATTGCGAAACAGATAAATCAAACTCGTTTGCAACACTGGTTAAGCTGTCATTGGGTTTAACCACATAAGTTGTTGGTGCTGTATCTGTAGATTTTTTTGAAGGTGCATCAACTTGAGGTTTCGCATCATATAAATATAAAGTTGCGCCAACAAACAAAGTACCATTTGGATCAACTTGGTTCCATTTGGCAATATCTCGCCAATTCACACCATTTTTTAAGGCAATCGTCGCTAAAGTATCACCAGATAATACAGTGTAAGTACTACGTTTACCTTTTGGTGGTTCAACTACAACTTCGCTGTCAGTCTTTTTAAAGTTTTTATCTTTATTTAATTTTGCTTCTTCAGAATTGGCTGGCGTTGTATCCGCTAAACCTTTTGGATAAGCAAAACCAACCGTATTTTCCTTACCTTGTACATTAGCAACAGATTGACTGGTTTGAATTGCCGTTAACTTAATTTTGCCATCGTACGGATCTAAAACCTCCGTACCTTGCGGTGCAATGGCTTTAATCTCATTCACAACTTCTTCTTTCTCGGCTTGCGTTGCTTGAGGTTCTAAAACTTGTTTGACTGTCTCTTTCTCTCCTTCAGCTTTTACGGCTGCAAGAATTTGCGCTTTTTCATTGGCTGAAATTGGTGGTTCAATCGCAACTGGCTTGACATTCGTAGCAGGCGTCACTGCCACAGGAATACGTGGTGCGCTTGGAATGTCTGCATTGGTCGCAAATTTTGCTAAAGCATCAGCATTCGATGGTGTTGTTTTTAAAACACTTAACGGACTGGCTGAACTCGACGATGAATAAGATGTCGTTGGTTTAGGATTACTTGTTAAGACTGGTGGAACCGCTTTTGCAGGGGTAATAGATTGAGTAACACCAGAAACCGTTGTAGGAGACAAGGTTTGTGTTGCTGTCGATGGACTATTATTACTCGCCCACAGCCCTCCATCATAACCTGGTTTTAAAGCTTTTAATTTACTGTCAATGGTTGGACTTAAATCAGCAGGAATTAATACACGTAGAGTACTATTTGGATCAACACTTTCACCACGATGCCCTGGATTCAATGCATAAAGTTCAGCACGACTTAACCCAGTAATCGAGGCAATTTGATTCAATTGCACACCTGGTGGTACAGCCACTTCTCTAAAGTGTGGACGATTGGCGATTGGCGGTAAAGAAACACCATATTTAGAAGGGCTTTTAATAATTTGCGCTACAGCCAAGAATCTTGGCACATAGTTCATTGTTTCTTGTGGTAAACGTAAAGACCAATAATCTGTAGGCAAACCCGCAGCTTGGTTACGGTTAATCGCTTGTTGAATACGACCAGGTCCTGCATTATAAGCAGCCAAAGCCAATTCCCAAGAACCAAACTGATTATATAAACTTCCTAAGAACTCATAGGCTGCACGAGTAGACTCAACCACATCACGACGTCCGTCATATAAACTGGTCTGTCTTAATCCGTAAATTTTCCCTGTACTTGGAATAAACTGCCACATCCCCGCTGCTGCCGCACTACTCGTCGCAGCAGGGTCATAAGAACTTTCAATAATTGGCAATAAAGCTAATTCTGTTGGTAAACCACGACGTTCTGCTTCTTTTACAGTGTGGTATAAATAACGTGATGCACGCGCACTCACGCGGTCAATATAAGGTTGACGTGCAGCAAACCAACTCCGCTGTGCATCAATCCTCGGATCCCAGCGGTCTTCATTCATTTTAAAACCGACAGACATCCGTTTCCAAACATCACCATGCTTTAAGATCAGTAAACGATCACCCTCTACTGCACGCATATCTGTTGCAGAAAGTAAATCTTCGAGCGAATCTAAACTATTCGCATCCAACATTCCTGCGGTTGATGTTTGAACTTTTGACGATGTTGGCGTAGAAGAACACCCAGCAGTCAAACCTAGTGCCGCGAATGCAGATGTTAATAATGATAATTTAAAGAAAACAGACGCAGTAGGTTGCCACACCATTGTGGTAGGTTTAAACATAAGGGTTCCGAACAACATATTAGTAAATTATTTTATCTTTGCCATTTTAGTAGAGCTATACGCGCATACAAGGCAAAATTTGAATGCTTATTGCATACAAATGTTACAAGAAATTAAAAAAATCTCTGTTCATGCGTAGAAAACGCCGATTTGCGTATACAATAAATTGTTCACCTACGATGTTCAACGCTTAATTCACTTTCATTGGTTATATCTATGTCGCAAACACTCATCCTTTATGTCGATGGCGCTTGTAAAGGCAATCCCGGTCCCGGTGGCTGGGGAGCATATATCATCACGCCAAATGAAGAACATAAACTATGTGGTGGCGAGTTAGACACAACCAATAATCGTATGGAACTTACCGCAGCCATCGAAGGTATTGCTTTTTGCCCAATTTCTGAAAAATTGATCATTTGGACAGATTCTAACTACGTTAAACGTGGTATTACTGAGTGGATCGAAGGTTGGAAAAAGAAAAACTGGAAAGATGTCAAAAATCCAGATCTTTGGAAAAAGTTAGATGCTACATGCCAAGGTCGTGAAATTGAATGGAATTGGATCAAAGGACATGCAGGACATCCAGGTAATGAGATGGCAGATCAGTTAGCCAACTTAGGTACTGAGCAAAGACTTGCAGGTAAAACGACAACTTCGATTACGACTAGCCCAAAAACTGGCAGCCTGCAAGATTCGATTGAACAACAGAATCCTATAGAAAATGATAAAAAAAAAATTGAAAAAGATTGGTTACTAGATGACCCTTTTGGTTTTGATTTCGTAGATTCTGAGGATGAAATGATGTCAAATGAAGAAAACCGGTCAACTGAAAATATGTCACAGTCACATCCACAGGTTGACGAACAAGCAGCGGTTCAAGTTGATAATGAAAACAATATGGTGAATGATCAAGTCATGGACTTAGATATCGAACATAACGAAACACTTCATGTAGAAACGAATATTCACCCACAAATCGTCATTACACCTGCAACCATAAAATTACATGGACCTCGTCAATTTATTCTCGATACAGAAACCACTGGTTTCTACTATCAGGATAGTGACCGTATTATTGAAGTCGGTGCGATTGAAATGATCAATCGTAAACTCACAGGTAGTTCGATTCATATTTATATCAATCCTGAAAAACCTGTAGGTGACTCTGAAGCCATCCATGGTATTACAGACGAATTCTTAAAAGATAAACCTAAATACGATGAAATTGCACAGGTGCTTTTTGACTACCTAAAAGGCAGTGAAATTATTGCGCATAACGCAAGCTTCGATATGAACTTCTTAGATATGGAGTTCAAACGCAGTGGTTTACAAGCACTGTCTGAAGTCTGTGAAGTGACAGATACCTTGGCAATGGCGAAAAGCAAACATCCAGGACAGAAAAACTCTTTGGATGCATTAGTGCGTCGTTATGAAATTCCGCAACGTGACCGTACCTTCCACGGTGCATTACTCGATGCAGAGATTTTATCTGACGTCTACTTGGCAATGACAGGTGGGCAAGTATCCTTTGACATGGATGCAATTTCTGAACATACTGAGCAAGCTTTGGGGAATACCGCACGACAAAAAATCGAAATCGAAGTTCCTGTTATTTTAGCTTCAGCTGAAGAACTTGAAGCGCACGATAACTGGATCAAACAATTCCAAGAAAAGCATGGGGAAGCTTGCATTTTTGCAAAATAATTTTTGACATAAATCATTATTTTTTTATGTAAAGATTCTGTTCTTCAGCTATATTAAACTTAGAAAATCGAACTTCTTTGAGAGCTCGATATAGAACATTTAGATACCCAGGATAGGTGCAGATCAATGTCTTACCAAACCTCTATACATTTTGATCCGACAGCATTACTAATTATTAAAAAAGAAGTTGATAATTCAATTTTACAAGTAGAATCTGCTGTCAGTAGTTTAGTTGAAGATCAAACATTACCTTTTGGTATTGATGATGCATTACTTCAATTTGAACAATGTGCCCATGTACTGATGTTAATTGATATGCCACAAGTCGCAAAAATTACCGAGCTTGCGGCATTATTGATGCGCAAAATCATGCAAAATCCACGTGAAGTAAATACCCAAGATGTGATTGCATTGAGCGAAGGGACGACCATGCTCAAACGCTATATCGAGTTTATTTGTTTACGTGAAGTCAAGGTACCTCAATTCTTACACGACACACTGAATCGTTTAGAACTCGCTCTAGGTTTAGAACTCACACCTGAAGGGCAAGCGATTGCACCACTTCTTGACTGTGTAACACCGAATTTTACTTTGCCACAACCTCCAGAATTGGAAAAATCAGTTTATGTGCATAAACTGTATAAACTCAGTTTGCATAAACTTCTGAAACAACAAGAAACTGAATTAGATTTACAAGCAATTAAACTGGTCGGTGCATATCTTGCCAATGAAGCGAAAGACCAAACCAGTGCTCAATATTGGGCATTAACTTCTGTAGCCTTCAATCAAATTGACAATTTAATTCTCAATGATACACGCCTGAGAACCTTAATCAGTATTGAAACCAATATTTCAACTTTCTTCAAAAATCAAAATGATTTCAAAGCATCATTAACAGATTTAGCCAATATACTGAGTCTTTGTATTAGTCAAGAAGATGAAATTTCACAACATATCCGTGATCAAATCAATATTGGTGAAGATATTCTCACAGATACACAACTACAAATTTTTAGCCGTCATTTGTATGGCCCTGATTTCAATACTGTGCATAGCATCAGCCAGCTCATTACAGATGAAATGTCACAGATTCGTAATGATATTGAGTTTAACTATCAAAATATGAGTGATGAAAAAACTCAAGAATTGAAAACTAAACTGACTGATCTTGCACATGTGTTTAAGGTCTTGAATTTGAACGAAGCATATATTGAACTGAAACAACAAGCTGATCTTCTTTCTCAAGACAATATGCTAAAAGATGAAAACTATGCGCAACAACTGATGAATAGTATTCTTTCTGCGATGAATTCTATTGGTATTCTTGAGCGAAACTACACCTCGAATCGTTTACAGCTTAAAGTGAATAATTTACAAATTTCTTTAGATCGTTTAGATGAGGCACATGATGCCCTACTGACTGAAACAAAAGCCTTGGTAGATTTGAGTGCGCAATCACTGGTGCAATACCTACAAGAACCACAGACCAATCTAGAATCTATTCCATCGCAATTCCGTGAAATCGGCGGTGCGCTGATCTTCCTTGCAGCACGTGATGGTCAAAAAGCTCTACTTCAATCTGCTGAATTTGTTCAAAAAAGTTTAGAGAAAGAGCAAGTATTGAACAAAGAACAAGTTAATAAACTTCTCGATGTCTTGGCAAGTGCAGATATGATGATTGAAAACTTACAAAACAAACAACCTGTTTTGCAAAAAATGTTTGATGTCGCACTAACAAGTAGTCAAAACTTAAAAACGGTAGCTTAATGTCTGACCAAAATTCAGAACTATCACTTGCTTATATCTTCCACCATCATCAACTGTTGGTGGATGAAAACCTACAACTTCCTAAAGTTGAAAAGTTAGCAAATGATCTTAGCTTTAACTCGGGTGATCAAATCATTGCCCGAGATCTTTTTATTGAAGATCAAATTCCGGCAGGCTACCAACTTATTCCTATTCGTCAGTTGATCTCACAATGGACAAAAACTGAATTTGAACAAGCCAGTCGAGCTTTACAACTGCTTGAATGGCGCCGAAATCATAAATTTTGCAGCCATTGTGGGCATGAAACAGAAGTCCACCCTACTGAATATGCTATGGTTTGCCCTGCTTGCCGTTATCATCAGTATCCACGCGTACAACCCTGTATTATCACTGTGATTACCCGTGGCGATGATGAAATTCTTTTAGCAAAAAATGCGAAAAACAAAGGCAGTATGTATGGACTGATTGCAGGTTTCGTTGAGGTTGGGGAAACACTTGAAGAAGCTGTAAAACGAGAAACTTTGGAAGAAGTTGGTTTAAAGGTGAAAAATGTCACCTATCTTTCTAGCCAACCGTGGCCATTTCCAAGCAATCTCATGCTGGCGTTTAAAGCTGAATATGAATCAGGTGAAATCGTACTGCAAGAAGAAGAAATTAGTGATGCACATTTCTTTAAATTTGATGATCTACCAGAAACACCATTCTCAGGTAGTATTGCGCATGCTATGATTGAACATGTCATTCACAATACACCTATGCATCAAGAATGAATGTATTACTCAAAAAATAATGTTCAAAAAAATCCCCAATTTATTGGGGATTTTTCATTTCACGATCCAAAATTTGAATAATCTCAGAACGTGTTTTAAAGAAGCGACTAAACAGGCTTGAGACACTACCCATAATTGAAATATGACCTGTTTTGGGAATAGTCACAATTTCACAATGATTACCTTGCGCAATAAGCTGCTGTTTAAAGTCCAAAGAATTGGTATCTTTCACGATTTGATCATTCTGTGCCAAGAATAAGTAATGTTTCACCTCATTCTTTTCGACAAAATAATAAGGCATCACTTGTTGATAGGGTACAGCTTGATCAAAAGCATCTTCTGCTAATGGATCACCTTTATAATCAAAATGATAAGGCCCAGCAATGCCAATTAATGCTTTAATATTTTGCTTTATCGCCAATGAATAATGTTGCGGGTGATAGAGTAAGGAGGCAATATTAAAAGCACCAGCTGAATGCCCAATCAAGGCAATTTTTGCCGTTGAAATCCCCAGTCGAGACTGTTGTTGCTCCAAAAAGTTTAAAGCAATCGCCAGATCGTCAATATAACTTGGAAATTTATGTGTTGGTGCTAAATGGTAATTCATCACAGCAACATCATAACCAAAACGACTAAATGCCTCTCCAACAAATTTATACGCTGTTTTATCGCCATGACTCCACGCACCACCATGTACAAAGACAATTAATGGCTTAAGTTGAGTTTGATTAGAAACATAGAGGTCTAAACGCTGTCTTGCTTTCAAACCATAAGCAACATTGTGTTTAATGGAATAACCCTTTTTCGGAGTTAATCCATTAATCGTGATGCTACCTAAATCGTATAAACGAAAATCTTGGTACTGCGACTTTAATACATCAAACTGTTTAAGGAGTTTCTTTTTTAAAGGCTGTAATTTACTGCTGAATAACATTATTTGATGGCTCTGCCGCATTCGGATCAATTGCAACTGGTGTTTGTACATCAGGTTGCTGCGCATTGCCGACTACAGGTGCTGTAAAAGCTGAAGGCTGAAGTGAGTTATTGGCTTGTTCGATATTATCAATCAAAGTCACAATTTTAGTCACATTGCCAACCTTTTGTAAAACATCATTTAAATCATTAACTTCAGCATTATTCAAACGACCCAATATGTATAGTACCCCATCTTCAGTATGTACAAGAACCTTATTGTCTGAAACTACAGGGGCTTTCATGATCAAACCACGTGTATTTGCAGTCACTGTGGCATCTTGCATAATGGTGCTATAACCAATTTGGCTACCGACAGTAATATAATTATGTACCGTCTTAACATCACTCATTGCACGTAAGTTATCTTCAGCCAATTGTTTTAAATGTGCATCTGGAACTTGCCCAGTGAGTAAAACATTACTATGAAAACTATTGATATTCACTCGCGATTGCTTAAAGCGAACATCTAATTTATATAAGTTAATTTTAGCAGTACGCTCAATAGAAGAATCAATAAAAACTTGCCCTAAAGATCTCACACCACTTTCTGTTCCGACTGGTGCAGAACCTGTACCACCGGATATAAAACTTGCGCAACCAGACAAACTTGCTACACACATCATGGTGATGACAATACGCTTTAACACTCAGCAAGACTCCTATTGATTTTAGCCTGTATAACAATGCTTTTATATTGTTAACATGCTGGAAAATATCTTATTTTTTAAATAACTGTGCCTAAATATACATCACAGATTAATCAAGTCTGCATCTAAAGTAAATGCATTTTCAATCCAAGATCGATCATAAGAGATTTTACTCAGGTCTGGCTGTACGTTTTTTGCAATTTTATGATGTAAATCAAAACCAATTACATCAAAACGGCAATAATATTGTGCAAATTGTGGATATTCTTGTAAAAATAGCAGTGCTGTTTTCAACATTTTCCGTTGTTTAGATAAACTCACCACTTCAAAAGCATGCCCCATCTGAGTGGGTGTTCTTGCTTTCACTTCAACAAATACCAGATCTTGTGCTAATTTTGCAATAATATCAATTTCACCAAAACGTGAAAAATAATTCAATTTTACAACTTCATAATGATGCTGAATCAGTAGTTCGACTGCCTCATGTTCAGCCCACGCTCCGAGAGAAAAAATCGTCATTTCAAACTAATTTAACTATTTCACATCTTTCGATCTTTCGAAGAACATATACAAAGGCACTAAATTCGCTTTTGAACGTTCAAAACACTGTGGAATTCGCTCAACACGATTTCCATCAATTTTAATTTTACCCGTTCGACCATTGAAGCTTAATGTTTTAATTTGAGGGTCAAGTACAAATTTTTGAGCGATATACCATGCATCACCACCAAATGCGTACAATCGTTGATACGCTAAAGATTTAGGTAATTCTTTATTTGCCTTAACGACCTCTTTCCACTCTTTTTCATAAATTGCAGGAACATCACAGAACTTCATGCCTTTTGGCAAAGTCTTTTGCTCTTCGATTGCAATGGCTTGTGTATAAATACGCTTTTCCTGTAGTCGAGGTATACTCGACAACCAATTATTGGTTCCAAGCAACAATATCCCCTCATTTCTTCCAATGACTTTAGGCATTTCATCGATAGGATCAACCTCACCAGAGAAGTTAGAAAAAAGTGCATTGAGGAAGTTAATGGATTCGGTTTCTGTACCTTTTTCACGAACAATATAGAGTTTCGTCACTTTATCATTTTGGATAAAGTCTAATAACGCCAAAGCATCATCATTTTTGGACAGGCTGAATTGCCACACATTCTTATCAGACTGATATACTTCATTTAGCGCTAAAACAGGAATTTTAGGTTTAGTACTCACCAAAACTTCAACATCTGGTCTCGCCAATGGTCCAATGATCATCTCGGTCTTTTTATTGACCTCTTTCTTTAAAATTGTTTTTATCGGAATTTGATCAGAATTGACGAATTTCAACGGAATTTCATTTTTTGATGCTTGTGAAGCATTCAATATTCCTTGTTTAATCGTTAATCCAGCTCGCGACATAGGGCCTGTTTCAGGTAAAATGACCAGAATCTCTGCGTGAAGTTGGACGGCAAATCCAACTATTCCCAATAGCGCCACTCTTTTTATACTGTTCAATACTAATTTATTTTTCATGGAGACCTTTATGAGTGCTCAATTATTTGTCGTAGCGACCCCAATTGGGCATTTAGATGATATGACTTTTCGTTCTATTGAAGTATTAAAGTCTGTTTCTATTATTGCGGCAGAAGATACACGTCAATCTGCTCAATTATTAAAGCATTATAATATATCAACTCCGCTCACAGCGTGTCATGATCATAATGAAAGTAACAAAATTGATATACTTGTAGAAAAACTAAAAAATGGTGCGGACATTGCTTTGGTGAGTGATGCAGGTACACCATTAATCAGTGATCCGGGGTTTAAATTAGTTCGTGCTGCGCAAGAGAATGGTATTCGTGTGATTCCTGTACCTGGTGCTTGTGCTGCAATTGCGGCATTGAGTGCGGTCGGTTTACCCAGCGATCGCTTTAGTTTTGAAGGCTTTTTATCATCGAAACAATCTCAACGATTAATTCAGCTCGAAAAGCTTCAACATGAAACCCAAACCATGATTATCTATGAAGCGCCACATCGTATTTTAGATAGCGTAAAAGATATGTCGAAAGTGTTTGGGGCGGATCGTCCTGTTGGTTTTGCACGTGAAATTACCAAAACTTTTGAAACCATTAAAAAAATGACTTTGGGTGAATTGGTGACTTTTATCGAAAATGATCACCATCAACAAAAAGGCGAAATTGTTTTAGTCATTGGTGGTGCACCAGAAGAAAAAGACATGGATCAAGAGAAACTCGATAAGCTACTTAATCGTTTACTTGAAGATCTTTCCGTAAAAGCTGCTTCTCAATTGGCTGCAGATTTGACTGGGATTAAAAAGAAAGTTGCGTATCAACGCGCTTTAGAATTAACACAAAAAGAAGACTAAATTCTGAGCTATTCAGGCTAAAAATGAATTAAATCGTATCTTTAAAGTGGCTGAGTTTTTTAAACTCAGACACTTGTTACATAATTTATGATGTAAACATTTAGGGTCTGTTGACAATTCGTCTATGTTTGCGACTTTGTGTATTTTTTAGCTGATACTAGGCGTGAAATACGAAACTTAGTCATTCTAAGTGAGTAGTTCATAACGAAGTAGCAGCAAAAAATACACCAGTCCCCCGCTGCGCCTTGCGCTGCAAACAAAGCAGTGCTTTGTTCTTGCTCAGGTTGTGGCTAAAATTATCACAAACTTCGTTATGAAATTTAAAAATGGAACCACCATTCTTTTCATTTCATGCCTCGTTTGCTCTACTTTAGCCGACAACGCAAGCCATTTATGAAATGTCAACAGACCCTATTAATTCTGACCATTATTTCCCCAACGGAGATAGGCAGGTCGTTGACTGAGTAGATCATAGTATTTTTGAACATTGTCTAAAACTGGATGTTCAAGTGGTGTGAGTAGCCATCGTTGAACAGATAGACCAATAGGAATGTCGGCTAGTGTAAACTCATTGCCTGTAACAAAGGCTTGGGTCTTTCCTAACTGAGCATCCAATATTTCCATATTTTTTGTCCAAGTTTGGATACTATTTTCCACTTGAATCTTGTCCTGATGCAATGGTGAATCTCGCACTAAATGCATCAATGCATATGTCCAACTGTTATTCAGTTCAATGCCCTGCCAATCGATCCATTGATCAATCAATGCCCGTTTTTGAGGATGCTCTGAATACAACTTTTCCCCAGTATATTGATTCGCTAAATAACGAATAATGCTATTCGACTGCCAAAGAACAAACTCTTGATCAATAAGAACAGGAATGGTTGCATTTGGATTAAAATGTATAAATTCAGGTGATCTTGGAGATTGGAACCCTCGTCCCCAGTCTTCTCGTTCATACGCTAAATTCAGTTCATCACATAGCCACAGGACTTTTCTAACATTAATTGAATCAGCACGCCCTAAAATTTTAAGCATTATCCAACCTCATTTTTCCAAATAAAAAGCACCACTAGTGTGATGCTTCATTTTAAAATTTTATGACTATTCAGCAGACTCATCTGGTGGAACTTCTGTTATTTTTCCACCACGTGCCAAAAATGCAGCCACTTCATCTTCTAGGGCTTCACGTTGTCTTTTCTTAGCTGTTACTGTCAAAGTTTCAGCCTCGGCAAGATCAGAATCACTTACGGTAGAATCACTGGCAGCAGCACCTTTTTCGGCAGCTTTTGCCTCATCATCATCTACAACGCTGTCTTCTGAATTATCATCATAATCATTTGAATCTGTCATCTTGCACTCCCCATCAATGACTTTGATATACCAACTGAAAATTGGTGATCTTTAGCAAGAAATGTATCAAGCTCTTTCCGATTCGACTAGTATCTAAATGCACAAAAGTGAATTTTTTTTAATCAAAATCGTAATTTTATTTAAGTGATTGTTTAAAAAATATCACCAATAGATTTAAACTGCATATTGAGTACGATTTAATGTTGCCAAACCATTTGCCTGAGCCATAAATTGGTCTTTCAAAAATGGTTGTTTCTCAACTTGTTTCAAACCAAAATTACGTGCCCACACAAATGGGAATAGTTCAGCAGACTCTAAAAATCCAATCGCAGACATACTATGCATCATGGCATCATTCTGTCCTTTACGCTGATGTTCATAACGTTTTAAAGTTTGCTCATGCGCCCAGACACCGCGTTTTTTGTCTTTTAATAACACATCGCATAAAACAGCCGCATCCAAACAACCAATATTGACGCCTTGCCCTGCCAAAGGATGAATCACATGGGCTGCATCACCGATTAATGCCAATCCATCTTTCACATAACGTTGCGCTGCTCGTGCTTTAAGTGGGAATTTAGCTCGTGGAGTCGCTTCTAATACCTCACCGAGCATGTGGTGACTTTCACGTGTTAATAATTGACAAAAATCTTGATCATTTAAACCGGAAAATTCATCTGCATAATCATCAGGTAATGTCCAAACAATTGAAATCCAATGTTCCGCTTGTTCAGGCTTTAAACTTGCCATCGGTAAAAATGCTAAAGGCCCTGTTGGGTGGAAAATCTGACGTGCCACATACTGATGCGGTTGAGTAGTCCGAATCGCACACGTCAAACCTGCTTGTTTATAATCTAGAACATCTAAATCAATAAAAGCTTGTTCACGAACAAATGAATTTGCACCATCTGCACCAATGACCAATTTAGTTTTAAGCTCAGTACCATCCGCTAATTTAATGATCCAACAACCGACACCTTGTTCCACTCGAACCACTTTAACTTGAGTACGATAATCTTGCAGTTTTTCCAGCATTTGTTGCTGAATTACTAGATTCAACAAACTTGGCTCAACCATTGAACCTAAAGCTTGTTCAGCAGTTGGAAATTTTTCTGAGGCTTGACCGAAGTTAATTTCACCATAACCATTTTTATTCCACACTTGCATGCCTGTATACGGCATTTGACGAGCAAGTTTATCCCAAACATTGACTGTTTTAAGTAAATGAATCGTGGCTTGACTGAGCGCTAAAACACGTGGATTTGCAACGGATAATGTCTTTTCAGCATCAAGAATTGGCGCAGCATCTAACACCGTCGCTTGCACTCCACCCTGTGCTAATAGCAATGCAGTGAGTCCACCGACTAAGCCACCACCAATGATGACAACATCGAGTAAATTTGCGTGTTGATTTAAATCACTCATGCTTTTAACCCCATCGCATAGTTGGCAACAAGCGGTTTAATGCCAGGAATCACGTCAAAAGCCACCAAACCTGTATTACGTAATAATTTCAGCATCGGGTTTTGATTACTAAACCCACGCACGACTGAATCACAGAATTTAATCACACGTCTTTGATCTGCTAAACGTGATTGCTCATAGGCTTTAAGCATTTCAGGTTCACCAATATCATCGGATTTGGCAATCTGTTCGATAATATAACGCAGTAATACATCTGCATCACGCATACACAAGTTAAAGCCTTGTCCTGCCACTGGATGAATGGTGTGAGCCGCATTGCCCATTAAAATCACTCTTCCAACCGCTTGTTTCTCTGCCAAAACTTGTGACAATGGGAAACTAAAACGCTTACCTGTTTTTTGGAACTTTCCTGCGCGGTCGCCATAGGTTTTTTGTAAAGCATCCAGGAAATGTTGATCATTTTCATCACCTAACCATTCGCCTTCTGTGCCTTTTTGTACTGGCCAAACTACTGAACGACGACATTCACCTGGTAATGGTAATAATGCCAATGGACCTAAATGGCTAAAACGTTCAAAACCAACCTGTTGATGTGGTTTAGAGGTTTGTACTGTAGTCACAATCGCAACCTGATCATAATCATGCACATCGACACCTACACCAAGTGCTTGACGACAGAATGAATCTCGTCCATCAGCAGCAATCACCAATTTTGACTTGAGTGAATGGGTATATTCGTCATTACGTGTTGCTTCAACATAGACAAAATCACCATCTTGTTTTAATGATGACACATGCACACCATCGATCAATTCAATTAATGATTGTTGACGAACTTGTGTAAGTAACACACGTCCTAACCAAGCATTTTCAATCACTTGACCAAAACTTTCGACTTTTTCTTCATCAGCTTTCAAACGTGCTTTACCAAAGCTTCCTTGTTCGGTGATATGTACTTCAAGGATTGGGGTCGCATGTTCTTGTAAGGCATCCCACAAACCTAGTTTTTGGTAAATTTGTACAGTACGACGGGATAATGCAGTATTTCGTGCATCGAAACTTGAATGATAAGGTGCAACAGTTCCATCATCATAATTTGGGTATTTCACAGCTTCTAAAAGTTTTACTGCAATATTGGCTTTTGCCAGCATCAGTGCCAAACTCAGCCCAACCATTCCACCGCCAACGATGATGACTTCTTGTTGCATGCTTTGATCCTTTCTATACGCGATTCAGCGAACCGAATCCTTATAATCTTGATTGATTTCATCTTACATGAAGCACGATTATTTTTGTATGGAAAATCAATATTGTTGTTTTGAATTGGTACACAACCATCAATTTTCGCACAAAAATCGTCTGAATCCTTTTTATAGAAGAGAGCAATTTCACAGAAAACTAAGTTTGAGTTAAAATCAGTTTTGAATAGATACAAGCTATTGAAATATCTTAACAAACACGTATATTTCGCATAAAGTGTTTATGTTAATTTTAGGAAAAGTTAAACATGAAGATTTATGAATCCAAAGAAGAATTAATAGATGCAATTAGAAACTCGTTTAACAAATATTTAGCAGAATTTAGTCATGTTTCAGAAGACGATAAAAATAAAATAATGAATGGTGTTGATAAGACTCCTTCGCAAAATATTTCCTACCAATTAGGATGGGTCAATTTACTATTAAAATGGGAAAAGGATGAAAAGGCAGGAATACAAGTTATAACACCTAAAGAAGGGTTTAAATGGAATAATTTAGGTGCTCTATATCAAGAGTTTTACCAAGAATATGGTCAGCATTCTCTTGATGAAAATACAGTTTTATTATCAAATAAAGTAGATGAGGTTATAGATTGGGTTCAAAGCCTAACAGATGATGAATTATTTTCAATCAACCAAAGAAAATGGGCAACGACACCTGCTCAATGGCCTGTATATAAATGGATTCACATAAATACAGTTGCTCCTTTTACTAATTTTAGAACGCAAATTAGAAAATGGAAAAGACTTCAAAAATAACCACCCTATTGAATAGAGCGAGCATCATGAAAAATATTAATTATTTTAAATTAGTAACTTATAGCAAAGAAATAATTGATTAGATTCTTTCATTTCATGTTTTTTTAAACTAAATTTTCCCAATTTTCAATTTAAGAAAGCTCAAATAGTATAATACCAATCAATTTCTAAACTGACTGGTATTAAATCTATAGCTAACTTCACAACTCAAAATTTATTTTGACTGTGCCATCAACGCTTCAATATCATCAACTGACTTCACGACATTTTTGGTCAATACCAATGGACCATGTGCAGTCGCAACAACATCATCTTCGATACGAATACCAATCCCACGCCATTTGGCATCTACAGTTTCATCATCAGGTGCAATATACAAACCAGGTTCAACCGTAATCACCATGCCTTGCTCAAACAGACGAGCATTGCCATGACGATCTTTATAAGCACCGACATCATGCACATCCATACCCAGCCAATGCCCTGTGCCATGCATATAAAACTGACGATAACTTTCAGATTCAATGATTTGATCAACATCACCTTGCATAATGCCAAGTTTGACTAAACCCTCAACCATAATTCGTACAGCGATGTTATGTGGTTCTCTATAAGAATTGCCGATTTGAATGGCATCAATCGCAGCAATCTGAGCATCTAAAATAATTTGATACAGTACTTTCTGTTCAGGACTAAACTTCCCATTCACAGGGAAAGTTCTTGTGATGTCTGAGGCATAACATTCATATTCACAAGCAGCATCAATTAAAACCAAATCACCATCTTTGAGTGGTTGATTATTTTCAACATAATGCAGAATACAGCCATTTTTACCGCCACCAACAATACTGTTGTACGATGGCACACAACCATTCTGACCAAACACATAATTCAATTCAGCTTCGAGTGCATATTCCATCATATTTGGACGGACGTGTTGCATGGCACGCGTATGCGCTTCTGCACTGATATTTGAAGCGATTTGCATCAATTCAATTTCTTGTTCAGATTTATGCAAACGCATTTCATCTAAAATTTGATCAAGTTGAATCAATTGTGTAGGCACACCGAAACCACGACTCTCATCCTGTGCTTGTTTGATCCAAGCACTAACTTTGGCATCAAAATCTGTACGCTGTCCGATCCGATAAAATAATTTTTCTTTATTTAATATTTTGGCAATAATTTCTTCATCAAGCAGATCAATTGCATAGGCTTCATCTGCTTCATAGTCATCGACTGCACCATCTACACCTGCACGGTAACCATTCCAAATCTCCATTTCACGGTTACGTTCACGGCAGAATAAACTATAGATATATTCCTCACCTTCCGCATCGGTTTCAATCACAGCAACAGCTTGAGGCTCGGCAAATCCTGTGAGATAGAAAAAACTACTGTCCGCACGAAATTTATAATCTGCGTCAGCATTTCGCATCACTTCAGGACTGGTTGCGATAATGGCAATACTATTCGGACCCATTTGCTCAGCGAGGCGGTCACGACGTTCCTGAAAATCGACTTGAGTGAGTTTCATTCTAGATCAGCTTTTGTTTTAAATTTGGAGTAATAAGGCAATATTTAACTTACATCTGCGTGATGATGAATGCAAATATTGTCCTCATTTTGACATTATGCCTCGCTTATATAAGAAAGGCATAATATTGGAATTTTGAAATTAACTTGGACGATGCGGAGTAAACATTTCCACAACGCTGTTACTTTCTGTGGCATCAATCGCTTGTTTCATTTTGCCATGAAAGTTTTTCAATAATGGGCTTTCCGCAACAGCAACTTTTTTGCGTCCCATTGACAATGACACCGGAATTAAACGTACAAATTCGTATAATTCTTGGTAGCTTTCTTCGCCTTCTTCATCATCGTCAGATTCATCAAATTCGACAGAAGCCACATCTTGTAAACTTTCAATCAATTCTTGCTCATCTGAACGGATATGACCTGAAGCCAAACCAAAACCTAGTACGACACCTGCACACCAATCTGCGAGCGCTTGTACACGTTCTGCCAAGGTATGTTCATCATCTGGCAGCATCGGTAAATAGTCCAATTCATCTTCTGAAAGCGCATGTGAAACATCTTCTGTTTCATCTGCTAAGATTTCTAAAGCTTGATCGGTTAATTTTGGTACATCGAGTGTAGATAAAATTTGTAACCATTCATCAGGAGTTGGTATTTCTGTAACACAAACTATACCTGTCAACAAACCATGTAACTCACTCGGGCTTGAAATTTCTTCAATCCCTTCAAAATTTTGCTTCCAATCTGACCAACCTGAAATATCGTCTTGCATTCGCTTATCCAATCTCTATACTTCTCTATATATTACCTTTGATTGCAAATCTGTGCGACCCGTTATGTTAGAACAATTACAGCGTCTACAGACGCATATTGGTGTTTTAAAAACACGAATCGAAATACTTGAGAAAGAAAATGCATCGTTGTTAAAAGAAAAAGATAACAGCGAAGAGCAAGCTCACTCTCAAATTAGTCATAAAAATAGTCTGATTACACAAAAGCAAGATGAAATTGAAAATCTGACTGAACAACTAACACAGTTACAAAGTCAGCATGCTTCCCTCAATACTGATGCTACTGCCTTGGCTGAACGTTATTCTCGTTTAGAAAAAAGCTGTACAGATCTTAAAAATCGTTTTCAGGAAATTTTAGCTGAACGGAACGAGTTACGTGTATCGAAAGAAAAAATGGCAAATGAAAATCGCCATCACTTACACGATATTAAAAGCCTTCAAGATGAACGCGAACGCTTAATTCAGAAAAATGAACATGCAAAATCAAAAGTAGAAGCGATTATCCAACGCTTGGCTATTTTAGGCACAGAACAAGACCATCATGCGCAAGAAATTCAACAGCTTGCTCATCCATCCGAAAACAATGAGGAAGTTTAATCATGTCAGAACAAGTAACTGTAGAGCTTCGTCTGATTGAACAAATTTTTCGTTTGGCAACGACTTCAGATAAAAAGCCTGATTTGGAAAAAGCTGGACAATTGTTGAATGATAAATTTCAAGAATTTCGTCGTAAAGCTCCGAATGTTGAGCATAATAAATTGGTGATCATGGTTGCACTTGAATTGATGCAAGAAGTGCTCACCATGAATAAAACGTTACAAGAATATGCACAATGTGAACGTTTGCTTGAAAGTATGTTGGAAGATGTTGAAAAAGCGGGATAAACCGCTTTTTTTTCATGCAAATGATATGAGTTTTAGCTTCAATATCATGAAATATGGGTGCTAATGATTTGCCTCATCCCTCAGATTATGTATACTTAATATAACTCTGGGATGTTCGCCAGTACGTCTATTCCCCTGCCGATACTTAAACTTACGGATGCGTTCTGTGTATTTTGAGTGTATGCCCACCCCGAGTGGGAAACCCATTAAGTACGCGTCGTGTCCACCTTGAACTCATCGGGTTCAGGGTAACGACCATGCAGCGGCATCTTCGGAGTGTTTTATTTTAATAAATAATAACAACTTAAAGAAAACCAATATTTCAAAACTCCATTAAACACTCTTCTAAAACTCTTCCTGTAGCCGATGTGTAGCCACTAGAAATGTCACTTAATGTTCTATATCATGCCTTAATAGAGGAACACTTGCGCAGCAATGCTGCTCATGCGGAAAGATAGAACATCATGATCATGAATTATATTTAGCAGTCAATGATATAGACCATACAAAGACGAAAGCTGCATCCCCACAAACCAATGGTATATGTGAACGCTTTCATAAGACAATTTTACAGGAGTTTTATCAAATCACTTTCAGGAAGAAACTTTATAGTTCGCTGGAAAACTTACAAATAGACCTAGACGAATGGTTAAAGTTTTATAATACTGAACGAACCCATCAGGGCAAAATGTGCAATGGTCGTACACCATTTGAAACATTACTTGATGGAAAACGAATTTGGGCTGAGAAGAATTTAGCTCAAATTTAAACTGACAGCCAACATTAAAAATGGGTAACTGTCAGATCAGGTCTGAGCTAGTACACTTTATAGAACAAATTACACACCACCAAGTCAACCCGTTAGCAAAATTAAGAGTAATTTTGCTAGTCTAGAGCTTAAAAGATTTTCCCAAAATTCAAACCAAAACCAATTTTGACAAACCCTTCTTTTTCACACCAACCTTTAAAAATAACAGTATCACCATTTTGCAAGAAACCACGTGTTTCACCATCACCAATATCAACAGGACGGTTCCCAGACTGAGTCAGTTCAATCAAAGCACCTGCTTCGCTATCCGATGGACCAGAAATCGTTCCACTTCCAATTAAATCACCTGCTCTAAAATTACACCCGCCAACAGAATGATGTGCAATCATTTGTCCAATTGTCCAATACTGATGTTTAAAACTGGTCAGTGTAATCGGTTTAACAGACTGACCTGTAGACGCTTGATGTTCACTTTGAATCGAAACCTCCAACTGAATATCATAAGCACCATACTCACGATTATTGTCTGAATCCAAATAATCCAGTGGTTGAGGATGATCCACATTGCGTGACCACTGACAACGATAAGGTAACAGTGCTTCACTGGTCACAATCCATGGAGAAATGGTGGTAGCAAAATTTTTCGCTAAAAATGGTCCCAATGGTTGCATTTCCCAGCCTTGAATATCTCGTGCTGACCAATCATTGAGTAAACATAGACCAAATACATGTTTGGGTGCATCAGATAGAGCAATCGATTTACCACGCTCATTGCCAAGACCAATAAATGCACCGAGCTCAAGCTCATAATCCAGTTTCTGACAAGCCCCATAAACAGGAGTATTTGAGTCTGCACTTTTTAACTGCCCATATGGTCTAAAGACAGGCTCACCACTGACAACAATGGAAGAACTACGCCCATGGTACGCAATTGGCAACCAATAAAAATTGTCACCAACATTAATTCCTAGTTGCTTACTGACATTTACAGCATGAGGTTCTGATGTATAAAAATCTGTATAATCATTAATTTGAGCAGGTACACTATATTCTACTTCACTTTGTGGTACCAAAATTTGACGTATTTTTTCCTCAGCAGAATACCCTTCTTCCAACAAATCAAATACAGTAAATCTTAAAATTCTCCAAGCATCAGGACCCAATGTCATCAAAGCATTTAAGCTTTCATTTGAAGCAGCATCCATGATGAATTGATCTTTTTCAGCCACTATTTTTAATTGATTTAATTCAAATAAATCTAAAATTTGATCACCAATCCCGACACCTATATGCCAAGGAGATTGACTATTTTTCTTACGAAATACGCAAAATGGTAAATTCTGAATCGGAAAATCTGAGTCACTTTGATTTGCTTGAGTTAACCAACTTTTACGGTTTTTTTCGTGAGTATAATTTAATTCAGTCATTGAGTCTGTCCTAAGCTGTCATGGGCTGTATGCTTACCCATTGATTTAACTAAAAATGAGTACTTATCATTCAATAAGTTCTCACTCATTACTTTGCTTTAACATTGTTGTGTTGATTTAAGGTTGAGTCATATCACCAGGACCACCATAAGCTGTCCAACCACCGTCCACAGAAACAACGCTGCCATGTACATAGCTCGATAAATCTGAAACCAAAAAGGCTGCAACATTTGCAACTTCTTCTGGCGTTGCTAAACGTCCCATTGCGGTACGTGCCTCAAGACGTTCGATGTCGACTTTACCTTCTTTTGCCAAACGCTCAATCATGGGGGTATTCACATAACCTGGAGCAATAGCATTGATACGAACACCTAAACGTCCCCATTCACATGCCAAATCCTTAGTGAGCATAATGATGGCAGCTTTTGCAGGGCTATATGCATAACGGAACGGCGTTCCCATCAGTCCATAAGCAGAAGCCAAATGCACAATCGAACCCGATTTTTGCTCGATCATATGTCTGGCAGCTGCCCGTGAAATTGCAAATGAACCACGTAAATGAATGTCTACAACACGTTGCCAATCTGCTATATCCAGATCAAGTGCTTTAGATACTTTATCGCTGATTCCCGCCGCATTAATTACGGCATCGAGCCCACCTGTTGCTGCGATTGTGTCTTGAACCATTTGATTACAATGATCTTCGTTGGCAATATCACCAACGGTATACGCACTTGCGCCTAAAGTTTGGTATGCCGCTTTTGCATTGTCTTCATGAATATCAGAAATCGTAACCTGAGCACCCAGATCAATCAGTAATTTTGCTGTGCTTAGTCCAATTCCACTTGCACCACCTGTCACTAAAATACGTTTGCTATGAATATTTAATAACGTTTTCTCGTTCATTTTAAGTTCCTTTTAGAATTGGAAATTTGCGCTATAGATACCGAAATAGCCTGCTAAATAACGAGTTCAAATCCGCTATTTAGCTGCTAAATTCAGCGCGACTATTCCATAATTGGCTTACTTAACTCTTCATAGGACTCTTTCATTAACAAGCCACGCTTTTCATCTGACTCATGGTTAATTTCGTATTGACCGAGTTTCACTGAGTTGTCTACCACCAATTTTGCACGTGCATAATGGCGACGCTTGTAATTTTTAAACGCATCTTCAAGGCTTTGGTCTTTGGCTATCTCTTGACTAAGAATCAAAGCGCCTTCTACAGCAATCCCTGCACCTGTTGCCAAGTGTGGTGTTGTTGCATGAATCGCATCACCGATTAAAACAACACGATTTTTATGCCAATCCTCTTCCAACATGTGATAAGCAAGTGGTCTAAAAATAATGTCTTTTGCAGTGATCGTTCCATCTTTGATCAATTTAACAATGGATGGAATTTGACCACCAAATCCGCTGAGATACTCCGCCAATAATCCTGTTAAACGTTCTTCAGGAATATGTTCTTCTTTCTCAATATGATCATTAAAGAACATATAACATTGTGTTGAGCTGATTGGTGTGAAACCCGTTTTAATTTCATCACCGAAGAAAATTGAACATTGATCAACGAATCTTGGCACAACAACACGCCACACACCTTGATGAGTAAAGGTCGAACCTTTAAATTCTGGATAGAGTAAATTTCTGATATGTGAGCGCACACCATCTGCACCAATCACCATATCGTAACGCTCTTGACGACCATCAGATAAAGTCACACTGACATGATCCGCAGACTGCACCATACTTTCTATCGAATTATTTAAAAGAACATTAACTTTATATTCTTTCATTTTATTCGCTAAAATCTCAGCCAGTTTAGTGCGCATAATCCCGATACCACCAGGTAAATTATTTGATGCAATACCAGCGAAAATTGGAATTGTTCTCAATAACTCACCCTGCGAGGTATATTGATCTACAGAATTAAAGCAACCACCATATTTTTCCAACTCTTCTAAAATACCAATCTCTTTAAAGACTCGTAATGTAGGTGCACTTAGGGTAATTCCTGCACCGATTGGTGTTAACGAAGATTTTTCTTCGATCAAATCGACATTTAGATTTTGTCTACCCAATAAAATCGCTGCAGTCATACCCGCAATACCACCACCAATGATGGCAACTTTGTTTATCCCTTTCATATTCATCCCTTTTCGTTTTTTTTAAGCTACACGGCAGTTCAACTGTTCAGCCAACCAATCTGCAAGTGTATCCGCAGCGTTATATGGGTTATCTAAAGAACAATGTTCGACACCGCCTTCTCGTGCTGTAAAAATCACTAAATCGCGTTTTGGACTATTCACAAGTTGCTCGTATGTTTCATAGGCATATTTCAAAGGAATTTGTCTATCGTTATCGCCATGCGTTACTAAAAATGGCACTTTGATATTTTGCAATACACCATTTAAATGCATGTTTTCAGCTTTCTTGAAGAAGTCGTCTAAATCTGTAGCACCAAATACCCATTCCACATGTTTCCAATAATGCGGAACTGGTCGTTCACCTTCGTTTTTATAACGTGCTTGCTGTACTGCACGCCAATCATGGTTTGCACCCCAAACAGCACCGCAAGTAAAGCGTGGTTCGAATGCCACAGCACGTGGTGCGTAATAGCCACCTAAAGACACACCTAATGCACCAATATTATGGGTATCAATTTCAGGTTGCTGATAAAGCCAATCAATGATCGGAGCCGCCCAAATTTCAGTGTTATATACAGCGGTCAAGTTTTGTAAACGTAATGCCTCACCCGTTCCAGGCTGATCAACACAGAGAACAGATACTCCACGTTTACGCAATTTTTCAGCAACTGGCGTACCATATAAAAGCTCTTTGGTTGAATCCAATCCATTCATCATCACCACGACAGGTGTTTTAGCATTGCCTGTATCAGCCTTCATATAAATTGCACTGATATGACTATCGCCATAAGGGATTTCGACTCGAGTGACATTTTCTTTTTTATATTTGCGAGAAAGTTCATAACATTCTAACGCTTTGGAATAGATAATTTTACGCTCAGGCTCACCATGCTCTTGCATACGTTCTGCGGTAATATAATACAAACCTGCACGATGCAATTTCTCACCCGCTGAAAAACCACGCCCTCGTGATAAATCTTCATTGGCAAGTTCAACCAACTTATCTGCAAACTTTCTCCAAGCTTCCATAAATGCAATTGTATTTACATCTTCACCATTTTTAGATGCATCAAGAATAGGTTTACAAATCTCGTCAATTTCACCGATATTACCACCATAACCCAGTGCGATTAAGGTTGATAAACTCCATACATAATTTGTGGGGAAGTAATGAAACATATAAAACCTCATTATTTATTTAATTTAAATAGCTGTAAAACCAAAAAATTAAAATAAATAAATTATTTTTAGTTTGTATCTTAGATATAAAAATAATCCATTATATTTTAATATTTTAATCCCTTTGGCTCTAAATCCATTTTAAACCTATAAAATTAAATAAAATAATCCAAGTAATTAATATAAAATCAATCAAACTATTTTATTTGCCAATGGATTAAATCTAGATAGTTGCCAAAAACAATTCAAATTAAAGGCAGAGTAAAACTTGAAGTGCGACATAAACCACCTAATTAATTTAAAGGGTTTATGGAGTATATAAAATTGTCATACCATCATCTTAACTTTGAAGATCGTACTGCATTAATGCTTGAGTCAAGAAAAGAAGGCTTTTCAGCCAGAAAATTTGCTGAACTCATTAAAAGACATCCTAGTACGATCTATCGTGAGCTTAAAAGAAATAGCATCAATGACGTTTATCAAGCTCGATATGCTTCTGATAACACCTTCGCTAGACGTAGACGTGGTCACAGAAAACTCAAAATCGATTCAATCCTCTGGAAATTTATTGTTGAAGCGATCCGTTGTTTATGGTCTCCTCAGCAAATAGCAAAGCGTTTAAAGACATTTCCTGATTTGGATCAAACAATGAATGTAAGCCATACAACGATTTATTCAACGATACGAGCATTACCAAAGGGTGAGTTGAAAAAAGACTTATTATCCTGTCTACGTCATGAAAATAAAAAGCGAAAAGCTAACGGTGAACCTAAAAAAGATTCTATATTACAGGATATTAAAACTATTCATGAGCGCCCAGCCGAAGTTCAAGAAAGAAAAATACCGGGTCATTGGGAAGCTGATTTAATTAAAGGTAAAGACAATAAAAGTTCGATAGCAACACTTATTGAACGAAATACACGGCTCTGTATCTTGGCAACATTACCTGATGCAAAGGCAGAATCAGTGCGCAAGGCTTTAACTGAAGCTCTGAAATATTTACCTGCAGAACTGCGTAAAACGTTGACCTATGACCGTGGACGTGAGATGTCAGAACATAAAATACTCGAAGAAGATTTAGGCATAGATGTATATTTCTGTGACCCACATTCACCCTGGCAAAAAGGCACATGCGAAAATATGAATGGTTTAATTAGGCAATATTTACCTAAAGGGATTGATTTAAATCAGGCAGATCAGCATTATTTAAATCAAGTTGCCATGTCACTGAATACTCGTCCTAGAAAGGCGTTAGATTGGCTTACACCATTAGAGAAATTTGCTCAGCTTGTTGATTATCATATGGCTTTTGAAACTGTCGCACCTCATGTTTGAATTCGCCAAACTTATCAATGAGTCACATTTATGAAATCAATACCTCATAAATTTTGTATTTATAAAATCACTTTATTATTTACCATTCGTTGATAACAAATCTTAATAATATCGATTAAAAACAATAGTTCTTGGTCTTTTTCCTTATATCTATGCCATTGTACTGTTTGTTTAAACTTAGGAAACTCAAAAGGTAATTCAGAAATATTTAAATCGAAGTTTTCAGCATATTGGGTCGCTAAACGACGATGAATTGTAGCGATATAATTAGAATTTGCGACAAAGACAGGAATCATAGAAAAGCTATCACAAGATACCGCAACCTTTCTTTGTATTCCGATATCATTCATCCAGATCGATTCAACAGAACCCTTGGTATACGAGGGCTGCATGATAATATGTGGTGTATTTTCAAAATCTTCCAAACCAATACTTGAGCCAATATTTGAATATTTTTTAGAAGAAATACAGACAAAATCATCTTCAAAAACATGTTCCAAAGGATGTTTTTTTACCGAATAAACTTCCGGAATAATTAATAGATCAACATCCTCATACTCCAGTGCAAACTCTGGTTTAGACGTCTGTGCAATAAAATCAATATGGATGTTGTAGTTGTTTTCTCGAATATAATTGATCAATACTGGGCAAACCGTAGATAATGTATAGTCTGACACACAAATTTTAAATTTTAATAAATCAGTATGCGGATCAAAAAAAGGTTTTTGAATCACTTTAGAATCAATTGAAAATAAAATTTCCTTTACTGGTTTTACCAAAGTTTTAGCACGCGTAGTAAGCGTCATATTCTTTCCAACTGGAATTAATATTTCATCATCAAAATATTCTCGCAATCTAGATAATGCATTACTGGCTGATGATTGAGTAATAAACATTTTATCAGCAGCTTTACTTACACTTTGTTCTGTTAAAAAGTGATTTAAAGCAACCAACAAATTTAAATCCAAATTCTTATAACGCATAATAATCCCTTAATGCATTGATCTCATCAATACATAGTATTGTTAATAATCATTTGTGTAAATAATAAAAAATTAAAATAATCAAAAAAGGGAAAAAGAAGTTTATGGAAAAATACTTATGAATATTATCGGTCCAGATGCACTTGTATTTGCAGTAGCACAATTTAAAGAATCTTGCCAATTTTTAAAAGATTATGGTTTGCAAGAAACGTATTTAAGTGAAACTAAAGCAATCTATTCAGCTTTAGATGGTACAGCGATTGAAGTTCATGATGAAAAAAATTGTGATCTTCCCGCAGCTTTGGCTACAGGAAGTTTTTTAAGACAACAAGTCTATGGCGTTGTCGATCAAGCTGCTTTAGATGAAATTTATCAGAATCTTTCTCAAGACCGTACAGTACAGATCAACAGTGACGGTACATTGGAAACTGTTGATGAATCAGGTTTTGCACTGAAGTTTCAGATTAGCATTCGTAAAGAATTAAACTTAGCGCCTGAAAAAATCAACTCACCTGGTGCTAAACCTCAAAGAGCTGTGAATGAAACTGCCGTCACAGCACTGACGACACCTTTACCACGTACACTCAGCCATATTGTCCTATTTGTGCCAGACGTTAAAAAAGCAAATGATTTTTATTGTAATCGTCTAGGTTTCCGAGTATCCGACATCCTACAGGATGCTGGCAGTTTTTTACGACCAAAAGTCAATGACGACCACCATACTCTTCTGCTTATTCAAACTCCACCTGAAGCACAAGGCATTGACCATTTTGCATTCCATTTAGCAGGTCCAAATGAACTCATGATCGCAGGTTCTCGATTTACAGAGCTTGGCTATACCACGTATTGGGGTCCTGGACGCCACATTTTTGGTTCAAATT
This sequence comes from Acinetobacter wuhouensis, assembly GCF_001696605.3. NCBI lineage: Bacteria > Pseudomonadati > Pseudomonadota > Gammaproteobacteria > Moraxellales > Moraxellaceae > Acinetobacter > Acinetobacter wuhouensis. The sequence goes on along the minus strand of NZ_CP031716.1, from coordinate 1,200,867 downwards.
GGTTTTGGTATTTCAACTCACCATTAGGTTGTCATGTTGAGTATGACGCAGATATGGATAAGCACGATGACCACTGGGTTCCACGTACTTCACGCTATGCAAATGACACCACACAGCGTTTTTTATTGAAGTACTCAGAACGCGTTCTTCCATAAATCTTCTCTCCCCCTGAGAAATTATGAAACGTGAATATCTATGCAAAATTACTGAATTAAATCAGAAAGATGTTACTGCAATTTATTCTGATTTATTTGGTAAAAAAATTCTCATCATTCAACGCAATGGAGAATTATACGCTTGGCTGGATGCATGTCCACATTATGCAAATGGACCTGCGATGGCTTTAAAGAAAGATCAATACATGTGTCCAGATCAGCAATTTTTAATGTGTTTTGGGCACGGCGCTAAGTTTGAAATAGCAACAGGGCTTTGCGTGCAAGGTCCATGTTTAGGTAAGACATTAACCGCAATTCATCTTGAAGTTATTTCTGATGAAATTTTTTGTATAAGGAAGCAATAAAATGAGTTTAAAGGAAATTAATCGCGTTGTTACTGGTCATGATGAACATGGTAAAGCCATCATTCTAAAAAGTGGTCAGTTAAATAATATTCATCATTTAGAACATGCACCGGGCATGGTATTTCATGAAGTATGGAATACAGGTGAACATCAAGTTATTACTGCAAAAACGGAGGATGTTGCCACTGGCGCTGTGACCCTGAGTCCAACTGTTGCAGGTACACGTTTCCGTTTTGTCGATTTTCCACCAGACAGCGAATATATACACAAACTATCACTCGACCCTGAAAAATCATCATTTAAGGACATGGGTGAAGTTCAAGCAGCGACTTCTACGTCTGAATCTAAACATCCAATGATGCACCGAACTGAAACCATTGACTATGGCATCGTAATCAGTGGGTCAATTACCCTCCTACTGGATGATGAAGAAATTGAAGTGCATGAAAATAGTGTCGTTGTGCAACGTGGTACAAACCATGCTTGGGCAAACCGAACAGATCAAGTATGTCGCATGGCATTTATTTTGACAGATGCAACTTATGACAATGAACTTGGAAATTATTTCTCTAAATAATTGATCAGTTTGATAAGTTTTAAGCCTTTCCCTCACCTTAAAACTTATCTTTTTTAACTCAAGCAAAAATGAATTTTGTTGATTAAAAATCCTGCTTATTGAAATGGAAAAAATAAGCAATAACACTATGGATAGACTTATGCTAAATCAAAAAATGCGCAATGCAACTCTGCTTGCACCTGCTTTAATGTTGTTGTCAGCAATGTCCACTTACGCTGCGGAAAACGGAAACTCCTCTTTTCCAGGCGGGTCATCTCTATTTTTAATTGGTGGTTTTCCACCAGTACCGGGGAATTATTTACAATCACTTACCGCACATACCAACTCATCTCGTTTGAACAACTCAAAAGGTGATGAAATTAAAGGCAGTGACTTTGACTTAAAAGTGACCTCTGAAACCTTACGTTTCTTTACGGTTTGGGATAGTCATATTTTTGGTGCAGATAGTGTTGCCTCTGAACTCATCGGCACATATGCACATGTCAAAAACTCAATGAATACACCTTATGGTCCATTTTCAGACAGTCAAGAAGGTTTAGGTGATCTTATTTTTGGACCCTTTTTATTCCAGTGGGATTTGGGTGAAAAGAAAAATTGGCATGCCGTACTTGCAGCGGATTACATCATCCCTATCGGTTCATATTCTAAAAACCGTGCTTTAAATATTTCCAATAACCGTTATTCCATACAACCAATCGTTGCATTGAGATATGAAAGTCCACAGGGTTTTGAACTTGGTATCGAACCACGTTTATCCTATAACTTTAAGAATGATGAAACCGACTATAAAACAGGCACTGAGTATTTCATAGAGTACATGGCTGCCTATAAGCATGGACCATGGAAAGCAGGTGTGAGTGGTTATTATGCTGACCAACTTGAAGAAGATGAATTAAACGGGAAAAAACTAAAAGATTCTAAAACCAAAGGCTTTGGGGTCGGTCCAACATTGCAATATCAATTTCCGAATCATTCGATTGTAATTGCATCATGGCAAAAAGATATTGTTGCGGAAAACAAGCCTGAAAATAATAATTTTTATTTAACCTACATGTTTAAATATTAATTTAACACATTATTTTTAGCTTTTCCTCAGATTCAATCTAGATCAAATGATGAACTATTTTTGCATGGTTCATCATTTTCCCTCCAAGACTTTAATTTCAAATACATTGAAGTCACAAAATTATAAGAAGTAGCACATGCTATTTCGATTTTCTTAAATTGCAATCATAGAGAAGATTTGGAGTCAGCCCATGAATAAAGTTGTAGCCAATGCACACATCGCCCTTGCTGATGTTGTTAAAAATAATCAAACCATTGCAGTGGGCGGTTTTGGATTATGTGGTATCCCTGAAGTGCTAATCGATGCCTTAATGAATACTGGCGTTAAAGACTTAACATGTATTTCCAACAATGCAGGTATCGATGGGTTTGGCTTAGGCAAATTACTCGAAAAAAGACAAATCAAAAAAATGATCTCGTCCTATGTCGGTGAAAATAAAGAATTTGAACGCCAATTTTTAAATGGTGAGCTTGAAGTTGAACTTACCCCACAAGGAACTTTAGCAGAAAAACTACGTGCTGGTGGTGCAGGCATTCCTGCATTTTTCACTCAAACGGGTGTTGGAACTCTAATTGCTGAAGGAAAAGAAATACGTGAATTTGAAGGAACAGAATATATTTTAGAGCATTCTCTAACTGCCGATGTTGCTTTGGTCAAAGCCTATAAAGCGGATAGAGCAGGAAATTTAGTCTTCCGTAAAACCGCACGTAATTTTAATCCTGACTGTGCTGTAGCAGGAAAATTCACCATTGTAGAAGTTGAACAGATTGTTGAAATTGGTGAGATTGATCCTGACGATATTCATCTCCCTGGAATTTATGTCGATCGTATTGTACTCAACCCTCATCCTGAAAAGCGCATCGAACAAATGACTTTAAAAGCAACGGAGGCTTAAATCATGGCTTGGACTCGTAATCAAATGGCACAGCGTGCCGCTCTAGAACTTGAAGATGGCTTCTATGTCAACCTTGGAATTGGTTTACCTACTTTGGTCGCAAATTATATTCCTAAAGATATTAATGTTTGGTTGCAATCAGAAAATGGCTTACTTGGCATTGATGAGTTTCCAACAGCTGAAACAGTAGATGCAGACCTCATCAATGCAGGAAAACAAACGGTGACTGCGCGTCAAGGTGCCTCATTTTTTTCAAGCTCAGAATCTTTTGCCATGATCCGTGGTGGGCACGTCAACATCGCCATTTTAGGTGCAATGGAAGTCTCTGCAACAGGTGACCTTGCCAACTGGATGATTCCTGGGAAAAAAGTAAAAGGTATGGGCGGAGCAATGGACTTGGTTGCTGGTGTTCAAAAAGTTGTTGTGTTAATGGAGCATAATGCTAAAGATGGTCATCCTAAAATCTTATCGCAATGTAGTTTGCCTTTAACAGGCAAAGGCGTTGTGAGCCGTGTCATCACAGATCTAGGTGTAATGGATATTACAGCACAAGGAGTTAAATTAGTAGAATTAGCTGATGATGTAAGTCTTGAGCAAATACAAGCGGCTACTGGTGTACATCTCATCGCATAAAGTTTTGATGAAAACTAAATAGCTTGCAAAAGTCAGAATTTCAGGAGTTGATAACTGAATGGAAAAAGCATCATCTGTTGATGGTGTTGCAAAATATGCTGATTATATTTTACTCTTTCCTATCATAATTCTAGGCTAACATAATCAATTTATTAGTCTAGAACCTTGCTTTTTATAATCATTGCGAATTTCTCTTGCCTATTCTAATGTGATTTCAGAATATGTCCCGAGAAATAAGCCATTTTCAACTCATGAATGTTCGCGTGTAATTAAAGATCCAATATTTGCTACCATTAGAATTTATTCGTAAATAAAGATTCCCACCATCTGAAAGTTTATACATTTTATTAGGCTTAGGTTTTTCTTTCTAAACTTGTAACGCAGTCAATTTATTTATTGCACGCGTAACCATAAAAGATACACATAAAAGAAGCAGTAAGAAAAATCTTACTGCTTCTTTTACTACTTTATAACGACCAATTGTCACGGTTTGACAAATCACAACACAAAGTACTTTCTAATTTTAATATTGAAAATGATCATTTTTCTAGCATAAAAAAAAATCAGGCAATAAAAAACCCTTGTTTTCACAAGGGTTTTTGAATTTGGCGGAAGCGGTGAGATTCGAACTCACGGAGGACTCGCGCCCTCGTCGGTTTTCAAGACCGGTGCATTAAACCGCTCTGCCACGCTTCCATGTGCGCCATAATACGAAGCTTTTTCGATTATGACAAGTAAAAATTACAGCCAAAGCATTCAAATGCATAATGTTTCATCAAATGCCTCGATTTTTCTTAAAGTTTGGCTGCTATTTCAGCACCTTCACGAATTGCACGCTTTGCATCAAGCTCACCGGCTAACTTCGCACCACCAATAATATGATACTGTGCCAAGGTTAATTCACCCTCTTGCGGCATTAAATCTTTTACAGATTCCTGTCCTGCACACACCACGATTGTGTCTACACGAAGCAATTGATCATGCCCATTGGTTTCGATCCATAAACCTTCATTGGTCACTGCTTTATACTGCACACCACGCATCATACGGACTGCATGCTTTTTCAACTGCGCACGATGTACCCAACCAGAGGTTTTTCCTAAGCCAATACCCAATGGCGTAGTTTTTCGTTGCATCAAATAAATCTGACGAATTGGTGCTTCAACTTCAGCAGGCACAGAACCGCCTTCGGTCATATAGTTTGGATTAGGATCAACGCCCCATTCACGTTGCCAATCTGCCAAAGGCTGTGGTTGTGGCTGATGTTCAGGCTTCAATAAAAACTCTGATACATCAAAACCAATCCCACCTGCACCGATCACAGCAACACTATGACCCACAGGCGCACCGCGCAATACTTCTGCATACGACAACACTTGTGGTGCATCACTGCCTTCAATTTTCAAACCACGCGGTACAACACCTGTTGCAATCACCACTTCCTCAAAACCTTCACGTTCCAATTGTTCACGATTCACTTTGGTATTTAAGCGTAAGTCCACACCTGTTTTTTCGATTTGAACTTTAAAATAACGAATAGTTTCATGGAATTCTTCTTTGCCTGGCACAACTTTCGCCAAGTTAAACTGACCACCCACTTCATTGGAAGCTTCAAACAGAGTCACTTGATGACCACGTTCAGCCGCCACAGTTGCCGCAGACAACCCTGCAACACCACCACCAACAACTGCAATTTTCTTCGGTTTTTTAACTTTTAAATAAACCAATTCAGTTTCATGTGCTGCTCGAGGGTTCACTAAACAACTTGCACGTTTATTTTGGAATGAGTGATCTAAACAAGCTTGATTACAGGCGATACAGGTATTAATTTCATCAACGCGATTGGTCGCAGTTTTATTCACCCAAAATGCATCGGCAAGTAATGGACGTGCCATTTGCACCATATCCGCTTTGCCTGCTGCCAAAATTTCTTCAGCAGTTTCAGGCATATTGATACGATTAGATGCAATTACAGGCACAGAAACATGCTTTTTCACTTCTGCGGTATAATCAACAAATGCGGCACGAGGTACAGAGGTGACAATTGTAGGAACACGCGCTTCATGCCAACCGATACCTGTATTTAACAAGGTAATGCCTGCTTTTTCCAAAGCCTGCGCAACAGTGATCACTTCATCCATGGTGTTGCCATCATGGACTAAATCAAGCAATGACAGACGGAAACAAATAATAAACTTTTCACCGACTTTTTCACGGATCGCTTTCACAATTTCAACAGCAAAACGCATACGGTTTTCAATCGGACCACCCCAACGGTCTTCACGCTGATTGACATGGCGACTTAAAAATTGGTTCAGTAAATAGCCTTCTGAACCCATGATTTCCACGCCATCATAGCCGGCTTTTTTCGCTAAACTCGCTGTTTTTGCATAATCCTGAATAGTATCCAAAATCAGACTATCGCTCATTTGACGTGGTTTAAACATCGAAATCGGTGATTTGATCGGGCTTGCAGACACCACAAAAGGTTGGTAGCCATAACGTCCTGAGTGCAAAATTTGCATCAGAATTTTCGCACCATGCTTATGAACTGCATGCGTCACAAGGCGATGTGGTGCAACATCACCCAAGGTATTCATCGTACCACCTGCGGGTAACAACCAACCTTGGCGGTTTGGCGAAATACCACCTGTGATGATCAAGCCAACGCCACCTTTGGCACGTTCACCAAAATAGGCTGCAAGTTTTGGATAATTATAAAAACGGTCTTCCAAACCTGTATGCATCGAACCCATCACGACACGGTTTTTAATGGTCGTAAATCCCAAATGCAATGGTTTTAAAATATGTGCATAGCTAGTTGTCATGATGAATCCTTTTAGTTTGGCTTTGCAACTTGTTGCATATTACTTTATCGAGTTTTAAAAATTTTGTGATGACTATTTATGATATTTTCATGGTTGATTGTGTCAATTCAGCCAATCCTGTCAAGTCCAATCGCAGTCTTATCAAAGAGATCAATACAGCTTTACAACAATCACATATAAAAGTTCAGTTAGGCTAAACACACGAATAAAACTTAGAAATGAGAAGATCTTCCCGATGAGCCATCCTGTTTTTTTAACACATTCAATCTTTAACCACATGCCAATGGGCAGTGAAAATCAGTGGCATGATTTTTTTCATACTGCATCCTTTGAATTGGAAGCCGATGCTTTTATTCCGATTTTATGGTTAATGCTATTTCGTCAGGAAAATTTAAAATGGGCAAAATATACGGATGAATTTGATATTTCTAATGCCGATGTTCAAGTGGATTTAGCAGAATACCACGATCAATTTGGCGATGCACAATATGCCTATTTGGTGATTGATCAACAACAAGCTTTGGCAAATTTAACTGAACAAAAACCTGTATTTATAGAAATTTTTGGTGCTGAGAATATTGTACATTTTGAACAGTTTAATACACTCATCGAACAACATTTCCCACAATATATTTTACTTAGACCAAGTGGTTTGGCTCTAGATTTAAATGATGCCGACTTTCTCATACAACCATTACAACAACTTGAATATTTTCAGCAAGATCCATCACAGCACTTAGGTTTTGCGGAATTTCAACGCCAAGATTTAGCTTGTTTTGATGATCATCCTTATTATTTTCATGGCTCAAATCCGATGGAGATGATTACACCCACTCTCAAAGAAAATGTTGATGAATTAGAAGAAATTGAGAATATTAACACCACGACTGAATCATCAAATTGGGCGATTTGGATCTGCACAGCAATTGTTGTTTTAGCCACTTTAGCGGTTTATTTTACAAGCCAGTCGGTGCTGTATTCCGCTGTTGTATTCTTTGTCAGTGCATTTATTTTAGGTTTTATTTCATCGAAAATAGGGAACAAAGAAAATTGATCCAAAACATGAGTAGTGATTCGAAATAAACTCAATGTGAATTTCAAAATCAATATGAGAATAATAAGATGGGATTGTATGCATTTTTAGACAGCTGTGAATTGGATCATATGCCAAATGGCAGTCTGAACGAGTGGGACAGCTTAAAGCCGAATGCATTTTCATTGGAATGTAAGTCTTTTATTCCACTGATGTGGTGGTTACTCTATCAACAGGATAGTATCCAACATGCACGCTATGTCGATGAATTTGATATAGATGACCCACAATCCGATATGGCTCGTGAGGAATGTATCGAGGATTATGGTGATGCAACCTATCCCTATTTTGTTATTTCTCAATCTCAGGCTTTACACAATCTTATACGACGTAAACAGGGATTTTTAAGTATTTTCGGGCAAGATTTCTCAGCATATTATGATGATTTTTATCAGCTCATTGAAATATATTATCCGAACTATATTTTATTCAGACCCAATTATTTAGATTTATCTGAGCAATCAGAACAAGAGTTTCGAGATATACTTTTTATTTATGAAGCCTTAGAATCCATGCAGATCGAAGCTCATCAAAATTATTGGGACACAGTTCAAACTGATCTATCACATTGGGAAAGCGATTTAAGATATTTTCTGTTAGGTACACGCTATTCAGGCGAAGAAATCGAGCAACTTCAATATATTCAAAACCAATATTATATTGAACCTGCATCTAAAAAGAATGAACTGCCCGAATGGTTATCATGGCTACTCGCTATAATCATAGCAATCCCCGCTATCTTCGTTTGGTTCAAAACCCATTCTACTTTGTATACAGTCTTGGCTTTTAGTGTGAGTGCATTCCTCATCGGTATATTGCTCTTCCGATTATCATCACATAAATAAAAAAACAGCCTGATTAATCAGACTGCTTCAACTTTTATACAACCGTGTCTTAATGAACGACTATTTCCAGTTTTTTAACTTTGATGTATGCCCAATCCCGACATTAAAACTATTGGTCGGATCAAGTTTTTGATAATGATTTTTCAGTGCAGGTTTTGCCACATATAAATGCCCGACATTATGTTCCGCAGGATATTCAGCACCACGATCATCAAGTAAATGCCACATTGCATGCTCCATTGCCAAAGGATCTACACCTTTTTTGACAATATAATCCTGATGGAACACGTGACAAAGAAAATGACCATAATACAATTTATGAATAATTTGCTCATCCATTGCTTTCGGTAAAGTCTCAACCCATTCACGATCATTACGGCGAAGTGCAATATCGAGCGCGACAATATCTTCCACTTCTGAACGATGCGTATCACGATAACGAATTGCTGCGCCTGCGACTGCAAAACGATGTAAAAATGCTTTACGACCTTCTTCATCAGTACATCTAAAATAATTGCCCGAAGTCTTATCTGAAAAATACGTTTTTAAATATTGCTCAACCTGATCAACATCCTGATTTTCAATACGAATCATCAAATGATGTTCATACAGATCACGGAATTCATTCATGCGCTGTGGTAAATGATTCGGCAACATTTTGGTAAATATCTGCAAAACCTTATCAGATAAACCACGTAAACCGACTTTTTCCAGATAACCATCAACTTTATCTTTCATGGCAAATGCAGCAGGCACTTTTGCCGTACCGAATTTTTCAATAAACATAAAGCTGTCTTTGCCATATTCCGCACCAATATCATAGGCAACACGGTGGATATACTCACCTGCAATCGGCAAACGTGGCAAATCTTTCAATAAAAAACGACGAATTTCGGTCAAATCATCCTGTAAATTTGTACCTACATAAAACACCTGACTCGGAATCTTTTCAAAGGTATCCAGACGCACCGCAAATACACAGACTTTCCCTGCCGAACCTGATGCTTCAAATAGGCGTGATGGATCTGCATTAAAACGTGCAGGGGTATTTTCATCGACCTGTTTCACATCATGTGAATAACGTTGATCGGAAGCACAGCAACTTGTATTGTTAATAATGTCATTGCTTTGATAATTTTTATTTTCAAGCGAAGTTAGAATTTGCTCAGGCGTTTCACCCAAATTCACGCCTAAATGATTCACTAACTCCAATTCACCTGAATCATTGACTCGTGCATATAAAGCCAGTTCTGTATAAGCAGGACCACGGCGCACCAATGCACCGCCTGAGTTATTACACACTCCACCAAGCACCGATGCACCAATACATGAAGAACCAATCACAGAATGCGGTTCACGATTAAATGGTGCTAAATCTTTTTCAAGTTTATCCAGTGTCGCACCTGGTAAACAAATCACTTGTTTACCCTCATTAATAACCTGAATACCCATCAATCTTCGGGTACTGATCAACACCACAGGACGGTCATAGTCATCACCGAATGGCGTTGAACCACCGGTCAGTCCTGTATTAGCAGCCTGCATGATCACCACACAATCCGCTTCAACAGCCGTTTTTAAAACCTGCCATTGCTCCAATAAACTGCTAGGTGCAACAACAGCAAGCACTTGTCCTGCACCATAACGACGCCCTTGCCGGTATAGACGCGTATCAGCATCGTCAGTTAAAACATATTGTTTCCCAACGATGTGAATAAGGTTTTGAATGGTGTTTGAAGCTGATTGGGTTTGCATATTATTTCCTGCCCATTGATTTTTAGGCTTTTCAATAAAGCTTTACTTTTAAATAACACACTAATTGAAACTGAATTAATCACTATAGTTGCTATCGTGTGGCGGCATGGATGCCGCCGTTGGGCGGGGGTATAGGACATACCCCTCGCCCAACAAAGGATTTTTGTTACTTTTGATCCCTCAAAAGTAAGGCATAGCCTACACAAATCAATTTAAACTTTTAATACCACTTGGGGCAGTGCAAGCCAATAAAATTACAACTTATAGAATCAGATTATTCAGCTAACTCTTTCTCTAACTTCACCAAACAATCCTCAGTAATATCTGCAATTGTTTTCGCACCAGTTAAAGTCATCGCTACACGCATTTCTTTATCAATCAAATCAAGTAGATTTGAAACACCCGCACCGCCTGCTGCACCCAAAGCATAAACAAATGCACGACCGAGCATACAAGTATCCGCCCCCAAAGCAAGCATACGCACCACATCCAAACCGTTACGAATACCCGAATCCGCAAGGATTTTAATATCGCCTTTGACTGCATCGGCAATCGGAGGAAGCGCACGCGCAGAAGATAAAACACCATCCAACTGACGACCACCGTGGTTCGACACCACAATACCATCTGCACCGAAACGTACTGCATCTTTCGCATCTTCAGGATCAAGAATACCTTTGATGACCATTGGACCATCCCAAAATTCACGAATCCACTCAAGGTCTTTCCATGAAATAGAAGGATCAAAGTTATTACCTAACCAACCAATATAATCTTCTAAACCCGTTGGTTTACCGAGGTATTTAGAAATATTACCCAAGTCATGTGGACGACCCATCATGCCGACATTCCATGCCCAATGTGGATGGAAACAAGATTGCATATAACGGCGCATCGCTGCATTTGGACCACTCATACCAGAGTGTGCATCACGATAACGTGCACCTGGTACAGGCATATCCACAGTAAAAACCAATGTTGAACAACCTGCTGCTTTAGCACGCTCCAAGGCATTTTTCATAAAACCACGGTCACGCAACACATATAACTGAAACCACATCGGACGGTTAATTGCAGGAGCAACTTCTTCAATTGGACACACAGATACGGTTGATAAAGTGAATGGAATACCTTTTTTATCTGCTGCAACTGCCGCCTGAACTTCACCACGACGTGCATACATCCCTGTCAAACCCACAGGTGACAAAGCCACAGGCATCGACAAAGTTTCATCAAACAGTTTGGTTTCTAAACTGAGTTGTGACATGTCATTTAAAACACGTTGTCTTAACGCAATTTTTGATAAATCTTCTACATTACGCTTCAAGGTATATTCTGCATACGCACCACCATCGATATAGTGGAATAAAAATGGCGGTAAACGACGACGCGCGGCTTCACGGTAATCATTCGCAGAAGAAATAATCATAACTATATCCTGTTCAATCGGCTGGCACGCTGACGACGGGCTTCTTCCTCATCAATCATCCGCACCTGCTGTACTACAAATTCTATATGTCCACAGACTGCATTCCGCGCAGCTTCTGGATCATGACGTTCAATTGCATCCATCACCTGAAAGTGCTGATCACGCAACTGATCATAACGACGAGCTTCGGTATAGACTTTTCGTCGTCCCAAAACCACGTTGAATTGCAACAGATCAAATAAACCACGCATCATCTGAATCAGCACCAGATTATGCGATGCCTCTGCAATCGCTAGATGAAACTCAGCATCTGCCATTGAGGCTTTATCATCATCACCCAAAGATTGAAAATGGGTAATCTGATCATAGCAATAGCGAATTTTTTCCAGATCCTGTTCAGTTGCCCGCTTAGCGGCATACCAAGCTGTTCCACCCTCAAGTACCATTCGAGCTTCCTGCACATCAAAACGATAAGCAGGATCTTCATCAATCAAATTACTTAATGGCTCAACAATCTGATTCTGTGACCAGTTCACAGGCAATTGCTGTAAAAAAGTCCCCGCTCCGACTTTGCTGACCAGCATGCCCGTACTGGTCAGTTGCGAAATGGCCTCTCTCAAAGAGGAACGGGATACACCGAGTTGCTCACACAACTTACGTTCTGCTGGCAGACGATCTCCGACTTGCATATTTTTTTCTTCAATCAACATGCGAAGGTTTTGTACCACTTTGTCGGAGACTTTCATCTGCTGTCCTTAGTTTTGCATCAGGTTTGTGCAATACCGTGAAAATTCATAATCATCAAGATCATGGAATCATCCACGGGAACACATAGGCTTGTAGAGTAATGATAATACCAATCATCACGGTAAATGAAATACTGTGTTTTACCGTAAAACGGAATAAATCAGACTCTTTACCCACTAAACCTACTGCCGCACAGGCAATCGCAATTGACTGAGGAGAAATCATTTTTCCTGTTACCCCACCACTGGTATTGGCAGCAACAAGTAACACTTCTGGCACACCAATTTGCTGTGCAGTGGTTGCCTGTAATGCTGAGAACAACGCATTTGCAGAAGTATCCGAACCTGTCAGGAATACCCCTAACCATCCTAAGAATGGTGAGAAGAAAGTAAACGCCTGACCTGTATGGGCAAGTGCCAAAGCAAGTGTTGCAGACATCCCTGAATAGTTTGCGATGAAAGCAAAAGCCAACACCATACCAATGGAGTAAATTGGAATTTTTAACTCATTTACAGTTTCACCAAATGTTACGATTGCTTCTTTCGGTTTCATTTTGAGGAAAATAATGGTGATAATCGCTGCAATCACGATCGCAGTCCCTGTTGCAGAGAACCAGTCAAATTTATAGATCGCATCGTAGTCCTTAATTTCAGGAACCACAGGCGGCATCTTTTGCACCATCTGATGCAAAAATGGCACTTTGATTGAAATCACCAAGTCAGCTAATGCACCATCTTTAGCAAATAAATCTTTAAATGGCTTAATACTCCAGACCGTCACCATTGCCGTTAAAATTGCAAATGGAGACCATGCTTTCGCAATTTGTGCGATGGTGAATTTCTTCTTACGTTCTTCAGCTAAATCAATCGCAGGCGTGCCTTCTTCATTTTCAAAACGGAAAATGTGTTTAGGTTGCCAGTATTTTAAAAGAATCGTCAAAGATACCAATGATGCAATTGCAGCGGTAATATCTGGAAGTTCAGGACCGACAAAGTTTGAGGTTAAATACTGTGCCAAAGCAAAAGAACCACCGCCCACAATCACTGCTGGCCACGTTTCTTTTACGCCACGCCAACCATCCATAATCGCCATGATCCAGAACAATACGATCGGTACCATGAATGGCAACTGACGACCCACCATCTGACTGATTTCCATGGTGTCTACACCTGAAACCTGCCCTGCGACAATAATTGGAATACCCATTGCACCAAATGCCACAGGTGCAGTATTCACAATCAGGCAAAGACCCGCAGCATAAAGTGGCTTAAATCCAAGCCCGACCAATAATGCAGCCGTAATTGCAACTGGCGCACCAAAACCTGCCGCCCCTTCAAGGAAAGTACCGAAAGCAAAACCCACGAACAGCATCTGTAAACGTTGATCTTCAGTAATCGACATGATCGAAGAACGAATAATATCGAACTGCCCTGTTTTTACCGAAACTTTATACAGGAATACTGCGCCGATAATGATCCATGCAATTGGCCATAGACCATAAAGAAAGCCGTAGACCATTGAAGCCAAAGCCATTGCGATTGGCATTTGATAGGCAAAAAGCGAAACGAATAAAGCCAATACAACTGTAATTGTTCCCGCAACGCTTCCTTTCATGCGGAATACAGCAAGGGCTAAAAAGAAAAATACAATTGGAATAAGTGCGATGGCACTGGATACCCAGATATTGCCCATCGGATCGTAAATTTGTTGCCAATGTTGAAGCATTGTCATCTCCTTGAAATGCTTGCTAAAACGTCGAATGTGGTCTGATCAGCCAAGTATTTCACAACAATTGGTATGACCAATTAAAAATTTAAAACAAAAAAATAGCACTTTGTGCGCCTTAATAATAAAATCTGGCATTTTAAAGATCAACAAATTATTAAAAATAAAATATTGGTCAGACCAATAAAAGCATGTTTTTCGCCTATTTAATCACTATTTTTAATTGGTTCTGAACTCAACAATTACTAAAAACCACTGTTTTTGTTTATATTTTCTATTTAAAGCAAGTTTTTATAAAACTTTAGTCGTATCTGGCTATTTTATTAAACAATTTTATAATGTGCGAAACATATTTCAAAGACTTAAAACTCAATGGTAATAAAATATTGGTCTGATCATTTCAAAGTCACACCAATCTTATGACATTCAACGCATTTAGAAATTAAGTGTAAATCTGCCAAAAACTGCTAGCACCAAAGTCCTAAGCAGTTTTTGACAAAAAATAAACTGGTCTAAAAATAATCCAAAACAGCTTTCTACTTAAACTCATCAATGTTGATGATCCAAAGATATCGTTTGAACTTTTTGCTTGGTTTTGAGCTTAAATGAACTCAAAATAATGCCTATGCAAATAAAGACTGCACCAATCATAATATTCAAGGTTAATGGTTCATCCCAAAACACATAACCAAAGAACAAACTTAAAATTGGAATACTCATGATCGAAATTGAAGCAACAAAGGTATCAACTTGAGTGACAATCCAATTCCACAATGCAAAAGCAGCACCTGTACCTATGATTGAAACATAAAATAAAATCGAATCATTAAATGGATTCACCCAAATATGCAGATCAATAGGCTCAACCAGTAAAGCGCCGAATAATATAATGATGCCACCAATCAACATTTGCCAAATCGTCAGTTTCACTTTGTCATAAGATGCAAAATTTTTCTTGATATAGATCGTGGTCGCCGCCCACATAAAGCCAACAAAAATCAGCCCAAGTTCACCAAGTAATGTAACATTCATATGAATATCATGTAGCTGTGTCCAAAGAATTGAAACTAATCCCAAAACACCAAAAAACAAACCTACAAGTTTCTGGGCATTCAATCGTTCTTTCAAAATGTAATGCGCCAAGACACCAATGAAGATCGGCATGGTAAATACCAATACGGCTGATAACCCTGAATCTACGAATTGCATGGCAAAAGTTTGAGTTGCATAAAAGCCAACACATAGCATTAAGCTAGAAATCAGTAATTTCCCCCAATCGCCTTTCTCAGGCAGGATTGATCTGTTTAAAAGCCGTTGGACAATTAACAATGTTAAGGCAGCGATGATTAAGCGTACTGAGATAAATTGAAATGGTGGGAAAATATGTAAACTGAACTTAATCAATCCCCATAAAGATCCCCACACCAGACATAACACAGTGATTGCACTCACAACTCGAATGTTCATTTTTCTGTACTCTAACAGATGGAATGTTTCTCTAGTGTAGAAAATTAATGACATCATGAATAATGCTATGTTTTAATAGATACATCATTTTTTTTAATGTAGCTATTTTTTCATTTTATTCGCCGTCTTGCGTAAATGTTCAAATTTTCGATTAACAGGCTTATTTAAAAATGTATCGGAAGTTTCTTCTCTTACGCCATATATGGCTCAGGGATAAGGAGGTAACTCCGTAAAAGGATCAAGGGATTTTTAAATAAAAAACCTCTCCCTAACCCTCTCCTACAAGGAGAGGGAACATTTTAAATTGACCTAAATCAATCTGAAATTAACTTTTGCAAGAAGTCCATTGTTGAGGAGTTCACATGAATATTGATATGAGTGATATCCGTTCATTCATTACTGTGGCGGAGATGAAAAGCATTACAGCAGCAGCCAATAAGCTGAATTATTTACAGTCAAATATGACCGCTAAAATTAAAAAAATTGAAAATCATTATGATCGTCAAATGTTTATTCGAAAACCGAAAGGTGTTGAGCTCACTGAGTCAGGGATCAATTTATATCAACAATACAAAAAAATGATGTTTACTTGGGAAGAAACTGAAAACAAAATTCATCAACAAGAAAAATTTTTACGTTTTGGCACCAATACCAGTTTAGGAGGCATGCGCTTCTACCCTTCAATCAGTCAGTTATATACAACTTACCCCGATTTATCTTTTTCCATCAAAACTGGTGCTACAGGCTTTTTGGAACAAGAGGTTTTACAGGGAAATATTGATTTTGCTTATGTACTCGGACATCCCGAACAAAAAAATCTACAATATATTCAAAAAGGTAAAGATGAATTGGTGCTTATTGGCAAAGATGTCATCAACTATGAAAATTTATATGAAGCATTGAATCAGCAAAATTTATTATTTACCTCATTAGAATGTTGCTATTCGACAATGCTTGATCAAATTTATTTAGATCACACATTAAATAAAGGTGAAATGATTCATATTAATGATTATGAAGCGTTGGTGAATTTCACACAGTTAGGCATGGGCGTTTCTTTAGTCACTCGATCATTGGCTCAGAAATACAATGTTCAATATAAGATGGAAATTCCTGAACAATATCGCCACATAGGGCTATATCTAATTGCGAGGAATGAGCATGTATTTACCCCAATTGAAAAACAGTTTATTGGGTTAAATGATCAGATAAAATAAGGCTTAACAATGATATTTTACGCCCTACTCAAAAATTATTGATCATGTTCAAAAGCAGACTTCAGCAAGCAACTCTGTCTGAATAAAACAAGATTCAATTTAGCCACTTAGCAAGCTAAAAAAGTTCACTTAATATCACTTGAATCATCTTGAACAACACCATTACTCCCATTGGGTCTTTGTGGTTTTCCATAAAGAAAACAATCCCAATAGAGTTCCAATCGGAAAAGATGGCAACATCAAAACAGCCATCACGCGAGATAAAATTTTACCTTGATTATTGCCTTTTTTAACACGAATACATGCCAAAATATTTAAACCAAACATCAACAACATGATGGCACTCAATCCCCATAACTGCATCTCTGCCATGGTCTTCTGTTGATACTCTAAATACCAAACAATTGCTAAAGCACAGAACAACAACCCTGCATAAATGCCATGAATTAAACTCAATGTTTCATTTTTACTTTTCGGTAATGTATATAACGGTGGTGGAGAATAATTCATGATTTTCCTTCAATTAGGATTCAGGCTAAGGGTCTAGTGCTATCATAGATTTAAACGAAGATTGATCATCAAATCGTTTTTGAAAATTATAGGCATAATTTAATAAAGACTTTATTAAACATAAGAAAAATCAAGATAAAATTCAAGTTGAATTATCTTTTATCCGCTTATTGCAAATGTATTCCCCTTAAATCAAGAGCAATAAAGCGTGATGTTATTGTTAAAATTTATATTACTATTCACCTTTTTTAAGAATCGTTAATTCTTCTCCCATTTAAAAATAGAGAAAAACAACATGAAAATACCAATTACTGTTCCAATCGGAAATGCAGCTAAGACAAATAATGTGAAGAAAATAGAGGCTATACGCCCAATCGTACTTCCATGTTGCACTTCTCTCGAACACATATAATGAATAACAATAAGGCAAAACTTACCAACCAAGCCACCTGTTAAATAAGCTGCATCTTGAACACCATTACTGATGGACAGGTAAATTAAATAAAAAGTATCCATCGCCACGATCACAGCAACAAGGATGTGCAAATATGAGAGATATTTATTTTTAAGATTGAGCATCAAATTTTCCAAGGATTATTTTTATCGTAAAAACGTATATTTCAGCGATATTAATCTAATTTTCAAATGAAAAAAAATAATTTCCATTCAGAACGTGAAAAAAATCGCTGTGAGAAGTGCTATAATACTGCGTTTATAAAATTCTTTCGGGCGACCCGCTTTTGTGGTGCCTATGTTAAATAGTTAGGACTAGCAATGACTGATAATGCAACGATCTTGCAGAATGTACCAGTAGGCAAAAAAGTTGGTATCGCCTTTTCTGGTGGTCTAGATACTTCAGCAGCTTTATTGTGGATGAAACAAAAAGGCGCAGAACCTTATGCTTATACAGCAAACTTAGGTCAACCTGATGAAGATGACTACGATGCAATTCCACGTAAAGCTGAAGCTTACGGTGCTGTTAAAGCTCGCTTAGTTGACTGCCGTTTACAACTTGCATTAGAAGGTATTGCTGCGATTCAATGTGGCGCATTCCATATCAGCACAGGTGGCGTTCCTTATTTCAACACGACTCCATTAGGTCGTGCAGTAACAGGTACAATGCTTGTTACCGCAATGAAAGAAGATGACGTAAACATCTGGGGTGATGGTTCTACTTATAAAGGAAACGATATTGAACGTTTCTATCGTTATGGTTTATTGACCAACCCTGCGCTTAAAATTTACAAACCATGGTTAGATCAACAATTCATTGACGAATTGGGTGGTCGTGCAGAAATGTCACAATTCCTTATCGACAATGGTTTTGACTATAAAATGTCAAAAGAAAAGGCATATTCAACTGACTCGAATATGCTTGGTGCAACTCATGAAGCGAAAGATCTTGAATACCTCAATGCAGGTATCAAAATCGTAGACCCAATCATGGGCGTTGCGTTCTGGAAAGACGATGTAAAAATCGACGCTGAAGAAGTTTCAGTGACTTTCGAAGAAGGCTTCCCTGTTGCATTAAACGGCAAACGTATCGAAGATCCTGTTGAGTTCATTCTTGAAGCGAACCGTATCGGTGGTCGTCATGGTCTAGGTATGTCTGACCAAATTGAAAACCGTATCATCGAAGCGAAATCTCGTGGTATCTATGAAGCTCCAGGTATGGCACTTCTTCATATTGCGTATGAACGTCTTGTGACTGGTATTCATAACGAAGATACCATTGAACAATACCGTATCAACGGTTTACGTTTAGGTCGTTTATTGTATCAAGGTCGTTGGTTCGATTCTCAAGCATTGATGCTTCGTGAAACCGCTCAACGTTGGGTTGCTAAAGCAATCACAGGTACTGTGACTTTAGAACTTCGTCGTGGTAATGACTACACTATTATGAACACTGAATCTGAAAACCTCACTTATGAAGCTGAGCGTTTAACGATGGAAAAAGGTGATTCAATGTTTACACCTATGGATCGTATCGGTCAGTTAACCATGCGTAACCTTGATATTACGGATACACGCGCAAAACTTGGTATTTATACAAATTCAGGTTTATTGGCTGTAGGTACAGGTTCTGCTGTTCCTCAGTTAAAAGACAAAAACAAATAAGTTCTAACTTTTAGAACAAAAAGAAAACCGCCAAATTGGCGGTTTTTTATTTTCAATGTGAAAAATATATTCAGATTAAAAATCAAAAGAAATGAGAATGATAAATTAACTTTGATTTTGAGTATCTTCTAGCAACTTAGCTTGTTCATTTTTTCTTTGCTCTTGCTTGCGAAGTTCTACTTTGGCTTCTTGTTCTAAGCGTAACTTATCGTATTCTTTCTTGGTTTCAGCATCACTTTTAGCAGCAAAAAAAGCCATCGAGAGTATAAATATAGGAATCAACAAACCCAAAGTTGCTAAAATAAACAACTTCCTCTTCTTCTTTGCTTCTACTTGCGTCATCAGCTTCTGTCTTCAATCAATCACCATTTCGACTAATATAACAGAAGTGTAATGACAAAGCATCGCGTTGTTTAACCTAGCAATGCTTGTTTTAAAATAGCTCTAACTATATTTGAGGTCTATTAACGATTTTTGGTTTTTTGATAAGCATCTTGAGCAAGTGCCAAACTCTTCTTTTTACCTTCAACACTATCTGGAATCTGATTGCTTGTACCATTATCTGAACGGCGTTGTAGATGTTGTGATTGCGAATACTGATGTACAGGTTGAGCCTGAGCTTGATTCAACTTTTGGAGTTCACGCATTTTTGCATTTTGAGTTGCTGTTCTCTGCACCAACTTTTGTTGCATTTGTTGTTGCTGATTAGGCGTAATGGTTCCAGCACATGGACGTGATTGATAGGTCACAGAACCATTCACAATACATTTATGCACATCTTTTGCAAAAATACTGTGTGAAAAAGCCAAACTCAAACCAATGAATAATATTTTTTTCACTGCCGAAACTCCCTATAAGTTTCGTCAAAATATCAAAAAATAGACTAAGCTGCTATTTACATTATTCTTTTTAATTTTGACTAACAATATGTGAGTTAAAATGACTTTTTTTGGCAACTTAGGCATTATTTTGTCATAAAACTTTTTATATCAAATAAATAGCACAAATGTTGAGAGGTCAATTTTGTACTCAAGCAAAACACTTGGATAAAAAACCAAAGTACCCGAATAAAACCATCCGACCGTTCAATTGTAAAATCAATCACTATTTGAACACTTGATTCTGCTATTCGTTTAAAACTTTTCTTTTAGACCTCATCCTTTTAAACAAATTCTTTTATATCAACCTTCTATTGCTCGAATCACTCTGCAAGGATTTCCTACTGCCACAACTTTTGATGGTATAGATTTAGTTACTACACTGCCTGCCCCAATCACAGTATCATCGCCAATTGTCACCCCAGGCATGATTGATACGCCTGCACCAATCCAAACATTATTTCCTATGCTAATTGGATAGGCATATTCTAAACCTTGATTTCGCTGCACTTTATCAATTGGGTGTCCTGCTGTGTAAATCCCCACATTGGGCGCAATAAAACATTGTCACCTATCGTGACTTTTGCACCATCTAAAATCACCAAGTTTACATTGGCATAGAAATTACGACCAATTTCAATATTGAAACCATAATCACAATGAAATGGACCTTCAATAATAAAATTATCCTCAATTTCCCCCAATAATGCTTTTAAAATTTCCTCTCTTTCATTCTTTTTTTCTGGGCTTAAATGATTAAATTCATGCAATTTCACTTTAGCTTGATGTCGCATTTCCAATATAGAAGCATTATTATTTGCATCATAAAGAAGCCCAGCTGCTGCTTTTTGCATTTCATTCATAAATTAAACCTTGAACATACTTTTTAAACTTACAACTATTTCATCCTACCTCTACTGGATCAATTAGGGTATCCATTTTTAATGGAATAGTGTCTTAATTTATCTTATATGTTGATGTACTTGTAAATATCCTACGTGCTATAACCCGATCAATAAAAAGGCTTGCACATCGCAAGCCCTAAAAAAACCATGATATTAAAATCAATATTTTAATCAATCTTCCATATGCTGAATTATGGCTTGTCCAAACTCAGAACAACGAAGCAACTTAGCGCCTTGCATTAAGCGTTCAAAATCATAGGTCACTGTCTTTGCTGCAATTGCACCAGAAATACCCTTAATAATCAGATCAGCAGCTTCAATCCAGCCCATATCACGTAGCATCATTTCAGCAGAAAGAATAATCGAACCTGGATTTACTTTATCCTGCCCTGCATATTTAGGTGCTGTGCCATGTGTTGCTTCATAAACAGAAACAGCTCCACCAATATTTGCACCCGGAGCAATCCCAATTCCCCCAACTTCAGCAGCAAGTGCATCGGAAATATAATCACCATTGAGATTTAATGTTGCAATCACAGAATAGTCCACAGGACGCATCAAAATTTGTTGTAAAAAAGCATCCGCGATAACATCTTTAATTACAATATCTTTGCCTGTTTTTGGATTTTTAATTTTCACCCAAGGACCACCATCAATCAACTCACCACCAAAGCGATCAATTGCAAGCTCATAGCCCCATTCTTTAAATGCACCTTCGGTATATTTCATGATATTACCTTTGTGAACCAACGTCACTGAAGGCTTATCATTATCAATGGCAAATTGAATGGCTTTACGAACCAAACGTTGCGTCCCTTCTTTGGATACAGGTTTAATCCCGATACCACAGTTTTCTTCAAAACGTATCTTGGTAACACCCATTTCTTCTTTTAGAAATTTGATCACCTTTTTCGCTTCAGGAGAATCCGCTTTCCATTCAATCCCTGCATAAATATCTTCAGAGTTTTCTCTAAAAATCGTCATATCTGTTTGTTCAGGATGCTGTACAGGTGATGGAACACCTTTAAACCAACGCACTGGACGCACACAAACATAGAGGTCTAATTCTTGTCGAAGTGCAACATTTAGCGAACGAATACCCCCACCGACTGGTGTGGTTAATGGCCCTTTAATTGACACAACATATTCACGTAAAGCTTCAAAAGTTTCTTCTGGCATATAACTGCCATATATTTTATCGGCTTTTTCACCACAATAAACTTCCATCCATTCGATCGAACGTTTGCCACCATACGCTTTTAAAATTGCTGCATCGACTACAGTTTTCATTGTTGGAGTAATATCTACACCAATCCCATCGCCTTCTATAAAAGGAATAATCGGATGATTAGGGACATTCAGTGATAAGTCTGCATTTACAGTTATTTTAGCTCCATCTGCAGGTACAACGATCTTTTGATAACCCATTGAGTAGGCTCTCCCTTTTATTATTGCTGGCTCATTCTAAAAAATATTTACCAATTCACATTACTTTCGACTGTACTTCACGCATAATAGTCTAATCGAATTCTAGTATTGTTTGAGATTTATACAGGGAATAACCACATTTCCCTTTTGAATAAAACTCAACTTACACCTTTTTTATGTAATTTAAGTAGTCATTTTTTATGAAAATCGTCATTCTCAATAAACCATACGGAGTCCTCTCCCAGTTCCGTAAAGACGAAGCACATATGACAATGTCTGACTATGTCAATGACTCGACTTTGCGTTTAGCGGGTCGTCTAGATATGGATTCCGAAGGCTTAGTCTTTTTAACAGATCATGGTGGTTTAAATCAGTTTATTACCAACCCAGCCAATAAAAAGTTTAAAACTTATTTGGTTCAAGTTGATGGTGATGTAACAGAAGAAGCGTTAGAGCAGTTGCGTAAAGGTGTTGAACTTAAAGATGGTATGACACTTCCTGCAAAAGCAGAGAAAGTTGAACAACCTGAATGGTTGTGGGATCGTGATCCTCCTGTACGTTTCCGTGCCAATATCCCAACATCTTGGGTTGAGATCTCAATCTGTGAAGGTCGTAATCGTCAAGTTCGTCGTATGACCTCTGCTGTTGGTTTCCCAACTTTACGTTTAATCCGCACCAAGATTGGCGCTATTGATTTAGTTCAAATGGGTTTAAAACCTGGTGAAACTAAAGAAATTGAACCTTTACTTTACCCAGACTTCCAAAATGTGCCTGCCGAAGAACCTTATCGTTCACGTTCTTATGTGAAAAAACCAGGCGGTACTGGTGGTAAGCCAATGGTGCGTAAGAATAAAGATGGTTCTGTGAAAAAATCTGGTACTAAACGTATTTGGCAGATGGATGACTCTGAGAAACCGAAACGTCGTACCAATGGTACAACTCGTCCAAATACCAAAGCACCGCGTGGTCGCGGACGTAATGGTCGTTAAGCCGAAATATTGATAGTTATTGAATGAAGCTCACGAAAGTGGGCTTTTTATTTGTTTGTCTTATCTATTACTTTATTTAACCAACTATTTTATGTGATTAGAAATTATTGACTTCAATATTAAATGGTTCAAAATCGACTTATCCAAACTTGTTTCACAGCGTACATGACTACACCATCTCAAGCAAAAGCAACACCTAAAACTAAGCCTCGGGTTACTACAAATTCTCCTAAAAAGACAACTTCTCGCGATAACTTTACTAAAGATACCATAGATAAATTACGTCGCAGAGCGGGGAATCTATGCTCAAACCCTGACTGCCACAAACAGACATTAGAACCACAAATTACAAATGACGAGAAAACTACGGATACAGGTATTGCAGCACATATTTGTGCTGCGGCTTCAAATGGTCCTCGCTATGATGGTTCAATGACTGAAAAAGATAGGAAGCATATTAGCAATGCAATTTGGCTATGCTCTCATTGCGCTACAAAGATCGATCGAGAGACTGCTGCATATCCAGTATCACTTTTAAAGCAATGGAAAAAAACTTCAGAAAATCGTCTTCGAAAAAATTCCAACAAAAAGCTTTATACTGAGAACGAAGTAACCGATAAAGTAACTCATTCTATGTTTCAAAACATAGGACTCAGCATTCCTGAAAAATTTACAGGCTCTTTAACAGAAGTTGCTAAAGCAGTTAATGAGTACATACGAATTCTTGACCCTCGCGTTGAAGTAAAATATTCATACATCAATGGATGTAATCACTTCGAAATACGTACAACCTCATCACATAAAGATGATCCAATATCATTTAAAATCACTCCAAGTGATCCAGAGGAACATCGCCAAAAATTAGAAGAATGATCCTAGACAAAATAATGGACAGCACGTCCCTCTAAAGATAACGTAACTTTAATCTTTGGAGATTCAAGAAATGGCTAAACGTTTTAGTCCCGAATTTAAACAGCAAGCGATTGATTATGCACTTTCAAACTCACACGAGTCTGTAGCTGCAATCGCCCAGAAATTAGGTGTGGGTTATTCAACATTAGATAAATGGATTCGTGAAACCAATCCGGCAGGTTCAAGCAAACGTCAACTTTCACCAGAACAACAGCGGATCGTGGAATTAGAGAAAGAAGTCAAACAGCTCAAGGAAGCCAATGACATCTTAAAAAAAGCGCATGTGTACTTTCTAACAGATCATGCCAAGAAAAGTACACGGTAATTCAAGATCTAGATATGAATGAAGTCACCGTATCTTCTGCCTGTAAATACCTAGGTGTCAGCACTTCAGGCTATTATGCCTGGCGAAAACGTCAAGCCAATACGGCACAGAAATATAATGACTTAAAAGCCGTATATTGGCAGCATCATGCACGATTGGGTGCACCTTCATTAGTACATGACATGCATGATTTAGGTTACAACATGAGCGAACGTACTATTGGAAGGATGCTAAAAAAGCTTGGTTTACGTAGCAGGATTGCGCGTAAATACAAGCATACGACTGATTCAACCCATCGTTTGCCTACAGCACCCAACTTGTTGGATCGCCAATTTACAGTTACTCAGCCTAATAAAGTCTGGACAACAGACATTACCTATATCCGCACTAAAGAAGGTTGGTTGTATTTATGTGTGATGCTAGATTTATTTAGCCGTCGTATCGTGGGGTGGCAAACCAGCCATCGAATAGACCGCCAGTTGGTGTGTGATACGTTTAACTATGCAATGGCTCGTCAGGGTTATCCAACTGGTGTTATGGTTCATTCGGACCAAGGCTCACAGTACTGTAGTCGTGATTTTAGAGCGCTGTTACTGAAAAATGATTGTACTCAGAGTATGTCTAGACGTGGAAACTGTTGGGATAATGCAGTGACTGAAAGCTTCTTTCATACATTAAAAGGTCATGTGGTACATGGCAGTGTGTTTTCGACTCGAAAAGAGGCGAATGCGGTCTTGTTTGATTATATTGAGATTTATTACAATCGGGTCAGAAGGCATTCTGCAAACGGCTGGTTAAGTCCAGAAGCCTTTGAACAGAAATATTTCAAGAATTTAGAGGGATCGATTGTCCACGATACTGTCTAGGATCAGAATTATTTAGGCATGGGAAAGCAGTGACTATCGATGTAAATGAATTCACCTCTAACTCCGATGGTCTTAATCTCATTTTGCCTAATCAAATAGAAAGAGGTGCGGTCACAATAAATCCACTGAACCAAATGAAAGCCATGGTAGAAATTCAAGACACTGACGAGAATACACTTATTTCATTTGAAGATGATTTCTACATTGGTGAATCAACCTTTTCTTTTGAATCACAAAAGTATGATGGTGCAGTTAAGTTTAAAATTGATAAAGCACCAATTAATATGAAAGGTGGTAAGAGAGAAACTACTATGACTTTGGACTTCCAAGTTTGGGAAGATCAAAACTTACTTATGTTGAAATATTTTGATCAAGTATATAAGTTATATAAGAATCTGTCCAAATCTGAGGGGTTCTATATAAAAATATATGTTGAAGGTCATGAAATTTTTAAATCTAAAAATGAACTTAAGGATGAAATATTTGAAGGAATTACCACTATATTGCATTACACCCACCACTGTAGGCAATTGTGTAAGATTTTAAAAAGAGATGTATGTTTTGACAACTCAGTTTATTTCACTTCGGAAGAACACCAACAAGTTTATGAAACTATTCAAAAGTATGAGAATGTAATTTTAACAGATGAATTTACAAGCGAATTGACAGTTCAATCTGAAAAGTTTGAACCACTTGAAATTTTCAACTCAGAAGTATTCACCTTGGAGCGAGGTGAAGAAATTACTATTGATAACGTTTTTAATCAAAAAATTTCAATGATTATCTTCGTACAACATATTTTTTCAAAGGTCAAAACCACTACTATTTATAATGGTAAAAACACTTTACATTCATATAATCTGAAATTAGACAATGCTGATCGATCAGGAAGCTATACTCGAACTACTTCTTTTTCACCTAGAGGCAATACATTGAATCACACATAAAACAGACCATATAATTAAATGAAGCTCACGAAAGTGGGCTTTTTTATTGCTTTTATAAAAATATAACGCTTGCCAAAAAATTTCTAAAATGATAATTATGATACATTATTTTTATTTTAGAAATATTTTAGTATCAATAAAAGGATTTGCTATGACTCAAGATTTACAACAAGCCATTTTTGACAATGATACCGTGATGCAAAACTTAGGTATCCAACTCGATCATTACTCACATAAAGCTGCACAACTTTCTCTTATAGTCACTTCAGCACATACTCAAGGTCACGGCACTTGCCACGGTGGCGTTATTTTCACTCTTGCTGACGGTGCTTTTGCCCTCGCCTGCAATTCAGAAATGACAGCTGTTGGACAACATTGCAATATCAGCTATATCAAGCCTGGGAAAGTGGGTGACACATTAACTGCCAAAGCCATATTTAAAGCCCCTAGTGGGCGATCGGAAATTTATGACATCACCGTGACGAATCAAAATGCTGAAATTATTGCTGAGTTCCGAGGTGTCTCACGAATGATTCCAAATAAAAGTTAGGTAAATTTTCAAAATAAAAAAGCCGATGCATTTGCATCGGCTTTTTCTACATCACTGACACTGTCAATTTTGTATAAGTATCATTAGATTGCTTCAAGTGCTGTATTAAATGTCGCACTTGGACGCATGATTGCGCTTACTTTTGCAGTATCTACTGCATAGTAACCACCGATATCTACTGATTGACCTTGAACAGCAGCAAGCTCTTCAAGAATTTTAGCTTCGTTTTCATCTAAAGCTTTCGCTAAAGGTGCAAACTTCGCTTTTAATTCAGCATCTTCGTCTTGAGCAACAAGTGCATCAGCCCAGTATTTCGCTAGGAAGTAATGGCTACCACGGTTGTCCAATTCACCTGTACGACGTGATGGTGACTTATCATTATCCAACAACTGACCAGTTGCTTGATCTAATGTTTTCGCCAACAATTTCGCACGTGGATTGTTTTCTTTGATGCCCATTTCTTCTAAAGAAACAGCCAATGCCAAGAACTCACCTAAAGAATCCCAACGTAAGTGGTTTTCTTCAACAAGTTGCTGTACGTGTTTAGGCGCAGAACCACCAGCACCAGTTTCGTACATACCACCGCCCGCCATTAACGGAACGATAGACAACATTTTCGCAGAAGTACCCAATTCCATGATTGGGAACAAGTCTGTTAAATAGTCACGTAAAATGTTACCCGTTACAGAAATGGTATCCAGACCACGCGCTACACGTTCAAGTGTATAACGCATTGCACGTACTTGAGACATGATTTGAATGTCTAAACCAGCAGTGTCATGTTCTTTCAAGTATTTTTGTACTTTCTTGATCAATTCGTTTTCGTGTGGACGGTACGGGTCAAGCCAGAAGATTGCAGGCATACCAGAGTTACGTGCACGCGTTACAGCAAGTTTCACCCAGTCGCGGATCGGTGCGTCTTTCACCTGACACATACGCCAGATATCGCCTTCTTCCACGTTTTGTGACATCAATACTTCACCAGTTTCTAAGTCAGTGATGTTCGCAACACCCGCAGCAGAAACTTCGAAAGTTTTGTCATGTGAACCGTATTCTTCAGCTTTTTGCGCCATCAAACCAACGTTAGGTACAGTACCCATCGTACGTGGATCGAAGTTACCATTCCACTTACAGAAATTGATCATTTCTTGGTAAATACGCGCGAATGTAGACTCAGGCATTACAGCTTTACAGTCGTAAGGTTTGCCGTCAGCACCCCACATTTTACCACCACCACGGATCATTGCAGGCATAGAAGCATCTACAATCACGTCGTTTGGTGAATGGAAGTTAGTGATACCTTTAGCAGAATCAACCATCGCTAATGCAGGACGATGTTCTTGGCAAGCGTGTAAATCTTCGATGATTTCTTCACGTAAAGATGTCGGTAAAGTTGCGATTTTTTCGTATAAACCAGCCATACCGTTGTTTACGTTAATGCCGAGTTCGTCGAACAATTTACCGTGTTTTTCAAAAGCTTCTTTGTAGTAAATTTTTACACAGTGACCGAATACGATCGGGTGTGAAACTTTCATCATGGTTGCTTTAACGTGTAAAGAGAACAAAATGCCCGCTTCTTTACAATCATCTAATTCTTTTTCATAGAAGTCGCAAAGTGCTTTTTTGCTCATGAACATTGAATCAATCACTTCACCATCTTGAAGTGCAACTTTTGGCTTAAGTACGATTGTTTCGCCAGCAGTTGTGATCAATTCCATTTTCACGTTACGCGCGCGATCAAGTGTCATTGATTTTTCGCCATGGTAGAAGTCACCTTCGTCCATGTGTGAAACGTGAGTTTGAGACCACTGTTTCCATTCACCCATAGAGTGTGGGTGTTTTTTCGCATAGTTTTTAACTGCAGCAGGTGCACGACGGTCAGAGTTACCTTCACGAAGTACAGGGTTTACTGCTGAACCAAGACATTTGCTATAGCGTGCCTTGATTTCTTTTTCTTCTTCAGTAGTCGGATTTTCTGGATAATCAGGAAGCGCATAACCTTTTGCTTGAAGCTCTTTGATACAAGCAGTCAATTGCGCTACAGAAGCACTGATATTTGGAAGTTTGATAATGTTTGTGTCTGGATCTTGAGTGAGACGACCTAGCTCTGCGAGGTTATTTGGAACCTTCTGCTCATCACTGAGGTAATCTGTGAATTCTGCGAGCACGCGGATAGCAACAGAAATATCAGTTTTGACAATTTCTACGCCAGCTGGTTTAGTAAAGGTCTCAATGATCGGCAGTAGCGAGTAAGTCGCCAATAATGGCGCCTCGTCAGTCAGTGTGTAAATGATTGTTGACTTTCCACCAGCCATATATAGCCCCTTGCTTTAGAGTGTGTTGAGAGGATAGAACTTGTGGCCCCATCCCTTACGAACCGAATTGCTTAAAATTAACCCTGAGAGTATCAGCCCTCAACGTTTCACAGTCAACGTAAGATCTGTGATAACGACATTTCGAAAAAAAATGGTACATCATAAATACTGCACATTTATGATCAAAATACTCACAATTCACATTTATTGTGAAAAAAATTGCATTCTTTAAGTCTTATTGTATTTATTTGGTCAAATGCATGAAATTTCAAGCCCGCATTCTACATGAAAATCATCAAGCATTTGCAAATAATATAGACTAATCACTGATACGCATCTTAAAGTTTCAGGTTTAGACTGCTTTTGACATCATTAAAATTTATTATGAGTACATCTATGTCACAACAAGATTATGAAAATGGTTTAAAAGTTCGTACCGAAGTGATGGGCGAAAGTTTTGTAAAACGTGCACAAGACAATACTGTGCCATTTACCCAACCGCTCCAAGACTGGATCAATGAGCATGCGTGGGGCTCAACTTGGCAACGGGAAGGCGTTCTACCTCGTAAATATCGTTCACTCATTACCATCGCATTTTTAACTGCACAAAAAAGCCCAACAGAGCTAAAAGGTCATGTTCGTGGCGCTTTAAATAACGGTGCAACTGTAGAGGAAATACAGGAAGTGCTTTTACATAGCCTTCCCTATTGTGGTGCGCCCGCAACACAGGAAGCATTTCGTGCTGCGCTAGAAGTGATTAATGAATACCAAAAGGCTGAATAACTTTTAAAGGTATAAACATAAATAGGAAGTTCAACTTGAGCTTCCTATTTTCCAACAAAGATTAATTTTCAAACGAAGATCAGGATCAATTCCAAAACACATTGAATGTATAAAAAAATTCATCTACTTCAAATTTGATGTGATACCCCAATTGAGTCAACTCAGCAGATAATGCACGAATATCTTCGAGTGCTAAATGCTTCGGTAAAACCGTAAAGACTGCCGTATTGCCCTGATTGGCATTTTCAATAATTAATTGCGCTAAACGCGTTTTATAAAGTTCAATGTCTAAATTAGAATTGGCTGCCATTTTTTTAGCCTCCAAAGCATGAATGAACATAAAACACCTATATAATTTATTTTTGATTTCTTTCAAGATATAAACAAAATTCAAAAGTTGATGTACATTTTGTGTACTGTTTTAGCATCATTAGATATGAGAAATAATAATGAAATTTACAATACCCACCTTATTTAGCATTGCATTATTACCACAGTTAAGTTTTGCATTACCCGCTTTCAAAAATTATCCCGCTGCGCTATTTACAGGAAAATACAAAGCGATAAAAATCGACCGTTCAAACCAGCTCTATAAATCCCTCTTAACTGAATTAAAAAATGAAAAGATCAATTTTGCAGGAAAATATGTATTGTCTCCTATTGGTTGTGGGGGCGGTTGTTCGAATATAGCTTTTTATAATGCACAAAATGGTCATGCCGGCTATTTAAAACAAAGCTTTTCAGACTGCTATTCTGAGAAGCATGGTTTTCAAATGAATGATTATGAGTATCAAGCTAACAGCCAGTTACTGATCGCCATGGGTCGTCGTTCAGAAAAGATAGAACAATGTGAAAAAGTTTATTATTTGATGAAAAATGATCGCTTGGTTGAAATTGCCCATCATCCTGTGTGGAAGTAAATCTCCATCCATCGAAAGCAACTTATATTTTTAGTTTCGTTGATGATTATTTCAAAGCTTTCATTGCAAAATAGTGTTTTAAAATCAGCTATACTCTAAGTGTCTTGTCACTGTTTTGATTTTATTGGTACGTCTATGTCTAAACCACTTTCTATTTCTCCTGCACTTCTCAATCGTGCTGCAATGGGAAATCCTGCTGCTCAGTTTGAATTGGCTGAAATTTATATGGAAAGTGATGATGAAGAATATGTTCAACTTGCTGAAGAATGGGCGCTCAAAGCAGCTCAATTGGGTCATGTTGAGGCGATGTATTGGTTAGGTGAAGGTTATGCCGTCTATGCCAAAGACGTTTTAGAAGAAGATCCTGAAGAGGCAAAAACCTACTTTGAACATGCGCATCGTTGGTTAGAACAAGCGGTCAAACATCAACACCCTGCGGCAATTTTTGAATTGGCAAATTTCTACCGTCGTGGTGACGTGGTTGAAAAAGATGTGGCTAAATCCATTGAAATGCTTGAACAAGCAGCTAAATTAGGTGAAGTCCAAGCTATGCGTGATCTTGTTGCAATCTATGAACATGGTTTAGGTGTCGATATAGATGAAGAAAAAGCGGATTTTTGGGCTGAAAAAGCAAATGCTGCTGAAGACTCTGCCGAATAATATAAATGCATCAAACTTATATTAAATGAGTTTGATGCTCACTTTCTTTAATTGCGTAAGTTTACATAAATAATATCTAAGTCCTGTTTAGGAACAAAGTTCTTCTCCACCATCTGAAACTGTGTTGGACTAATTTTACTGACTTTCCCTTTCCAACAAAATGACACCAATTCTTTTGGATCACGTTCAATGGTTAATTTAAAATTTTCAATCGGTTTTGCCCAATTCGCCCCTGTCGTTAAAATATAGCCCAACGCACTGAATGAGGAATTTTCTGACTGCGCTTTTTTCAAACCTTTTTTAAAGTTAGCATCCATACAATATTGTTGATTATATTCATCTTCATACAGTGCAACTGAACCACCAACCAGTGGTTTATATTGATGCTTCACTTGTGTAACTGAATTGGCTTTAAATGTTTGCTTCCAGCTATAAATGACTTGCCCTGTCCAATAAATTTCCTGATCTTTTGTATAACCTTGTACCAGTTTCTGAATTTTTGGCATTTTACAATTAAAAATTTTAGATGAAAAAAACTTGCTTTCAGAAGCATCCATCCAAGGCGTCAACAAATCTTTTTCAGAAAAGCCACAATGCTTAAATTCTTCTGTCACATCTATTTCTTTTGCACGCTCATCGACTTCACCATTTTTCAATGGTTTCATAAACGCTCTGACATGCATTTGAGGCACTACAGTTTTTCCATTCACCTGAACTTTAAAACTTTTTAATAATTCTTCGGTATGGGCAAAGTCTCCATCACGATAATTATCCAACTGAGGCAAAGGAAATAAGATGGTTTCTGTCACATCCTGCTTACTGAGATTTTTAAACTGATAATCGACCTTAATAATTTTCTTGCTGATAAATAAATCTTCACTTTGCATCGCGATATTCTTATTTTTTAGATATTCGATTCCACCTGTACTGACATAGCCAGTGGAATCATTGGCAAGTGCCAAAGTTGAACAACATAAGCCTGAGAGTAAAATTATTTTTTTCATAATCATGTTCCATTTTTTTAATTTCAAATATTAAAGCATTTAAAATACTAAACTTAAGGTGCATTTTTAAGATACATAAATAAAATCCAACCAGCAAATAAAACACTCCATGTGATGATAAAGAATATAGCAATAAATAAATATCTTTTAGGTTTAGACCATGTTTGAATCGTATTATGTGGGTTAATAATTCTTTTCACTCCAATACCGATAACAGCAAATACACCCAACCCTAGTAAAACTTGAAAAATCACTAAAAACTCAGAAATCCACGAACCACGAATATCAACGATGTCCTGACTGTAAAAAAAGATGGACTGCGATGGGTCTTTTGAGTTTATCAATACAATATTCTGCCCCTGTTGAAATGACTGCCGAATTTTAGATTCAGTCAGCTGATACAGATCCGAAGCATCATCACTCATCCACAAAGTATACTGCCGTGCGACATCACTCTGTTCAGTACTATAAATTTGCCCATTAAACTGATACTGATAAATCAGAATCCCGTAGGTCGAATTAATACTTCTCGAACCTCGATGAGCATCTAGCTCAAGTGAGATCAACTGGACATCGCTCCCTCGTTGCCAGCTGGGATGTGTCCATTCAAATTCTTTTAACTGCAACAAAGGCGAAGATCGGAAAATAATCTGTAAAAAGAAATACAGAACAAATGGCAATACCAAAAGCAGATACCAAGCTACTTTCTTCTTAAAATAAAAATGACTGCTCAATAAAATAATCAAAGAAAGCACAAGACTATAAGGAACTACTCGAAGATTTTCATTATCAAATAGGCTCAACCAAAGCCCAAAAGCAACAAGTGGAATTCCCAAAATGAGACTTAGATTTTCTTTTAATTTATTCAAATTTTATCATCCATAAGGTGTTAAATTCATTGTTTTAATCATTAATCCAAGTTTAAAGGATTTAGAATAGTTTATGCCTTAGTTGATACGTTTTTATACAATCTACATTGGAACAAAATTAAAATATCGGTACAATAGTCGCCAGTCGAGGGATGCTGCGACTTTCTTACAGGCACTAAATGTAAGATCGCTAGGCTCGACCATCGGTATTCTGCTCAAAGTTATCAACTTAGAATCACCAACAACGGCATCCGCGAGCATAATGATCAATTATTTATTTTAAGGAGATCGTGATGAACGCGGTTAATGCTTCATTTACAGATTATAAAGTTGCCGATATTTCACTTGCTGACTACGGCCGTAAAGAAATCAAACTTGCTGAAGCAGAAATGCCTGCTCTAATCGGTTTGCGTAAACGCTATTCTGCTGCAAAACCACTTGCTGGTGCAAAAATTTTGGGTTGTATCCACATGACAATCCAAACAGCGGTTCTCATCGAAACTTTGGTTGAGTTAGGTGCAGAAGTTCGTTGGACATCTTGTAACATCTTCTCTACTCAAGACCATGCTGCTGCTGCAATCGCTGCTGCGGGTATTCCTGTATTTGCTTGGAAAGGCGAAACGGAAGAAGAATACAACTGGTGTTTAGAACAACAGATCAATGTGAATGGCACACCTTGGGATGCCAACATGATTCTGGATGATGGCGGCGACTTAACTGCCCTTGTTCATGAAAAATATCCTCAAGTGATTGCGAAAATCCACGGTATTACTGAAGAAACCACTACAGGTGTTCAACGTCTGTATGAAATGCACCGTGACGGTACTTTAAAAGTGCCTGCAATCAACGTAAATGACTCAGTAACCAAGTCTAAAAACGACAACAAATATGGTTGCCGCCATTCATTAAACGATGCCATCAAACGTGGTACAGATATGCTTTTATCTGGTCGTCGTGCGCTTGTAATCGGTTATGGTGACGTAGGTAAAGGTTCTGCTCAATCACTTCGTCAGGAAGGCATGATTGTACGTGTAACTGAAATCGACCCAATCTGTGCAATGCAAGCATGCATGGACGGTTATGAAGTTGTTTCTCCATACAAAAATGGCGTACAAACTGGTAAGAAAGAAGACATCAATCTTGACCTTCTTCAAAGCACTGACTTAATCGTTACGACTACAGGTAACTATCACGTATGTGATTCTGCAATGCTTGATTCATTAAAAGCAGGTGCAGTGGTGTGTAACATCGGTCACTTCGATACTGAAATCGATACGAACTACTTACGTGGTTACAAATGGGTTGAAGTTAAGCCACAAGTACACCAAGTGTATCGTACAGAAAATGAAAACGATTACTTAATCCTTCTTTCAGAAGGTCGTTTGGTCAACCTTGGTAATGCGACTGGTCACCCTTCACGTATTATGGATGGTTCATTTGCTAACCAAGTCTTAGGTCAAATGCATTTATTCGCTGAGAAATTTGCTGATCTTCCTGAAGATCAAAAACAAGCTGCGATCCGTGTAGAACTTATTCCGAAGAAACTGGATGAAGAAGTTGCTGCGGCAATGGTTGTAGGTTTCGGCGGTGTCCTGACTCAATTGACTCAAGTACAGGCAGATTACTTAGGTGTAACTGTTGAAGGTCCGTTTAAGTCTGAGTCTTATAAATATTAATTGATATTAACCCTCTCCCTAGCCCTCTCTTGCGCTGAACTTTAAAGCAATGCTTAAAGCACGCTCAGGAGAGGGAACATTCATTATCAAATGTATGTCATCGAGGGTAAGTCCTCTCCTTTCAGGAGAGGATTTAGGAGAGGTAAAATCAATCAAAAATATTGATAAAAAAGGATTTAACCATGACCAAACGTGTCCCGATTTCTTTTGAGTTTTTCCCGACCAAAACCGATGCAGGTGCGGAAAAGCTTAAAGTTGTACATCAAGAACTTCAGTTACTGAATCCTGAATTTTTCTCTGTAACTTATGGTGCGGGGGGGTCAACCCGTGAACGCACCTTGTCTACACTGGACGATTTCAACGGCAAAGGTACACCTGTTGCCCCTCACCTGTCTTGTATTGGTGACAGCAAACAACGTATTGCTGAATTGCTGGATTTGTATAAATCACAAGGTATTGACCGTATTGTGGCACTGCGTGGTGACTTACCATCAGGTCAGGTTGGCTTGGGTGAACTGCCTTATGCCACTGATCTGGTTCGCTTTATCCGTGAACATTCAGGTGATCATTTCCATATCGAAGTTGCCGCATATCCTGAAATGCATCCACAAGCCGACAGCTTTGACAAAGACATTCAACGTTTTTGTGATAAAGCCCGCGCAGGTGCAAATGCAGCACTGACTCAATTCTTCTTCAATCCAGATGCGTATTTCTACTTTGTAGACCGCATTCAAAAAGAAGGCATTGATATTCCAGTTGCGCCAGGGATCATGCCGATTACCAATGCCAGCAATCTGATTCGCTTTGCTGATGGTACTGGTGCGGAGATTCCACGCTGGATTCGTAAGCAGCTGGCGACTTATGGTGATGATTCTGCAAGTATCAAAGCCTTTGGTCATGAAGTGGTCGTGAAGCTCTGTGAACGCCTGATTGCAGGTGGTGCGCCAAGTCTGCATTTCTACACCATGAACCACACTGAACCAAACCGTCAGCTTGTACTTGACCTTGGTTTAGCATAATTCAAAATTAAATCACCTATTTTGCGAGTAAGACTGAATGCCCCGTTTTTATATTGAAACTGATTTAGCTGTTGATACTACGGTTGAACTGACTGAAACAGTTTTCCATCACTGGGTCAAAGTCTTACGTGCGCAGATTGGTGAAAAAGCCACTTTGTTCAATGGACAAGGTGGTGAATATGCTGTGACATTAGTTGATGTTGCGAAAAAATCTGCTTCAGTTCATATTGACACCTTTAATCCTGACAACCGTACACCTCACTTCACCGCACTGCTTGGGCAAGTGATGAGTAAAGGTGACCGTATGGATTATGCAATTCAAAAGGCGGTCGAACTTGGTGTTTCCAAAATTCAGCTGTTGACTTCTGAACGCTGTGAAATGCGTTTAAAATACGACCGTGATCAGAAGAAAATTGATCACTGGCAAGGCATCGCAATTGCAGCCTGTGAACAATGCGGCATGAATATTATTCCTCAAATACTTGCACCACTCAGTCTTGAGCAATGGTTACAAACAGCATTACCGACAACTAAACTTGTACTCGCACCTGAAAAAGAACAGACGGAAGTGCTTAAAGATGCAAGCCAGGATATTGTGCTATTGATTGGTCCAGAAGGTGGACTCAGTGAAGCTGAAATCAGCCAGGCAAATGATTACGGATTTAAAAACTGGTGCATCGGGAACCGTGTATTGAGAACTGAAACAGCTCCAGTTGTCGCATTATCCATTTTGAATTATTACAAATAAAAAAGCAAAACAAGTCACATATCACTATTGCAATCTGATACATTTCACGGTATTTTAGCTTTAAAACAGCCTATTGATTAATAAAACTAAAAAATAAATTATTATTTCAATGCTTTTCTTAAAATGACAAAGGTGTAATGATAAATGAATGATGTTCAGGAAGAGCTTCTTTCATATGGTGTCAACTCATCCAATATAAGAAAGATCGCAAAACAGCTTAGAATTTTTTTTCTATGGCTACTTTTTAGCTGTGTTTCTGATGTATTCATTTATTTTTGTCTATTTCATAAAACGTCGAGTGCATTAACGATTTGGTTGGCACTTTCAAGTTTTTTTATTTTGTCTTTTTTTATTTTTAATACTTACGTCACATATCAACATAAAATAAAAAAATTCAAATATATCAATACATTATTTCAGGTTTTTTGTTTAATTTTAGGTAGTCTACTGGGTCTAGGTATTTATATACTTAATTTAGAAATCTCGTTGATGCCAAATATAGTTGCTCCTTTTTACTCTTTTCTATTATCTGGATTTTTATTAAGTTTCCCATCCATGATGGCTATGAACTTTCTAAATCAAAGATTCAGCTACTTTTTAGCTTTTTATATCCCTGCTGTTACCCCAATTTTTAGTGTGCCGCTACTTTTCCCCACAAATACAAATGAGATCTACAGTACAATTTTTATTATATGGTTCTTACTTTTATTTTTTTGCGCCTATGTCTCACATAAAATTTATATTCGTGCAGAAAACCTAAACACTAAAAATAAATTTCTGTTTAAACAATCACAGGAACGACTTGAAGAATCACAATATTTGCAGCAACAACTCAAATCAGAGATTTCAAAAACTCAAGCAATGAAAGATGAATTGCAAATGCATAATCATCTACTTGAACAAACTGTGAAAGAAAGAATTTATGATTTTAAGCAAATCAATGACCGTTTGGAGAATCATCAAGCCAATTTATCTTTTGCACATGAAACGGCTGGAATCCACTCATGGGTGTGGAATATTGAAAAGCGCACCTTTGAAATTGCCAACTCAAAAAGTGATGTAGAGTTTAGACAATTAAATCTAAAACCAAATAGTATCAATGACTATATCCATCCTGAAGATATTGCGAACTATAAAACCTTACTCATCCAGCATCTCAAAGGAAAAAGTGGACGTTTCGAAGCTATTTACCGTATTAAACATGATGATCAATGGTGTTGGGTTCAAGACATTGGTAAAGTCGTTTCTAAAAACTCAAAAAATAAGCCGCTAAGAATGGTTGGCATTCAACGTAACATTCAAAAAGAAAAAACAGATCAGGAAAAATTAAAACTTGCAGCGAATGTACTAGATCAAGTTGCGGAAGGTGTTTTTGTTTTAGATAATAACCTATGTTATTTAGAGGTTAATCCTTATTTTGAAAAACTCTTAAATTATAAAGAAGAAGAAGTTATTGGACGACATCTATTTGATATTACAATAAATAACAACCCGAAAATTCAACAAGAATATACCCTAATCACTCAAGAATTAATCCGCGATGGAGAATACGAGTCTGAAATACAGGTCGATTTCACTTCAGGTAAAAAAGTCATTCTGTGGGTTCATATCAATGCGATTTATGATGAAAAAAATAAAGTTGCAAATTATGTTGGCATTATTACTGATCTAACTGATCGTAAAAAACAAGAGCAACGGCTATCATACTTAGAACATTATGATATTCTGACCGATTTACCAAATCGTTTTTATTTTAAACAACAACTCCACAATTATCTGACACATTATTCTGATTCATTTAAAAGCTTTGCTGTTTTACGAATCAATATCGACCGTTTTAAACTATTTAATGAGTTTACAAGTCACAAAGATGGAGATGAATTACTCAAACAAGTTGCCAATCGTTTAAGACTCAGTTGTACTCACGCGTCCTTAATTGCTTATCTGAATAATGATGATTTTGCAGTTATCTATAATCTAAGTAGCTGTAATATTGATATTCACCAACAAACTCAAAAACTATTAGAAGATTTTAAACAACTCTTCGAAATCAATGGACAAGAACAGATTATTACCATTTCTATTGGTGCCGCTATTTATCCAGAACATGGTCTACAGTTAGATAGCTTAAATGGGCATGCTGAATCCGCACTGAATGAAGCCAAGCGTTTAGGTGGAAATACGGTTTATTTCTATTCAAACAAGAAAACAGCCATTCATAATCAAGAAGTCAACTTAGAAAATGAATTGCGTAAAGCCATAAAAAACAAAGAGCTTGCAGTACATTATCAACCTAAAATTTGTATTCGAACCAATAGAATATACGGCTTTGAAGCATTAATTCGCTGGTTACACCCTATTCATGGTTATATTTCACCCGACATCTTTATTCCGCTTGCAGAAGAAACCAGTTTGATTTCAGACATTGGGCTTTTCGTGCTGCATGAAACTTGTAAGCAAATTCAAGAATGGCAAGGCTTAGGTTTTGATCACTTTAGAGTTTCAATCAATATCGTTGCGCAACAAATTTATCGTGGTGAGTTAGTCGATGAAATTGATTATGCACTTCAAAAATATAATATTTCTGGGGACATGTTAGAGCTCGAACTGACAGAATCTACATTATTTGATAAATCAGAGGATGTAAATATTCTTCTACAGCAACTCAAAGAACGCCATATTTCTATTTCTTTGGATGATTTTGGTACAGGCTATTCATCGCTCGCCTATTTAACCAGTTATCCTTTTGATATTTTAAAAATTGATAAAGCTTTTATTTCTAAAATTGGACAAGAAAAAGATGAAGCGATCGTAAATGCAATCATTGCAATGGGCAATGCGATCGGGATTACGCTTGTTGCAGAAGGTGTTGAAACTAGAGAACAAATGTTGTTCCTAGAAAAACACGGTTGCTATATTTTACAAGGCTTCTATTTCTCTAAAGCGCTGTCCTCTGCGGATAGCACGAAATATTTAGAACAACATAAACTTATCACTATTTGTTAGGATATTTAGATTTCAAAGCTATAACTTTGTTTGAAATAAGCACATTTTGACTGTCGATATTGCTCAACAAATGGTATATTCAAGAAAATTTAGCCAAAATCACCAGCGCCCGCTGGTACATTGTAACAAACGAGATGTAAATGGACGATCAATCACTAAAACAGCAAGCTCTGTATTATCATGAATTTCCAACTCCAGGAAAAATCAGCGTCACTCCTAGTAAGCAACTCGTTAACCAACATGATCTTGCACTTGCCTACTCCCCTGGTGTTGCTGCGCCATGTTTGGAAATCGAGAAAGACCCATCAAAAGCGGCTCTTTATACAGCACGTGGTAACTTGGTCGCTGTGGTCAGTAATGGTACTGCTGTTTTAGGTCTTGGAAATATTGGTCCTTTAGCTTCAAAACCTGTGATGGAAGGTAAAGGCGTATTATTTAAAAAGTTCGCTGGTGTCGATGTATTTGACATCGAAATTGCTGAAAATGATCCAGATAAAATTGTTGATATTGTTGCAGCATTAGAGCCTACTTTTGGCGGTATCAACTTAGAAGATATTAAAGCACCAGAATGTTTCTACATTGAACAAAAACTTCGTGAACGCATGAATATTCCTGTGTTCCACGATGACCAACATGGTACTTCAATTATTGTTGGTTCTGCATTAATCAATGCTTTGCAATTGAATGGCAAAAAAATTGAAGAAATCAAAATCATCGCTTCAGGTGCAGGTGCTGCGGCCCTCTCTTGCTTAGATTTACTTTGTGCGATTGGTGCGAAGAAAGAAAATATCATCGTGGCTGACTCACGTGGCTTATTGACCACTAAACGTGAAGGTTTGGATGAGTCTAAAAAGCGTTATGTGCAAGACATCGAAGGTACTCAACTTGCAGACGTAATCGCAGGTGCGGACATGTTCTTGGGGCTTTCTGCGGCAGGTATTTTAACCAAAGAAATGGTTAAAGTGATGGCAGCTGATCCAATCATCTTTGCATTGGCAAACCCAGATCCAGAAATTTTACCTGAACATGCACATGAAGTTCGTCCTGACGTAATCATGGCAACAGGGCGTTCTGACTATCCAAACCAAGTGAATAATGCACTTTGCTTCCCATATATCTTCCGTGGTGCTTTGGACGTTGGTGCAACTACCATTAACGAAGAAATGAAGATTGCATGTGTACATGCGATTGCACGTATGGCGCACGTTGAAGCAGACGCTGCATCTTATGGTGAAAAATCTGCATCTTTTGGTCGTGACTATTTAATTCCACGTCCGCTTGATCAACGTTTGATTCTTGAAATTGCCCCTGCTGTTGCACAAGCTGCAATGGATTCTGGTGTTGCAAGCCGTCCGATTACTGATTTCTCTGCATATCGTCAACGTCTTTCTGAGTTCGTTTATAACTCAGCATTGATGATGAAGCCTATTTTTGCGCAAGCGAAATCTGCTCCTAAGCGTATTGCTTATGCAGAAGGTGAAGATTTGCGTGTACTTCGTGCAGTTCAAATTGCAGTTGATGAAGGTTTAGCGCATCCGATC
Organism: Acinetobacter wuhouensis; assembly: GCF_001696605.3. Lineage (NCBI taxonomy): Bacteria > Pseudomonadati > Pseudomonadota > Gammaproteobacteria > Moraxellales > Moraxellaceae > Acinetobacter > Acinetobacter wuhouensis. The sequence goes on along the minus strand of NZ_CP031716.1, from coordinate 1,159,101 downwards.
CTTGTGGGTCGTACTGCTGTAATCGAAGCAAATATCAAAAAATTAGGCTTACGTCTTGACAATGGTGTGAATATCACCATCGTTGATCAAGAAAATAATCCTGATTATGAAAAATTTGCTGAAGATTATCACAGCATTATGCAACGCAAAGGCGTAACACCTGAGTATGCTCAACGTGAATCACGTCGTCGTTCTACTTTGATTGCTGCAATGTTAGTTCGTCACGGTCTTGCTGATGGTATGTTATGTGGTACCTATTCAAGCTATGACATCCATTTGGATTTCGTTAGTAATGTAATCGGGCTAAAAGAAGGTCGTAATAACTTCTTTACCTTGAATGCATTGATGCTTGAAGATCGCAATTTATTTATTGCTGATACCTATATCAACCGTAACCCAACGGCTGAACAATTGGCTGAAATGACTATTTTAGCGGCTGAAGAAGTACGTCGTTTCGGTATGACACCGCGTGTTGCATTATTGTCTCACTCAAGTTTTGGCTCAGATCAAACTGACCCTAGCGCTCAAAAAATGCGTAAAGTGTTTGAAATTTTGTCCGAAATTGCACCTGAACTTGAAGTTGAAGGTGAAATGCATGCCGATGCGGCTTTGGATGAAAATATTCGTCATTTTGCATTCCCGAACTCACGTTTCAAAGGTTCTGCAAACTTGTTGATCATGCCAAACCTTGATGCGGCAAACATTTCATTCAACTTGTTAAAATCAACATCTGGCAATAATGTGACCATTGGTCCTATCTTGCTAGGTGCTTCTAAACCAGTTCATATTTTAACACCGACTGCAACAACTCGTCGTTTGGTGAATATGACTGCATTAACAGTTGCTGAAATTCAACAAGCTGAAAGTTAATACATGAATCTTTAGTAAACTAAAGATCTGTACTTGAGAAAACCTCTATTCTGTTGCATGATGGCATTAAGAATAGAGGTTTTTTCATGCAAGTTTATTTAGTAGGCGGTGCTGTCAGAGATCATTTACTCGGTCATCCCTATCACGAAAAAGATTATGTTGTTGTCGGTGCAACACCTGAACAACTTCTTGCCCAAGGTTATCAACCTGTGGGTAAAGACTTCCCTGTTTTTTTGCATCCTGAAACCAAAGATGAATATGCACTTGCCCGAACCGAACGTAAATCTGGGCATGGTTATCATGGCTTTGAGTTTTATACCGATCCTGCGGTGACATTAGAAGAAGATTTAATTCGTCGTGATTTAACCATTAATGCAATTGCTATGGATGCCGATGGTCAAGTGTTTGATCCCTATCATGGTCAGGATGATTTAAATAATAAAATCCTGCGTCATGTATCTATTGCCTTTGCTGAAGATCCTTTACGTGTACTCCGTGTTGCCCGCTTTGCTGCACGTTATGCGCAATATGGCTTTTCAATAGCCGATGAAACTTTGGCATTGATGCGTCAACTCGCTGAGTCAGGTGAATTAGAAGCGCTAACCCCTGAACGTGTTTGGAAAGAAACCTCACGTGCTTTGATGGAAGATCGTGCTGATGTTTATTTTCAAGTATTACGTGAATGTGGTGCTTTAAAAGTTTTATTCCCTGAAATTGATGCCTTGTTTGGTGTTCCACAACGTCCTGAATATCATCCTGAAATAGACTGCGGTATTCATACCCTGATGTCTTTGCAACAAGCCTGTAAAGCCAATTATTCTTTGGATGTGCGTTTTGCTGTCTTGGTTCATGATTTAGGTAAAGCATTAACACCAGAAGCAGAATTACCGCGTCATATCATGCATGAAGAACGTGGAATTAAACCTGTGACTGAAGTCTGTGATCGTTTAAAAGTTCCTACGTTAACCAAGCAACTTGCTTTGGCAGTGTGTAAAGAGCATTTGAAATGTCATCAAGCTTTTACATTAAAAGCTGGTACTTTATGGCGTTTGTTACAGCGTTTGGATGTTTTGCGTCGCCCTGAGCGTGTCGAAGCTTTTGTGCAGGCGTGTGAATGTGATGCGCGTGGTCGTTTGGGTTTAGAGGATCGTGACTATCCTCAGGCAAACTATGTTTTAGATGCGATGAAAACTGTTCGTACCATTAAGGCTTCTGACCTCCCACCTGAAATTCAAGGTGCAGATATTGGTGAGATGTTGATTCAGAAACGGATTGAGGCGATTGGGCATTTAAAGCATGAATTAGGGCATCATACGCATACAGCATAAATGAAAAGTCCTCTCAGAAATGGGAGGATTACATTCATTATTGGTAACGACTAAAAACTACCTAATGATGGTTTACGTGGAATAATGAAATTTCATATAAAAAAGCCTAACTTGTCTAAGTCAGGCTTTTCATGTATTACAAGTTGTTGAAATTATTTAACAATATATTGGTATTTCGCATAAGGTGTATTCTGTTAATTTTAAATACACTAAAATTTATAACAGAAAAAGTACGGAATCATTCAGCTTCTCTATTCTCTCTCAAATTTAATACTCTAACTAAACCTTCATGAACACGATATTCATCAGAATCAACAAAGCCTTGGGTAGGGTAAAAACATTTAAAACGCCATTCTTTAGATGAACCTATCTTAAACCCAATGATCGAGTTATCGAAAAGGAAACGTAAATGATCAGTTATATCTCCAGATTTTAACTCCTCTTCTAAGATTGTTAATTCCTTTTCTAATGCTTCTTTAGTGAAATTTGTTGAACCATTATTTTGAAGAGCATTTAATAAATTGTGGATAATCGGTTTCTGTACAGCCCATTCATCAATAATTTCTTTCTTTAGCCAATCAGAATAACCTGGTTCTGCATCATAAATAGACTGAGACTCTAATTTTTCAAAAATAATAGCTTCATCATTGAATGGATCATTTTGTTTGTCTTTCATAGTTTCAATAATTCTTCCCATTATTGAAATCAAATCTCGAGGTCTCATCATAGTACGTTTTAATAAGTAATTAGTAGGTTTTGTACGTTGCCTCATTTCATTTTTATCAAATAAATCATCTAAATTATCTATAGTTGGAATATTATTTTCTTTTGCAAAATAATTTATACGACGGAGTAATAAAAGAGGTGGTCCCACTTGTTTGAACAACTAAAAGCGTATTTATAAGTGATATTCCGCTCTAGTTAAGCCACCTTGTTTTGTTGGGGTAGCTGATCATAGTAAAACTCATTTGGTGTCATTTTGTCTAGACTCGAATGAGGTCGTTTCAAATTATAAAACTCAAAATATGCACTTAATTGCTTTTTCGCATCTGTGACACTGCTATAAGCTTTGAGATACACCTCTTCATATTTAACGCTCCGCCATAATCGTTCAACCATCACATTATCTACCCATCGACCTTTACCATCCATACTGATTTGAATGCCATTTGATTTCAATACATCAATAAATGCATCACTGGTAAACTGGCTGCCTTGGTCTGTATTAAATATTTCAGGTCGACCATATTTTTCAATCGCTTCATTTAAAGCCGAAATACAAAAATCCACCTCCATACTAATCGATACCCTATGCGCAAGTACCTTGCGGCTATGCCAATCAATCACAGCACATAAATAAACAAAGCCTTTTGCCATAGGGATATACGTTATATCCGTAGACCACACTTGATTACTGCGCTGAATAGCCAACCCTTTGAGCAGATATGGATATTTACGGTGAGCTTGATTAGCCTGGCTTAAATTTGGTTTGCAATATAACGCCTGAATACCCATTTTCTTCATTAAAGTACGTGTATGACGTCGTCCTATATGATGTCCTTGACGATTCAACAAATCACGCATCATACGACTGCCTGCAAAAGGATATTGCATATGTAATTCATCAATACATCGCATCAGCTTCAGATCTGATGCACTCACAGGTTTTGGGCGATAGTAATAACAACCACGGGAGACTTTCAGCAGCTTAGCTTGCTTAGATACTGAAATCTGAAGTGAGTCGTCGATTAACTTTTGTGGTTGAAGCGGCCCAGTTTCTTCAACACACCTTCTAAAAAATCAATTTCTAATGCCTGCTCACCGATTTTTGCATGTAGTTTTTTTAGATCGATGGGTGGTTCTGTTGGAGCTTTTGATTGATCGAAAGCTTGCGAGGAAGCTGAGATCAATTGATTTTTCCAGTCAATAATTTGGTTTTGATGAACATCAAACTCAGCACTCAATTCAGCAAGTGTTTTTTCTGCTTTAATCGCAGCAAGTGCTACCTTAGCTTTAAAATCATTTGAATGATTTCTTCTTGGTCTACGTGCCATAAAATACTCCATATATTGATGTTTATAACATCATTTGAGGAGCAGAATATCACTTATAGGAGTTGTTCAAATTTACGGATCCATCTCTTAAACTAGCCAAAGAAGCTTTATTCCAATGCAGTAAGGCTCCACAATCTTCGCGTAATTTATTAGCATCATTAATGCTGAGAACATCAAAGATATCTTCTCTCAAAAAAATAATCGGTCTTATTTTTTCTTTGTATTGACTAGTAATAGAGTCACTAGCACTTACTAAGCCTGCAATAACTCGTTTAGATGAGCTGTAAGAAACATTATCCCAAGCCTCGTCAATACGATCGAAGCACAAATACACAACAGGAAGATTGTTTTCAGCTAATAGCTTTTGTAAAGACTTATCTAAGAAATCTATTAAGTGTTCAATATTTTCTGATAGATGTTGCTTTAATGATTGATTTTTTTGAACATCTTGAAAGGAAACCTCTCCAACATTAAGTTCTAACCCTTCAAGTCCACCGTCTTCAATTGATAATCCAGCTTTCGGTAAAGTAACTCCAGATAACGATAAAATCTTCTTACCAATAACTTGATATATCGATGGAATTGGGGAGTCAAAGATCTTTTCTAAAAGTGTATTACATTTTTCAAGCTCTTTCGGCACCTTCTTTTTTTCACTAATAAACCATTCTCTATAGGCTTTGATGCTTTCAATAAGAATTACAAGCTTCCATGATTGTTTATATGCTAATGATTCAGCTTTTTTTTCATCTAATAAAAGTGAATGAATATTCCAATTATAATCTTCAAATGATAAAGAAACTAATATATCTTTTTGACTTATAAAGTTGTGCGCATTTTCTGATAGATATTTAAATACTGCAGTTTTTCCAGCCCCTTTTCGGCCTAGCACTAAAAATGATGAAGGACTATCAATTACCTTATCTAAAACTCCGTTATCAAAGAAGTATTCTGACAACAAATCATCTCTCTCAGCAGCCACTTTACCCACATTAATCCATTCAAGAATATCCATTTAGCCCTCAATAAAATTTAATAAATAATTGAAATTAAAAAAATATTTATATACTAATTCTATATTAAATATTTTCATAGACTTATTCCCTTATTATTTAAAATAAAATCACTAATACTTGAGTTATCTACTAAATAGCCCTCTATTTAACATAATGGGCGTTATACGAAGTATAAATGTTAGAACCCATTTAAAGTGTCTATATTCTCACCAATAAAAATGTCTGGTTTATGATGATTTTTATCACCATGGACTGGATATAAAATATAGATGCTGATCACTATGTCTGACAAAGAAATTCAACGTCTTGCAGTTCTGCAAGACGTTCGAGATCATCGTATTACCCAAGTCCGTGCTGCTGAAATCCTGAATCTTTCCACCCGTCAAATTACCCGGTTATTGCAGAAGCTCAATCAAGATGGTGTTTCAGGCATGACGCATGCCAGTCGTGGTCAACCGGGCCATCATCGCCATGACGATTTATTAAAATCGCAATGTCTTTCCATTATTTCTGAACATCTGCTGGGCTTTGGACCTACCTTGGCGCATGAGAAGCTCAGCAGCATGTTTGACCTGAATATCCCGGTAGAAACGGTTCGGCGCTGGATGACTGCAAATGACCTTTGGATTCCGCGATCCAAACGTCTAAAACGCCCATACCAGCCACGCTATAACCGTGATTGCTTCGGTGAGCTGATCCAGATTGATGGCTCATATCATGACTGGTTTGAAGGAAGAGCCACCAAATGCTGTTTGCTGGTTTATATCGATGATGCTACCGGCAAGCTGTTGCATCTGCGCTTTTGTGAGGCTGAAACGACCTTTGACTATATGCTTTCAACCCGAGCCTACATTGAGCAATACGGCAAGCCCTTGGCCTTTTACAGCGATAAACACTCGGTATTCAGAGTGAATCAGAAATCCAGCCAAGACAGCAAGATCACGCAATTTGGGCGGATTCTGAATGAGTTAAACATTGATATTATCTTCGCCAACTCCCCACAGGCGAAGGGTCGCGTAGAGCGAGCGAATAGAACCCTTCAGGACCGTTTGATCAAGGAGATGCGCCTGGAAGGCATCTGTTCGATTGCAGAAGCAAATGCCTGGTTGCCCTGCTTTATTGAGCAGTTCAATCAGAAGTTCGCCAAATGTGCGCGAAACTCAAAGAACCTGCATCGTCCATTAACCGAATCTGATCTTGAACTGGATGATATTTTTACCTGGCAGGAACCGCGTAAGGTCACCAAGAACCTGACGATTACCTATGACAAATGTATTTATCTGCTTGAACCGACAGAGCTGAATCATAAGCTTGCTGGGCAATACATTGCATTTCTGGAGTATCCGGATGGCACTGTGGCCCTCATGCATGAAGGACGAAAGCTCAACTACAGCATCTTCAATAAATTGGCTGGGCTACAGCAAAATGAGATTGTTGAGAATAAACGGTTAGGTTCAGTCCTGGCGCATATTCAACAGCAGCATGAAGAACTAGAAAAACAGAATAAACGTTCCCGGGCCAAGAAAAGTATGCCAAGTCGTAAAGCTCAGAAAGCTGTTGTTGAACAAAGAAACTTAAATCCTGTGCTTGACTCTTGTGGTTAAAAACAGGACATTTTAAATGGTTTATCGCATAGACATTTTAATTGGTGAATAACAATAAATTAAATATTTGTTATTTTTCAATATCTTAATTATTATAAATATCGCCACTTATGATCAAAAAAGCGACTTGAAAAAAGTCGCTTTATTTTTAATCTATTTTACCACAAAAATGCCTTTTAGATTTCAATCCCTCACGACACATCCGCTGTAAAACTCACCACTTTTTCGAGCTTCATTTGATTGGTCACCACCATCAATAAACGATCAATCCCCAAAGCAATTCCAGAACATTCAGGCATATTTGGTAATGCGGCAAGCAAATACTCATCTATCGGCATCACATGTAAGCCCAACTTTTCACGCTCAGCATTATCCACTTCAAAACGACCACGCAATACATTTGCATCAATCAGTTCATCATAAGCATTGGCAAGTTCCAAACCTTCGATATACAACTCAAAACGAGCTGCAACCAATTCCCCATCTTCATCAATACGTGTCTTGGCAAGTGACGCCATTTCAGGTGGAAAATCCGTTAAAAACACAGGTGTATCGAAACCTAAACTTGGCTCAACCATGTGAGAAAATAATAGGTCTATGTAGCCTAGACGATCATCACCCAAATCCAAATTTAAACCGACACGGCGACAAGCATCTTTTAATTCCTTTAAAGTCGCTTGCAATGGATTTAAATCCAAACGATCCATAAAGGCGTGCTTATAACTGTAAATCGTTGGGCGAACTTCACCAAAACGCTCAGCCAAAACCACATTGAGTAAATCGGTCACTTCCAACATCAAATCTTTCAATGAAAACTCAGGACGATACCATTCCAACATGGTGAATTCACTGTTGTGCTTACGCCCATGCTCATCATCACGAAAGACTTTACAGATTTGATAAATCGCCCCACTGCCACTTGCAAGCAAACGCTTCATGGCAAATTCAGGGGAAGTCTGTAGATAATGCATCTGTTTTTTGCCTTGTACATGACGCTGTGCCTGCACAGAAGCCAAATGCACATCGGTCACGCCTGCTTGCGAAAGTACAGGTGTTTCCACTTCCAACACATCACGTTCCGCAAAAAACTGACGAAGTTGAGCATACATTTTGGCACGGGCTTTTAATGCTTTTAAATCGCAAGTCGGCTGATAATTTACAGATTCACTCATGCTTTAGGACCTCCGTGCGCTGCCCATTCACGGCGCAAAGGATAGGTTTTACGGAGATAATCAAAAGCTTTTTGATCAACCTTGCCATCTTTTAAACATGCTCGTAGATTTTGGTCATCACGTGAAATATTATAAATATCAGACAAATGATGCTTCAAAGTTTGTTTAATACTATTGCCATAGAAATACTGATCACATGCAGGAAGTTGTGATTCAAATTTTTTATGTGCAGGATAATCAAAAGTTTTACAAAAGGCTTCGTAAATCATTTGTGTACCACGTGCCTTGCCTTCCAAGCTGTAACCTGCAATATGTGGTGTCACGATGGTCACTAAATCTAATAATTGTTGTGAAATTTCAGGCTCATGTTCAAACACATCCAGTACGACTTTACGTTTTGTTTGAAGAATATCTTGAATTAAAGCAGCTTCTTCAATAACTGGGCCACGTGCTGAATTAATCAGAATAGTTTCAGGCTTTACCATTGCCAAAGTTTCTGCATTGATCAAATGATAGGTTGGGTAATCACCTAATTTTGTTAATGGCACATGTGTCGTGATTGCATCTGAATTTTTGAGTAATTCTTCTAATTCAACCTGTTGAATATCATGATGCTGTACAAAAGGATCATAGCCGATGACATTCCAACCCAAAAGTTTCGCCATATAAGCCAAACGTGAACCCACATTCCCCAAACCAATAATGCCTAAAGTAAATTGGTTATTCTGCGATAAAAGTGTTGGATTCAATTTTAATAATGCAGTGATGACATATTCTGCCACAGCTTGTGCATTACACCCTGCTGCATTTGACCAAGCAATTTGCTGTGCTTCGATTGCTGATATGTCGAGATGGTCGGTACCAATTGTGGCACTGCCCACAAATTTAAGTGGTGTATTTTGAATCAGTTGTTCATTCACTTTTGTGACTGACCGTACCAATAATGCTTCAGCATCTATCACATTGTCATGACTTAAACTACGCCCTGCTGCTTGATGAATATCGCCAAATTCAGCAAAAAAATATTCGGTAAATGCGAGATTTTCATCTGCAACAATTTTCATAGTATAGCCCAAGGTATTGATGCAACTATGATACCGCTTTGTAGACGTGAAAACTATGTAGAAGCGATGTTCTTCTAAAATCGATGCTGTAATTGCTCTGATTTTCTACGAATAAAAGTGTTGAATATCATATCCAATTAAATTTCTAAGTAGGTCAAACGATCTCGACCTAAACGCTTTGATTCATACAAAGCATTATCTGCGACATTTAAAATCTCATCATACGCCATCTGTTTATTTTTATATAAGGTCATACCAATACTTAATGTTAAATATGCAGAAATTTCTGATTTCTCATGAACTATTTTTTGGTCTCGTATGTCTTGTAAAATGTTTTCAGCAATCTGTTTTGATTCTTGTAAATTCGTATTCACCAAAACAATGACAAACTCTTCTCCTCCATAACGAATCGCCAAATCATCTTCTGAAATATGTCTTTTTAAGGTTTGAGCAACACGTACTAAAGCCAAATCACCCTGTTGATGCCCATAGACATCATTAAACATTTTAAAAAAATCTACATCAATAAACAGTACAGCTAAACTACTCTGAGATTGCTGTGTCCATTGAATCATTTCTTCCATTTGATACTTAAAACTACGCCGATTTCCCAATAATGTTAAAGTATCTTGTTGACTAATCGTGGTTAGATGTTTATTTAAAATTTCATACAATTTTTTATCTAGTTCAATAATTCGTGACTGTAAAAAGCGTACTCGTTCTGTGGAGACCGTTAAAATAGCAAGCCCTAAGCCCACTAAATTTCCCAAGATCATGACATTAAATAATACCCATGGTGGGACATGCTTAGCAGTCAATCCCAAAACAATACATGTCAAAACCGCGGCAATAATCCCTGCAACAAAAGTATGTAATGGTCTTAGCCCAGAACACATATAAGCAAACATCAACGCGAAAATGATAATCAGCGTACCACGCCATGTCATAGCCAGTGATTGCGTTAAAAATAAAACACTTTGAACGATAGTTAAACTGATACAAATGACGGTACTCACGATAGCACTATAATTATTTTTCCAAATCGGATGCTTCGCCATGATATAAATGCACAACAAAGCCACCCATCCTGTTGTATATGAAATCAAGGTCATGAATACATCATGATTTCTAAATTGAGCTTCGGTGGTAAAATAATTGATCGGTAAACTAATGATTTCAAAAATCAAATAAAAAATACTGGCTGGAATGAATGCACTGATAATCAACTTACAAATTCGTGCTTGTCGATCATTCCAGAACTTTTCTTCTAATTCTTCTGAAAATTGTGATGCGATTTGTTTTTTTTGATGACCCAATAAAGTTTCAAATTCATGTCGTTCTTTCTGAATATCTTCAACTTCATTTTCTAAGGTCATATTCTTCGCTATTGAAAGTTTAATGATGTGCGAAAAAATATTATAGACAATTCGTTTTAATTTAAAACAATTTTATAAAATATATATTTGAATAATAATGTTTATTTTTAATATCAACTAAACATAATATTAAGTTTTTATTTAAAATAAACAGCGCACTCGACCAGATTTTCTAAGTTATTCAATCACTCATAGAAACATTTACAATCAGAGTTTTGTACCATAAATAACTCATACTTTGAAATTTTGGGATACGTTTTCGTGTATCATTTTTTCAGGAAAACCTAATTATTGAATTAATATTACTGCAGAACATCAATTCAATAATATTCTATTTTAAAATTTTGGGGGGCAAATCATACTTCAAATCAATATCATTCAGACCGCCAAATTCACACTGTTTTTTTAATGGCTAATCAAGACAACTCTCTCACTGTTCTTTTCGAGTAATCTATACTTTCAATTGTCTGCTTTTCGACTGAAGCTTTTAAATTCACCAAGAAAATTGCGAGTGCTGCGATAAAACCAGGAATCGCAATTACGAGAAAATTCATTTGATGTGGTAATTGTAAAGTCAATAAAGCACCAGTTAGGACAGGTCCAACGATTGCACCGATACGTCCAATACCAGAAGCCCAGCCCATGCCTGTTGAGCGTACTGCTGCTGGATAAAATTGTGCGACAAAAGTGTAAAGTAGTATTTGTGATCCAATCGTTGCAGCCCCCGCAATCGCAATCAGGCTATACAATAAAATTTGATGACTCTTAAAACCGAGTAAAATTAATGCCACAGCACCTACACTAAACATAATCGTAAGTACAGGTTTTAAATGGAACCGATCTGCCAAGACGCCACCACCGATTGCTCCAACCATGCCACCAATATTTAAAGCAAAAAGGAAAAGCATACTTGCGCCAAGTGAATAGCCAGCTTGAATCATCAATTTCGGTAACCAACTTCCAAGCGCATAAACCATTAACAAACACATGAAAAATGCCACCCAAAACATCATGGTGCTAAAAGTACGACCTTGTTGAAATAAAGCTTTGAGCGGTGCTTCATCTTCATTACTTGCTTCATTTAAACTAAATTCAGTACTTGTTGTGATATTTTGCTGTGGTGAAATTTTTTGAACAATTTCAGCGACTTTATCTCTTTCACCTTTTTGAGTTAAAAACATCAATGATTCAGGTAAAAATTTCCAAATCAAAGGTAAGCAAATCATTGGAATAGCGGCAATATAGAACATGATCTTCCAACCATAATCCGCAACCAACCATGCACCCAATAATGCAGAAGTCATCCCACCAATCGCATAACCACTGAACATCACTGCAACCAAGGTACTACGAATTTTTTTCGGTGCATATTCAGTCATTAAGGCAACAACATTCGGCATCACACCGCCAATTCCAAGCCCTGCGAGAAAACGTAAAACTCCAAACTCAATCGGTGTAGAAGCAAATGCACCCAGAAAAGTAAAACCGCTGAAAATAGCGACACAAATCATAATGGTCTTTTTACGACCCAATTTATCTGACAGCGTCCCAAAACTCATTGCACCAAACATCATGCCAAATAGTGCTGTACTGGCAAGCAATCCCGCTTGAACTGCTGTTAATCCCCATTCTTGCATGAGTAATGGCAAAGCGACTCCATAAATCACCAAGTCATAGCCATCAAAAATAATAATACTCAAACACCATAATAAAACACTCCAATGAAATGGTGTAAATTTAGCGTCATCCACAATGCTATTTATATTTAATTTATTCGTTTGCATAATCAGCCTCCTGCTGAGAAACGTGATAAAAATTTCCCAAACAATGGATGAAGCCTTTTTTTTTGTCCAAAACCGATTACATATAAATCCATACCTTAAAGGTCGGTTTATTAAAAAATATTGAAGAAACAGTATTTTAAAAAAAATAATTCATAATTTGGATGCTTATTTTTCTATCATTATTTTGTTATTTATTTTTAATTGGTGTTTATATTTACTGTTGAAATAGAAATTTACTAGATCTTCTGAATTTTCAATATGTTAATTTTCACATAAATTATCTTATTGAATATAATTTTGAACGCACAATTTAGTCACTCTTATTTACATGATGAGTAACTAAGTGCGCTAAATAAATCTACTTTATCAATTGATGAAGATTTAACAATTGTTTGATCATTCTTGGCAATGATATTTAAATCTTTGCCCGATCATATTGAAAGCCTTCCAAGTCATAAACTTGATAAATGCAATCAAATAAAGAAAGAATATCCTCACTTTTATCCATACAACGAATCGCCATAAATATTGGGCTTTTCGCAGAACTATCTCGTAACGGAATATATTTTAAATTGGGCAATTGAATAGTTCTAGCACTTTCAGGAACAACACAGACGCCCTCACCTGCTGCGACCAAGCCAAGAGCTAACTGGATTTCACGCACTTCTTTTAGATTTTTAGGATCTAAACCATGTTCCGAAAACAGATTTCGTACTTGAGTTGAAAAATTAGGTTTTGGATGGCTTGGGTACAGAAACAAATTTTCATCTTCTATATCAGCAAAATATGTACCTTCTGAATCTGCCAAAGGATGACTGGTATGTACTGCCAACATCAATGGTTCCTCTCGAAGCAATACCCGTCGTACCGCAGGATCTGAAATTTGTAAGCGTCCAAATCCAACATCAATCCGTCCTTCTTTGAGTGCTTGAATCTGATCTTTGGTACTCATTTCCACCAATTCAATTTTCAGTTGTGGTTGTAGCTGACGAAACATATAGACAATTTTGGGCAATAATCCATAAAGTAATGACCCGACAAAGCCCATCGTCACAGCTTTTTCAATCAATCCAATGCGCTTGGTCATGGTTTTGACCTCTTCCGCATTAGACAAAAGTTTAACCGCATGTTGATAGAAAAATTGCCCAGCTTCAGTGGTTTTCAACGGGCGGCTTCCTCTCTCAAATAATGAGATTCCAAGCTCACTTTCAAGGTTTTGAATCTGTCGGCTGAGTGGTGGTTGCGCGATAAAGAGTTTTTCAGCGGCTTTGGTAAAACTTTGCTCTTCCACAACAGCAACAAAATAGCGTAAATGCCTGAGTTCCATCTCAACACCATACCTTTAAGATATAAAAAAATGCAAATTTGATCTTAGACAGCGACCATCCATTCTTTTAAGGTATATCAAACACAAGATGTAAATCAAGTTTGTTCGTAGTCGATTGCTCCAGTCTGAGAATTAACGCTGAAATATGACTCAACTGAGTATCACTCGAAACTGAAAACCTTATGTCTTTTAAACAGGGATGCGTTATTTGCTCGCTACACACCCTCCGCTAGCAAAGTAACGATACTCACAGAATTTAAGTCGCGAAAGCATTTAACAAAACTCAAAGCGTTGTCAATTCATCGCTCAAAAAATCCTTTGAATTGCCCACCACATGGATAGTCGGAGAACGGACATGCCTCGTATTCCAGTGATAAACACCAGTCACCTTGATCGTATAGATGAATTACTTGTCGATAATTTTGAAACAGGTGAATTTAAATTACATCGTTCAGTATTTACAGACCAAAGTCTGTTTGACCTTGAAATGAAATATATCTTCGAGGGCAATTGGGTATATTTGGCACATGAAAGTCAAATCCCAAATAACAACGATTACTACACTACCTATATCGGTCGTCAACCAATTCTGATTGCGCGTAATCGCAATGGTGAACTCAATGCGATGATCAACGCATGTTCACATCGTGGTGCACAACTTTGTCGTCATAAACGTGGCAATAAAGCAACATATACTTGCCCTTTCCATGGCTGGACATTTAATAACTCGGGTAAATTATTGAAAGTGAAAGACCCTGCCGACGCGGGTTATTCAGATTGTTTCAATAAAGATGGTTCACACGATCTTAAAAAAGTGGCTCGTTTTGAAAACTATAAAGGTTTCTTATTCGGTAGCTTAAACCCAGATGTGCCAAGCCTTGAAGAATTCCTTGGTGAAACAACCAAAGTGATTGACATGATTGTCGATCAATCTGAACAAGGTCTAGAAGTTTTACGTGGTGCATCGACCTATACCTTTGAAGGCAACTGGAAATTGACTGCTGAAAATGGTGCAGATGGTTATCACGTTTCTGCGGTGCATTGGAACTATGCAGCAACCACGCAACAGCGTAAAGAAAAAGAAGCCGGTGACAATGTACGTGCCATGAGTGCTGGTTCTTGGGGCAAACAAGGTGGTGGTTCTTACGGTTTTGACAATGGTCATATGTTGTTATGGACTCAATGGGGCAATCCTGAAGACCGTCCTAACTTTGCCAAAGCGGATGAATATACAGAAAAATTCGGTGCGCCAATGTCGAAGTGGATGATCGAACGTTCACGTAACCTTTGCTTATATCCAAACGTATATTTGATGGATCAATTCGGTTCACAAATTCGTGTGGTTCGCCCGATTTCTGTCAACAAATCTGAAGTCACAATTTACTGTATCGCACCTGTTGGCGAAGCACCTGAAGCGCGCGCACGTCGTATCCGCCAATATGAAGATTTCTTTAATGCTTCTGGTATGGCAACGCCTGATGATTTAGAAGAATTCCGCGCATGCCAAGCGGGCTATGCAGGCATCGAATTGGAATGGAACGATATGTGTCGTGGTTCTAAACATTGGATTCAAGGACCTGATGATGCAGCCAATGAAATTGGTTTAAAACCTGCAATTAGTTGTATCAAAACGGAAGATGAAGGGCTTTATTTGGCACAGCATCAGTATTGGTTAAAAACCATGAAACATGCAATTTCTGCTGAAAAAGAACTGGCTGAATTAGAAGCGACAACACAAGGAGAAGTGGCATGAGTACACAAGATAAAACTTCTTTGGAGAATATCTGTCAATTTCTCTATCGTGAAGCTCGCTTTTTAGATGATGAACAATGGGATGATTGGTTGGCATGTTATGCACCAAGTGCATCATTTTGGATGCCAGCTTGGGATGATGATGACAAATTAACAGAAGACCCACAGTCTGAAATTTCACTCATCTATTATCCAGATCGCCAAGGGCTTGAAGATCGTGTGTTCCGTATCAAAACTGAACGCTCATCTGCAACCATGCCTGATACACGAACTTCACACAACATTGCCAATGTAGAAGTGATTGAACGTGATGGTGATAAAGTGACGGTACGCTTCAATTGGAACACGCTCAGTTTCCGTTATAAAGCTTCATACAGCTACTTTGGTACCTCGAAATACGAAATTGATTTTTCAGGTGAACAACCAAAAATCCTCAGTAAATATGTCGTACTGAAAAATGACTATATCAATCAAGTGATTGATATTTACCACCTCTAGAACGCGATTCTTCTCAAAAATCGTTTCAAAAACCACCTCTAAGACTGGGTTGATCAACTCAGCAAGGTCGCCGTTCAGCCATATGGAAATTTGACTGGGCGGCAGAAGATTTAGATACATTAAAAGGATTCTGCCATGTCAAACCATAATGTTGCACTTCAGTTCGAAGATGGCGTCACTCGCTTTATTTCCGTTGCACAAGATGAAACCCTTTCTGACGCAGCTTATCGTCAAAAAATTAATATTCCACTGGATTGTCGTGATGGCGCTTGCGGAACATGTCGTGCATTTTGTGAATCTGGTAGCTATGACATGCCAGAAGAAAATTATATTGAAGATGCACTTACACCAGAAGAAGCTGAACAAGGCTATATTTTAGCTTGCCAATGTAAACCGACTTCGGACGCTGTATTTAAAATTGCAGCATCATCGGATGTATGTAAAACACAAATTCACCAATTCCAAGGCACACTCTCTCGCGTTGAAAATCTGTCTGATTCAACCATTACTTTTGATATTCAGTTGGATGAAGGTCAGCCAGACATCAATTTCCTTGCTGGTCAATATGTCAATGTCGGCATTCCAGGAACAACAGAAACACGTTCATATTCATTTAGTTCTAAACCAGGCAATCGTTTAACTGGTTTTGTGGTACGTAATGTGCCAAATGGAAAAATGAGTGAGTTTCTGAGTAAAACAGTTAAATCCGGCGACAAAATGACCTTTACAGGACCATTTGGTAGCTTCTATTTACGTGATGTTGCGCGCCCTATCCTCATGCTCGCAGGTGGTACAGGTATTGCACCATTTATGTCAATGCTCCAAGTTCTTGAAGAAAAAGGTTCAACACAACCTGTACGTCTAGTTTTTGGTGTGACCAATGATTTTGACTTAGTCGCGATTGAAAAACTCAATGCACTTCAAGACAAATTACCATGGTTTGAATACCGTACCGTTGTTGCACATGCAGATAGCCAACATGAACGTAAAGGCTATGTCACTAGTCACATCGAAAATGACTGGTTAAACCAAGGTGATGTCGACATCTATCTATGTGGTCCAGTGCCAATGGTTGAAGCAGTGCGTGGTTGGTTAGATACTGAAGGTGTTAAACCGAAAAACTTCCTCTTTGAAAAATTCTCTGCGAATTAAATAGAGTCATCCCAACAAACCCCGTTTTAATCCTAGAACGGGGTTTTAAAGTTTTTTAGATTGATTAATCACTAATGTTACGCAGTAACATAAAAATAGCTTTTGTTTCTCGATGAAATTGGATACGCGATAACGTCATCCACAAGTGTTTGAGGCAAGACTACTTTTAATTAGATATGTTTTTGCGATGTATTTAATATTTTGACGGAAGTGGACGAGTTTTGTGGATGACAATGGTTTTGCCTACTTTTCCCGAAAGAAAAGTAGGTCGAGCCGAAGGCAACTCTCTAAATCAAGACTTCTGACGTAAGACTCCGTCGAGGAGAATTAAAAGATTTTAGAGTGAACACTTCTCCAAATGCGTAACATCAATTAATCAATCTTGACAATCAAATGAAGATTGGAATTCCCTCCTCTTGTGCCATAGATGGTTTGAAATGAGGAGGGTAAAATAAAGGGTGTCCCCTCATCCTAACCTTCTCCCTGAGCCATATATAGCGCAAAAGAAGGGATTTCCATCATGAATTGAATAGAGTTCAAAGATCGACTTACGCACGTGGTCTATATAAGGAATGGAGAATAAAATGTCAGATCGTCAAAGATTTTTAAATAAAGTCGTCATCGTTACAGGAGCTGCTCAAGGCATTGGTCGTGGCGTTGCCCTACAAGTCACAGCAGAAGGTGCGCAAGCCATACTTGCAGATCGTTCTGAATATGTTGAAGAAGTATGGGCAGAAATCAAAAGCAATGGTGGTAATGCAGTTACGATCAATGCAGATCTTGAAACCTACGCAGGCGCTCAAGCTGTTGTCGAAAAAGCCATTGCGACCTATGGACGTGTTGATGTACTCATCAATAATGTCGGTGGTGCAATTTGGATGAAACCTTTTCAGGAATTTACTGAAGAAGAAATCATTAAAGAAGTCAATCGCTCTTTATTTCCAACTATGTGGTGCTGTCGTGCTGTCTTGCCTGAGATGATCAAGAATCAACAAGGTACGATTGTCAATGTATCTTCAATCGCGACGCGCGGCATTAACCGTATTCCCTATTCTGCATCTAAAGGTGGTGTGAATGGTTTAACCGCGTCATTGGCATTTGAACATGCCAAAGATAATATCCGCGTGAATGCGATTGCCACAGGTGGTACAGAAGCACCGCCACGTAAAGTTCCTCGCAACAGTAATCCAATGTCAGAACACGAAACGCAATGGATGCAAGAAGTGGTTGATCAAACCATAGATCGTACTTTCTTAGGTCGTTATGGCACAATCCAAGAACAAGTGAATGCAATTACTTTCCTAGCTTCCGATGATTCTTCATATATTACAGGTACAGTAGTTCCAGTCGGTGGCGGTGATCAAGGTTAATTCATCTATTTAATCAATCACTCAATCCATTACGCAAGGATGCATACAATGGCAAATCTTTTACAGACTTTAAAAGAAGACTGGTCACTATCAGCCACAGTTGCAG
This sequence comes from Acinetobacter wuhouensis, assembly GCF_001696605.3. Lineage (NCBI taxonomy): Bacteria > Pseudomonadati > Pseudomonadota > Gammaproteobacteria > Moraxellales > Moraxellaceae > Acinetobacter > Acinetobacter wuhouensis. The sequence continues at coordinate 1,140,631 of NZ_CP031716.1, read as the reverse complement.
GATTTTTAGCAGTTCTGATTTCATACTCAGGGCCACTGATTATTTTCTTTCAAGCCGCACAACAAGCCCACTGATCCTAGACAGTATCGTGGACAATCGATCCCTCTAAATTCTTGAAATATTTCTGTTCAAAGGCTTCTGGACTTAACCAGCCGTTTGCAGAATGCCTTCTGACCCGATTGTAATAAATCTCAATATAATCAAACAAGACCGCATTCGCCTCTTTTCGAGTCGAAAACACACTGCCATGTACCACATGACCTTTTAATGTATGAAAGAAGCTTTCAGTCACTGCATTATCCCAACAGTTTCCACGTCTAGACATACTCTGAGTACAATCATTTTTCAGTAACAGCGCTCTAAAATCACGACTACAGTACTGTGAGCCTTGGTCCGAATGAACCATAACACCAGTTGGATAACCCTGACGAGCCATTGCATAGTTAAACGTATCACACACCAACTGGCGGTCTATTCGATGGCTGGTTTGCCACCCCACGATACGACGGCTAAATAAATCTAGCATCACACATAAATACAACCAACCTTCTTTAGTGCGGATATAGGTAATGTCTGTTGTCCAGACTTTATTAGGCTGAGTAACTGTAAATTGGCGATCCAACAAGTTGGGTGCTGTAGGCAAACGATGGGTTGAATCAGTCGTATGCTTGTATTTACGCGCAATCCTGCTACGTAAACCAAGCTTTTTTAGCATCCTTCCAATAGTACGTTCGCTCATGTTGTAACCTAAATCATGCATGTCATGTACTAATGAAGGTGCACCCAATCGTGCATGATGCTGCCAATATACGGCTTTTAAGTCATTATATTTCTGTGCCGTATTGGCTTGACGTTTTCGCCAGGCATAATAGCCTGAAGTGCTGACACCTAGGTATTTACAGGCAGAAGATACGGTGACTTCATTCATATCTAGATCTTGAATTACCGTGTACTTTTCTTGGCATGATCTGTTAGAAAGTACACATGCGCTTTTTTTAAGATGTCATTGGCTTCCTTGAGCTGTTTGACTTCTTTCTCTAATTCCACGATCCGCTGTTGTTCTGGTGAAAGTTGACGTTTGCTTGAACCTGCCGGATTGGTTTCACGAATCCATTTATCTAATGTTGAATAACCCACACCTAATTTCTGGGCGATTGCAGCTACAGACTCGTGTGAGTTTGAAAGTGCATAATCAATCGCTTGCTGTTTAAATTCGGGACTAAAACGTTTAGCCATTTCTTGAATCTCCAAAGATTAAAGTTACGTTATCTTTAGAGGGACGTGCTGTCCATTATTTTGTCTAGGATCACACGTTTCGACTGCCATGATGATTTCATGGATTTGGGGCATTTCGATTGGCGCTGCGATTGCGGGAATTTATTTATCAATTAAGTTTAAAGTTCCTGTAATCACCGCATGGTCTGCGCCAGGTACGGCACTGTTGGTCACACTCTTTCCCCATGTTTCATTGAATGAAGCTGTCGCGGCTTATCTCACGACCGCCATTGTGATTTTCATCATTGGGATTACAGGCTATTTTGATAAATTATTGAAATGGATTCCTCAAGATGTTGCCGCAGGAATGATGGCAGGCATTCTATTTCAATTTGGTTTGGGCTTATTTAAAGCCACGGACAGCATGCCACTCATCGTCTTTGGCATGTTGTTAGTATTTTTGATTGCCAAACGCTTTACACCACGCTATGCCATGCTATGGGTACTGGTTTCAGGTGTTGCCCTTAGCTTAATCATGGGCAAAATGAATCCTGTTACGGTTGATTTTAGCCTTGCCATTCCACAATTTATTATGCCTGAATGGACATTGAACTCTACGTTAAATTTAGCCTTGCCTTTAATCCTTGTGAGTTTAACGGGACAATTCCTACCAGGTATGGCGATTATGCGTTTGAGTGGTTATGACACACCTGCAAAACCCATCATTGCAGTAACCAGTATTGCATCCTTTGCGGTGGCATGTGTTGGAGGAATTACCATTGTATTGGCATCCATTACAGCAGCCTTATGTATGGGCAAAGATGCGCATGAATTAAAGGACAAACGCTATATTGCAGGCATTGCCAATGGAGTATTTTATATTTTAGGGGGTTTATTTGCAGGCAGTATCGTCATGCTGTTTAGTTTATTACCCAAAGAATTGGTGGCAGCACTGGCTGGCTTGGCACTACTCGGTGCGATTGCGACGAATATTTCAGTGGCAATGAAAAATGAAGCGCAACGTGAAGCTGCGCTGATTACTTTTTTAGCGACTGCCTCTGGAATGCATTTCCTAGGACTAAGCTCTGTATTTTGGGGCATTTGTATTGGTGTACTTGCACATTTGATTTTAAATAAACGCAATGCTTCTTCCTAAGTCTTTCAACATGCTTGTAATCAGTCAAAAAAATCATTACATCTATAAGTTATTTCTAGTGGTGTTTATTGATTAATTTCAATTTTCACTGCTTCTCATGGTATTAGTAATTTTCAATAAATCACCAAACCATATGTTTGATTTTTTGACAGCCCTCTTACGCCCCACCACGTCAAATTTCTACGATTGTATTCAAATCTGTGCAATATACTGTTTGAACTCTCCCTAACTCTCTGATTTTTACAGGTCGTAAATCGTCCTAGAATCATTAAATTCTCAATAATATCTTTTACTTTTAAATCTGATGAATTGTTTAAATTTAGATCAGGCATCATTTTTATGTGACATTGGTAATACTTTACTCTTCGGGCATTATCACAAAGTCGTATAAATCGCTAAATTTCACAACAATATACTTTTTAAGTATCTAAAGATACCGAATTCGGACTGGTTAAGGATATTACATTAAATTAAGGTATATATAACGATTATTCACAAAGCAATATCAGGATTAATGCTGAACAAACGCATAAGATGATTTTAAAAATATGACGTGAATCAGCATTATGGCAATATTAAGGAGATAGCCATGACAGCCAACAATGTTAGAATTTTCGAGACGGAAGAAGTACAAAACTTCATCAACTTGCTTAGTGGACTTGAGCAAGAAGGTGGAAACCCACGTACTAAGCAAATCATTCATCGAGTGGTTTCTGACTTATTTAAAACTATTGAAGATTTAAACATTACTTCTGATGAATATTGGGCTGCGATTGCATATCTAAACCAATTGGGTACAAGTCATGAAGCTGGTTTACTTTCTCCAGGTTTAGGTTTCGACCATTTCCTTGATCTACGTATGGACGCTGCTGATGCTGCTTTAGGCATTGACAACCCAACACCACGTACAATCGAAGGTCCTCTTTATGTTGCAGGCGCACCTGTTGCACAAGGCTTTGCTCGTATGGATGATGGTAGTGATCCAAATGGTCATACTCTGATTTTGCATGGTACAATTTACAATGCAGATGGTCAGCCTATTCCAAATGCGCAGGTTGAAATCTGGCATGCCAATACTAAAGGTTTCTATTCACACTTTGACCCAACGGGCGAACAGACACCGTTCAATATGCGCCGCACCATTATGACAGATGCACAAGGTCATTATCGTGTACAGACAATTCTGCCAGCAGGTTATGGTTGCCCTCCAGATGGTCCAACACAACAGTTGCTCAATCAGTTAGGTCGTCATGGTAACCGCCCGGCACATATTCACTTCTTCGTATCAGCAGATGGTCATCGTAAACTTACCACGCAGATTAACGTTGCTGGCGACCCGTACACTTATGATGACTTTGCTTATGCAACGCGTGAAGGTCTTGTTGTAGATGCGATTGAACATACAGATGCGGCAGCAAGCCAAGCGAATGGTGTTGAAGGTCCTTTTGCTGAAATGGTATTTGACCTTAAGCTGAGTCGTCTGGTTGATGGTGTAGATAACCAAGTGGTAGACCGTCCTCGCCTAGAAGTTTGATATTCTCAAACTTGATCTGTTGAATATTAAAATCAGGCTGGCTGTAACAGTTTAGCCTGATTTTATTTTATGGAAAGATAGAAAATAATATGGATATTCATACTTTCGATGCTGCAACCCACGATATTTTAGCCATTCTCCCAGAATACGATATGCCATTGGCTCGGTTGCGTGCCATATTACAGGCAGGTCAGATTCCAACGGTTACCGTTATTGGCAAGTATAATCATGGTAAAAGCCGACTGTTAAATGAACTGATTGGTAACGATATTTTCTCTGTGGCAGATAAAAGAGAAACTGTAAATCTCTCTGAACATTTGCAACATAATATTCGTTGGTTAGATGCACCTGGCTTAGATGCCGATGTTGCAGCTATTGATGATCAATATGCTCAAGATGCCATGTGGAATAAAGCAGATATTCGCCTGATGATCCATTCTGTGCGTGAAGGTGAATTTGATCCTTTTGAATTACAATTATTTCAACAATTCGAGCAAGATACAGAGCAAACACAACGCCAAAGTATTTTGGTACTAACACAAATTGACCAAATCCCAGATCAAACTGTCTTAGCTCACATCATTGACAGTATTCAAAAACAAGCCCCTGCTGCAACTATTTTACCTGTATCTGCGACACGCCATCGTCAAGGTGTAGAAAACTCAAAACAGCTTTTAGTAGAGCGTAGTGGTATCCCTGAGTTACAACAAAAACTCAGCAATATGGTTGATAAAGTTCCAACCGTACGCCAATTCGAAAAAAGTAAGATTTTTGCAGATCTCAAAAAACAACTGTCACAGCAACAAGCAACTACCGAAACGAATATTCAGCAACTTGACAATACACTACAACAGCAACGCCAAGCCTTTGAACATGATTTAAATCAAATCTTGGATAAAGTACGTCAAGACTTACAACCCATTCTGCATATTTCTGGACTAGATGATTCATTAGAACCAGATTCATTTGCCAATATGTATAAGTTAACTGCTGGCAAACGTGATCGTAACCGCATTCAAGTGGCTTACTCCCGTGCATGTATTGAAATCAACAGTCATCTGGTGCGTTATGGTGTGGTGGGTTTACCTGATACACAAAAAAGTAATGTGCGTAGTTTAGACACGGTCATGGTTGCAGTACTGGGTATCTCAGTCAAACTTCGTAAGGACTTAAAGCTCATTTTTGAAGATGAATCAGGACGTGAACGTTTACGCCATGAATTTGCCCATTATTTTGAATTATCCACCGATCGAATGCATCTGAAACAACAATTACAGGATTTACAGCAACAGCTTCAACGCATCATGCAAGCTCAACAGGCATCAAAGACGCTGGAGCAAACATCATGATCCATAACTCAATTCAAACTTTCATTCATGCCACCGAAGCCTTTGATCAGCCTGAAAAAGATATTGTTGCACATTTAGATAAAATGCATGCCTGGCATCAACAACTGGCGCGCAATCTCAATGATCAGCGTTTAAACAGTCATGGGCTAACTTCAGAAAGTTCAATAGCACTGGATATTGCGACACTCAATGCTCAACTTGACCGTTACCTCAACCATTGGGAAACCCAGTTAGATACCTTACACGCTGCGCAATCCATTGCAGATCACTTTGATGACAAAATTATTTTGCTGATTTTTGGAAAATTCAATGCAGGTAAAAGCTCATTATGCAATGTATTGGCAGAATGTTTTCACAGACATCAGCAAAGTGTTGAGTATTTTTATCTTGAAGATGGTGAAATTGTTGAAAGCCAGGATCGTTTTAAAGAAGGTGCAACAGAAACCACCACACGTTTACAAGGTGTCTGCTTAGGTAAGAATTTAATCCTGTTAGACACCCCAGGATTACATTCAGTAACACCTGAAAATGCAGACTTGACTCAGCGCTTTTTAGACAGTGCGGATGGTGTACTGTGGTTAAGCAGTTCATCTTCACCTGGTCAGGTCAAAGAGTTAGCCGCTCTGGGGCAAGAATTACGTCGACATAAACCTTTATTGCCTGTGATCACTCGCAGTGATTATTTTGAAGAAGATGAGGTGGATGGTGAGATCTGTCAGATTTTGTGCAATAAAAGCCCTGGACAACGTCATTTACAAGAAAACGATGTACATACCCGTGCGATGGATCAACTCATAGAAATGCACGTTGATCCAAGCCTGCTACAATCCCCGATTTCCACATCCTCACAGATGCTGAAAAATGCTGACTTTAATGATCAAGCGATGCAAAGTGCTGGTTTTGATCGTTTATTTAATGCATTAATGCATTTGATTCAACCTGCTTTAGCTTATAAGCAACGTAAACCCGCAGAAGCTTTACTACACCATTTACAAGAACAGATTTTAATGCCATTACAGGTGGAAATTGTCCCTCAATTGCATCAATTACAACAAAATCTGAACCATGCTAGTGATACATTGGTGCAAAGCAAAGAGCAAATCATGACCCAAACCTGGCGCGGTATGATTGCAACGCTACCAAGTCTATTGGAACAATTTGCTGAGCAACAAGCTGTAGATGAGCTTTACAACACTTTGACACAACAGGCGGAGCAATTTCTGTCTCAACAGATTTCAGATACCTTAGTTGATTATCAACTGCAGAGTCTTCCATTTAAACCTCTAAAATTTGCTAAGCATCTCAGCTATGAAGTCATTTATGCTGATGATACAAAAGAAATCTTAGCCATTGGACATGATCGTTTGTACACTGAAATTTCACAAAGTTTATGGCAAAAACTAGATGTGCATACAGATGAAGTTATTTCACAATGCCAAAAAACGCTAAGCAATATTCAAATACAAATTGAGGTTATTCAACAAGGCTTAAGCCATGATGAACAAACCTTACAACAGATTGCTCATTGTTTAAGAATAAAGGATTAAAAACGCATTTAATCACGATATAAAAGATGATCATTATTGAGTAAATATCATCATGAACTTATTCAACTCAATGAACTGTATTAATCCTCATTGAGTTGAATTGGCATTTCATTTTCCTCAAATACTTGCTTAATGCACTCTAAAATATTGGGAATATATGCACTTTGATCCATATTTCGAACCGATAAAGAAATTGGACTGTATGCTTCTAAATCTAGAATTGGGATATAAATTAAATTCTTCATTCCAATATCACTAGCACTCTCAGGAATTAAGCAAATTCCCTCCCCCGATGATACCAATCCAAGAGCTAAATGAATTTCACGGACTTCTGTAAACTTTTTCGGGACTAATCCCAATTCTGTAAAAACAGACTGAATTAATGTTGAAAAGTTCGGTTTAGGCGTGATTGGATAGGAGAATATCGACTCATCTAAAATCTGTGATAAATACACACCTGTATCAATAAATTCTGCCAAATGATGATTTTTATGTACAGCAAGTTTAAGACGTTCTTTGCGTAAGAATAGCCGCTTAATGGATGGATCCGTTAATCTCAATCGACCAAAGCCAATATCAATTTTTCCTGCTTTTAAAGCTTCGATCTGATCTCGTGTCCCGCACTCAATAAGCTCCACATGAATGTCAGGGTGTCGCTGTCGGAATAAATAAATTATTTGGGGTAATAAGGCATAAAGCAACGAACTAACATAGCCAATTCGTACCGTTTTATCTACCGCATTAATGCGTCGAGCCATTGAAGTTGCTTGTGCAGTATGGGTCAATATTTGCACAGCATGTTCATAAAAGAACATCCCTGCCTCAGTAGTTTTAACTGGGCGAGAACCTCGTTCAAATAAGGTAATGCCTAACTCCTCTTCTAATTTTTGAATTTGTCGACTTAAAGGCGGTTGAGCAATACACAACTTTTCTGCAGCCTTGGTAATACTTTGCTCTTCAACAACAGTAACAAAATATCGTAAATGTCTTAACTCCATGACTAGAACCCCTTTATATACCTTATAAGTATCTAAAAATACCATTATCAGCCTAGTTAAAGATATTACATTAAATTAAGGTATATAAATAGTTAAACACTGAAGAAAAATTTGCAATGTATACATCCATAGAAACATTGCTTGTTGAGATTCCAACCATCCGTCCGCACAAGATGGCGGTTGCAACAATGCAAACACAAACCTTAGTACTGGTCAAAGTAAGCACGGAAGATGGCTTTATCGGCTGGGGTGAAGCGACCACAATCGGTGGCTTAGGCTATGGTGAAGAAAGTCCAGAAAGTGTTAAAACCAATATTGAAACTTATTTTGCACCCTTATTAAAAACTTTAAACAATTTAAACGTCGCACAAACGATGCAAACGATTAACCGTAATATCAATGGTAACCGTTTTGCTAAATGCGCAATTCAGACTGCATTACTGGATATCCAGGCACAGCGTTTAGGCTTACCTTTAAGCGAAGTCTTAGGCGGACGTTTACGTGACAGCATTTCAGTTCTTTGGGTTCTTGCATCTGGCAATACTGAAAAAGACATTGCTGAAGCGCAAAAAATGATTGAAAGCAAACGGCACAATGTCTTCAAACTAAAAATCGGCTCTCGTCCTGTAGAACAAGATGTTGAACATGTTTTAGCGATTAAAAAAGCATTGGGCGATGACATTTCAATTCGTGTCGATGTCAATCGTGCTTGGTCTGAGTTAACTGCGATTAAAGGCATTCAAATGCTCCAAGACGGTGGCATTGATCTCATCGAACAGCCTTGCGCCATTCACAATATTGATGCAATGGAACGACTGACGCGTAAGTTTGATATTGCCATTATGGCTGATGAATCTTTAATGGGTCCACAAAGCGCTTATGAACTAGCTAAACGTAATGCTGCTTCTGTTTTTGCAGTCAAAGTCGCACAGTCTGGCGGTTTAATTGAAGGCTGCGAAGTTGGAAAAATTGCCAATTTAGCAGGGATCGACCTTTATGGTGGCACCATGCTTGAAGGTCCTGTAGGAACAATTGCATCAGCACACGTATTTTCTACATTCAGTAACCTAGCTTATGGCACTGAGCTTTTTGGTCCATTACTACTTACTGAACAAATTTTAAAAACACCTCTTCAATACGAAAACTTTGAGCTAAAAATCCCAACGGGTCATGGCTTAGGGATTGAATTGGATGAAGACAAAATCGACAACCTACGTCGTCAATAATTGAAGGAGCCGTCATGCTTTTCCAAGTAAAAATGGACGTTCATATCCCACTCGATATGCCAACTGAAAAAGCCAATGAAATTAAAGCCGTTGAAAAAGCATATTCTCAGGATTTGCAACGACAAGGGAAATGGCGTCACATTTGGCGCATAACGGGTCAGTATTCCAATATCAGTATTTTTGATGTTGAAAGTAATGAAGAATTACACAATATCTTACAAGGCTTACCCCTCTACCCTTATATGGATATTCAGGTGACTGCCTTAAACCGTCACCCGTCTTCTATTCGTGAAGATGATACCTGATCAGAAATCAAGCCACTCTAACATCTTAGGGTGGCTTGAACCCACTTTAGAACGTAACGTCAGTTGAGTGATTCAATAACAATGCTTCAGATTTAAGGCTTAATTTCTAAAGTTATCGCAACACCACAATTTCTACGCATAACTATTCAGAAGCGATATTTATGCATAGAAATTCATGAAAATGCAGATAAGGTTAATCACATGATTGATAAAAGCTCAGCTTCACTGAAAGAAGCACTTTCCCAGATCAAAGATGGTACGACCATCATGATTGGTGGATTTGGCACAGCAGGACAACCCGCTGAACTCATTGATGGCTTGATCGAACTAGGTGTGAAAGACCTTGTCATTATCAATAACAACGCAGGCAATGGCGATTACGGTTTAGCTAAACTTCTAAAAACAGGTGCAGTCCGTAAAATCATTTGTTCATTCCCACGTCAGTCAGACTCCTGGGTGTTTGATGAACTCTATCGCGCAGGAAAAATTGAACTCGAACTTGTTCCACAAGGCAACTTAGCTTGTCGTATCCAGGCTGCAGGCATGGGCTTAGGACCAATCTACACCCCAACAGGTTTTGGAACGATGCTTGCTGAAGGCAAGCCGACCTTAAATTATGAAGGCAAAGACTTTGTTTTAGAAAATCCAATCAAAGCTGATTTTGCTTTAATCAAAGCACATCAAGGCGACCGTTGGGGCAATTTAGTCTACAACAAATCTGCACGTAACTTCGGTCCAATCATGGCAATGGCAGCAGATGTGACGATTGCACAAGTGTCAGAAGTGGTTGAACTCGGTGCACTAGATCCTGAACATATCATTACCCCAGGGATTTTTGTTCAACACGTTGTCGCTGTCGGTTCCACTGACAATAACGCACAGTAATAAGATACGGAGAATTTAAAATGAGTTATACCAAATTAAGCCGTGATCAAATTGCTGAACGTGTGGCACAAGACATTCCAGATGGTGCTTATGTCAATCTAGGCATTGGCTTACCGACCAAAATTTCAAATTACCTACCATCGGATAAAGACGTATTTTTACATTCTGAAAATGGTTTATTAGCGTTTGGTCCACCACCTGCGGAAGAAGATCGTGATCCTGAATTAATTAATGCAGGTAAAGAATTTGTCACTATGCTCACAGGTGGTTGCTTCTTCCACCACGGTGATTCCTTTGCCATGATGCGTGGTGGACACTTAGACATTGCTGTTTTGGGTGCTTTTCAAATTGCTGAAAATGGTGACTTAGCTAACTGGCATACAGGCGCACCAGATGCGATTCCTGCGGTGGGTGGTGCGATGGATTTAGCCGTTGGGGCAAAGAAAGTGTTTATCACAACAGACCATGTCACTAAAAAAGGCGAACCGAAAATCGTGGCTGAACTGTCTTATCCTGCGACAGGTTTGAAATGTGTAGATCGTATTTATACAGACCTTTGCGTGATTGATGTGACTGCTGAAGGTATGAAAGTCATAGAAAAAGTGGATGGTTTAAGCTTTGACGAATTGCAGTCGATGACGGGTGCAAAATTGATTGATGCAACTGCTTAAGGCACTTTAGAAATATATAGAATCCCCCTAAACCCCCCTTTAAAAAAGGGGGACTTCCACATCCTAAATTTGAGATGCAGTTCTCCTCCCTTTTTTAAAGGGAGGTCGGGAGGGATTAAGGTTAAAAGGACTATATAAACAATGAAAAACGCATATATCATTGACGCCATCCGTACCCCATTCGGACGCTATGCAGGCGGACTCGCCCCTATCCGTGCAGATGATCTTGGTGCATTACCCATCAAAGCTCTAATGGAACGTAATCCATCTATTAATTGGGAATTGGTTGACGATGTGATCTACGGCTGTGCCAACCAAGCAGGTGAAGACAACCGTAATGTGGGACGGATGTCTGCACTTTTAGCAGGTGTTCCCTACCAAGTCCCTGCAACCACTGTAAACCGCTTATGTGGTTCATCACTTGATGCTGTCGCTATGGCAGCCCGTGCAATCAAAGCAGGTGAAGCGGATTTGATCATTGCAGGCGGTGTAGAAAGTATGTCACGTGCACCCTTAGTCATGGGTAAATCTGACAGTGCATACGGTCGTAGCCAAAAACTTGAAGACACCACGATGGGTTGGCGTTTTATCAATCCAAAGCTGAAAGAAATGTATGGTGTTGAAACCATGCCACAAACGGCTGAAAATGTGGCTGAACAATTTAATATCAATCGTGCCGATCAAGACAAATTTGCCTTAGAAAGTCAGCAACGTACAGCGGCTGCACAAGCCAAAGGTTTCTTTGCTAAAGAAATCATTGCCGTGACCATTCCACAGCGTAAAGGCGATGCTATTGTGGTGGATACCGATGAACATCCACGTGCATCTACCACGATTGAAGGTTTGACTAAACTTAAACCCGTGGTCAAAGCCGATGGTACAGTGACTGCGGGTAATGCTTCAGGCATTAATGATGGTGCTGCTGCACTTTTGATTGCTTCTGATGAAGCGATTGAAAAGTACAATTTAAAAGCCCGCGCTAAAATCATTGGTGCAACTACTGTTGGTGTTGAACCTCGCATCATGGGCTTTGGTCCTGCACCTGCGATCAAAAAGTTACTTGCACAAACAGGCTTAACTTTAAGTCAAATGGATGTGATTGAACTGAATGAAGCATTTGCAGCACAAGCTTTGGCAGTCACTCGTGATCTAGGTTTAGAAGATGGTGCAACACACGTCAATCCAAATGGCGGTGCAATTGCCATTGGTCATCCGCTCGGTGCATCAGGTGCACGTCTAGTCACAACAGCATTGAATCAACTTGAAGCTATTGATGGTAAATATGCCCTATGTTCAATGTGTATCGGTGTCGGTCAAGGCATCGCTTTGATTATTGAAAGAGTTTAAAACAATTAATAATCCCCTCCCTTTTATAAAGGGAGGTTGGGAAGGATTTATACATGCCAAAATTTACATCCAACGATGCCGAAATCAATTACCAAACTTTTGGTGATGCGAATAACCCTGCGATTGTATTTTCCAACTCGCTTGGAACAAAATACAGCATGTGGCAAGTGCAAATTGAGCATTTTCAAAAAGATCATTTTGTAATTTGTTATGACACACGTGGTCATGGACAATCTTCTGCTCCTCAAGGTCCATATACAATTGACCAACTAGGACAAGATGTTATCAATTTACTTGACCATTTAAATATTGAAAAAGCCAATTTCTGTGGTATTTCCATGGGTGGTTTAACAGGTCAATGGCTTGCTATTCATAAACCTGAATATTTTAACCATGTCATTGTATGCAATACCGCAGCAAAAATTGGTCAGGAACAAGCATGGTTAGACCGTGCTAAACTTGTTCGTGAACAAGGTTTAAAACCTATTGCAGAAACTGCAGCATTGCGTTGGTTTACAGAACGCTTTATCCAAAGCCAAACTCAAATTGTACAATCTTTAAGTAACGACCTCGCAGCTAGCAGCGCAGAAGGTTATGCAAGTTGTTGTGAGGCTTTGGCTAAGGCGGATTTACGTGAAGATTTAAAGAATATCAGCGTGCCTGTTTTGGTGATTGCGGGTCAACAAGACCCAGTAACCACAGTTGCTGATGGACAATTCATGGTCGATCGTATTGCCAATGCAGAGCTATTTGAAATAGATGCTTCTCATATCTCCAATGTAGAAATGCCTCAAGAATTTAACCAAGCTTTGGAAAATTTCTTAGCTAGATAGTCTCTATCCGTTCACGCTGTACAATAAATGTAAGGTACTGAATTGTACTTAAAAGGCTTATTCATAACTCTCTATGAATAAGCCTTTTACATTATTTTCTCTTATTGAAATTAAAAATGTATTTACAGAATCGTTTTAGATGAAAGATGTCCGCAAAATCTATATGAATTTTTATTATAAATCTTAAATAACAATCATTTTCCAAACAGTCATTCACAACTTAAATCTATCAATAATCGCTTAAGCCTATAAAACAGTCCCAAAACTTTAAAATTAAGTTTTCAAATTTCTCTATTATTATGTATACGATGAATGGCCATTTCAAAAAAAAAGGCCACATTGAGGATTAAATGTAGCCAAAAGCACATCTTAAGTTTTAATTAAAGATTCAGAATACGATCAGTGATGCATCCTGAGCCTGATTAAAATTTATTTGGAAATACAAAAAATAAACTTCTTCAAACTTTAGAAAGTATAACCTGCATTTATAGTAAAGCCTCTTAAATCTTTGTCTGCATAGGTATAAGTAAAACCGATACGATATTCATCAATCCAAGCTTTTGGCTTCTTATTTTTAAACCCTATAGAGCCAGAAAAATCATGTGACAATTCAGAAAATAGTTGATCTCCGCTAAAATCAGTACGTGCATATGCAAGTTTTGCAATCAATGGACTACCTGCAACTGACTTATGCAAAACATGACTATATTCTACGCCATTACGCAAAATGGTATTCTGCAAATCATATCCACTGTCAAAATCACCGACCTTGATTGAATCAGTTTTATAATAAGACACCATATTGATGATTGAAACTGCTGAATTTTCATTTAAAGGGAATTGAGCATTACTACTTAAACCACCACCGTAAATTAATGCCGCTGTTCCAAAATCTTCAGAACCAGTTACACCACCTCTAATTTGTGGCATGAGGTACCAGTTTACTGATTCAGTTGATGCTAATTTAAAATTTAAACCGACACCAAGATTTAAACTTCCTGATAATGCCCCATCCGATGTTTTAGAAACAGTAATCGGTAAATCTAAAACTAAACCTGTTTTATTTGATTCAAACCAATGTGAATAAGTTAGTGGCAAGTTATAGACATTAATATCATGTCCTTGCTGGGTATAACGTCCAAAACGTGGCATCATGCCGAAATTTGATGAAGAGTTTTCTTTTAATCCATACATTTGATCAGATGCCATATCCGATAAATTATCGGTCATAGAACCTACCATCATTGAAAGTAAACTGGTTGGGTTGCCTGCAACTGGATCAATCGGTGAGTTTTTCACCCATTCTGCAGTAAGTTTCTTTAATAATTCTTTATCTTCGCCTTTTAACGCATCAAGGAACATGTCCTTACTTTCTTCACGAGTTGCACCTGTATAAGTACGTTCAATACCAAGTGAGGGTATTTTAAATGTTAAGGTCGAAGAGTTTTGTGCATAGCTTAAATTCACAGGTACATCACGTAAATTGACTTTTGCATTTACAAATGAAGTTTCTGTATATGTTGGGAACATAGCTTTCATATTGTATGAATCATACTGATCAGCCACGTCAGAAATACTACTATAACCAAGCACCTGTGATTGGTTATCGACTTGGATTTCAGATGTAAATACATCTTTTGCATATAAATTCATTGAGCTAAACGTAACTAAAGCCATCCCCAATTTAATGATTAATTGTTTTGTATTCATTTACTTGTTTCCATTGTTTGTTCATTATTTCTTGTTTGTAATTTTATATTTATTTTTGTAATTAAAATATTCCTCAGATGAGGAGTTGACTTTTATAAAGTTTTATTTATTAAAGTTTAATCAAAAAAGTTTCAATTCGTTATAAATAAAAAGCGCGAGTCTCACTACTAGAAATTTATTCAAATAAAAACCGCAATATGCTTATTAAATTAAACTTATTGCGGTAAATTTCAAGTATCTAAAGGCTTATGACACAACCTCTTTTTTAAGATATTTAGTGAAAACTATTCTCGTATAACACTTGTTTTATCATATCTCCCCCCTAAACTTTTAGGACTCAATTTTTAACGGGTTGGTCTTACATCTGTGACTTCAACTGTCATATCCTTAGCTTCACAAGTCAAAACATCTTTAGGAATTTCTGCCCCCTCATTAGGGTTTGTATCACCACCGAAACATCCTGTGGTCATCCCGATAAAATTTCTAGAAACCCCATTATAACGACCACCACCAGGACAAGATGCTTGGTAATGAACATTAATACCTGAAACATGTTTTGAAAAACCTAGACCTTTGGGAATCTGACCTACAGCAAAGTTATTACCATAGCAACTCACAGCTTTAAGCCGTAAACTATTTTTCACATTCATCAGGTAATTATTTTTCTCCTGTTCCTCACGTTGTTTCTGTGCCAATTGTTCACGCTCTTTGCGTTCTTTTTCAGCCTTTCGATCCGCTTCACGTTTTTCTTTGGCAAGTTGTAATTCACGTTGCTTTTCTTCAGCTGCAACTTGTTGTTGATGTTTTTTCTCCGCTTGCTCTTGAAGTTTTTGCTTTTGTACATCATCTGATTTAAGAGCTTGTGTTTTGTCTAACTTCGACTGCGTTGTTTTTTTCACATTTTGATCATTGTTAAGAGTAGTGCTTTGCTTGCTATTTGAACTACGTGTATTAGACGCAGTTGTTGTACTCGAAGAACTATTTTTAGCAGGAGATGGTTTCGTCGTAGAGCTTGCTGATGATCGAGTTACACTTGTAGATGAGTAACTCCGTACTGGGGGTGTACTCGCCTTTTGAACCATACCAGACATACGCTGATAATCCTGTATCATCTGTTGGTTCATCCCCGTAATTGATGCCGCGAGCTGCTGTTCAGCCGCAGCTCTACTACGTGCGCGCTCACGCCTTTCCTCAGCTTCAGCACGCTCATATTCATCTTGCTTTTCACGTTCCTCCTTCAATTCTTTAGCTCGTTTTTGATTGGTAAATGCCATACTAGCCTCAGAACGGTTCTGATCTAAACGATCTATACGCTCACCCAATCGAAACTCACAAGCACCTTTTAACCATTCCGTTGTATAAACTCCAGTCATATATTTCGTACGACACTGTCCTTTCCCATCTGGAACACCGTTTTTTAACTTTCCATTAAACCAAAAAGTACTATATTTATAATAACCATCGTCATCTTTTTTCTTTTCCTGAAGCGGGAATGCAGGAATTCCTGGTGGTGTTGTCGTACACCCTGTGAACAATACAAATAGCGAAATTACAATCAAATTCTGTTTCATTATTTAGCTCCCTTCGTTAACTCAGCCATGAGACTACGTACTCGAATTTGCGCAGCAGTTTTTGCATGCGTTGCATATAAACTGCCACGTTGTAAATATTGAGGAATAAGCAACCAACCACTATTCCATGTTTGATGTTCTATGTTTACATTGCTCTGTGTAACTTCTATCCCATTTTCAAATAGAGTTTGCTTACAAAATGCGCCTCCAGTCTCAGAATATGGAATAATAAATGCTGAAAGTAATGCGGTCATAAAAACGATTAACCCATCCTCATCTGGATATGTAGTCTGTCTTTCACAAGCAACACGTATAAAATAACCATGATTTGAAGGCTGATCGAGCTTGGTTCGGGTCACCGAAGAAAATAACTGCGTAGATTGCCACGCTTCAATATCTGCATCTGCCTGACTCAAATAAGACATGCTATCAAAGTAGATTTCTAAAGGCTGTCCTCGAACAATATTCAAATTTTGGGGTGTAATTCTCTTCCATTCTGAAGGCCAAATACCTGTTGTAACCGCACAGCCTGTCAAAACGCTAAAAAAACCACAAATTGTAAAAATACGGATAATGTACTGTCTTAAAAGTTTATTTTTGAACTTTTGAATATAATTGCCAACATCTGATTTTTTATTCATATTACGTTCCTTTAAATAGTTATTTTCAAATCCATCATTGATATTTTTAAAAACAGTATTAATTAAAATATATATTTATATCAGAAAGATATAACTTTATTCCAATTCCAAAAATGGAATTATGAACTACCTTTTTCATTGATTTTTGTAGTGTTGCGGAATATCACAAGTATATTCACCATGCAAATTCTCAGACACTCCCAAATGGGAATGTCATGCATAAAAAAACATTGCTACAGTACTTAAGACTAAATTCTTTTAGTTAAGCAGTATGCTATTCAGCATTTCCCCCACATGAATACATACTGCGCTTAATATCAAAGCTTTAAGGAAAATAATAAAATGAGAAAAGGTTAAATATGCTCAAAATCAAGTGTAAGTCCCATGAGCAACTGCATCAGTTCAGTCTGAGAACTACATGCTGTTTTGGCGAAAATATTTTTAATATACATTCTAACCGTGCCATAGGTAATATTCATTTGAAGACTGATTTGCTCAAGATCCATACCATTGACAAATAAATTGCAGACTTCTATTTCCCTTTTCGCCAATTTATATTTTTGTTGTAAATAATCTTCTGCCAAACATTGTGGTTGATCTGTTTGTGTTATAAAAATAATCACTTTTTTAGGATGATGACTGATATTTATTTCCGAGAATGGCAATATGCTCAACATTAATGACGCTGTATTATTATGATCATAAAGTGCCAAAACACCACCAGACTCATGAGTTACATCGCCTATTTCGAATAATGAACTACGAATCAAATCAGCCAATTTTTGTTGAAATTCTAAGCACGTTTTTAAATGATTCTTTTGATCAAGCTGTAATAAGCTTGAACGTTCCAAAATTTTTCGAGCAATGGCATTACTATAACTTAGACCATAATCTTGATTTAGCAGAATCACGCCTACTTTAAAATGATCTAAGACATGGTAAATATTATCTCGATCATCTTTCAAAAACGTCATTTGACGATAAATCTGCAATGCACGTCGCATGTGGATACCTAATCTCTTAAGAATCAGGTCTTCTGTTTCACTATATTCTTTTAAATGTGGCGCACGATGTACAGCCAATACAGCCCAACTGTATACGCTATGCTCTAATAGCACTGCTGCAAAGTGACTGATATTGGTCGGTTTGGCGCATTTCTGATAGAAAAGAAATTCATCTGTCCCCTCTGGCATATTCGCATAATGGGCAAAGGAATTCAGCACAGTATCCCCTAACGCTTTTTCCGTCCAATATGGTGTATGTAAACGCATATCCAATACTTTAACTTGCTCATCCTGATACGCATGAATACTTTCAGCAGGAATATTATGTGTAAATACAAAGTCATAATTTGGACTGAGCTGATCCGTTGCAGTAAATATAGCCGTCGTACTTTTTGTAAAATCTGCAATTTCAGACAAGACATCTTGCCACAACATCGGATTAAGCGCGGCATCGTAAATCATGCCGATGATTTTATTCTCATGTTCTGCCAACATTTGCATTTCCCCACAAAATTGCAAAGTTATTTGCTTATATTATCGAAATTGTGTAGCTTGCACATATCCCCATATGGGGAGGGGTTTTTAGTTTTTTATGCTTTTAAGGGCCATTAAATTTAATTGTACTAAGCATATGGGACATGAAGTCTTCTAAAAGACTATATCTACAGACGATAAATATAAGGATAAATATACAGAAATTGTTTGAGCGTTTTTTAGATTTTAAGAAATGAAATTGGGGGCCGTCATTTTGGGCAAGAGGTTATTTTTGTGTTACCTTGGGTATAGTACAAAAGAGATGATAAAGAATTATTTTGGGCCTAAAGGGGATGATAATTTTTGGACGGAGTAACCTGACAGACGTTTGCCCCGTATCCAAACTTTAGTTCTTATTTCACCCCATCTGTTTTAGAAACAAAAGCTAATATTCCAAGGAAATCACATAATAAACATATAGTTTGGCATTTATAAAAAATCAGACACTTAGTTAAAAATGCATTTTGTGGGTTGAAGCAATTCAGAGGAATTGCTACTAGATATGATAAGCTAAAATATAGTTATAAAGGGGGTTGTTGCATTAGTAACATTTTTATTTGACTCATTTTCACGGGTAAATTCTATGCTTAAAATATCAATGCCCCCTGAATATTCATTCAATAAAATTAACTTTCAATACGATATTGGAAGGTATTTTTAACATTCGATACGCTGATCGGTTTGCCATCGACTAAACGAGGCTGATATTTAAAAGCGAGCGCAGCCTGAATCGAAGGTCGTACAAACATCGGATGACAGTCACCTTGTGCCTTTGGATTTTCTACCCGCCCTTTTTCATTCACGCTGTACACCACTGTACAATCCCCCTCCAGCTTACGATCCAGTGCCGATTCAGGATATGCAGGTGCAATTTTTGAAACAGGTTGATAATTTTTAATATCAAATGATTCAGGCTGAGTTTGTGCTTTAGGTTCTACTGTTTTCGGGGTCTTCGTCTGAGTTAAGGTTTCTGTCTTCGCCTGGCTCTCAACAACTTTCTTTGTTTCTGTCGTTGTACTTTGCTCTTCCGTCACAACTTGCTGTGATTGTTTTTTTACTGTAGTTGCAGTCTTATTACTCTGCGACTCTACAAACTTTTTGCTGGTTTTCTGCTGGGCTTCGGCAGGCATTTCTTTCTGTTTTTTGGGGACAGGCTTATTTACAACTTTTTCTTCGACTATCGGTTCAGGCTTTTTAGGTTCAGGTTGTTGTTTGGCAGGAGGTGGTATTTGCACAAATTGCAATTGAATGGTTTTCGGCTTGGGTTCCGCCAATGTTTCATGCATCTCAACCGTACATAACCATGCAATTAACGCAATATGCAATCCAGCTGTGACCGAAAGTGCCAGACCCTGATCACGGAACCTGATTCTGGAAATGGTTGCCATCATGATTGTGGTTCCTCTGTCACCAGTCCCAAGTTCGTTACACCACTTTTTTGCAAGGATGCAATCGCCTGAGCAACCAGTTGATAATCAGCATCCTGATCAGCACGTATATAAAACTGCAGGCTTTTATCTTTTTGAATCATCGGAATCAGCTTTTGTTGCATACCAGCTAAATCAATGGCTTGATCAGTGACTTTTCCCGTGTTCACTTCTGTACCAATATTCCAGTAATACTGACCATTGGCCTGAATCGATAATGTCACGATACGCTGCTGTTGTGACGCAGGCATGACACTGGCATCGACTTTGGGTAAGTCAATCTGAATACCTTGTGTCAGCATTGGCGCAGTCACCATAAAAATCACCAACAGCACCAACATGACATCTATATAAGGAACGACATTCATTTCAGCATTGAGTTTTAATTTTTGAGGACGCTTAATCATGGCTTTTGCTCCTTAACGCGAAGTGCGCTCAGTGTGCCCCAGCAAGCGATAAATACGTGTCTGCAATTCATTGGCAAAACCATAATAACGGCTGGAAAGCTTATCAGCACGTGCCGAAAAACGGTTATACGCCACCACCGCAGGAATAGCGGCAAATAAACCAATGGCTGTTGCAATCAGCGCTTCTGCAATCCCTGGTGCAACTGTATTTAAAGTCGCCTGTTCAACACCAGACAGTCCAATGAAAGCATTCATAATGCCCCAGACTGTCCCAAACAGACCAATATAAGGGCTGACTGAACCCACTGTTGCGAGAAAGGTCAGATTCTGCTGAAGCTTTTCTTCTTCTTCACTGATGCTGCTGAGTAAGCGTCGTTCTACGCCATCAATCACGTCACTTGTGGTGAGTTGTTCATCTTTGATCAATTGGTTGTACTCATCCAGACCATGATGAAAAATGCTGACAACACCTTTTTGCTGTTCAGGCTGCTGGTAATCCTGATGTAAAAGATTAAGATCTTTTTGCTGTCTAAAATTCTTTAAAAAGCGGTTCCAAAGCTGTTCCTGTCCACGAAGTAACATGCCGTGACGCACGATCAGATACCAGCTTACGACTGAGGATAAAACCAAAATCAACATCACCACTTTAACCAATACACTGGCATGACTGATCAGCATCCAGACTGACATTTGATCCATTGTTGCTTGCATAACGCACTCCAATTTTTTTACTGCATTGTGCAGCACATATATTTTTAAAATGGGCTGAGATTTTTTAGCAGCCCATGTACTCAACTAGGTACTGAAGCGTTATTCAGTCCAGGTTCAGGGCTTGAGCGATTTTGTCCCACGGCACATATTTGAAGTTCTGATTGGTTTCAGGCATGCGTTTACGTCCATCCTGTACCACTAATATGCCTTGCTTCCATTTGCCACCAAAATTCAATGAACTTACATCCAGTCCATCTGTTTCAGACACAGCGTCAATGCCTTTATCGGTATTAATCCCAATACGAAATACACCACGAACCGTATACGGCGCATCAGCATCCATCACCACAAAACTGTCATTGCCCTGGCTTGAAACCACCAGATAACTTTGTTTTTTGCCGTGATAAAGCCCCATGCCTTCAATGTCATCATGCATCACGTCTCCGACACCAATCACCTGCTGCATAGGAAGCTGAGTTTTTGGATTGAGATCTTTTACCCACACCGCGACATCTTCTTCACCCAAGAAAATGCGTCCTGTAGCATCATCTACAACACAGCCTTCCGGTTGGGTTTTCACTGAAAAGCGTTGCACTTCTTCAGCACTTAATTTTTGTTGTGTTGCCGTAATATGGTACTGAATGAAAGTCCCGTTTTTATCGTTTGGAATTGCATAGATTTCACCCTGAGTATCACGGTACATGCAAATGCCATAGATATCTTCCAAAGTGGTTGGAAGCTCGCCAAGCACAGACACCTTGCCCGTTTTCGGTTGAATCGCAAAAACATGCAGGCTGTTATGATCTCGGTTTGATGCCACCGCCAGATCGACGGTTTGATTGCCCCATTTAAAACCGTGGCGTACATCAACATTATTCAAGCGCCCTACTGGCAAATATTGAACAGTTTTACCTTCTAAATCATTTACCTGTAAGCCACCTTGTTTATCTGTGGCTAAAATGCGCGATTGACTCGGCTGTGCTGCGTTATGCCAGATCGCTGGATCATCAGCTGCGTCACCTGTACTCGGCACACCTTCTGTCTGCACTTCTGCAGGAATGGTGATGATATTTTTAGACTTCGTATTTGCCTGTGTTTCCCACTCTGCCTCTGTCACTTTTACAGTTTTATCATCTAAAATCAGCAGGGATTTATTGCTAAAATCACCTCGGATACTGAGCGTCTCTGCTTCTTTTAAATGATCCAGTTGTAAAGGAGTTAAAGCTTTCCAGTGCTGATCCTGCTTTTGATAACGGTAAAGCAAAGGTTTTTCTGCATCCAGTACTGCAATCTGATTATCTGTGATTGCAATTGCAGACGGTGAACCCTGAATCGAACCAAAAGGTTGCACAAGATCCACCGCCTGACGCACCATGTCAGCTTCAGAATGTGCTGGATATGCCCAGACGCCTGTATTCTCTTCATTAATGAACAGTTCCGCAGTGGCATCATTCACTTTGCACACAGTACTGGCAGGTGGAAAACTGAGACGGCGTACCAACTGTGGTTGAGTCAGAACTTTTTCCTGCTTTGCCACAAGCCACTGTTCTCCAATGCCTTCCTCACCCACTAAAAAAGCAAAACTCAGCCCTTGAACATCGGTATACAGACAGACATCCTCAGACTTAAATGAGCGTTTTGGAATGAATCCTGGTTTATCCCATGCTTTATTTTTTAAATTCATGCTCATCAGTTGAATTTGCTGTTGTTGCAAATCCGATGCAGCAATCAATAAATGCTCCGAACCGATCCGATAATCAAAGCGTCCAAACTGACCCTGAATCTGATGAAGTACAGCCTGTTCACTATCTAAAAACTGTAGTCCTTTGTTCTTACTACTCAGTAAAACTGAGACTTCAGGCCATTCACTCAAGCTCAACCATTGCACATCCTCAGTTTTCGCCTCATCCGTTTCGAATTCACGCAATTGCAGCTTAGGTTCGCTCGGCAGGTCAATCTGCACTTCCGCGGATGTGAGCGGATGACTGCCCTGTGTAGCTTGAGGCATGTTATGTTGACTACATGCAGTCAACAGCAGCAAACAACTGCTTAAAATAGACAGTTTAAACAATGAAACATTCATAGAAATACTCAAAATCTGGCAAAAAAATCCTCAAGGCTTTCTGCTGGAGAGAAAACCTGAGTACTGAAATTTAATTCGGTTTAAAAGTGGGTATAAGTCAGTGCCAGTTTGTAGGCTGGACCATATTCTTCATATTGCGAGTTATGAGCTTTAGAACCCGCATAGTTGTAATAGTGTTCATCCGTGATATTTTGCACATCAAACTTAAGCTGTAAGTTTTTCGATAAATTCACATAGCTACTCAAATCGAGGAATACCTGATCATCGGTATAGATGTCTTTTTCAGGTGTATCAATGTCACCCAGTTCATATAAATAATTTGATTTATAGTTTGCTGAAAGACGGACACCAAAGCGTTCATTTTCCCAGCCAATCATGGCATTGCCCACAATATCTGATTGATTTGGCATATGAATACGACGGCTCAACAACTCACCATCTTTCATTGAATCAATATCTGCTTCTGACTTGCTGAATGTGGTATTGAAACCTAACAGAAGACCATTCCATGGCGCACTTAAATGCTCGAACTTTTGCGAGTAAGCAAACTCCATTCCATACAGTTTGGCTTGATTACCATTTTTATAGGTAATTGCCTCATCAAAGTCAGCCCACTGCCCCGTACCTGCAATATTGGTACTGTAAATAAAGTGATCAATATCTTTATAGAATGCATAGAAGCTCACCATGCTGGCTTTGCCAAAATACTTTTCTACCCCTAAGTCAAAATTGGAAGACTCAAGTGGCTTCAGCATTGGATTACCAAATTCTGCTTCATCACCATCTATATAAACACCTGGCGCACTTTGTGCGAAATTTGGTCGCACGACACTGTTCGTCCATGCCGCACGAAGATAAGCGTTATCTGCCAGCTGATAGCGCAAATGTAAGCTTGGCAACCAGTGATCATAGTCATTTTCATATCTGGTTGCAGTAATCACATCATCATTAAACTCAAACCCACGTGCTTCAAAACTGGTGTTTTCATAACGCAGACCCGCAATTACACGCAGTTGATCAAAATCAACCGTATTCATGACATAAGCTGCCTGAATGTCTTCATTCGACTTAAAATCGTTAATGATTGAGCCGTCTGCAACAACATAGTCGTTTGGATTTAATCCGCTGATTTTGTCTTTGATGGCATTTTCATTGATCGTGGGACCAAACTGACCCAGTTCATAATGACTGTTGTGATTAAAGTCTGAACCGGATGTACTTAGATCTTCATACTCCCACTCATCAGTATTACTGGTTTTTTCACGCTGACTGATCTTGCCACCGAACTTCAATGCAGCAGCATAATTTCCCAGCATATAGTCTTTTAAAAAGTCTAATTTACCGTTGTATTCTTTATCGGTGGTTTTAGACTTTTCCCATGACACCGAATCCAGCTCATAGTTGGCAGCATCATAAAAATCCTGATCCGCGGAAATAACAGGTTTTTGGGTACTGTTAAAACCGACATTGCTGAACTCACCTTTATATTTTGCTCCAGAAATACCACCTGGATTTTCTTCCGATGCTTCGCTATAACCAAGCTGACCTTCTACCGTCCATGTGCCAAAACCTTGTTTGCCGCCTAGAACAAAAGACTGTATTTCCTGCGTTTCGACACGGCTTTTTAAAGCACGAGCGGCTTCGGCATCACCCTGTTGCCCTGCAAGTTGTGGATCGGCAAATTCAGCAGACACTTCCTGACGCGATTCGGTATCTTTAAAACGACTGTATAGAGTTCTTAAATAGTATTCGCCTGTGTCATTCGGGCGGTAGTCAAAGTTTAAACCCGCACCGATACGTTCACGCTCAATGTCATACTGACGCATTGCAGTTTCTTCAAGTGCATCGCCATCCCAGGCACCACCTGTCTCGACATTGTCTGAGCCAAATTTTCGGTTTTGATAACTGAGTGCCAGTGCTACCCCAAGATTATCTTTTCCCTCACCGACACTGAAACGGTTACTGATGGCACCAGATGCTTTCGGGCTATATTTTTCCCGTTTTTCATCATAACCACCTTCAACCGTTCCTGTATAAAACAAACCGTCATGGTCAAAGGCCGATAAACTTTCGACCTGAACCGTACCACCCAATGAATTGGCATCCATATCAGGTGTCAGTGTTTTCACCACAGCCAAAGACTGCACCAGCTCTGAGGGCAAAACATCCAGTGCCACGCCACGGCGGTCACTTTCAGGCGCAGGAACCAAAGTACCATTGATGGTCACTGCATTCAGGTCTGCCCCTAAACCACGAACTGAAACAAAACGTCCTTCACCCTGATCACGCTCTGTAGAAACCCCTGGTATCCGTTGCAGAGCTTCTGCTGCATTGTCATCGGGTAACTGTCCTATGCCATCAGCATGTACCACACTACTGATCTGGTCAGCACGTTTCTGTTCTTTGAGTGCTTTATCCATACTTGCGGCTTGACCAATGACCTGTACATATTCCACTGCATTATCGTCAGCATACAGTTGAGTCATGCTGAGCATTGACAGGACCAGTGTGCTGAGCTGGAAAGCCGCACGTTTATTTCTCACTGAACGGTTATTCGCATTTTTCATTTTGTGTATCCCCTCAAGCCAAAGTGGCATGGTTTGGAGGCACAATAAAAACTGAATGTGAACATGATGTGACAGTCAAAATTTAAACCCTTCAATTTGCAGGTTTTCGAGGCTTTCTTTTGAATTAATGAGCTGATTTGATCTGCACAGAGAATTTTTTTAGCTGACAGAATGATGCATATTCACCTTAAAGGCAGGGTTTTTCAGTATTTCTCTCGACCAGAATTAAAAATAGTCTGATCTGTTTTGACTCCAGCCCTTGCCATGAAACTGTCATCTGAATCTGTTTAGCTTGGGCGAAAATAAATCATTTCCCAAATGCTATGCCTAAATACTTTGCTTACTACCGCTGGCCTCTATGTTGTATAGCGATTGCCTGTAGTTTATCTCTATGGCTATTTATTCTGCTTGGTCAGGTCAAATCATTCGCTGAATGGAACTGGGTCGATATTTTAGGTGAAGGAGGGGCAACTGTTTTTATTGGCATCTGGATTTTCTTTATTATTAAAAGCCGTCCTTTGGGTCGTGTAACTAATTATATCTTTTATGGACTGTGCTTTATTTTTTTCCATATGTGGATGGACAGTTTAGATGAATTTATTCGTCTGCCTAAAGAAATCATATGGGATGCATGGCTTGAGTCCATTCCTTTTCCAATTGGACTGTGCCTATTTACCATCGGGATTTATTTTTGGCATCAAGAAGAACTGGCGATTTCTAAACACATGCAAAAACGAGAACGTATTTATCGGGATCATCGCTTATTCGATGGACTCACCCCTTTGGCCGATGCTCATTATTTTAAAACACAGCTCAAAGCTGCAATTGAGCAAAACTTGCATGAACCCAGCGATATGTCCGTCATATTGTTAGATATGCATAATTTTAATCAGATTAATCAAACACATGGCTTTGATGAAGGCACATCTATTTTACAGCATGTTTCACAATTGATTAGCTTAAACTTACGACCACATGACCTGCTCTGCCGCTTCGCAGGAGATCGTTTTATTATGCTGTTACCAGAGACTAAGCTACAACAGGCTGAAAAAATGGCTGCTCAACTTGAACGCATGCTTATGGTCAGTGCATATTATCAACGTGATCAGTCTATGCACATTCCTCTAAATGCACTCACGACCTGCTGCGCTGTCGGACAATACCAAACTGCCCAACAACTCTTGAGTGCCTTAAATCAGCAATTGCTCCAAGTGAAGCAGTACTATTCGCCGAAGCGAGTCATGGTATGAGCTTTGAATGCGACTACAACTACATTCCTGCGCATCATCAATTGTCTATTTTAATTGATTTGGCAGCGAGTCATGAAGTCGAACATCACGTCCTGCTCAGTGGCAGTAGTATTTTCTTAGAAGATATTTTTTCAGGGCAAAAACTAATTAGTCAACAACAGTTACAACAGGTTTTAAAAAATGCTGAACAGTGTTTTCGCAATCAGGACATCAGTTTCTTATTTGGTCAGCGCAGTTTAACCACTCCCTTTAATGACGCCATTAAATCCATGCTTTATGCATCGACCTTCGATGAGGCGCTTAGCCGTTATTTAGAATTTTCCGCGTCCGTTTCACCATGGTTATGCCCTCGACTCATGTATAGTCAAAGCCATATTCATATTTATTGGTTAGATGAAAACAAGCTTGAAAATCGCTTTTTAATCGAAAGTGCAATGAGTGCAATACAAGCGTTTAGCCGTCAACTGTATCAAACCAAGTTAGCGTGGAAATTCGAATTTAATTTTTCTGAACCGGATTATATTGAACAATATTGGACGCATTTAGGCAGTGCTTTAGAGTTTAATCGCCCGATCAACATGATGAGCCTACCTCGTGACTTGGTCCATGAAAAACTTCCCAATGCCTCTTCGACCTTAGCTGCAATCAGTTATCAACATGCACTGAAAGAAATGACAGCTCAAAATATTCAACAGAGTTTTTTGCTCAGTTTGCACCAATATTTAATGCAGAATATTCAAAATAATATTCAACTTGAACAAACCGCTGACTATTTTCAAATGAGTTCTGCCACCTTAAAACGTAAACTGAAAAAGCATCAGACCCATTTTCAGGCGCAACTCGATCAAAGTCGTTTGCATACTGCCATCATTTTATATCGTGTACATGGTTTTAAAACTGAACAGATTTCTCAGTATTTACAAATTAACGATGCCACTAATTTTCGACGTGCGTTTAAGCGGTGGAGTGGTTTAACCGTACAAGCGGCACAGTCCTAAGCGCTTATTTTTCCCAAAAAAATCACGGGTATTTCTATTGTAACGTCGAAATTAAAAGTCAAAAACTCATCGGCTAATCACTAAAGTCCGCATAGTCACGTTCGCTGTATTTTTCTGTTTGTGTCCAAGGTGTAGCAACATGTTGGCCAATTTTGCGCACGGTAAAGGTTTTGGCATAGCCTGAGGTCGGTTTGAGCAATTCATATTTTTGAACCAGTTGATCCTGTTCACTCCATATAATATTCAACGTTTGCCCAGCACTGCGTATTTGATAATGCGCTAACTTCGGATCACGTTGAATCAATTGTGCTCGCTTTAAAATGTCAGGATGAATCAAACTATATTCACAGCGCCAACAGTTTTTCATCCCTAGCATTTCTTGATCGACATCCTGCAATTGCACCCGCATTTTTTCATCTGGCAAAATATAAAAACGCTGAAACGGACTTTCTACGTTTGCTTGCCCGACTACATCTTTGCGCTGCATCCACTGAATTGCACTGTCAAAACTCACATGCTCATGGGTGTCTGTTTTGGCAGACACATGAGCGTTGCTATGTGTCTGGGCTTCGTCAGCATGCGTTTGTGTGTTTAAACGTTCAATCCAAATATTTTGCTCATCTCGAATTATTTTCTCACTGTATTTTTGAATGGTCGTGACCCCATTGGCATCCAACCGTTCAATCTGATAATCAATACGATATTCATCGGCCGACCATACCCATGGACTGAGCAAACTGAAAGACAATGCTAAGAATTTCATTTTGAATTTGAACGGCCGTATAAATCTTGTATCCATTAGAATCCAAACGCCTTTTTCAATTGCTCAAATACCCATGTATTTTCTTGTGTGCCTTTGAATAGATTTGAATTCTTTCCTTCAGCAAACAGCATCACATCTCCGCCGCCATGTGTTTCGCTTTTCGTCAGTTGTACCCCGACTTCTTGTTTATAGTCGTCAGCAAAGGCTTGCTCGTTGCTAATACTGTCACGAATATCTAAACGTTTACCCGTACCATTTCCAAAAACAAGCGTCGTTCCTGTTGCCCCATTTACATCGCGGTATGGATTATGTACTTGGCCATCAGCCAGCACTTTGCTGTAAGCATTTTGCTCTTTTGCAATATTATAGTCATAGCTCAGCCCCAAAATACCTGGATTAGTTTCCGTCGTTTGACCCGTTCGTGCGGCATAACCATTAAAGGTCATCACATGGTCATGGTCTGCCGTCACTACAATCAAGGTATTGCTCAAATCCACTTTATCCAGTGCAGTTTGAATTGCATCATTAAATGCCTTGGTTTCCTGCAATGCCCGTTTGGCATTATTGGCATGTAGCGCATGGTCAATACGCCCACCCTCAACCATCAAGAAATAGCCTTGTCCATGACTCTGTGCTTGCAGTGCATCAATCGCTTTACTGGTCATCGCCGCCAGACTCGGTTCAGTCTCTATATTCTTCTTGAGTCGGTCCAAATCAAAATTTAAATGCGACTGTGTGGAGAATACGCCGAAAATTTTCTGAGTATTGACCGTCTGTGCCAAATCACTTTGGCTTAAAACGGTTTGATAACCCTGCTGTTTAAACTCTGCCAATAAATCACGACCATCCAAGCGCCCTTTGGGGTTAGAGACTGCATCATAAGGCGTCCAATGATTTAAGCCGCCTCCCATAAGGACATTAATGCCATCCAATAAGTTTGGATTATAAGCTTTACCTTTTGGAACAGCTTGAAGCGCGATATCGTATTGCGCATCACGGTGACAGATATGTGCATAGGTTGCCGCAGGTGTGGCATGGGTGAGTTCGGTCGTCGTCACTACGCCAACCGCTTTACCCTGCTTTTTTGCCAGTTCTAAAATACTTAACGCAGGCATCCCTGCGACCATACTACTGCCCTGTTCTGGACAACGATTGATGGCTTTCGCTAAGCTTTTGCCATTCGGCAATTTTCCTTCTTCAGGTTCGACCGCAACCGTTCCTGTTGTCATGGCAATCACTTCATTTTTATTTTTCTGCCCAGTCATATAGGCGCCCATAGAGGGAGCGCTATCTGTGGTTTGACCATCCTCAGAATAGGTTTTAATCCGTGCTGCGTGCTTCATGCGGTCCATGGCCAGTTTACCATTTTCCCCCACAGCATAAATACGACTTGCTGTCACTGTGGTTGGTCCCATGCCATCGCCTAAAAAGAATATAACGCTTTTCGTCGGTGTAACTGTGGTGTCCGCAGCATACAAAGCACTTGAAGAAATCGACGCTGTAAGCAGAAGCATCATGTATGGGATGGTTTTTAAAGTATGTTTCATGTGATATCCCTCTGCTATAAGCCTGTGATCTTACGAATGAGGTGATTGACCTCAATATTTTCAAGGCTACCTGAGAACTGATCGGCTCCCTGACCAATCGCACCTAAAAACACATCTGCACCGCCATGCGTTTCTTTATCTTTATAGCCCGTTTGAATCACAGCTTCTTGTTGGAAATCATCCGCAGCAGTGCCCGTACACCAACCCGTTTCAGCCAAAGGATAGGTGAAACTATATTTTTCACCTTGTGGTGCCTTTGGCCCTTGTACAGGATGACAGACATCAGTGTCTTTTAAGTTCAGTACCAAGTCATCCATACGGTTTTGAGTGGGGCGTTTTTTGCCCGTACCAAAACCGATAATCGGATAAGGTTGACCATGAATATCTTGAGCAAAGCCCGCTTGATCATAGTTTTTTACCAATCCAAGCACACTGGTTTCCTTACCTTCGACGTATTTTCCTGTACGCTTGGCATAACCATTTAAAACCAAGGTGTGATCATGGTCGGCTGTGATTACAATCAGTGTATTTTTAAGTTCAGGATCACTTTGTTTAAGCTTTTGAATGGTTGCTTCTAAAGCATCATTTAAGGCAATCGTGTCTTGTAAAGCACGTTTGGCATTGGTGTCATGCAGCGCATGATCTATACGCCCGCCCTCCACCATCAGGAAAAAACCTTTTTTATTTTGCGTCAGGATGTCTAAAGCAGACAGCGTCATTTGCTTGAGACTCGGCTCTGCCAAGTTTTTCTTGGTGCGATCCAAGTCGTAATTTAAATGGCTGTGATTAAATAAACCCAATAATTTTTCATTTTTCGCCAGTTGCACTTGGGACAGTTGGTTTTCATCAAAAACCACGCGGTAGCCTGCCTTTTGCATCTCGGTAATTAGATTGCGCCCATCAGTACGTTCTCCACCTGCATCTTTAGGCAAAAATTGACGCTTGCCGCCACCTAAAACCACATCCACTCCATCTTTGAGTTTTTGGTTATAATGCTGATAGATATCCCCTTTTGAACTCGGCACCAGCTGTGATGCAATGTCATTTTCCGCATCACGGTGGCAAATATGCGCATAAGTCGATGCTGGCGTGGCATGCGTGATACGCGTCGTGGTTACAATCCCTGTCCCCCAACCCTTCGCTTTGGCTAATTCAAGTAAAGTTTGTGTGTTTTGCTTATTTTTATTTTGTGGGTTAGTCCCGCACTGGTTATTCCCTACTGAATCAGGTTCAACTGCAATCGTGCCTGTCTGCATCGAGATCACCTCATTTTTCATCTTCACACCGGTCATGTATGCACCCATCGAAGGTGCACTGTCAGTGACTTGCGCATCTTCAGAAAAGGTACGAACAAAGGCAGACTCAGGTAACCGATCAATTGCTAACTGACCATCTTCACCGACAGCATAAATACGTGAAGCGGTAAGTGTGGTCATGCCCATACCATCACCCAAGAAAAACACCACACGTTTCGGTTGTTGGACTTTTTGTTGTTGGAACTGTTGTGCTGTATGGGTCGATTGAGTTCGCATTAGCGCAGTACTTTGACAAGCTGTAAGCAATAAAGCACTGAAACTTATACATGCCACACGGATTGTTTTTAATTGGAATTTTTCAAGAGAACCGAGCATTGCATCAACCCATCTAAAGATGGCTGAACCATACACTACCTATATTTAAGCAAGATGACATTTAACTACTTTTCCATTTACTTGCTAAAATAGTTCAATCAGCTTCCATATACTTTCTATATTTGACTGAAAATACTGTCTGAAACATATTTAATAAAATTGATCAAACCAATGCATAAATAAAAAATCAAAGAAAATAGCTTAGGCCATATTGATCCAAAACAAAATCAAGTAATCACTACCTACGGTTTTCGGTCCACTTTTTGTGACTGGTCAGCCGATAAAACAGATAATCCTCGTGAAGTCTGTGAGCACGTGCTTGCCCATAAATTGCCAGATGAAGTTGAAGCTGCTTATTTACGTGGAGCTTATCTTGAAAAACGTAAATCTTTAATGGCTGATTGGGCTAAATTCTGTAGTACACAGTTTTATTAGACTGCATTCGTTAAAAACGAAACTAGACAAAAATATTTTACGCAAAATTTAGTTACTATTTTTTATACCTATTCCTGACTTCTAATTTTCTGTGATCCAATAAAACGATTTAGACCGATACCTTTTATCTTTGAACGACCTTTTGTAGAGGAAAAGTATGGGCCACCATGAAATTTAAAAACGTAATTTTTTGAGTCCCTCTGCTGAATTATGAGTTCACCAACATTTGCTCTTTGCATCAATCTTCGTAATAAATTTTTTTCACGTTTGGTAGGCTCTTCCGTAAATTCAGAGTTGTATTTATTATGCCAATCGTAGTCAAAAAATTTCTCAATATCAGGATAAATCAAAATAAACGCTGGACGCACCCCATCAAACTCACAAAAGCTATATGTATATGCTTGCATCACACAGTTTAATAACTTTTTTACACTCTCCTTACTTTGAGGATCTTTAATCTCAATACCTATAGCGTCTACATCAAATCCCATCGATTTTGCTTTTTCATTTGGGCGGAGTAGCAAATCCAATCTTAAAGGAGAGTCATCAATAACCCATCTCCCTG
Source organism: Acinetobacter wuhouensis (assembly GCF_001696605.3). NCBI lineage: Bacteria > Pseudomonadati > Pseudomonadota > Gammaproteobacteria > Moraxellales > Moraxellaceae > Acinetobacter > Acinetobacter wuhouensis. Next base: position 1,107,721 of record NZ_CP031716.1, on the reverse strand, counting down.
CAACTTCTTCTTGAATATAGAAGAGATCACCTAACATCTCAATTAATTTTTCTTTGGCTAAATTTTCTCTATCTTGAGACATATTTAAATCATGTTTCCTATAACTGATTACTAAATTAAAAGCCGATAGTCATACGACATAGGGCTAAAGTTATTAAAATAAACTCCTATTCTAGCAATGTCATTTGCCGATTCCAAAGTAACAGGTAATCTAGAATAATAATCAAAAGTATTCCAATTCATTTTAGATAAACCTAAAATTTCATTCGCTAACTGGCTAATATCTGATTGCCCAACATAACGTTTAATAACTAATGGAACTGGGATTCTTCTTTTTCCTTGGAAATATTTAAAACTTGGATTTTGAGCACTTGGCGTAGCTCCATGCACCCATAATAATGCTGTATCAGAACTTTGGACAATTACCGTGCCTCTAGCAATAGGGAAACCATCTATTTCTAGTTTATTATTAACCAATTTAGATGACAAATATCGAAAAGAATCCTCAAAGTTAATTTCGATCAATTCTATATCTTCCACGCCTTCTAATCCTTGTATAAACCCACGCTGTTCTTCTGCTGTGAATGCTGTCCTCTTATGTATCACAACACGTCGTGGTAATTGCATTTTTGCATCAAAAAACATTTGTCTAATTTTCTCACCTGTTCTCCTTGCATCTTCTTCAGACATATAAGGATTATGATGGTGAATTATAGGGTTCTCTATCCGACCAAGTTGAAATTGCATGCCTTCCCCCCTAGCACTATAAATATGACTACAACCTAGAACAATCCTTTTAGAGTTTTCAGGATACGTGTTCCTATTGATACTGTAGCCTATCCCCACAAAAGCTGTCTGATTATCTATAGATTCCAATCGCCAAGGTGTCCGCATAGCTTTGACATAAAATGCTAATGATAACCACCACTTCACTCTACAACTTTGGGAACTATTAACCGTTTTCTCTCTTACAAATTGGGTACTTATTCCCTGCTGAGCGGCATATGCTTTAATATAATCATGTAAATCAAAGTATTCATGTTCTGATTTTATTGAAGTTAATAATTCCCATCTTTTAGGAATATAAATAATTACAACTGTACCCGTACGCAATTCTAATTTTTTCAAAGCATCGAGCTCATAACAAATTCTATTTGCTAAACTTTTTGCATTATCAATAGCTTTTTGTGCTGAAAGAGCTTCATCTACAAATCGCCATGTATTTTCACCTATTTTAGGAAAGGTTATCGGTACGCCAAATGCATTTGTAAATCCATGAAATGGATGTAAATAATCTTGTTCTGATTTTTCTGGTAATGACTTTTCATGAATTCCCCGTAAAAGATTATTTACAATCCCTGCATCCTGACGTGTACTTATTACATTGATACAAATTTCAGGGCATAAACCAGAACTGGTATTTTTATAATCCCAAGGGCGATTTTCAACTAATCCTTTTAAAGGGTTAATATGAGATATTTCATTAGATATAGAATTTGAACCAAAAATTAATTTTGCATCCTGAATGATCAAGCCTTTTTGAGTTGCATGCTTATTGAAATCAGTAGGAAGCTTTCGTGTAGCATAATTAACTAAACCAGCATAAAGTGGCTTTTTACCTAAATTAAATATACCGCCACCACTGACTATAAGGTCTTTTTTTGTAATGATATCTGCCCACTTTTCTAATATCTGACTATATTCTTTATTATGTTGATAACCGAATTTTTTATTCTTTATAGTTTTTACAACATCATGATCAGGCAAAGATTCATCTAAATTTAATACAAGCAAATCAGGTTTAAATGTTAAATAAATATCATCTTTAATAAAATTTAAATTTAGAATCAAAGCATCTATTATCTTATATTTTTTCCCATTGTGAAATTCGATAGAACTTACATCTGGATTCCATATCCGTTTATTTTGATCTGAACTGAACTCTAAATTTTTGACAATACTTTGGATTAACCCACGTCTAATGAGAGACTGAATCCTTGTATCGTTCAATACATCAGTTTTTGAAAAATTTACTACCGTTGGCGTACTTAGATAGAACTCTCCTAAATATTTCCTAAGTTTATCAACATCCGCGAAAGCTATAATTTCCTTTCCTATTTTTGAAAGTACTACTTCTTTAAAGTCCACTTTACTATTAAGCCAATCAATATAATTTAAGCTCCCTTCAGGATATTTCAATGTAACTTTAAGAAACTGGCTAGGAAGTTTAACAAAAGGGTAAGCATTACTTTTAATAAGTGAAGAAATATCATTTTCTGGAGCTGTAAATTTAGCTGGCTTCTTAGCAATACAAGGAATTTCCTGTAGCATTGACAATGCTTTACTCAACATGTTGTCATTCAATAATTTTCTAGAAATTTGCTCTACGGTGTCATCAAATCCCTCTGTTGAGACATAAAAAGCATCCCTATTGTTTTTTCTTGCTAGTTCCAATAGCTCCATCACTGACTGGCTTATTGTTTCACCATACCCACACCAAAATAATCTTGATTTAACCGTTTTAGAAAAAATATTTTCTAAAACTGTCATTAAAGATTTATCTCGACCGCTATAACCAATAACTACAAGATCATAGTCCTGTAACTCATGTTCAATATTATTTTTTAAATTTTCTTCCTGATGTCTTAATTGTTCATCTGTATTTTTAAGCTCATCGTAACGATAATCTCCATGCAATGAAACTACCCTTATCTCGCCCTCACTATGTTGTCTGGTAATACGTTGGGTATTATCCAGCCCAATTTCAATACATACAACATCATTCGAATGACAAGCCCGAGCAACCAAACCATCAAAGTTTGTAGTCCACACAGTTTTTATTATTTTTGCTTGAGCAAGCAGTGGTAATAATTTATACCCGATATGCGGCTTAGCCATCTCAACATATTGCTGAAAGAAACTTCTTCTATCCTGTTCTGTGATATAGCATTCTTTTGCATAAAAAGAGTATTCTTCTGGACTATTCAAAATGGGATATTCTCCTCTTTGATCCAACCATTTTTGAATTCGATCTTTTGTACCTTGTAGAGATAACTCTCCAACTGTTTCCTGAACCGTACCGGGTTTGTCGGAGACTTTTTTATTTAAGTTAGGCCACCTGACCTAACGGATTAATTTTATCATAGTACATTGCTTCAAAATCAAAAGGTGGCACATAACCTAGTGCACTATGTACACGCTCTTTATTGAACCAATCTACCCAATTTAATGTCGCAAGTTGTACATCCGCTAAACCTTGCCAATCTGCTTTTAAATATTCAATCACCTCTGTTTTGTATAAGCCATTCACTGTTTCAGCCAAAGCATTATCGTATGAATCACCGGTCGTACCGACTGATGCTCGTAAATTTGCTGCTTCTAAACGATTGGTATAACGAATGGAAAGATATTGCACACCTCTGTCACTATGATGAATCACGTTCTTTGGCATGCCTCGATCATGCAATGCTTGCTCCAGTGCATCGAGCACCATGTCTGTATTCATCCGTGTTGATACTTTCCATCCAACAATTGCTCGCGAGAACACATCAATAATAAAGGCGGTATAGACCCAGCCTGAATTTGTTTGAATATACGTAAAGTCAGCGACCCACAGCTGGTCAGGGTGATCAGCACTAAAATTGCGTTTCACCAAGTCATCTGCTCGTTTTTGATCATCTCGGCTATGGGTAGTTTGTTTATTCTTACCTCGCCAAACACCTTGTATACCTAGCTTTTGCATCAATCGAGCAACTGTACAGCGTGCAATAATATAGCCTTCACGTTTCAGTTTTTGCCAAACTTTACGTACACCATATCGACCTGAACTTTCCTTCCAAATTCGTTTAATTTGTTCAGCATGATGCAAGTCATGTAGATCTCGCTTTGCTCGATGTTCTGGGTTTTCGCAGAGATCTAGAGTCCGGTAATAGGTTGAGGGTGCGATCGGTAAAATTCTACAAATCGCCTCGACTCCGTACAGCTCTTTATTATTATGGATAAAATCCACCATTATTTGTGTGGGCGGTCGAGTTCCGCCTGGGCGAAAAAAGCGGCTGCTTTACGTAGAATCTCATTGGCGCGTTGCAGTTCTTTATTTTCGCGTTCGAGTTGTTTGATACGTTCTTGGTCTGAAAGCTGCTGTACTTTAACTGGATTTAGTTTATCTAAATATTTTTGATACCAAACACGTAGTGTTTCAGGAGTACAACCTATCTTGGGAGCAATAGCGGTGATCGCAGCCCAATTCGATGGATAATCTTTTTCAGATTCAATCAATAATTGAACCGCTCTTTCTCTGATTTCAGGGGCATATTTTAATTTTGTCATCGGGATAGTCTCTCAGAATATTGACTCTCCGACAAACCCGGTACGGTTCATCCCTTAGAAGTGGATTTTTAGTTATAAATATTTCACGCTTCCACTCCCAGATACAACGCTCTGCGGATGGCATACCAGAAGATATTGATGCTCCAGCACCTAATAATAAGCAAATCGGCCTTTTTTTATTAATATCTATAGATCGTATAAAGGCGTCAATCGCAATTTTATATGGTGTCATCCTTTTAATTGTCCTTATGATTATTCTTTTCTAGCCTTAGATTATTAAATAATCTCTTATTATTCAAGTTATAAAATCTGATTCTATATTCTTAAATTCAGTTCTATCCAAAAAATCAAATTGAATAATATAATTCTCAGACGAATAGGCTATATGGACCCTAAACAAAATAGAGGGATTACTACATATGGTTTTCGCTCTACTTTCCGCGATTGGTCAACTGACAAAATAAATTACTCTCGCGAATTCTGCGAACATGTCCTTACACATAAACTGCCTGATGAAGTTGAAGCAGCTTATTTACGTGGAGTTTAACTTGAAAATAGAAAAGGATTGATGACTGATTGGAATCTGTTTTTTTGTAAATTACGATTAGTTTTTTTGAAAATTCACACAATAAAAATACCCATTCAACTACAACTCACCCCTGTATATTTACAGGATATTATATTCGTGTATATTAATGATATATCTAATAATTACCAAAAAGTCCGTACTGAAATAACGCATAAGTATGTACACTTTGGATCGGAGCATGTAGGCTAAATTTTACAAGAATAATCAACCAAAATATTAGGATAGAGAAATCATGGATACCGTAGTGGAACATTCTGAAAATACCACGGTAGGGGATCAAATCAAAATCGTATATGACCTGGAAAGGTATATATTTGAAAAAATCTACTCTACTCCACCCTTCAATTTCAACAAGTCTATCAGGATGGCCGTTGATTTCGAAATGCTTAAAACAATAATATATGCATTACACGATGAAGGGCTATTTAAAGAATCGAATGAAGATCGAGTAAAAAGATTATGTAAGGATCCTGTCCAAGTACCTATTCCTTGTAAAAAAGGTGATAATAAAGTTGAAAAACTGGACTTTGAATATTTGCCTAAACATTATCATGAAATCATTTCAGACATAAAAAGCTATCGTTCCGCCATCGAAACTAAAAATCATACGCAAGCAAAAATTATTTATAAAAGCTTACTCCAGCAATACTCAAAACATCGTGATTGTTACGTAGTCGAATTATTACCTGAAAGCTTTCAAAACACGATCGATAAAATTCAACTCAGCTATCTTTCACAAGAACCTGATGAAATCAAAGAAAAAGCTTATATCGACTTTGTTAAAGAATTTATCAAGAAATACGAATATGATCATGTGTCACTTTGGAATGCGTTAAATTTTTCAAGACAGGATCAGAATACGCTCAAGGAATTGTCTTTTCTTTCATTTCGATTCATTGGTCCATTAAAAAATAAGTTTGCTATACGCCAACGCAATTCAAAGATCCGGTCCCTGAAACCCAAAAAAAATATACTGTTCGAACAACTTATGGAGTATCTGGACAAAAAAGCGACAGCATATGTACGTGAGATTTTAATGCAAACGTATGATCACAAAGAAAAAATATATATAAAACAACAAGGAAATATTGACAAACTTTTACGGACTAACTTTAAAAAATATCAGACAAAGATATTAAACAGAAAACAACAGGCTAAAATTATTGCTAAGATTAAAACTAAATTTACACCTCAAATAATACAAATATTAGAAGACAAACAGGAGAAAAAACAGCAACAGCTTGATTTTAAAGTGCAACTGCAAGAGCACATTGTGCGAAATCTGACAAATTCGTCAACAGGAACTATAAGCAGTGAGCCTGTTTATGACCCGTACTTATTTACTCCTACTGCATCTATCCATGGCACAAATGCTCTAACTGAACTTAAAACAAAAGTCACCCGAAATAAATCTGCTAAAAAGCAGAAAGGTTTTCAGAATCAGGAGCATCCAACTACTCAGCCTAAAAGAAATTTTATTGGTGATACTAAAAGGATGCTCAAAAAGAATCATGAAATCTATCAGTCTTTGAAAAACCTTTTAAATGATTAAGTTCATCATTTCACACTGAGAAATATATTGGCTCCACGCACTTCCTGCATCAAGTGCATTTTCAATCAAGTACCGTCTATTAGTTGGTTCAACACCTTCCAGATTGAACCAACTCTATAGAAGGAAATCTAAATGTCTACTATCCAAAACACAATTCAAATGCTGCGTCTACCTGAGCTGATTAAACTGATCGGTTTATCTCGGTCATCCATTTATGACCGACTCAACCGGCGGTCTAAACGCTATGATCCTAAATTTCCCCGGCCGTTAAAGCTTAACAATGCCTCACGGTGGTTACTCTCTGAAGTTGAAGCGTGGATTGAAAGCAAAATTTCAACACGCGATCAAGGAAATACTGAGAGCTAACACTGTACTTGTAAATTCAAAACATAATGCAGCTGTGCAATGCATTCTGAAATTATAAGTATGGCTAGGCTATCATTTTAATTTTCAATGAATTACGGTCTTATATATTTACTATTACTCTATATCTATAAATACATAGAATATTCTGTGATTTATAGATGATCAGTAGTTTTAAAGTATTCAGATACATCAATACTCATATGACCATATAGGTTGTTGGTGTATAGACGTACTGGTGTAGTAAATATGACTAAAACTCATCCTAAGTTAACTTAACCAACTTACATCCCATCATGGATACTGCGCTAAACAGTATCCATTGGATGCTTATACCCAGAATACTGATCACAGTTGCGCTTTTAACTTTAAATCGAGTTTAATTTATATGCGCATTATAAATGTAAATGCTGGTCGGCATATGGGAACACATGACCAATGGCTCCAGCAATTTGAAACCGAACTGCAAATTACTCCAGTCAACAATGGTTATAAAACAACCTTTTTATTAAATTCACAGGATAACATCCTAGCTCCTGCTATAGGGAAAGCTAAACTGGTCAAACAGTTCAAAAAACGTAACTTCCCTGAAGTCACAACTGAAACGAAAAGACTATCGAATGGTCGCTATGGCTTTGCCGTCAAACACCCTGCTCAAATGAGTAATTTACCTTCTGATATTGCAGAACTTATAAACTATTCTACGCTTTCAGACATTATAAAGGGTCTTGACATTCAAGCATTTGATTATGCACTAAGCCAGATGTCAGAGGATGAATTAGATCTTCTACGTAATGGCACACCTCTACCTTCCAGTCTAAAGGAGAATTTGCTCCCGTACATTAATGCAATAAATAAGTTTATTGGATTAATTCGTGCCTTTTTTCGTCGCCCGAACATCAGACGCAAAGTTTATGATGAGCGGAAGAATCTGAAAAAAAATAAGTCTCGAATGATCGAAATGTTCAACTCTTTAATTGAACGGTATTCGCGTGTAGTCGTTGTTCGACTTGATTTATATCTCAAACATAAACCTGAAACATTACTGCAAACCTGTTTCAAAGCTGAAGATTGTTTATCTAAAAATGATTTTGATGCATTTAAAAAGTGTGTTGAACAACTACTAGAAAACAAGCGGCATAATCCTGTGTTGAAACAAGCCATCGGTTATATTTTTCGTTTTGAATATACGCCAAGACGTGGATTCCACTTGCATACATTCTGGTTTTTCAATGGGAATAAAAATCAGGAAGACATTAGCCTCGCACAAGGAATTGAGAAACTATGGAAAAAAGTGACCAATGATCAAGGTTATGCCTACATCTGTAATATGCGGAAGCATACTTACGAAAACTGTTTTTTAGGCACGATTGAATATAACCAAACGCAGAAAAGAAAGTGGCTTGAAGAGAGTTTTGAATATCACTGTAAAACCAGTCAGTTATTCATTTTCAGCAATATGAAAAATGGAAGACGTTTCCAGATTAGTCAGCCTTTAAAACCACAGACTCGTGGCCGTCCGAGAAAAAACCACCTAGAACTCAATGCCTTTGCGGGAGATGAAGCATGATTAGATTACAGCCTGACGAATCCTATGCATCTCTACTCAGTACTCACCATATCACTCAAGCGTATATCCAGCCTTTTATTGGCTATATACCCAATAATCGCCCTCCTGTTGGCTTGGATGATTATCTGAAGTTGTATCTCATGATTACCGAAAATAAGACTTTTAAGATTATCTCCAAACAACCAACTTACGACTATCTGGTGCCTCATGTTTATCTAACGCCCAAGGGTGTTAATTTACTCAAGATTATTCAAGATATTCCGATTAATCCTTTTCTGACGGGTAAATTTTCAGACGTGATCATCAGACCAGAGATCAAGCTGATGGTTGATTTGCTGTATAAGCATGCACTCATCAACTTTCCACTTGGATTGTATCAACAGTTTGAAGCAGTTGTTGATGGGTTCTGTCAGGACTTGAAAGTGAGGTCTAAAACACGAGACTTTGTGAGCTTGAAAAATCACTGGGATTCTTCATTTAGCAACTCTAGGAAGGCTTATAATCGTTTTGAAGAAGCTGTCTTATGTAACAATCCAATGTTTCAGGTTCATTCATTGCTTGTTTCTGCTGAGTTTATGAATGTTGATGATTTTTCAATGGATCAGAAAACATTTAGTCCTGTAACTGTTGAGGATATGCTGCGGGCCACGTCGAGTAAAATTATCGAAGCAGTCTGGGCTAACAATGCTGAAAATCACACTCTAGGTATTTTGTCGAAACAGGAAACGACTATTCGAGGTTTTAAGAGTATTCGGCTCATATTTTTTGTAGCACGCGAAGATACCGACTTTACCCCTTTTGCTGAATCTCAACTTTATACAGATGTTGAACCTTTTGAATTCCGAGAAGGGAAAACCAGTGTTGCGTGGAGTGATATTGCCTGCATGAACTCAGGGGTAGAATCTTTAGTTTATGGTATAGAATCCAATTTTTACGATACAAATCAGAACTACATTGGTATGCGTCTTACCACTTTAAAATACAGTTTGATTGGTCCGGAATATTGGGTTCGGTTCAAGTACACCAACACAACGTTTAAAGTCGAAAAAAGTTCATATTAATCAATTATTTTATGATTAATAACATTCGTGTAACCCTGAAAGTTTCGACTCTCAGGGTTTTAAATATAGATATATGACCAAGTTTACTCAACTACATCTTTACAGACGTTACTAGGCGGAGTGAATTATAACTTGCCTCGAAGTATCAGATGCAGTGATAGACTGCCGCCTGCTGCATCTTGACTTGCAGTTGATGTTTAATCCTGATGCTTCTCAATTTGATGACGTTCTTGAATTAACTATTCAAACTGTTGACTCAATAGCACATAATCAATTAAATATAAACAATAATTCTAAATCTATAACCACAGCCAATCGCAAATATACCTATAGCTTTACTAGGTAATAAACACTAAAGAGAGGACTAGAAATCAACACTTCTCTTTATCTGTATATCAGAAAGCTAAACTAAACCAGCATGGACTACTTTAATTGCTCGTTCCACAAAAGTTAGCAGCTCACCATCTACAATTTGGACCTGATCAGCAGCAGGGTTTGTGTCATGATGAAATTGGCCAGCATAGCTATTTATTTCATTCAATTCATTGGTAATATTTTGAGCATAAACTAATGGATTAGGATGTTGAGCAGTGTTTATCTGCTGAATGATAGTGCCAAATAAATGACCTTGAGTTATAAGTCCAGGGAATCTTCTGTGCAAATAGCCTTCAAGCATAGGTCTAATTGATCTTGCGACTTCCATACTACTTTGAGCATTACCAGCCTTATATTCCTCTAGTAGCCGATGACTTTTGAAATATGCACTCTCACATTCCTGATCAATATCTATCTGATCAAAATTACTATAACGATTAGTAACGGCTTTCAATGTAAGAAACTTAATGTTATTAGATGGAATATTACTGCGAATCAGATCATCACGTAAGTTCCTCAAAAAATGAATATCATGAGCGATAATCACTAGCTGCTTACTGCTATTGAACAATCTCTTTAATACTGTTCGTGTTTGCTGCTTTCTATTCAAATCAAAACTACACATCGGATCATCAATAATGATAATTTTATTAGCCAGATCAGAAGTAGACTCCGTTGATGCAATGAAAAATGCAAATGCTAAAGTTCTCTTATCACCTTCACTTAGTGATGTTTTAAAGTCTGGAACACCGCCGCTTAATGCAATGTTTGCTCCACGCATTTCCAAAGAGTAGTCACTTCTCAAACCACTGCGATAATTAAAATCGATACTTGGAATGAGAAATTGCGCTCCAAAACTCCGCAGTAGTTGATTAATACGGTCTTTGTAACTATTTAAAGTGGTTTCCATGACTAGATTTAACGCTTCTTTTTTGGCTTGTTTCACACTTTGAGCAGTAGATTCAGCCTGTTTACTAGTGTCAAGTTGATTAAATAAGTCAATAGTATGTGCACTAAAGCGAATTTTTACTAATTCCAATTCTTTAATTTGTTGCTCTAGTAGCCCAATATTCAACCCACCCAAACTTTCCTTGTATTGAGTAATTTGTTGGAGCGCACTATTAATGTTGTCATTGCATGAATTTACAGCGTTGATGATCACCTGCCATTCATCATGAATTTGATTTGACTGCTCCGCGATATCGACTGATTCTAATAAATTACATTCTTTTTGCTGTTTTAAGGTCTCTAATATACATCTAATATTTGAAAGAGCTCCACGGGCTTCTGCTTCATTAAAAATTGGATAGGCGATTTCTAGATGTTCTTGCCAACCACCAATAACAGCGTTAGTTGTTTCACAACGTGTCTTCAATCTGTCAATTATCCCATCCGAGCAGACTTGATTAATTAAGCTCCCTAACCGCGCCACATCAGATTTTAAGCCTCTATACTCTTGATTAAAATAGCTTTGATATGCTTGAATAATCTCGACCCCCTCAAGTGATTGATCGCAAAACGGACAATTATCCGACTCTATATAACCTTGTCCATCACTTATCCATTTCTCCAAACCATTTTTCTGATGCTTATCTAAATGTGCTTTTACTTGTTGTTCAGCAGTCTGGTTAATGTTAGCAATTGAAGTTCCCATAATTTCAATAATGGGATTAATATCAATACTTGGAGATTCAAGTAACTGTGGTAATGCTTTGGCTTGAATCAATACAATATTACGAGCTTCAGCAATTTTGCCATTAAGTTCAATAATCTGCTCATTAGCATCAGGTATATCTTGAAGCTGTCTAAACTGAAGTAAAGTACGTCCCTGATGAATGAGAGCCAACTGGTTAGTTATACTACTAACAACCCCCATGGCACTCCTCAAATCTTGATCAGCTTGATCATATTCTTGTTGAGCAGTAACTGCTGTTGCACCTATAGCAAATTTTAATAAATTTTTCCTTTGATCTGTTGATACTTGCCCTCCTGCATAAACATTCTGCTCAACAAAATCAGAATCAAAAACAAGAATCTCAGGGCGACTAATATCCCAACTACCATTTTTAAATCTTGACCAATTCCCATTTGAAAATTGAAAGTCAACTTCTTGGTTGTTAGTTCCGTCAATCGTACGACGGTTGATTACTAAAGCTGGGTTATTTGTACTGCATGAGCGAAACAATGAGGCTAGCGTTGATTTACCCCTTCCATTATCGGCATATATAAAAGTTGCCTTTTGAAATGCATGTTGGCGTCCATCAGCATCATGCAGCAACCCGACCCCTTTTACTTTATGTATTCTCTCTAACATTTATTATTTACCTTTCTTCATTTTAATTTGCGAATAATGAATTATAGTATCGTATATCGATTGCTCTATATTTTCTATAGCATTGACCATATAAAATTAACATTAAATCAGACTATTATGTTCATAATAGTGAAATTTTGACATCGATATTCAATTGGAGAAAAGCATTTTGAATGCCATTAAAACTGTATTGAGTTCAAAATCATTAAAGATCATACACAGGAATCGTTCTAAGTTTTTGATTAGGTGCTTTGGTACGAAGTTGTTCATCTAAAGGGTGCTTGACCCATCCATCTTTACCTTGAATTTGACTGGTAATGGTGAACTGATCGTCTTTCTCTGGCAGACGCTTGCCATTTTTTTCGACAACTTTGCCGATACTGATTCGCCCTAAAATAGGCGGTGTAATGGCTAGACCTTTAATCATGTTGAAATTCCTCTCTCGTATAGATGTTTAGATGTGTTGCACTGTTTGCTTAAAATAAAATCGGCATAAAAAAATCCCATGCAGGGCTGCACGGGATTTCAGATTTCTTCTTGCTGAGTGATTAACTCTAAGTTTTGAGCTAATCGTGATAAATGTTAAAACGTCGACTGCCTGCTTTCTGCAGTGGGTATTGTTGGATGAGTTCAGGTTGGTGCTGAAGTAAGGACTTGATGTCTAAGCTGACACTGTCCTTGCTCTTCTTCCATGTCACTGAACCTTGCTGAAATACGGCACGTTCATGTTCCTGCATCAGTGCCTGAACTCGGTGTTTGAGTAGATCAAACTGGCTTTGGTGTTGTCCAATCTGCTGTTTTTCCTTTATCAGCTGATCAAACAGTTCATTAGCAAGTTTCACCTCCGTTAGATCAACACAGCTCAGTGGGGTATGTTCAGGATAGAGCTGCTGTAAAGCTTTGGCTGCCGATTCACTGGCATCCACTGCTGGTGGAACGTCATTTTCAACACATTCCCAAAATAATCGTTCTGCCTGAATGATCTGTTCAATCAGGGCTTCGTTACGACTGACTTTGTAGATTTTGGTTTCCTGCCCACACAGCAACACACAAATATGTGCCGCTTGCTTGCCTGTCACTGCCAATTGATGTTGTACCTGACACAGCACGTATAAAGGCACACCGTCTCGCCACAATTTGGCGCCATATTCCCCTGCGGTTTTGCATTCTATAATTTGTACATCTGCATCACCTGCTACCGAATAATCCAAGTTGGCTAACATAAAGTGTTTATCAGCTTCGGGATGTTGTAGCACAGCATTGACTCTACGGACTTTATAATTGGTGTGCATGCTGTAGTATTCAGCGACCAAGGGTTCAAGGCGTTTGCCCCAGTACAACGGTGCATGTCCTGAGCTTTCATCATCAATGTTTTGCTTTACCCGTCCTGTTTTAATCAGCCACAGTTCCAGCATCGACATATAGGGATTCAGCCCACAAGCGGCAGCACAGTCACTACTGCCAAAGCCTTGGCGTCGGAGGATTAACCATTCAGCTTGGCTCATATGTTTGGTTTCTGCCAAACGTTTGGGACACAGTGTTCCGACTCGGCTTTGTCTTTGTCCTTGCTGGGTTTTAGGATAATGCTGTTGTCGTGTTCTGCTTGGCCGTTGCGAGGTTTCCGATGTTGAATCGGGTGATGTAGGTAAAGGCAATGGCATCGGCAAGGGTGGTATGGAACTGGGGATAACGGGTGTTGTTAGCGGCAGTGTAAAAATGCCCCCTAACCGCATTTAAAAACTGCCCCCTTGGTTAATTTAGCAGTCATCTTGGACTGCTCAACATATCAAAGATCACCCGTGCAAATATGCTGGCTTTCGCCGGATCAGACAGCAACTGCATCATCTGTTCCTGATGTGCTGCACTGCTACCCAGAATGGCATCATCCATCGCTTTCGGGAAATCACCCAGCATGGCCTGTTCGCGGGTATTGTTGGCGATCTGCTTCATGACAATTTCATTCTCAGCCAGTTTGTCACGTACCGTATAGGCATAGTTGAGCATATCTTTATCAGTCAGGTTATCAGTGATAAAGATATCATTCAGACGCTCAATGATCTGTGACAGGAATTCTTCTTTCTTATCACGTGGCTTGGCTGCACCGAGGTCATTGCCCGGCTCAAGCTGATTGTCTTCGGCATCTTCTTTCAGCTTGATGTCTTGCTGACGGATCTTGGACAAGCGGTAATGGCTCATACTGACATTACTTAGATCCACCTCATCGTCTTTCGTTGCGGTTTCTCGCAGCAATGGACGCAGGTTACGCGCATACAGACTGAGCTTCTCCAGTTCTTTGTCATCGTAGTCCACGATCTGCGACATAAACTCGTAAAAACGAGTAAAGCTTCCCAAGTCTTTTTTAAAGATTTCCAGCTTGTCTTTTTCAAGCTTAGCCTCTTTAAAGGCATTGTCGGCATTGGCAATCAGCACTGCATCATTGGTTTTCTTGCAGCGTTCCAGCATGTCACGGGTGGTGTTATAGGCTTCGATGGCCTGACTATAACGTTTCTGCCAGCGTTCAACCGCGGGTTTGCAGATATTACTGATCGCAGCATTGGATTTGTTCTTGGTAAAAAAGGCTTCTACAAACTGTTCAACTTCCGTCCACAGAAAAATCTTGGTAGCTTTCAGCTTTTCAAACAAGTCAAAGATCTGATCCGGATTCGATACATCAGCCAGTTCTGCGGTTTGATAGTAAGGCTGGAAGGCCCCAAGAATGTCTTCAGGATCGTTAAAGAAATCCAAGACAAAGGTGCCAGATTCCGCTTTGCCCGGATAGGTACGGTTCAAGCGTGACAAGGTTTGTACGCACTCAACACCACCCAGCTTTTTGTCTACGTACATGGCACACAGTTTCGGTTGGTCAAAGCCAGTCTGGAACTTGTTGGCCACCAGCATCACCTGATAGTCATCACTATCAAAGGCCTTACGCATTTCCCGCCCTTTCAGTCCCGGGTTCATGTTGCGTTCATTAAAGGTCTGCCCGACTAAACCACTGCTGTCGGTATCCTTGTCATTAAACTCAACCTCACCCGAGAATGCGACCATAGCCTGAATGGACTTATAGCCCTGATCCGCCACGTATTTATCAAAAGCGAGCTTGTAACGCACCGCTTCTTTACGTGAACTGGTCACCACCATGGCTTTAGCCTGCCCACCCAATAAGCCCATCACGTTATTTTTGAAATGCTCGACAATGACTTTCACTTTCTGAGAAATGTTGTGGTCATGCAGGCGCACCCACTGATTCAGTCTGATCTTGGCTTTTTTGGCATCGACCTGTTTGTCGGCTTCTTCAATTTTCTGTTTGAGCTTATACACCACTTTATAGTTGGTGTAGTTTTTCAGCACATCCAGAATAAAGCCCTCTTCAATGGCTTGGCGCATGGAGTAAACATGGAAGGCTTCCGGCTTGTTTTGCTTGGATGGCGGTAGCTCAGGATTGGGTACACGGCCAAACAGTTGCAGGGTTTTGTCTTTCGGTGTCGCGGTAAAGGCATAGTAACTGAGGTTATTACTGCCCTTACGTGCAGCCACCACCGCATCCAGAATATCTTCCGAAGACAGTTCAGCATCCTCTTCGCGCTCTTCCAGCATCAACACTTCTTTCAGTTGTCGTGCCGTAGAGCCGCTTTGTGAAGAATGCGCTTCATCGGCAATCACCGCATAACGTCGCTGTTTCAGATTGGTACTGTTTTCAATCGCACGCAACACAAAGGGGAAAGTCTGGATGGTCACAATGATAATCGGCTGTGAGGTTTCCAGTGCCTTGGCCAGTTTTTCCGATTTGGAGCCATCGCCTTCTTTATTGTTGATGCGTCCGACCACGCCATCGGCATGTTCAAACTGGTAGATGGTGTCCTGTAGCTGGGCATCCAGAATGGTACGGTCAGTGACCACAATCACCGAATCAAACAGTTTCTGATTCTGTTGATCGTACAGGGTCGACAGCTGATGTGCTGTCCAGGCAATTGAGTTGGACTTACCTGAACCTGCACTGTGCTGAATCAGATATTTCTGTCCAGTGCCCTCCTCTAAGGCGGCATTGATCAGTTTGGTGACCACATTCCACTGGTGGTAACGTGGGAAGATCAGCAGTTCTTTTTTGTACTTGCGGCCTTCCCAGTCTTCTTTTTCTTCAATTTGCAGATGGACAAACCGTCCAATGATATTCAGCAAATTGTCTGGCGTGAGGACTTCATTCCACAGATAGGCCGTAGCGTACTGATTCTGGTCTTCCGGCACGTCATTGCCTGCGCCACCGTCATGCGTGCCTTTATTGAATGGCAGGAAGAAGGTATCTTCTCCGGCCAATTGGGTCGCCATATAGACTTCGTATTGACTCACGGCAAAGTGTACCAATGCGCCACGCTTAAACATCAGCAAGGGTTCAGGCTTGTTGGTTTCTGGATCTTTCGGCAAGCGGGTGCGTTTGTACTGCAACATGGCATTCTGCACCGCCTGTTTAAACTCGGACTTGAGTTCCAGAGTAGCAACAGGAAAGCCGTTAATAAACAATACCAAGTCAATACGCCATTTCTTGGCCTGTTTGCCCATGTCCTGTAACTCGGCAGCCGTAGCATACGGGCTATAGACCAACTCTGGCACAATGCGGCAGATGTTCTTTTTGTAATTGGCTAAGGTATCGGGATTCAGCGCATGTTCTGGTTTAAACTGACAGAGGAAAAATCGTGCGCTGCGGGTTTTCACGCCATGACGCAGCACACCTAAAGTGCCATAGCTACGCGACTGTTCATCGGTGGCATTGATGTCGGCTTTCTTCAGCTGGGCAACCACGGCTTCTAGAAAATGCCGTTCGGTATCCTGTGGAAAGATGCGCTGAAACTTCTGCCAGTCTTGTGCTTGGGTTTGTTGCACAAAATCCAGTACGTCCTGCTCATACAAGGCGGTTTCACGGTTGTAGCCTTGTGGCGTACCGAGTTGCCAGCCCTGAGCCAGCATCTGTTGAATGATGTCGTTCTGGAAAATGCTTTCACGGGTGGCGTCTAGACTCATGCGCTTAACTCCGTCTGTGCACCTGCAAGCGTTGGAGCTTGCCAGTTGCGAACGTCAATTTTTCCAGTAACAGCCGCTGAGATGAGAGCTGTTCGGCGTTCTTGCATAAGTGAAATTGCTGATTCTGCTTTTTTGATTAAGCTATCAAATTTTTGAGTCTTTATATTCAAATAAGATACGACTTCTACCTGCTCACTTAAAGGAGGCAAAACTATTGGTAATTTTCGAATATCTCCAATTAGCAAAACTGGTTGCATCCCTGAAGTATTATTAAAATCTATCATTTGTCTAAATGGTAGACTTGTCATCCAATATAAGCAAAATTCAGGAAAAAATAATTTTTTATCATACGTAACTTTCGCGATATTCTGATTAATGTGATAAGTATTATCTTTATCGATTAGTGCAGCATTGCCTAAAGTACCAGTACAAGGCAAAACTAAATCATTTTTATAAAGTTTTGACCGAATTAATTTATAAGAAAGTTTTTCACTTATTCTTTCTGTTTTATTTAAATCCAAGTATCTTTCTTGAATATTAAATCCTCTCAGGGCAATAATTTCTCCATCATCATTTGGTACCCATAGATTTGTATATTCAAAGCCTGTTAATTTTGTAACTTCGGCATGATAACCAATCTGAGGTATAGCCCAATGCTCCGGCACTTCCGCTAACCATTCCACACCAGAATCTTTCATCGGGACATTTGGGTCGAGTCCTTTGGTCACGGCATGACTAATTACTGCCTGACGTTTTTCTTTCAGCAGTTCGATCAGTTGTTGTTGTTTTTCAATCAGGTGGTCGATTTTGGTGGTTTCGTGGTCGAGGAAATTAGCGATTAACTTTTGTTCTGATAATGATGGAATACAAACCTCTATCTCTAGTAAGTCTGTTGCGTTCAAAGCAGAACGCACCCCTTGTCCACCAATTTGGTTGTATACACCTCTTAAATAAAGGTCAAAATAAAAATAATAGAAAAACTTAGAGTCTGTACCTACGAATGGTTTTAAACGTATATATGCAGGACTCATGATTCCTCTTTTAAATACCAATCCAACACGGCTAGTTTTAAAATTCTCTAAGTCAATTAATTTAAATACTAAATCATCCTTTTCAAAAATTTGATAGCCTGAAAATTCAGCAGGTTGTAATCCCTCATCACTATCAATGCTACGTTCAATCACACCATTCATAGTCAAAGCTAATCGATCCATACACTGTAAATCGCGATTAACCTCTTTCAAGCTTTTAAACTTCCATTTTCCTCTTAAAAATTTCCAATCTTTTGGAATATTTCCAATCCATTGCACACCTGAATCCTTATATTCCGCATACGCTTGATACTTTACCATTATGAATGCACCTCTTGAAGCAGCTGCATAATCTCGGCACTCACCGCATCCAAATCCGCATCAATCTCAGCTAAATCACGTGGTGGTTGGTACACGTAGAAATGACGGTTAAACGGAATTTCATACCCAACAATACCAATCTCGCCATCTTTTTCATCGCGCTTGTCGGCATTGATCCAGGCATCCGGCACGTGTGGCTGTACTTCACGTTTGAAGTAATCTTCAATCAGCTCTGTGGTACTGACCTTTGGATTCAGTGCGATATTCTCGGCATCACGCAAATCTCCATCCTGTACAAACTCCACCACTTTGCCTTGATAGCTGAACTGGCCATACAGTGGGTTTTCCGCCTGTTTCACGACCTTGTTTATCACTGGTTCTGCTTCCGGATTCTTCCAGGTAATGGCATCTAACAGTTGTTTCTTCTCTTTGGCATCCAGCTTGATGTCGGTTTGCTTGAGGGCTTTTTTCAGCACTTCATCAAACTGGTTAAAGTCATCAAACTGCTCAGTGCCAATCACGGCCTGTAAGGCTTGGGCTTTTTCCATCAAGGCTTTCTGGAATAACCAGATTTTGCTGTCCAGTACCTCTTTAATGTCTTTTTCTTTTAGCTCAGGGAACTCGGCTTTAATCAGGGCACGCACCTCAAGCGCCACGTCCTGCAACTGACCATAAGTTTCTGCTGTCCACGCTGTACCAAAGGCTGTGCCCAATTGCGCATCGATACTTTGCATCACGGCATTAAATGGTTTTGGCGCAAAACGTAATGCGGCAATCGCGCTATCTGTGATCTGTGCCGATAAACGTAATGGACGTTCAATGGTCACGCGACGGTAGCCAAATTCATGGCTGTCAAAAATCTTGCTGGCAAATGGTTTTTGCTGTTCGGTTTCGCCATCATTTGCCAAAGTATCTACTGCGACAAATGCACCATAGTTCTGGGTGATGGTGGCAATTTCAGCTTCAGTCAGATAGTTACGTTTTGAACCAAGCGACTTACGCATTTTGGTACTGAGGTTCGAGGCATTGATCAGCTGTACCTTGCCTTTACGTTCAGTGGCTTTTTTATTGCTGAGTACCCAGATATAGGTGGCAATCCCGGTGTTGTAGAACATGTCGTTCGGTAAGGCAATAATGGCTTCCAGCAAATCGGCTTCTAAAATATAGCGACGGATCTCGCTTTCACCACTGCCTGCACTACCGGTAAACAATGGTGAACCATTCAGGATAATCCCGATGCGGCTACCGCTCTCGGTACTGCTGGCATCACGCATCTTGCTGATCAGGTGCATCAGGAATAATAGTGAACCATCCGATACCCGTGGCAAGCCTGCACCGAAACGGCCATCAAAGCCTTTTTGTTCATGCTCATCCTTGATGTCCTGTTCGATTTTTTTCCAGTCCACTCCAAAAGGTGGGTTAGACAGCATGTAGTCAAACTGATCCACAGCAAGCTGGTCATTCGACAGCGTGTTGCCGAGTTTAATCCGGCTCACGTCTTGGCCTTTGATCAGCATGTCGGCTTTACAGATGGCGTAGGATTCCGGATTGAGTTCCTGACCAAACGCACGCATCACCGCATTCGGGTTCAGCTCATGTAGATATTCCATACCTGAAGACAGGAAGCCGCCTGTACCCGCAGTCGGGTCGTAAATGGTACGGATAATGCCGTCCTTGGTCAGCACGTCATCATCTTCCATAAACACCAGTGCCGTGGTCAGACGCACGATGTCACGCGGGGTAAAGTGTTCCCCTGCGGTTTCATTAGAACCTTCGGCAAAACGACGGATCAGTTCTTCAAACACCAAGCCCATATCATGGTTGGATACGTTCTTTGGACTCAGATCCGTGGTGGCAAACTTTTGCACGACTTTATACAAAAGGTTGGCATCATCGAGGAGGCCCACAAATTCGATGAAGTTAAAGTATTCAAATATCTCACGGGCATCTTTAGAGAAACTTTGCACATAGGTGCTTAAGTTGGCCTTGATATCACTCTGCCCCATTTTGCTGAGATCCATTGGGGAGGTGTTAAAGAAGGCTAGACCGTTGGTGGCACGCAGCAATAACTTTTCTTGAGCTTCTTCTGGCAGATTCAGCTTGGAGACCTTTTCATGTTCCGCCAATACCGCAGCCTTGCTTTCTTCCAGTACACATTCCAGACGACGTAACAAGGTAAATGGCAGAATGATGCGACCATATTGCGATTGTTTGAAGTCACCACGCAGTAGGTCGGCAACCGACCAGATGAAAGAAGCGATTTGTGAAAAATTATTGTTGGTCATAGTGGCGAATCAATTCCTGAATTCTTATCAGTGATCAGTATCTGGCGACACTTCGGTTGCTAGAGATAATACTGATAATTTTTTAACTGTTGGATAATATTATATTATTTAAAAGCAGATTGTTGATTATTCATTTATTGCGTGAGAGTTAAGCGACAAATTTTGTCGTCTGGTTTCAGATTTTTCTCATAGAAGGTTCATCCACCATAACGCTACAACCCTGCTTTTGAAAGCCGTGCCTATTTATAAGCCCATCTGCTAAACTAGGCTTACATCACCTTTGTTCAAGGAAATTCCAGAATGCTAAACACTCTCGAACAGAAAAAAAAATATATCCAAGCTACGCGCTTGCAGAATTATCAAGCCAGTTTAAAGCTGGAAGGCATTAACCCGTCCTCAACCGCACCGGCATTAAGTAAAGCTCAGATTCTACAGAAATATAAGAAATTCTCACAGACCTCGGAATCGTGATCAGGCTTCCTTATGGATAAATATGGTGAAATGGGTGACAGCATTTACTGTTACCCAGAGATGGATCCGTAAATTTGAACAACTCCTATAAGTGATATTCTGCTCCTCAAATGATGTTATAAACATCAATATATGGAGTATTTTATGGCACGTAGACCAAGAAGAAATCATTCAAATGATTTTAAAGCTAAGGTAGCACTTGCTGCGATTAAAGCAGAAAAAACACTTGCTGAATTGAGTGCTGAGTTTGATGTTCATCAAAACCAAATTATTGACTGGAAAAATCAATTGATCTCAGCTTCCTCGCAAGCTTTCGATCAATCAAAAGCTCCAACAGAACCACCCATCGATCTAAAAAAACTACATGCAAAAATCGGTGAGCAGGCATTAGAAATTGATTTTTTAGAAGGTGTGTTGAAGAAACTGGGCCGCTTCAACCACAAAAGTTAATCGACGACTCACTTCAGATTTCAGTATCTAAGCAAGCTAAGCTGCTGAAAGTCTCCCGTGGTTGTTATTACTATCGCCCAAAACCTGTGAGTGCATCAGATCTGAAGCTGATGCGATGTATTGATGAATTACATATGCAATATCCTTTTGCAGGCAGTCGTATGATGCGTGATTTGTTGAATCGTCAAGGACATCATATAGGACGACGTCATACACGTACTTTAATGAAGAAAATGGGTATTCAGGCGTTATATTGCAAACCAAATTTAAGCCAGGCTAATCAAGCTCACCGTAAATATCCATATCTGCTCAAAGGGTTGGCTATTCAGCGCAGTAATCAAGTGTGGTCTACGGATATAACGTATATCCCTATGGCAAAAGGCTTTGTTTATTTATGTGCTGTGATTGATTGGCATAGCCGCAAGGTACTTGCGCATAGGGTATCGATTAGTATGGAGGTGGATTTTTGTATTTCGGCTTTAAATGAAGCGATTGAAAAATATGGTCGACCTGAAATATTTAATACAGACCAAGGCAGCCAGTTTACCAGTGATGCATTTATTGATGTATTGAAATCAAATGGCATTCAAATCAGTATGGATGGTAAAGGTCGATGGGTAGATAATGTGATGGTTGAACGATTATGGCGGAGCGTTAAATATGAAGAGGTGTATCTCAAAGCTTATAGCAGTGTCACAGATGCGAAAAAGCAATTAAGTGCATATTTTGAGTTTTATAATTTGAAACGACCTCATTCGAGTCTAGACAAAATGACACCAAATGAGTTTTACTATGATCAGCTACCCCAACAAAACAAGGTGGCTTAACTAGAGCGGAATATCACTTATAAATACGCTTTTAGTTGTTCAAACAAGTGGGACCACCTCTCCCGGACTCGGACGTCCTCAAAAACAAACTGAACATTCAGGATGCTGAAATTCTGCAACAGGCAGAACTGGAGTTGACTGAGTATGCCAGCACACGCATTGAGTATGCGGAGCCACCTTACGATCTCAAATACCTGCAATCCATTCACTTTCAGCTCTTTTCAGACCTGTATGCCTGGGCAGGTGAACTAAGACAAGTCGATATTGCCAAAGGCGATACCCGCTTTTGTACCTTCCCACGTATTGAAATTGAAGCCAATAAGCTCTTCAAGCAACTTGAGCAGCAGCACTATTTTCAAGGTTTAGCCAAACCAGTACTTATCCAAAAAATCGCTGATTTTTATTGTGAACTTAATGTCATTCACCCTTTCAGAGAAGGCAATGGACGCACCCAGCGTATTTTCTTTGAGCATTTACTCGCCCACTGCGGCTATGGCGTACAATGGGATAAAATTGACAATAAAGAAGTTTGGATTCAGGCCAATATTGATGGATTCAACTGCCGGCTAGATGGACTGATCGCTATTTTTGAAGCCTGCATTATCACTCCTGAATAACAAAAAAATTAAGGGAGCCGAAGCTCCCATCCATTACCGGCTTTCCAACTTGGCTTCAATCCACTGATTGATTTCCTAAGCTGACCAGCCAATACGTGATTCACTTAAGCGCATAGATCGAGGAAATGTAGGATCATAGTATTTTTATTTCTAATTGATCATTTCATAGATCTTAGCTCGACTAATACTCGTAAATTCGATGACATCTTTAAGGTTAATAATTTGATTCATTTGAAAGGTTTGTCCAACAAATGCATTCATGACATGTTCTCCTAAAATTATTTAAGCGAGCTTTCTTCCGCTCAAATAATCAGGACGCTCCGAAAAAAATAATTCGAGGGCGTCCAAACAGATCTAATTCACTGCTTGCACACTCTGCTTTAAACCTTGCTGAATCTCTTGCACGTAGCCTAATTGCGCTGAATGCTCTGTATCTACAGCACTATCATTGTGTGGATAAAACTCCTCTAGCAATTCCATCCCCTCCTCTGCATGCACCTCAAACTTGGCATTGGCAAAACCCTGCCGCGCAATCTGATCCAATGCCGCCTGATCAAACCCCGCCTGCTTCCCCTGTTGGTCAATCTCCTTGGCTGTCTGAATCGCGGTTTGTAAATCCACTCCTTCCTGTAACGTTAAATCTACGTAATACACGGGCTGACGATAGCTTTGGGTGGTACTTTTTCCACGTAACGTGAGCTGCAATGGTAAACACGACAACAATCCACCTGATGCCGCATGGTAGTAATTCAAACGTGCAGCCAAAGTGCGAATGCTGTTAAAGCCTGTAGTTCTGAAAATAAAAGTCCCAAACTCATCGGCTTCACCTAAATTGACATGCAGGCGTGCATAAGGCTTGCAATGTCCGCCTTGTCCAAGTGGGCATAAGTCGGGGGATGGACAAGGATGTTGCTCTACACCTTGTGATGTCATACGTTGGCAGGTTTGACCATTCCCCACACAAATCGGGCGACCTGTCTGTCGGTCAAACAAGTGTACTCAGCACGTAAGTTCAATTCAGGATCATTGAAGATCATCCGCACAGGGATGCTGCGCAGTTTTTGATTCGGTGCTTGGCTACGCAATTGCTCATCCAAGGGGTGTTTAATCCAACCGTCCTTACCCTGTATTTGACTGGTAATGGTGAACTGATCGTCTTTCTCTGGCAGACGCTTGCCATTTTTTTCGACAACTTTGCCGATACTGATTCGCCCTAAAATAGGCGGTGTAATGGCTAGACCTTTAATCATGTTGAAATTCCTCTCTCGTATAGATGTTTAGATGTGTTGCACTGTTTGCTTAAAATAAAATCGGCATAAAAAAATCCCATGCAGGGCTGCACGGGGTTTCAGATTTCTTCTTGCTGAGTGATTAACTCTAAGTTTTGAGCTAATCGTGATAAATGTTAAAACGTCGACTGCCTGCTTTCTGCAGTGGGTATTGTTGGATGAGTTCAGGTTGGTGCTGAAGTAAGGACTTGATGTCTAAGCTGACACTGTCCTTGCTCTTCTTCCATGTCACTGAACCTTGCTGAAATACGGCACGTTCATGTTCCTGCATCAGTGCCTGAACTCGGTGTTTGAGTAGATCAAACTGGCTTTGGTGTTGTCCAATCTGCTGTTTTTCCTTTATCAGCTGATCAAACAGTTCATTAGCAAGTTTCACCTCCGTTAGATCAACACAGCTCAGTGGGGTATGTTCAGGATAGAGCTGCTGTAAAGCTTTGGCTGCCGATTCACTGGCATCCACTGCTGGTGGAACGTCATTTTCAACACATTCCCAAAATAATCGTTCTGCCTGAATGATCTGTTCAATCAGGGCTTCGTTACGACTGACTTTGTAGATTTTGGTTTCCTGCCCACACAGCAACACACAAATATGTGCCGCTTGCTTGCCTGTCACCGCCAGTTGGTGTTGTACCTGACACAACACGTATAACGGCACACCATCTCGCCACAGTTTAGCGCCATATTCTCCTGCGGTTTTGCATTCCAGTATTTGCACGTCTTCATTGCCCACCACGGCATAATCCAAGTTCGCCAACATAAAGGCTTTGTCAGGATCAGGATGCTGCAGCACCGCATTGACCCGACGAACTTTGCTGTTGGTATGCAGACTGTAGTATTCAGCCACTAGCGGTTCTAACTGCTTGCCCCAATATAAAGGTGCATGTCCTGAGCTTTCATCATCAATGTTTTGCTTTACCCGTCCTGTTTTAATCAGCCACAGTTCCAGCATCGACATATAGGGATTCAAGCCACAGGCAGCTGCGGCATCACTGCTGCCTATTCCCTGTTTACGCACTTCAAGCCATGCCTGATAGTCCAGTTGTTTGGTGTTGATCAGACGTTTGGCATTTAAGCTACGTTTTGAACCTGATTGACTTTGTTTAAGCTTGTCATTGGCTACAGTTGGTAAATACTGAGATTGAGACGTTACTGTTGGGTTTATAATCTGATTCATGGGTTTATCCTTCTATCATTGATTTTAAAACGGCATAAAAAAAGCCACATCCGAAGATGTGGCAAAGAGGGATACGAGATAAAATTTAGGCTGCAAGATATAAAGCTTGCTCTAATCCGCGTTGTTTCAATGCTGCGCCTGCACCAAACCATGCAGAATCAAGGCGGTGATCGGTACTCATCGCTCGACGTTCATGATCCACAAATTCTGTGATTGCGCAAAGTAGTCCATAGGCGGTGTCTTTGGCTGAAGATAAGTCTGCCCCACGTCCCTGGCCATTAAACATATTCATGACCTTGGTCATGGCACGTCCATTCGGTTCAGTTTTATTGGTCTGTGGATTGGCTTGAGACGCGACATTACGGTAGTACTGAATAATGTTATCCTCCTGTTCCATCGCACTTAGGCTATTATTGTTAAATACCGCATCGAAATAAGCTGCTGCTTCTTTCTGGGTGACTTTACGTTGGGTGAGTTGTTTCATTTCATACATGTGGTCGTACCAGGTTTTCACTGAAATACCGAGTTGATCTTTGACTTTGTCGGCATCAAACTTGGTACTGTGCGGTACTTTGACCACGCCTGCATTAGAACTCTGTCCACGCAAGGCAATCGCTAAAGTGTTGTTACACACCACACGGATATTGGTGAATTGTGCTGTGGTCGCCAACGTGCCGTCACATGCGGTTGCCAGCAGAATATAGCCATTGCTAACATCTCCACCTTTCAATTCTGCAGTTTGTCCTGTACGTGCCAAGGCCCAGAACTTTTTCCCACCCTTTAAGACACCTGCGGTTTCCAGTTCAAAGCCTGATTGCTCAGTCAGATCACGGTAGAATTCCAGAATCTCCATCGGTTGGACTTCTTGATAACGCTGACTCACCACCGATAAAGGAGCATGGTTATCTGAACGGTACAGTACCCGTTGTTCTTCATACGGCATGATGATGCTTTGTCCACGTGAGTTTTGAGCCATGTAGCTGACATTGGATGATTCAATGCGCCAGTCCATACCTGCTTGCTTGGCCCAGACTTCAATCGGTTGGTTTTGGCTAAGTTGATTGCCCAGACCATGCCATGGGGTTTGTCCGACATACGCCATTTGTTCAAGTTGATGTGCCATTTTGATTATTCCTCAAATAAAAGTGAAAGATGTAAAGATGCAGAAATGTGCTGTAAGGGTTTAAACAATCCATCTATTCAAAGATGTAACCGTGTAAAGTCAGAGATGCGATTACGGCACCCATGCAAACGCTTGTTGGCAATCCAAACAGAGATACTGCTCGGCATTGCTGTAGTATTTTTCAAAGGCATACTGACTCACCACCACCAGTACGCCACCCACCACTACCCCAACAGCTGCACCGAAGAGCGGTGAAAAGCCTGACTTGCGAGCGACCTGCATGCCAAACATCGCCATCTGTGTTGGTGAGATACAACGTTGTAGTTGCTCAAAATAATTGGCATGCGCATTGCCTGAATCGGTTTGTCTGACCTGGGTAGACTGACAGTAGGGACATCGAATAAAAGACATGGGTATTCCTTGCGAAATGAATTCAGTGCGAAGAGCGAATTGAGGACATAAAAAAACCGTGCCCATTGAGGACACGGTTTGATTTAAATTTTGCTTTGTCGAGGAGAGTCGCTATTGAAAGCTATAGCTTGCAGTGCCTTTATCTGTTTCGACATCAACCTGCACCACATTACTGTAGCTACAGTCTGTTAATTTCAGTCTTAAACGTTGCCCCATCTTAAAATGCTGCGGATATTCCAATGATCGACGATAGCCTTCATAACGACATTGTCCATGATTGACAGAAACATGGCTGACATCGATAGGCTCTGCAATATTGGAACGGATGGTCAATACCGTAGCGGATTGATTTTGGGCATACCAGTTACTGGTATCAATTACATCGAGTTCGACCGTAAACGTGTTTGGATCAAGGCCAGCATTACAGCCACTCAACATGATGCCTGTCGTTGTAGTCACTGCGAAGAGCAAGGGTTTTAAAAGTTGCTTCATCAAGTTCATCCTTAGCAGTAGTTATAGCTCACGCCATAATCGCCTGTATTTAAGTCAATGCTGGCCAGATGGATTTCACAGTCTGTGCCGTTATCAAATTTATAGACGTAGTAGCGATTACCCGCTTGCTCCGACTCCAGTGCGCCATGTTCTTGCAAGCTAAAGTCTTGCACTGATTTACCTGTATCTTTTGCAGCTTTGGCAAAGATATAGCGCTGATACTTGTCTATATTGTCCTGCTCAAATTCAGGCAGTTCATCATAAGGCAGCATCGACAGTAAGGTATCCACCACCTTAAGGTTTTGATTAAACTCAAAACTCAGCAGCTCAGGTTCATGATCTGATGAACTCAGACTTTTGCTTCCCGTGGTCAATTCTTTTACATCGATCCCATCCACTTCTGCTGCTGCAATCTCAGTGGATACTGCTTCTGAACTGGCGGATTCTAAAGGTTGTGCAGAGCTGACCTCAGAAGTGTTGGCTGGAACCGTTTTTTCAGTTGCGTGCTTAGGGCTAAAGAAATAGAAGCCTGCGATGCTGATCAAGGTCAGGGCTAAGATTGCCGCCAAGCCCAATATGGTTTTTTGGGTCATTTGAATGTTCCCCCTTATTTAGTTGGGCACAGTGACTTGACCATTCTGCGCATTAAAGTGAACAAAACGTGGACAACCACCTTGAAAGTTCACCGTGAAATTACGCCAACCACGGTTGCCAGGATTGGTTTTATAAAGACAATGATAAACCCCACCGCCTGTATGACGTGCTTGAACAAGGTAAGATTCACTGGCTTGTGCAAACCAGCCTGCCTGCACCAATGATGCGCCTGCAAGTAGTGATGAAATCAGGGTCGTTTTTAGGAAGGTTTTAAACATCATCATTTTCTCTTTTTTATAGGCATCACTGGTCTTGGTCTTAATCAGACGCAGTGCTCCCCATGCATGAATGTTGGATTGAATATCTATGTTTTTTTGAAGTGTTATAGACGATAAAGCACACGGATCTATGACCCTCAAAACAGCATGAGAGATTCATCTTCATATCGGTAATATGTACTTGAAAAAGTTTTATTCTTAGAAAGTTATCGACACAGCTATGCATTGACTGCACAGCATCAGGTCTAATCGCCAATCGGCACAAACATGAAAAAAGAGAAATATAAAAGACGGTATTGATGTAAGCGCATGGCGTACTCCTTTGTTTTAAAAGAATCCTGCCAAATCACTGCTAATATGATGGTGGCAGAACGAAGGAGGGTTAGCAGACTGGTAACAAAGAAACCAGCACGCGCAAGCGCGTCCCCCCTCCGCCCTACCGCAAAGAAAGGGGGACGAACGGGTCCACAACATGCAAAATGAGATTTCACATATTGTCTTTGTTAATGGGTCTGCTAAAACCCGCTGACGATGTAGGTCAGCAGGCTAAGGATAATCTGCACGTTATATAGCGTCAAGCAAGCTAAGTGAATGAATAGTGAAAATATTTAGAATTATGAAATGTTTGAATAAGAATATAGTTAGATTTAAATACAGTTTTTTAAACTACATTCCTTAATCTTCTAAATACAGCTAAAAAAAGCCAATCCAATCCGAAATTTGATGAGGGGTAGGTTGTGGGGTAAAATCAAAGACAAAAAATAAGCCCTTGTAAAAACAAGGGCTTATTTAAATATTTGGCGGAAGCGGTGAGATTCGAACTCACGGAGGACTCGCGCCCTCGTCGGTTTTCAAGACCGGTGCATTAAACCGCTCTGCCACGCTTCCAATGGCGGCTATCATATAAATAAAATTGCGACTTGGCAAATCTTTTTCAGCATTTTCTCAATCAAATGTACAAAATAAAATCAAATATTCTTAATTAGCTGAATTTTCAGGCTTTTCATAGCGAATTGAATTGATATACCACTGTTTTTTACCCAATGGCGTGATCACTTCGACTTCATCATCAACTTGTTTAGACAACAACGCCCGTGCCATTGGTGAATCAATCGAAATATGTTGTGGATGGTGATCATAAATTTCATCCACACCGACAATACGCACAGTCTTTTGTTCGCCATCATCATTTTCTATTTCGACCCACGCGCCAAAATAAACTTTACCCTCTTGCTCAGGTGCAAAATCAATTATTTTCAACTCTTCTAAACGTTTACCTAAATAACGAACACGTCGATCAATCTTCCTAAGTATTTGTTTATTATATTGATAATCAGCATTTTCCGAACGATCGCCTAAACTTGCAGCCCACGTTACTTTCTTGGTGATTTCAGGACGTTCTTCACGCCATAAATGTTGCAACTCCGCAACCAATAAATCATGCCCTGAACGGGTAATCAAATTTGATTTCATCATTTAGAACCATTTTCAATATACTTAAATCGCATAAATTTCTTCAAAAAGCTTTGATCAGTGTACTGCGAATAACCATCCAATGTCAGCGCAATACAGGCAAATAATGTAATTGAACCTGCCTTTCTCATTCAAATTAAGACTTTTAAATATCACTTAAATTATTGCAGTCGTTTATTAACACTACATATATATTTGGTACATTTGCTTACACTTCATCTTCAAATAAAAAATTAACTATTCAGCTTGAAATTACAAAAAAATATTATATTAAAATTCATATATTTAATGATTTCAACCTGTATGTTTTTTATACAAAATTTGACAAGTAAAAAAAGTGCCTATAATATGCGCACATGTTTTATTAGCTTATTTTTTTATTTTTGTAGTTTTTCTGCAAAATACTTCAATCCCACATGTCATTTTTTGAATGACGTTCATGAATGCCCACCCTTATTGAATTTAGCAACTTTAAAGAGTTTAAGTACTGCTGTGCTTGTAACTTTTTCGGGCAATAAATTACTTGTAGCGGAGACAACATGCACAGTAGTTCAACCTCTGGGTCGAGGCTTTGCCTTAACTCATTTTTTCGTAATCTTCCAATCAAAGCCTTAGTTTTATCCACCGCATTAATTCCGTTTAGTATTAATGCAAGCAAGACCAATCAATACAATGCTGTTGTTAATTCTAGTAAATTGACAGTAGTGGCTGTTTCCAATCCGAGCATCGTGTTTAAAGATGGAAAATATAAGCATGGCTTCGGCTATGATTTAGCACATGATTATGCTGAAAGTTTAAACGCAAAACTTGAGTTTAAAACAGTTCCTGACAATGCAACTGCATTGAAAATGGTTGCACAAGGCAAAGCCAATTTTGCAATTACCACAGCAAGTATGCAGAGTATTGAAGCGAAAAGTTTAAGTTCGTTCTCTGCAAGTTGTGGTGATTTTAACAGCCTCAAAAAGAATGGTTTAAATACTGACCTGAACTGGGTATTTAAACAAGCTGATGATCCACTTACTGCAACTGCGAGTGGTTTTATTTGCCAAAGTAAGCAAAATGGCTCACTTCAGCAATTGGCGTCATTTTATAATCGTAATGTCGTTAAACAAGACGATTGGAATGTTATTCAACGTGATCTAAAATCTCGTTTACCGATTTATAAAGCAAGCTTTAAACAGTCTGCACAGAAATATGGTATAGACTGGCATTTATTGGCTGCGATTGGTTATCAAGAATCATATTTAAAACCCGACTCTGTTTCTCCCACAGGTGTCCGAGGCTTGATGATGTTGACCAATAGTACTGCCAAAGAAATGGGTGTAAATAATCGTAATGATCCTGCTCAAAGTATTCAAGGTGGGGCTAAATATTACGATATGATGTTGACGCGTTATTCTTACATTCGCAACCCTGACCGTCATTGGTACGCATTAGTTGCTTATAATATGGGTCCAGGTGCTGTTGAAGGCATCCAGAAGCGTATTAAAGCACAAGGTAAAGATCCAAATGATTGGATGAACCTTTATAACTACTTAACTCGTCATCAAACGAGTAATGGTCGTTATAAGCAAGCGGTTCAATACGTTACTCGTATTCGTGCTTATCTTGAGCATATCAAAACCACACCAAAGCTTTTAGAAATCTAATCTTTCAAACTTTAGGTATTTAGCATAAAGCGTTTTGGAGCCTAGTCATTTAAAAATTTGAAATGATTTTTAATCGGCAATAAAAAAAGCTTACATTGATGTAAGCTTTTTTTGGCTCTAATTCTAAATCGTCATGATATTCACATCGAATTAGACTTTAGAAAATCCATATACAAGATAATTAAGCAGTTTGCTCTAATACTTTCTTGAATAAATCTTTTTGTTCTTGGCTAGGTTTAGCAGTTTGTAAAGCCATCAATTGAGACATATCGCCTTGTACTTTGATTTTACCTGTCATGAATGCTTGCATTGCAGCAGCCATATCAAATTCTAAGAATACTTTACGAAGTGTTTCAGCATCCATATTCAACGTTGTTTTAGCATTTGCAGAAGAACCTTTTACGATTTTACCGCCATCTAAAGCAAGTTCAGTGTTGCCATTCGTATCTGCTACAACCAAATTAATCGCTAAACCTGAAAGTGCTGGTGGTAAGTTTAAATCACCTGCTTCAGCAGTTAATTTTTCAACATTTGCAAACCAATCGTCAGTTAAAAATGCAGGCATGTTCATTCCTCAAATTATTTATTCAATTTATTGTGTCATCTATCCAGACAACATCGTAGTGAAGCATTTTGCTTGCCCAATGTTATAGCATGATAATTTCAGTTTGGGCTAAAGTTTTTTGTACGGACTGTTCATATTTGATTGGTTTTATCGTTTTATTTTTATAAATCAGGCACTCATTTCAATATGAGTACCTGATTTGATCATTTAATTGGCATAAATGATCATTCAGCTGCAAAACTAAGATTGACCACATCTAGGCGATTTTTCATCTCTTCCGTATCACACTTCATATCAAACTCACGTTCTTCATCCAATTTTTCAAAATCAAATAAGTCACGATCCGCCAGTTGAGATGGCGATACATTTTGTAATGCACCAAAAATACTATGCAAACGTTTTGGATACTGCTTATCCCAATCACGTAACATGTCATTTAAAATAGCACGTTGTAAATTTTCCTGAGAACCACAAAGGTTACATGGAATGATTGGGAACTTACGGATTTCCGCATATTTGATAATGTCTTTTTCTTCAACGTACGCCAAAGGACGAATCAAAATATTCTTTTTATCTGAAGAGAGTAATTTCGGTGGCATGGCTTTTAAGCTTCCACCATGAAATAAGTTTAAGAAGAATGTTGCGAGTATATCATCACGATGGTGACCTAAAGCCACTTTAGTTGCACCAATCTCTTGAGCAAAACCATAAAGTGAACCACGGCGTAAACGAGAGCACACTGCACAATAGGTTTTACCCTCAGGTGTCAAACGCTTGGTAATGGTATAGGTGTCTTTTTCCAAAATATAATAAGGAATATTATTTTCTTCCATATATCTTGGTAAAACATCTTCAGGGAAACCGGGTTGCTTTTGATCGAGGTTGACTGCAACCACATCAAAGTTAATCGGTGCAATACGTTTAAATTGCAACAAAATGTCAAGCAATGTGTAACTGTCTTTCCCACCAGAAACACAGACCATTACCTTGTCACCTTCCTCAATCATTTTAAAGTCACGAATCGCATGACCCACCTGACGACGAAGTTTTTTCAAAAGACGATAATAAGCCGAACTCGTTGGAAGTTCTGGTTTGAAATTAAATCCTTGTTCGGACTCAACTGGCGAGTACATAGACGCGTTTTACCAAAAAAAAAGACTGCGTAATTTTAGCCGATTTGTTCGTTCATCGCATCTAAAGATTTTTTATTTTTGCATTATATTTTATTTGGTCATATTCCTGTCTTATTCACACATCTAAAATAGACCGCTAAGTTCAAATTATAGCCAAGGTGCTTATCTTTTGGACTTTTCCACAGTTTTCCACAAAACCTGTGGATAAAATTGTGGATTGTTCAGGGCTTGACAATCGTTTCTCACGCTACGATGGGCTTTCTATTTAAATTGATCATTTTTCAACCAGTATTTTTAGTTAATAATTTTCAATAACTTAGACTAGTCAATAGGTAGTTTTCAAAAAAAAATTAAAATTTTTTTTGATTAATATGTCTACAATTAAGACTTGCATTTTTCTGTTTGTATTGTTAAAACTCAATTCATAGTTTTTCTTGTTGATGATCTTTGATAAACTCCCAAAGGAAATTGGGGAAATATTTTAATTACTAAAAATGAAAAAATTGATTACGGGTTCACTGGTGTCTTTTTTGGGGTGTATGAGCTTTGCTTCATTTACATCACAAACTTTTGCTGGTCAAATTTATTTTTATAAAGATCAAAATGGCACAACTTTACTCACCAACCGTAAAACCTCAGATCGTTCGTTACAAAAAGTCAAAGTGACTTATTACAAAGACAGCAATATTCATAGTTACAGCAACTGGGGAAATTCAGAATCCTCTGTCCTGCCAAGCTATAGTAAAAATAAAAACTCTTTTGACAGCATTATTCGTCAGGCAGCACAAACGCACGGTGTTTCAGAGGGTTTAATCAAAGCCGTCATGCACACCGAATCTGGCTTTAATTCAAATGCCAAATCTCCTGTCGGTGCACAAGGTTTAATGCAATTGATGCCTGCAACCGCACGACGTTTTAATGTGTCCAACTCCTATGACCCACAGCAAAACATTTACGGTGGCGCAAAGTACCTCAGTTGGTTAATGAAGCGTTTTAATGGCAATACCAATTTGGCTTTAGCCGCTTATAATGCGGGTGAAGGCAATGTCGATAAATACGGTGGTATTCCTCCATTTCGTGAAACTCAAGACTATGTACGACGTGTCACAAGTCGTTTAAATAATCTATATTCAGGTGGCTTAGGACTTTCTGCAAGCAACACCAGTAATAGCAATGCATCGACTACTGGGCAAATCATTGCTCAATCAAATCCAAATAGTAACTCAAACACTCGTTCAAATAATGAAAGTAGCCCTCAACTCAATAATGCTTCAAACATTCAACAGGTAAAATATAACCCTCGCCCAATCATTGTTTCGTCGGATGGTACATATACTGATGCACCTGCAGGCTCATACGCAACCGCACATGCGAGCGCATCTGCAAATATTAGTATCAGTAACTGATTTTTGAATTATCCGTATGCTTTAGGTTTTGTTTTACTCTATCTAAATCTAATTTAAATCAATGATCGGTAAACAAACCTATCAATTATAATTTTCACAATTTTTAACAATACATTTAAAAGCTCCGATTTTCTCTTCATGAGAGAATCGTTTTTTATCGTATTCGAAATAAATAATATATTTAGGGCTAACTATTCAAATCAGCTGATTCTTCAAAATACTCCATGGATAGTTTTTTCCAATTATTCTTGAATTTTAATCATCTAAACCTCATATTCCTAAACATGATTTATTTTTGATAAGTCACTTATCTATTTTTAAAAGAGGATTTATTCCATGATGCGGATTGGTTTGTTTTTGCTAACCAACCTCGCGGTACTGGTTGTAGCTGGCCTTATCCTATCTATATTAGGTGTTGGGAGTTACCACGGCGCTGGCGGTCTTAAACTAGGCAACCTGATGGTCATCTGTTTGGTATTTGGTATGGTAGGGTCTTTAATTTCCCTATTTATGTCAAAATGGATGGCGCTTAAAACGACAGGCACTGAATTAATTGATCCAAATGCTCCTCGTAGCCAAGCTGAAGTTTGGTTATTACAAGAGGTTGCTCAACTTTCTCAACGTGCTGGTATCCAAATGCCAGATGTTGGTATCTTCCCTTCATATCAATCCAATGCCTTTGCAACAGGTTGGAATAAGAACGATGCGCTCGTTTCTGTTTCAACAGGTTTATTGGAACGTATGAACAAAGATGAACTTCGTGCAGTCCTTGCACATGAGATTGGTCACGTTGCCAATGGCGATATGGTGACACTCTCACTGATCCAAGGTGTAGTGAACGCCTTTGTCATGTTCTTTGCACGTGTTGCAGGTGATTTTATCGACCGCAATGTCTTCGGACGTGAAGAAGGTGAAGCCCCTGGTATTGCATACTTTGTGATTTCTATGGTTTTAGATATCGTATTTGGTATTTTAGCCTCTGCAATCGTGATGTGGTTCTCTCGTCACCGTGAATACCGTGCCGATGAAGCGGGCGCACAATTGGCAGGTAAAGAAGCGATGATTTCGGCATTGTTACGCTTACAAGCTGAATCAGAAATGCCTGATCAAATGCCAAAAGAAATGAAAGCTTTCGCAATCGCTGAAGGTAAAGAACAAGGATTTAGCCTAGCTGCTTTATTCCAAACTCACCCAAGCATTGAACAACGTGTTGCAGCTTTACGCCAATTGAATTTGCCTTAAGTAAAATATTTAGAGTTTAATCAACAAAGCCTCCTAGATGGAGGCTTTGTTATTTACAAGGTCAATCAAAAATTAAAATCCGCCATTTTCGATAAAAACCACTCATCACCGTCTACTTTGTCTGGAAGCTTTGATACCAATCCCACAACATTTGTACACCAAACCACATAGCAATCCCAATCAAGACCAGAACAATCAGTCCAAAAATATCTGGAATATGAATCCATAACCACGCCACTACTGGATTTCTCCAGAAAGCCGAAGTTTGTTGTTTTTGTTCTAATTTTTCATGCAGAAATGGATGTACCACATGATCATCACTCCGAATTTGATATTCATTCCGAATATGTTCATGTACGACGTCCAAAGCTTTACGACTAGGGCGAATAAAAATATCAAACAAAGTTCCAGCAATTGGAATACACCCTACGATGCCATCCATCACCGCTAATTTTAGTACGCCATTCAATTTTTCTTGGGGTACCCCAATTTGCTTGGCTTTATATACGGCATAACAAGTCATAGCAAAACCAGCAATATCTCCAGCAACAGGAATCGTACTGAGTGCGGCATCTGCACCGACCCCTTGCTTGGTAAATGGAATCCGAACCACTGAATCCATCATATTGGCAAATTTAGCCAAATCACGTTCGAGTCTTATCACTTCTTGAGTCGATAATTTTTTTTCTGTGCTCATGCAATAATCATCTTTTAAGTGTAAATATAAAATTAATCATAACGAATAAATT
The DNA here is from genome assembly GCF_001696605.3 of Acinetobacter wuhouensis. NCBI lineage: Bacteria > Pseudomonadati > Pseudomonadota > Gammaproteobacteria > Moraxellales > Moraxellaceae > Acinetobacter > Acinetobacter wuhouensis. The sequence continues at coordinate 1,070,972 of NZ_CP031716.1, read as the reverse complement.
CAGTATCTTGTGTATAAATTTGATATTTGACTCACCTTTTACATGCTAAGGAGAACGTTCTAAACAAATAAAAGGCTAAACATTTACATGGATAGCCTTTTAAGTATGCTGCTACTCAGGTGAATCCAATTAATCTAAAAATCTGACGACAGCGCCCTCTTGCACTTTACGCCCCAAATCATTGGCATCCCAATTGGTCAAACGAATACAACCATGAGAGGCTGTTTTTGAAATTGACGATGGATTTGGTGTTCCATGAATACCAAATGTCGGTTTACTTAATGCAATCCACATATTCCCCACAGGTCCATTAGGTCCAGGTGGCAACGATAACTTCTTCTTATTCCCCGCTTGTACAAAGTTTTTCGGGTTATACATATATACTGGATTAGGTGCAACTTTAATCACTTTATGTGTCCCCTTGGGCGATGGTGTACCCGATGCGCCAATAGTTGCAGGGAATGAAGCAATCATTTGATTTAAATGATTATATAAATATAATTGTCGAGCTGGCTTATGCGCAATAATTAAAGAAATATCTTGAGGAAGATCATTGCGAACGATAGGTACATTAATCGTCTCACCGACTTTTCTAAAATTCGCTTTAGGATTGATCTGCCTTAAAAAGTCTTCATCAATATGAAACTTCTCACCGAGCATTTCAGTGACCCGCGTATAGTAAAGCCCTCTCATTTTTGCTTGTTGAGCATAATTTCGCGGAATTGCTTTTGCATAAGGGCCTTTAATATCCTCTGCGCTAATCTGATAAGCAGCAAACGCAGCAGATTTTTGATTTTTAAGTAAACTATCCCATGTCTGTTTATCTAATTCACCACTAATCGGCAACCCTTGGATCTGCTGATATGCTGCAAGTGCTTTTAAAAAGTTTTTCCCGCTTTTTCCATCAATTGCGCCAGGTGAGGCATGCAGATTATTCAACATGACTTGTGCACGTGCATAAACAGGAAATTGTCCGCGCCCTAAATGAGCAGACCAATTTGCTGTATTTATACCATTCAAAGACCAATCTTGCTTTGAATTTACAGAAATAGATTCTTGATTATTTTCAGTTTTCTTATTTTGTTTCGCAAATGCTTGGACTTGAATATTTAACCCAACAAGGCAGATGATACAAATAAAGTTCGGCAGAAACTTGCCCATATTAAACTCGCTTATGACTAAATATTATAATTGATTTAATATTTATTAATTAAACTTATTTACAACACGCTAAAGCATGTTTAAATTACTGTTTTTAAATAAATTAAAATCAATAACATTCTACCTCATAACTGAATAATTTAATCACCAAAACAGTACGTAAATAGAACCTTTACATGATGCTATTATCATTTTTTAACAAAAATATGCAATAGCACAAATTATTATTACGCAATTAAATTTATGTTTTTTATACTCAACTGTATATTTCATTCTATTATTGACTCTACAGATGATTTTATAAATGTAATCATTAACACTTTAATATGACAGTAACATAACCAGATTGCATAAATTATAGGCTTTAGGGCTGTTTTTAATCATTTAATTCTGCTTATTGATTAGAAATTGCTGTTATCATTTTAAGGTGTAATGGATTATTATCTCTTTTATTTGTCAGTAAGAATTGCCTTGAATACGATCTCTTTGCTTCAGCCAGATGACTGGCATGCTCACCTCCGTGATGGTCTTGCTTTACAACGTACAGTTCCTGATTTAGCCAAACAATTTGCTCGCGCAATTTGTATGCCGAACTTGGTTCCACCTGTTAAAACGGTTGAAGAGGCAAATGCCTATCGTGAACGTATCATGGCGCATGTTCCTGAAGGTATTCAGTTTGACCCGCGTATGGTGCTTTATTTTACCGATCAAACTTCACCGACTGAAGTGCGTAAAATTAAAGAATCTGAACATGTAAACGCGATTAAGCTCTACCCTGCTGGTGCAACCACCAACTCTGACAACGGTGTAAGCGATATTCGTAAAGTCTATGCTGTAATTGAACAACTTGAAGAACATCAAGTTCCGTTATTGTTGCATGGCGAAGTCACTCACAATCATGTCGATATTTTTGATCGTGAAAAACGCTTTTTAGATGAAGTGCTTGCACCTTTATTACGTCAATTTCCAAAATTAAAATTAGTTTTAGAACACATTACCACCAGTGAAGCAGCACATTTTGTTCTTGAACAAGATCGTAATGTTGCTGCAACGATTACTCCGCAACATTTATTATTTAATCGTAATGATATGCTGGTGGGTGGTGTAAAACCGCACTTTTATTGTTTACCTATTTTAAAACGTCAAACTCATCAGCAAACTTTACTTGAAGTTGCAACCAGTGGAAATCCTAAGTTTTTCCTTGGAACGGATAGTGCGCCACATTCTAAAAATGCCAAAGAAAATGCATGTGGTTGTGCAGGTTGTTATAGCGCACCAACAGCGATTGAGCTTTATGCGCAAGCATTTGACCAAGTGGGTAAGATCGAACGCCTAGAAGGCTTTGCAAGTATGTTCGGTGCAGACTTCTATGGTTTGCCTCGCAACACAAATAAGATTACTCTTGTCAAAGAAGATCAGGTTATTCCTGAAAGTTTAGATTATTTGAATGGTGAACAAATTATCCCGCTCTATGCTGGAAAAACCATTCAATGGAGAAAGGTGTGACAACTGAAACATTACCTGTGATTGGACAACGTTTTCGTGGTTTTTTACCCGTCGTTGTTGATGTAGAAACAGCAGGTTTTAATGCGGATACTGATGCATTGCTAGAAATAGCATGCATCCCCATTGTCTATGATGCTGATGGAAAATTTGTACCAGGTGAAGCGCATCATGCGCATATCAACCCATTTGAAGGTGCGAATTTAGATCGTCGTTCATTGGATTTTATCGGTGTAGATCCATTTAACCCAATGCGTGTTGCGATGGCAGAAGATGAAAAATCTGCGCTGAAGCGCATGTTTAAAGCTGTGAATGAAGTGCGTCGTGCGCAGCACTGCACCCATGCAGTCTTGGTTGGGCACAATGCACACTTCGATTTAGGCTTTTTAAAAGCTGCCATCGCACGTACTGGTACTAAAAATCAAAACCCTTTTCACAGTTTTTCTGTATTTGATACAGTGACTTTGAGTGCGGTAATGTTTGGTCAAACTGTATTAGCAAAATCATGTATTCAAGCAGGAATTGAGTTTGATGGTCATGAAGCACACTCTGCTTTATATGACACACAAAAAACGGCTGAACTGTTTTGCTATATTTTGAACAAACTCGCTCCACACTTACTTGACACTTTGATGGCGGATCAATAAGATAGCGCCATCTTCTAAACGTCCCTATCGTCTAGAGGCCTAGGACATCGCCCTTTCACGGCGGTAACCGGGGTTCGAATCCCCGTAGGGACGCCATCTATTTTATAATTACTCAAATTCCTCACTCCCTATCACTACCTTATAAATATTTAGTTTTCTTAGACTTTCATCTCTGTTTCTATATTTTATTTTGTGAATTTTCACGTTTTCCTTTAAAATAATGCTTTAAAACTGTTTCTCCATCTCTATGCAATCTCCCGATCAATCAAATCAGCAGTCAAATTTCGACAATCATGCTGATGGACAGTCTATTGTCTTAAAAAGATCCATGACCAGACGTCATCTGATTATGCTGTCTTTAGGTGGTGCCATTGGTACTGGTTTATTTTTAAGTTCTGGTGAAGTGATTGCACAAGCAGGGCCTATCGGTGCAGTCATTTCTTATATCATCGGCGGCTTAATCGCCTATATGGTCATGCTGTGTCTTGGTGAACTTGCTGTTAACCAACCTGTGACAGGTTCATTTGGTGCATTTGCTTCTCGGAATATTGGTCCAGGCACAGGCTATATGGTGTCTTGGATGTACTGGCTGGGTTGGTCAGCAACATTAGGTACAGAATTCACTGCTGCTGCGATGCTGATGCAGGAATGGTTTCCCACCACATCTATTTGGTTATGGACGCTGGTCTTTATTGTTGCCGTACTCATTTCTAATCTGACTTCAACCCGCTTCTTTGCTGAGTCTGAGTTTTGGCTTTCATTTGTCAAAGTGGCGACCGTGCTGGTCTTTATCCTACTGGGGCTTGCAGCGATCTTTGGTTTGATTCCTTTTCATGGTTATGAATCTGCACCTTTATTTAGCAATTTAACCTCACATGGTTGGTTACCCAATGGGTTATTCCCGATTTTTGCCACCATGTTGATTGTGAATTTTGCGTTTAACGGTACAGAAATGATCGGGATTGCGGCAGGTGAAACAGAAAATCCTGAAAAAAATGTCCCCAAAGCGATTCATGCTGCTGTTTGGCGTCTGATGATCTTCTTTGTAGGAACGATCATTGTGATCAGTTCACTGCTTCCATACCAAGATGCAGGTTTAGCAGCACATGGCGAAGGCATTAGTAATAGCCCTTTCGTTTCTGTGTTTAACTTGATTGGGATTCCATACGCTGAAGATATTATGCGTTTTGTGATTATCACCGCCCTACTTTCTACAGCAAACTCTGGTTTATATGCGGCTTCTCGTATGATGTGGGCGCTCTCTGTTCAGAAACAATTACCGAAAATCTTTTCAAAATTAACCAAATCTGGCACACCTGTCATTGCGATTCTTGTGACCATGATTGGCGGTTTACCTGGATTATTGTCTGAACAGTTTGGTGCAGATGTCATCTTTAAAAATCTACTAGGGGTTGCTGCTTTTACCATGGTGATTGTATGGATGAGTATCTGTTGGAGCCAATTTAATTTCCGTCGCAAATGGCTCGCCGGTGGCAAAACTTTAGCCGATTTAAAATTTAAAACGCCTTGGTATCCATTGGTTCCTATTCTTGGTTTTATTACCTGTACCGCAACAGGACTCAGTATGGCAGCAGATCCTGAAATGTTGTCTGGGTTTATTGGTTGCTTGTTATTTATGGCAGCCTGTTATGCAACTTACTATTGGTTGTATCATCAAAAAAATTAAATATAAGCATAAAGAACTCGCCCTATGGTGAGTTCTTTTGTTTCAACATTGCATTTTCAAAAAAATAATCTAAATTTTGCAAATATACATCTTGAATGACTTGTGAATCTTCAAAATCAGGTTCCGCTGAACCAGTGAGCATCGTCTTAGACAGAATAATCGCCAAGATAAAAACAATACCTTGAAAAATCAATCGTAAAATACCTGAAACAAAAATCATTAAAAGTGCTGAAACTGCAAAAATGATCCATAAGAAAATAAGCAAACCAGAATTACTTTTGGTCCGAATGACAGGCTCAACACCCTCCTGATCGCTTGGTTTTCTTTTATTCGCTCTTAAATCTTGCTTTTCAGGTGCCTTTAACAAGTCTTTAAAATAAGATTCCAAACCTGAATAAGCTACTAATACTTGCTGACTCAGTTCAACTTTTTTATTAATAAACCCTTGAAGTATTGTATAAACTTTAAACACACTCAAAATATTCAACTTATAATTTTCAGGTGACTCTAAAATATATTCAGGTATTTTACGACGTTTAAACGGTTCTGCCTGTAGCATCTGAATCAAATCGGAATGGGTAAAAAGTGCAGGTACTACATATACCTTGTCATATATAGAAAAAAATTGTGGCGCACGTTCAAGTTGCATAAAGTATCTAAAAATATTTTCATCAATATCTAACTGACTTGGGTAATATTCAAGCTTTTGAATATATTGATCAAATGCATTCATTTCTATTTTTTCTGCGTTCATTTTTTTAATGCACCAAATTTTAATCAGAAAATTTAAATTATCCAACTTTATTTTTTGATTTATTTGCTATCCCCTCATTCAATTACATCTGCTTAAAGCCTATAAAAAAATGAACAACACACTTATTCGATTGATTATTAAACAAATAACACATTTATTGATAAATCTATTTTGACAATAAAGATATTTATCATTAATATACGCATCACCTCATAACGTCCCTATCGTCTAGAGGCCTAGGACATCGCCCTTTCACGGCGGTAACCGGGGTTCGAATCCCCGTAGGGACGCCATATTCGAGATTGTTTCGCGATGAAACATCTCATCAAAAAGCCTGAGCAATACGACTTAGGCTTTTTTATATCTAGTGATTTCTCCAAAGCATTTACAACAAACTCAAAAACTATCTATATGTTTTTTCTTTATTTTTAAAAATAAAATTATATAGCATACATTTATAGTGATGATTATTTAGCATAAAAACCACGCAGTCATTGCACTATTTATCAATTGGACTAAAATATCGCGCTTCTCGTTTTATTTAACTTCGAAACTTATGCAGCCATCACCTCATCCACATGATGCCTCCCCTACATCATCGCCACTAAAACGTGCAATGACGACACGCCATTTGGTGATGATCTCGCTTGGTGGTGCGATTGGCACAGGACTTTTTTTAGGTTCTGGTGAAGTGATTGCCCAAACTGGCGCAATTGGTGCAATTATCTCCTATATCCTTGGTGGGATTATTGCCTATATGGTGATGCTGTGCTTGGGTGAGTTAGCTGTACATATGCCTGAATCTGGCTCATTTGGCACCTATGCTTCCAGATATATCGGTCCAGGTACAGGTTATACCGTCACTTGGCTATATTGGTTAACTTGGTCTGCCACTTTAGGTACAGAATTCACTGCTGCTGCCTTGCTGATGCAGGAATGGTTTCCACATATTTCGATGTGGCTCTGGACCATTATTTTTGCCGCAATCGTTTTTGGCTTAAATATGAGTTCTACCAAATGGTTTGCTGAGTCTGAATTTTGGCTCTCCCTAGTGAAAGTGATCACTGTCGTTGCTTTTATTTTGATTGGTTTATTGGCGATTTTTGGTATTGTGAATTATCAAGGTCAAGAAACAGCCCCATTATTTAGCAACCTCACTGCTGCGGGTTGGTTCCCTCAAGGCTTATTCCCAATATTCACCACCATGCTCATTGTGAACTTTGCCTTCTCTGGTACAGAGCTAATCGGTGTTGCAGCTGGTGAAACTGAAGACCCTGCTAAAAATGTACCCAAAGCAATCAATACTGCAATTTGGCGTCTACTGATTTTCTTTGTCGGTACAATTATTGTCATCAGTGCATTACTTCCACATGAGATGGCAGGTTTAGACGCGCATGGCGTCAGTAGTAGTCCATTCGTTACCGTGTTTAATCATATTGGGATTCCATACGCAGAAGATATTATTCGCTTTGTGATCATTACTGCTTTACTCTCTGCTGCCAATTCAGGCTTATTTGCTGCCTCACGCATGATGTGGTCACTTTCAGCCAAGAAGCAGCTTCCAAGCATATTCTCTAGAGTCAATGCACGTGGTATCCCCTACATCGCAGTCATTGTGACAATGTTTGGTGCTTTACCTGGCTTGCTTTCAGAGCAATTTGCACCTGAAACAATTTTTAAGAACTTACTCGGTGTCGCTGCATTTACCATGGTCGTTGTCTGGATGAGTATTTGTCTTAGCCAATTTAACTTTAGACGCGAATGGTACAAACAAGGTCATACTAAAGCTGAACTTGGCTTTGCTGCACCATTATTCCCCATCGTACCGATTCTTGGCTTTATCTTCTGTTTAATTACCTGTATCAGCATGGTATTTGACCCAGAAATGGTTGTTGGTTTTATTTGCTGTATGATCTTTATCATCGCTTGTTATATTAGCTATGCCTTACTCTATAAAAATAAGAATGAAATCTCATAAGGTTTCATTCTGAGCAATAGCAAAAAAGTGCAGCAATCGACTGCACTTTTTTATTTCCACCCTTGAATCTCAAGGAAAAGTACATCAATGAACATATCAACATCAATCCAAGCCTTTGGATGCTATTAAAATAACTTCATTTCAGGATATAGCTGAAAGTTGGAACTGTGAACGTACTTTCAATTTATATGGCTAAAAAAATGGTGGAAAATTCTTCATAATTTAAGCAATTTTCCAATATTGCTGTGTTTTTAAACATCTAAACATTATTTCAGTTTTTATTGCAGAAAAAGGTTTGACACTTTTCCATATTCACCCTAATATACGCCCACCTCTGAAACGACCCTATCGTCTAGAGGCCTAGGACATCGCCCTTTCACGGCGGTAACCGGGGTTCGAATCCCCGTAGGGTCGCCATTAAATTAATGGTTTAGTTTCTAAATTCAAAGGTTTGCCTCATTTGTCCCTATCGTCTAGAGGCCTAGGACATCGCCCTTTCACGGCGGTAACCGGGGTTCGAATCCCCGTAGGGACGCCATATTCGAGATTGTTTTACGATGAAACTTCTCATAAAAAAGCCTGAGCAATACGACTCAGGCTTTTTTACGTCTACATCTATTATTTTAAATAACACTCAAATCAATTTTCTTAAACATCATTGAACCGTAATTAATTGCTTAGAATTAAAAATAGCACTTGGTGCAATCACCTTTTCATCTAAAGGAATTTTTTGCCCATAACGCTGTTTCATCAATGCTTTCACACTTGGATCAGTAAGATCAAAACTTTTTAATTGCGCTAAGGAGGCTAATTCTATTCCCAACGCACCTTTATAGGCTTTCCACACAATTTCAGAACAGTAAATCGCATCATCATTCCATTCAAAATAGATGTCATACGGTTTATTTAAATATGCCTCTGCATCTTTAACTAATTTATTTTGCTGACTTAGCGTCAAACCCGATTTAAAACGCTTTACCACATAGCTTTTATTTATCCCACGATCAACCCATTGTTTTAATGGTGTATATTTCACAGGCTGTATAGCTTCCAATACCCAAGTCTGCCCTTGCTTATTTACAATCAGCCCCATATGGCTATAGGGTGAATGCGTTGCCTTTTGAATCACTTGGCTTTGTGCAGATTTGGAGGTATGAAAAACAATATCGCCTGTCTTATAGGGCGCTGAATAAGCAAATGCAGAAATGAAACTAAGACCCAATACTAAATATCTATTCATCACAGCAAACTTTATTATTGATTCCCGTAATGTATGTAAGTTAATCCATCTAAGCAAGTTATAAATCAATCACACATAAAAAAGGAGTACAGCCAAACATCACTCTACTCCTTAGTCCTAAGTCCTAAGTCCTAAGTCCTAATTAAGGCACGATTTTATTCATCATTTAAAGCACATTCAAAGCTACTAGGATTCTGACCACAACGTACTTTCTTTAAGATCTTCATCATTGCAGGGTCATAATAGCCCTCTTTGGTCATTGCAATTCGTGCTTCACGCATGATTTTAATATAGCCTGGTTTATCTGCTTCACGAATATCAAACCAATACTTTTCAGGCACATCTTTTTCCAGTTTATCAACAAATTGGAACGCAGGAGAAAGTTGTTTTGAAATCATTTCACGTGCAATAGGTCCCAAGCCCGCAGGGAATTTATTGCGATGCATAATCAACGTCCCTGTGACCTGAATCAGTGGGAATTTGATAATTCCACCGACCACATTGCCATTTTTATCCGTCATACCCTTTCTGAGTTCTAGAGGTTTAAATAACAAAGCAGGCCCCGCCATAATATCGACTTCTTTGTTATTAAACTTACCGCCTACTGTGAGTAAATCGACAGAAACAGGTTGTGCTCCAACATTTTGAACCAGTTTCTTTTGAGTCGCATCAAAATTCATCACAGCAACTTTTTTACCTGCGGCTTTGGCTAAGGTATCAATTTTACGGTCATTGACCATGATATAAGCAGCACCCAATGGCACGATACCAACAATTTCATAATCTTTATTGACCATTTTGGCATCGTATTCTGGGCGTGCCAATAACTGAATCACTGACGTGAGTTGCTTATAATTTTGCACTGCACCAATTGCGTCAATACTACCGACAAAGGGATTAAATTGTCGTGCACGGATATTACTAATTCCTGCACCATCACAACGCTTACTTCGAAAATCTTCTGTGAGTACACGCTCATCGGTATACACTTTTAGTTGAATATCCGTGGAAGCCTTTTGTTTTAATTTTGGATAATCTAAATCAATTTGCATGGACAACTTTGTTGGACGTGTCATTTTCATATTCACCCCAAACTCTTTGGCAATCTGCGTGATACGAGGCATTTCACTGATATAACTGGTGGCTTGCTCAAAAGCTTCGCTGTTTGCCCCATCAGGTGAATAAACACATAAAGTGACTGTTTTAGGAATTTGTTTCCAGACCTTAGGGTCATTCATCAGCACTTTAATTTTATTTTTAGAATGCTCTGATAAGGTTAAATCCAATTTTGATGCAGGCGCTGCTAGTATCTGCTGTGGAACAAACAATGCTGTACACAATGAAATTGAAATAATCTTAAAACCCAACAGTAACTTAGGTTGAAATACTTTTTTACTTCCAAATGCTTTTTGATTTTCTGATCTATGATCATTTTGCATACGCATGACATTGTCCATAATGATGTTATTTTCCGATTCTTTTAGCTTAATCTTTATGACGTATATTTAAATTGACTTAAATAAATCCAACATTTGTCAGAAAAGATAGAGCACCTTTATCAAAATAAAAATTCACTTTTTAAGTCTATATTTCAATCATATATTGTACATAGACATAGTAAAGTCTCTTCTTCCTTTGGTCGGTTTAACTCGATACAAGAAAAATTAAAGCAGTTATGCTAAATCAACTGTTGCATATAAATGCCTTAAAATATTGTTTCTTAGTCAATAAAAAAGCCCCCGAAGGAGCTTTTTTATTTAGAACAAATTATCTGTAATCAAATCATCAGAAAATGATGATTTGATTGTTTTCCAATAATTCTTTCAACGTTACATCAGTTGTTTGATTATTCAACACTAACAATTCAGTACTTTGATAGCTGCCTGCTGTACCGTCACGGTCGATCGAAATCACTGCTTGGTCTGCATCGGCATCATAACTTACTGTGAGGTATTCATTGATGTTTTCAAGGCTTGCATTGGTGTCAAGCAAGTCTGAAACATTGATATGATCTGTAGATGTGAAGTGCTCCACTGTTGTTAATGTATTGCCACCAGTGTTGTCATCGTTGAGTAGATCGAAGATGATGTCACTCGTGTCTTCATAATCCATTGACATACGCATCATAGAAGCTTGTGCTGTTGGTTCAACCAATAACGCTTCTAGATTAGCTTCTTTATTTAAGAACGCTTCAAATTGAGCTTTAAAATCTTCCGCACTACCAAATGGATCATTTTCATCATCATACAATTGAGTTGGAACTTTTATGGTTAACTCAAAATTAGCTGTTTTAAATGCCGCAGCTTGTGAATCAGTAAGGACATACCATCCTTTTTCCGCTACCAAAAGCTTACCATTTAAGTAAATTTCTGGCTTAATAGTTTTTTCCTGATCACTCACTAAAATGGTTTCGGTCGCACTATCAATGAAGCTAGAACTAAATTTAAGACCACCCAATAATTTACCATCGACATCATCACCAACCATCGCTGATGAAAGTGTCATTGAGAAGTTTTTAAATGATGTAATAACTCCATCAGCATTTGCTGTAATAACAGTACCATCACCAAACGCAACACCTTGTATGTTATTAAACATAAAGCTCAAAGGCTCACCAGTAATCGGATTTTTATAAATAACACCATAATTATCAAAGAAGTTGGTTTTACCATTATTGGTCATTTTACTTTCAATAATAAACATTGAACTATCAAATGGTTTATCAAAAATAATCCAATCGCTGGCTTGATCACGTGGACCATCGATATTCAATGTTAGCTTATTACTGAAACCCGGAGCTAGTGCTTTAAGTGCTAGATATGCATCAATATCGATAACATGAATATCTGATATCTTATCGTCTTTCGAGCTGTGTCCATTCATATCACCCTGAACTTTATTTTCAATCTCGCTTTGAAACGCTGTAAATAATAAATCTGGATTATCATTCCATACTTGTTCACGAATTGATTGTTTAACACTTGGATCAGTAATGTCCCATTCGCTATTCAAACCGTGTTCTTTCAAATATTTATCAACTTCAGCTTTATATAGCTTGTGAAACACACCATCGTAAGTTGGTTGTGGATTACCGTTTGCAATATAATCCACTTTAATTTTCGCTAAAATATCATCAATTTGGGTCTGAATATTCTGAGCATAATCAATAACTTTAATATTTTCGACAGGTGTTACAGTAATTGGATGCTCTGTTACAACTGGCGTTGAAGAACCTACGGTTTCAACACTGACTGAAACTTTAAGATCATCACCAGATAAATTACCAATATCTGAAATTTTCCCAGTAATTACACCATCTTTATCCACGGTAACCTGAATTTGCTCACCATTCGGGCCAGTTACGGTCACCTTAATATTTCCAGCTGCCAACTGTTCTTTTTGCTCAGGTGATAATCCAAGATTGACAGAGAAAGTATCGTAAACGTCATAATTACCGTTTTGATCTTTATATACCTCTGACAAACCTGGTAATGAGTCATCATAGACACCAGACAATTCAATTAAGTCAACTAAAGTTGCTGTTACACCGTTTTCTGGAACTATTAGTGCATCCGTAATTTCACCTTGTCCTGTCACACCCCCAACTTCAAGTGTCACAGTTTCAGTACCTTCAACTTCATTATCTGTTGTCGCTGTATAGGTCACAGTGAAACTATCTACGCCCTTAGGTACAGTAATTTTTCCTGTAGTTGCATCATAAGTAACACCATTGCTAAAGCGTGGTGTTCCATAATCATCAGCGGTCGCACTATCATTAATCCCACCACCCAATTTAAAGCTAAATTCAGTATCGTGCGTAGTGGCTTTACTCAATGTGATGGTATGAACTAAATCCTCACCCTCATCTGCTTGAGCTGGAGAAACTGTTGTAACAGTTGGATCAGTGAAATCAAACTGGTTAACATAAATATTACCTAAGCCTGCTTTATAATCAAAAGTACCAGTCGCTGTACTAGATTTTAAACCATCTTCATCATAAATCGTAACTTCAATCGTACGCTCACCATCTGTAACAGTTTGATCTTTTTTCACACCAAACATGAGCAAGTTGATCGCATCAGAGAAATCTTTATGTGACAATGCACCATTTGTCGCAGTGAGGGTTAATTCACTACCATCCTTACTCCATGAAGCTTTAATCCCTTTTGGCAAGACTGGTATGATAAGTGCACCTTGCAACTCGCCAGATACTTTGATAACAGCTTTTGATACCTCAGCACCATCTTCGTCAGATATTACAAAACCCTCACCTGTCAGAACTTTTACATTCCCAGCAATCGCATCTACACCTGTACCATCATGATTCCAGACAGAAATCTCATTCTTCCCAGCAATTAATTCTGGTAAATTAATTCGACTTTTATCTGCATCAGAAATAAATAACTCAATTAACTCAGATGATGAAGTGGATGAACTAGCAAAGAAACGAATACCATCTTTATCTATCACAACTTGGATACGAGGTAACCCATTGGCATTTTCATTCCATGGTGTAGTCCCATTAGAATCACCAAATGGTTTTCCATCAGCCGTTTGCAATATGATCTGATTTGTCCCATGTACCTTATCACCAGCTTGCAACTGGAATACTGGTGTATTGGTATTAGTTCCTTTATCAATGATTGATTGACCATTTACCAATAATGCAAATGAGTTATCAACCAATGTCAAGTTAATAATAATCCGTGCTGTGTCAAGATCATCAGCGCTTAATTCAACATATGTATTATGTTTCTTAGCTTTTGAATCACTAGGTGAGCTTGAACTCTTATCAGAATTAGAACTACTAAACGAACCATTACCGTCATCACCACCAGTAACTTTCACAGTCTGTGTTGGTTCTTTAGAAATAACTTCTGGCGCTTTTAATATATCACCATTTCCTGAACCAGCATTTTTTGCTGCGTCAAAATAAGTATCATTCGCTATATCAGCTTTTGCATCGCCAGATGTATAGGTAATAGGCGCAGCCCAAGTCAAACCACCATCCTTACTTACCAAACCACTGTCAAAGTTAAATCCTTGAGTTGTAAGTAAATCTTTCACTTGTTCAGCTGTTAAAGGAACACCATTGGCACCACAAGGAACTTCACTGAACTCAATGATGATATGTGGGTCAGCTAAATTACTTTCTTCAAGTGTGATTATTACTGTTGGTGGAACCATATTGATGTCATTCTCATCACTATTTGATTCGCCTGGGTTACCCGCTTTGTCGGTATAACTGCCCTCAGGAACTTCCACAGTCACTTTACCTTCAACGTCTTCTGGTACTTTACCTGTCCACGTTAAACCATCTTCTGAAGGTTTAAGTGTGATTTCAATCGGATTACCATCTCTATCCGTGATCACAAAGTCTGTTTCTGGATCAATCGTGTCTGGATCTACATCAGGGTCAAAGGTGACTGTGATATTACCTTCTTTATCTACAATAACCGTCACTGTTGGTGGAACCATATTGATGTCATTGCCACCACTATTTGGTTCACCAGGGTTACCCGCTTTGTCGGTATAGCTACCCTCAGGAACTTCTACAGTCACTTTACCTTCAACGTCTTCTGGTACTTTACCTGTCCACGTTAAACCATCTTCTGAAGGCTTAAGTGTGATTTCAATCGGATTACCATCTCTATCCGTGATCACAAAGCCTGTGTCTGGATCAATCGTATCTGGATCCACATCAGGGTCAAAGGTGACTGTGATGTTACCGTTTTTATCAACAACAACAGTCACACCTGGTGGAACCATATTGATGTCATTGCCACCACTATTTGGTTCACCTGGGTTACCCGCTTTGTCGGTATAAGTTGGGTTACCCTCAGCATCTGTTGCAGGAACCTCAACTTTCACACCACCTTCAACATTTGATGGCACTTTGCCTGTCCACGTTAAATGATCTTCACTTGGTGTTAAGGTGATCTCAACTGGTTTACCATCTTGGTCTTTGAGTGGATTGCCTTCTTTATCCGTGATCACAATGTCAGTTTCTGGATCAATCGTACTTGGATCCACATCCGGATCAAAGGTGACTGTGATGTTACCGTCTTTATCTACAATAACTGTCACTGTCGGTGGAACCATATTGATGTCATTCTCACCACGATTTGGTTCACCTGGGTTACCTGCTTTGTCGGTATACGTTGGCTTACCATCCTCACCTAGTGCAGGAACCTCAACTTTTACACCACCTTCAACATTTGATGGCACTTTACCTGTCCAAGTCAAACCATCTTCCGAAGCTTCAAGCTTGATCGTAACTAGTTTGCCATCTTTATCTTTGAGTGGATTACTGTTTTTGTCCGTGATCACGATGTCAGTTTCTGGTTTAATCGAATCACGGTCTACATCTGAGTCAAATGTAACAGTGATGTTACCGTCTTCATCTACTACAACTTTCACTGTTGGTGGCTTAATATCTCGGATTGGATCACTTTCAGCTGTATTCGATATAGATCTACCACCTTCAGCTGTTGCTACTGCTGTAATATGATTGGTGTCTTTAATTGAATCTTTAGGCACTTGAATTGACCATGTACCATCGCCATTGATTGCGACTGTATTATTAGTAAGATTTTTATCATAGGTATACGTCTCCCCATTCACAGTTACTGTCAGTGTATCTGGATCAGAGTTACTGATCTTCCCTGTGATCGTAATCGTATCACCACCTTGGGTTAAATCTTCCCATTCAGCTTTATTGATCACATCATCAAATGCAATGGTGTCAATACTCACAAATGGTAAGCTCACTGTATCTGAGATCTGCTCACCATCAGGATGATCATCAGTTGGTGTTGTAGTCGTAGTCGCTGTGATTTTATCCCCCTTAACATCGCCCTCTGTTCTAAAGGTATATGTACCATCCCCATTGTCTATCCATTCAACAATACTGATAGGCTTACCATCTACTATTAAAATAATATCTTCTGGTTTCTGAGAGCTTTTCACAGTGATTTCTGTGCTTTGACCATCTTCAGTCGGTTTAACACTAGTGATTTTGATCGTTTCTAAGACATCATGACCATCTGATCCTTTATTTCCTGCAAGGTCTTCATAGCTCTGATCTCTCACTTCAACAGTAACTTCTTGACCAAGTGTTACCTTGATTTCAGCTGTCCAAGTATCAGTAACTGGATCATAATTCAGGCTATTTGGAACTAAAGTTCCACCAGTGACTTTAATATCTGCCTCTGTAAAACTGCCATCCTTAAGTGTTTCTGAGAATTTAAATGTCACTGTAGAGTTATTTGTACCATTATTATTTGAAACAATAACGCTGTCTTTAATCTCTGTCGTCGCCTCTGGCTGACCTATAATCTCCTTGATCTCTAGATCACCATTGACTTTAACTTTTACAGTCCAAGTACCATCACCATTGTCTATTAGACTATCTTCAACAATCTGACCATTTGTCACAATATCACCAAGTTCAAGTGAAGTGACACCTGAAATAATGACGGTTTTAATCGTTTCAGGTTCGATTTCTACTGTCACTGTCGGTGGAGTTGTATCTACAGCTACTGTAGCGTCATTACCTGTACCAGGATTGCCTGTTTTGTCAGTGTAGGTTGGGTTTCCATCTGCATCTTTCGCAGGCACCTCTACGTTTACTTTTCCGTCAATATTTGGCGGTACTTTACCTGTCCAAGTGATACCACCATCTGCTGATGTCAGTGGTGGAACAGTCACTGGCTTGCCTTCTTTATCAAGAATTGGCTTGCCTTCTTTATCTGTTAAAGTGACCTGAATATCATCTAAGCTAATTGTATCTGTATCCACATCTGGATCAAATGTAACAGTGATCTTACCATCTGGCGTGATTTCTACTTTTACACCTGGAGGTGTTGTATCTACAGGTACTGTAGCGTCATCACCTGTACCCAAGTTGCCTGTTTTGTCTTTGTAGCTATTCTCGGGGACTTTTACTGTGACTTCACCATCGACATTTGGCGGCACTTTACCTGTCCAAATCAGTGGATCATCAGTTTTTTCTAAAGTAAATGGATTACCATTTTTATCTTTTAATGGTAAGCCATCTTCGCCCGTGATCACAAAGTCTGTATTCGGGTCAATCGTGCTTGGATCAACATCTGGATCAAAAGTTACAGTGATCTTACCGTCTGTGCCAATTTCAACCTTCACACTCGGAGGAGCTGTGTCAACAAAAACAGGTTCACCTTCAGGATCTGGCTGACCTTCAGAATCAATATTTGAATTACCAAGCTTACCAGGGTTACCTACTTTATCTGTGTAACTGTCTGCTGGTACTTCAACCTTAACTTCACTTTCAACATTTGGCGGTATCTTACCTGTCCACGTAATACCACCATCTGGTGTAGTCCATGATAGAGCAGGCACTAGATCGCCATTTTTGTCTTTTAACGGTTCAGCATTTCCATCTGTGATCACAAAGTCTGTATTTGGATCAATCGTGCTTGGATCTACATCTGGATCAAATGTGACTGTGATCTTACCATCTGGCGTGATTTCTACTTTTACACCTGGAGGTGTTGTATCTACAGCTACTGTAGCATCATTACCTGTACCTGGATTGCCTGTTTTGTCAGTGTAAATTGGATTATCATTAGCGTCTTTCGCAGGGACTTTTACTGTGACTTCACCATCGACATTTGGCGGTACTTTACCTGTCCACGTAATACCACCATCTGGTGTAGTCCATGATGGAGCAGGCACTAGATTACCATCTATATCTTTTAATGGTAAGCCATCTTCACCCGTGATCACAAAGTCTGTATTTGGATCAATCGTGCTTGGATCTACATCTGGATCAAATGTAACCTTGATATCACCGTCTGTAGTAATTTCAATTTTTACACCTGGAGGTGTTGTATCCACAGCTACTGTAGCGTCATCACCTGTACCAAGGTTGCCTGTTTTATCTTTGTAGCTATTCTCAGGGACTTCAACCTTCACGATACCATCGAGATTTGGCGGTACTTCGCCTGTCCAAATAATGCCACCATCTGTACTTATTAATGGAATAGTGACTGGGCGACCATCATCATCCAGAATTGGCTCACCTTTTTCATCAGTTAAAGTGACCTGAATATCATCCAAACTAATTGTATTTGTATCTACATCTGGATCAAAAGTTACTGTGATCTTACCATCTGGCGTGATTTCTACTTTTACACCTGGAGGAGCTGTATCAACAAAAACAGGTTCACCTTCAGGATCTGGCTGACCATCAGAACCAATATTTGAGTTACCAAGCTTACCAGGGTTACCTACTTTATCTGTGTAAGTGCCTGCTGGTACTTCTACCTTAATTTCACTTTCGACATTTGGCGGTACTTTACCTGTCCACGTAATACCACCATCTGTGGTTTCAAATTGTGGGGCATCCACTGGATTACCATCTATATCTTTTAATGGTAAGCCATCTTCGCCCGTGATCACAAAGTCTGTATTTGGATCAATCGTGCTTGGATCTACATCTGGATCAAATGTAACCTTGATATCACCGTTTGGCGTGATTTCTACTTTTACACCTGGAGGTGTTGTATCTACAGCTACTGTAGCATCATTACCTGTACCTGGATTGCCTGTTTTGTCAGTGTAAGTTGGATTATCATTAGCGTCTTTCGCAGGGACTTTTACTGTGACTTCACCATCGACATTTGGCGGTACTTTACCTGTCCACGTAATACCACCATCTGGTGTAGTCCATGATGGAGCAGGCACTAGATTACCATCTATATCTTTTAATGGTAAGCCATCTTCACCCGTGATCACAAAGTCTGTATTTGGATCAATCGTGCTTGGATCTACATCTGGATCAAATGTAACCTTGATATCACCGTCTGTAGTAATTTCAATTTTTACACCTGGAGGGGCTTTGTTGCATAAACATTCAAAAGCTGAGTTTTCCCCAATCCATTCAAATTTAAGTGACAACTTGGGTGTGAGGTCTACCTAATTCCGTAAATCTATTCAGAACTGCCACACGCGCATGAATTTCATTGACCTGACTTTGAAAATGTCTTGCCGTCAGCTTATCTCCTAATAATTTGATGCAATGCATCTTGGTTTCCACCAAACTACGACGGTGATAACCCGACCATTTTTTCCATAGGGTTCTGCCTAAATGTTTAACCGTTTGAAGTAACTCATTTCGTTCTATTGAACTTATTTTAGAATCTTTCCAGGGCTTGGCATTCTTTCTGGGTGGAATTACTGCATGTGCTTGACGATCTGAAATCACTTTTCTGCAGCACTTCGTGTCGTACGCGCCATCGGTATAGACAGAATCTATTCGCTCATCTAGTGGAATTTGATCCAGTAAATCACCTAGTACTTGTGAATCACTGACATTATTTGTAGTAAGCTGAACGGCACGTATTTGCAGTGTTTCAGCATCTATACCAATATGCAGTTTACGCCATTGCCGACGGTATTCAGGCTGATGTTTTTTACGCTTCCATTCGCCTTCACCTAAAAACTTTAAACCCGTAGAGTCGACAAGTAGGTGTAACCCATCATGACTTTTCTGATAGCTTATCGCAATATCAATATGCTTTTGTCGTCTACAAAGGGTGGAGTAATCTGGTGCTGTCCAATTCAAGCCACAGAGTTTAATCAGGCTTTGAACAAAGCCAGTAACCATACGTAAAGAAAGACGGAATAGAGATTTGATCATTAAACAGCATTGAATCGCTGTATCGGAATAAGTTTGATTTCGTCCTTGCTTGCCTTGTGGTTGTGCATACCATTGCGTCTTAGGATCAAACCAGATTGAAATATTTCCTCGCTTGATTAAAGCTTGGTTATACGAGGACCAATTGGTTGTACGGTAAGTTTTAGGTGCAGGCTTCTTCATCTGGAAATTATATTGCTAAAGAAGCCCTCAAGAATAGCTTTGTGCAACAAAGCCTATTTAATTTAAAAAGTATTATCTTAAATTCAAACAAAGTTATTTTTAGGCATTATTTAAACAAGATAGCGATACAGTTAACATTTTATCCAGTTGATTTTAAACCACATCTATAGAATCGAATGGTTATGTAGTCATCAGCTTTCAATAAAAGTGGCTAAAAAAGGGAGCTGATTTCTTATTTCCATGAAAAAGAATTATTCACCTGTATACTGTATATGGTTTTATTTTTCTTCAAACCTTATGAATCAAAACACTGAATTACGCAAAATGATCAGAAAGCAAAGACGATCATTAACACCACTTCAACACAGAAACATTGAGCAGCAATGCTTTAAACAGTTTTTAAAGCATCCACAGTTACAGTACGCAAAAAAAGTGGGGGTTTATCTAGATGCTTTTGGTGAAGTCAGAACACGACTTCTCATTGAATTTTGTTTTCAACATGGTAAACAAGTTTATTTACCCTTGATTTGTAATATGAATAAAACCTTGCGGTGGGTCAGAGTTTCAAAACATCAATTTCATAATCACTTGTTCTCTCGCCATCCACTAGGCATGCTTGAACCAATCGCAAGTAGAGGATTACATATTTCTATTTTAGATCTTGTTGTTATGCCTTTACTTGCCTGTGATGATAAAGGTGCACGGATGGGCATGGGCGGTGGTTTTTATGATCGTACACTCGCCTCTGCTTTGCATCGTCCATATCGGCTCGGTTTAGCACATGATTTTCAAAAATTAGACATTGAATTAAAGCGCAACCCTTGGGATCAAGCTTTAGATGGATTGATCACACCGTCTAAAACTTATCATTTTAAGCGTCATTTCAGTCAATAAGTGCCGCTAGCTTCATTTATTAATCATACATTTGCGTTTTTTTATTTTTTTTATTAAGCAAAGCCCTTGTAATTTTATAAATACACATCACTATAAAAAACATGGCAACACCGTTGTCACTCATTAGGAGTGCCCATGTCTGAGATTATTATGAATCAAGAAAACTTAGAGCCACAGGTTCCAAGTGTATTACCGCTTTTAGCGCTACGTGATGTGGTGGTTTATCCGCACATGCAAATTGCGTTATTTGTGGGTCGTGAAAAATCGATTAATGCAGTTGATGTGGCTCGTAACAGTGACAATTTAGTATTTGTAGTTGCGCAAAAAGATTCGCTTACAGAAGAAATTGATCACGACAATTTATATCAATATGGTACTGTCGCTAAGATTGTACAAGTTGTGAATCATGAGAATGATGAAAACTGCATAAAAGTATTAATTGAAGGCTTACATCGTTCTAAGCTGGTTGAAATCATTGACAATGATGAATACCTGTCTGCTGAACACGCATTGAGCCCGATGACCGTATCTGTAGATCAAGATACGCAAGCAACACGTGTTGAAGAATTGCGTGCCTTATTTTCACAATACGCAGAAGCAAAATTACGTAATGCACGTGAATTGATTGCTGCTGCCAATAAAATTGATGATTTATTGCAATTATTGTTCTTCGTTGCAACGCGTGTACCTTTGAATATAGATGTAAAACAAAAATTCTTAGAACACGATGAGTTTGAAGCACATTTACAAGAACTCATGACTTATTTGCTACAACAGTCTGAAGAACAACAGATTGAGCAAACTTTGCATGATTCTGTAAAACGCCAAATGGAAAAGAATCAACGCGAATACTTCCTCAATGAAAAGATGAAAGTGATTCAGCGTGAACTTTCCGACATGAATGGCGGTGCGGAAGATGATGTTGCTGAAATTGAAAAGCGTTTAGCAGAAGCTGATTTACCTGAACACGTGCGTAAAAAAGCAGAAGCTGAATTCCGTAAACTCAAAGCAATGCAACCTGCTTCAAGTGAAGCGGCTGTAGTTCGTAACTATATCGAGGTGATTTTAGATACACCTTGGAATAAAGCGAGCAAAGTCAGCATTAACTTGGCAAAAGCACAAGAAATTTTAGATGCAGACCATTATGGTTTGGACGAAGTAAAAGAGCGTATTGTTGAATATTTAGCAGTTCAATCACGCGTGAAAAAACTTCGTGGTCCAATCTTGTGTCTAGTTGGTCCTCCAGGTGTAGGTAAAACTTCACTCGGTGAATCCATTGCCAAAGCAACAGGTCGTGAATTCGTTCGTATGGCACTCGGTGGTGTACGTGATGAAGCGGAAATTCGTGGTCATCGTCGTACCTATATCGGTGCGATGCCAGGTAAGATCGTGCAATCTTTGACAAAAGTCGGTGTGAAGAACCCACTGTTCTTACTCGATGAAATTGACAAAATGGCACAGGACTACCGTGGTGATCCAGCTTCTGCTCTGCTTGAAGTACTTGATCCATCACAGAACAATAAGTTCAATGATCATTATTTAGATCTTGATCTTGACTTGTCTGAAGTGATGTTCATCTGTACTGCAAACAGCATGAATATTCCTGAAGCATTGCTTGATCGTATGGAAGTGATTCGTCTGCCTGGTTATACCGAAGACGAAAAAGTCAATATTGCAGACCGTTACCTTGTTCCGAAAGCAATCAAGAACAATGGTTTACGTGCTAAAGAACTGACTGTGCATGAAGAAGCAATTCGTGACATCGTGCGTCGTTATACGCGTGAAGCAGGCGTACGTAGTCTTGAACGTGAAGTGTCTAAAATTGCACGTAAAGTGGTGAAAGAGTCTGTTAGTAAGAAAGCCAAAAACTTACATATTGATGTGACTGCTGAGAACTTGCCAGATTATTTAGGTGTTCATAAGTTTGACTACGGTATGGCAGAAGAAGAAGCGCAAGTGGGTCGTGTTAATGGCCTGGCTTGGACATCTGTTGGTGGCGAGTTATTGACGATTGAAGTTGCTGCTGTTCCTGGTAAAGGTAAATTCATTACCACAGGTTCACTTGGTGACGTGATGAAAGAGTCAATTACTGCTGCAATGACGGTTGTTCGTACCCGTGCAGATGAGTTGGGGATCGAAGCATCACGTTTTGAAGAAACTGATGTACATGTGCATTTACCTGAAGGTGCAACTCCAAAAGATGGTCCATCGGCTGGTTTAGCACTGACTTTAGCCCTTGTTTCTGCGTTCACTAAAATTGCAATTCGTCCTGATATTGCAATGACAGGTGAAACCAGTCTAGGTGGTCGAGCAATGCGTATTGGTGGCTTGAAAGAGAAACTTTTAGCAGCACATCGTGGTGGTGTTAAACTTGTGTTTATCCCACAAGAAAACGTCCGTGACTTGACTGAAATTCCTCAGAATGTCAAAGATGGTTTGGAAATTAAAGCAGTGAAGAGTATCGATGAGATTCTTCCACTTGCACTAATCGAACAACCTAAACCTTTGGTTAAAGCACCGATTGTAAAAGCAGTAGATGAAGGCAAAAAAGCTGCACGCCATTAATCTAAATCACTAAAAAAAAGAGAACGCTTCGGCGTTCTTTTTTATTTAAATTGAACAAAACAAAAATACATTTACAAAATATCTATCTTTGTCGCTTAAGTTTGTCATAAGCTCATCATGATAAAGTTTAAAAATTATCCAAATCATAAAATCAAGATGAGGAACAACACAATGATAAATCCAGTCTGTTGGTTTGAGATTTATGTCAATGATTTACAAAGAGCTAGAATATTTTATGAAACGGTTTTGAATATTAAACTGACTGATTTTCATAATCCTGATTCTTCTCAAGACATACAAATGAAACATTTTCCTTTTGATATGCAACTTTATGGAGCAACTGGTGCGCTAGTCAAAATGGAAGGCGTTCTCGCTGGTGGTAACAGCACAATTGTCTATTTTAACAGTGATGATTGCGCAATTGAGCAAGTTCGAATAGAAAGCGCTGGTGGAAAAATTCACCGAACTAAAATGTCTATTGGAGAACATGGACATATTGTTTTAGCAATTGACACTGAGGGAAATATGTTTGGTATTCACTCAATGAAATAAGCCAAATCTTTCAAAATATGCAGCTTAACCCACAGACCACTTGAAAGTGCAAGATTGACCCTCATTTATAAATTATACAAACACCAATGCTGTAATTTGCAGTTAATGAACAATTATCTGAACTCCAGACAGATGATTGTTCGAACACAGTTCAATGATTATGAACTGTGTTTTTTTATGCTTCCCCTTAAATCATGAATTTTACTATAATCAATTTATTGCTTCTCTCGCCATTGTTTATATTTTTCGCTAATAATGGGTGCCATAAGATCATAATTTTCCCACGTATCCTCTACAGCATAGGTATTTTCTAAACCTTTAGCATGTACGAGAGTCGCATCATAGTCTTTGAAATATTCATTGCTTTCATAGTAGGCTTGGGTAAAAGCAAGACCTTCTTCATTTAAATCCTCTTCGCAAAACTTTTCATCACACATCTGAATTAAAAATTTACGCCCTGTCATTTTCCGTACAAAAACTTGTGCGACCTCATCCTCACTTTCTTCTTGGTGAAACTCGCCTTCCAAATGATTATTGATGATCCACGCTAGGTAAATTCCAATATGTGTTCCTCCATTTTCATAGGGAAAACCCGCTTGCTCTGCTGATTCAGCATGCCAATCGATACGATCTATCGCCATTTTTATGGTCCTATTTTTTGTATAAATCATTTAAAAGTTGTGATATTTATCTTGAACAAAGTTGAACTGAAAATGAAATCATTTTATGTTAAAAAGCCCCGAAATAATTTCAGGGCTTAAAAAAACATTACTAAAAATTTTGAATCAATCAACTTTGGAAATAACGTAGATCTAAACGACCTTCATAAACCGTTGCCGTTGGACCTGTCATCCACACCACATCACCTTCTTTCCATTCAATTTGCAATTTACCGCCTGCAAGTTCAATCTCAACATTATTCGCCAGTAAACCACGGCGCATACCTGAAACAGCTGCAGCACAAGCACCTGTACCACACGCCATCGTTTCACCCACACCACGTTCAAACACACGCAAACGCGCATGCTTTTCATCAATAATCTGCATAAAGCCTGCATTAACACGCTGTGGAAAACGCTCGTGTGATTCAACTTGTGGACCAATTTTTGCTACATCAGCAGTCAGCACATCTGGAACTACAGTCACAGCATGCGGATTGCCCATATTCACCACATCAATGGTCAACTGCTCATCATTGGCGAGCGCAATGTCATACAAGGCATCTGCTTCTTCAGCAATGAAAGGAATCTCTTTCGGTAAAAATTTAGGTTGTCCCATGTTGACACGAACCCAACCATTTTCACCCAATTCAGGCTCAACAATCCCTGCACAAGTTTGCACTTTAAAACGCTTTTTATTAGTCAATTGACGTTCATAAACAAAGCGAGCAAAGCAACGTACACCATTACCACACTGCTCTACTTCCGAACCATCTGCATTGAAAATACGATATTTAAAATCTACATTTGGAAAATCAGGTGGTTCAACAATTAAAAGCTGATCAAAACCAATACCAAAATGACGATCGGCTAAACGTCGAATAGTCATTGCATCAAAAAAAGCACGCTGACTGATCAGATCAACCACCATGAAGTCATTGCCTAGACCATGCATTTTGGTGAATTCTAATAACATCTAAAATGACTCCTTAAGGCAATAAACTTTCATTTTCCCAAAGTGATTCAATCGTTTCACGTTTACGGATTAAATGAGATTGAGCTCCATCAACCATCACTTCAGCAGCACGACCACGGCTGTTATAGTTTGAGCTCATCACAAAACCATACGCCCCTGCACCTAATAGTGCAAGATTGTCATTTTCTTTGATCGCAAGCTCACGCTCTTTACCAAGGAAGTCACCCGTTTCACAAATTGCACCCACGATGTCCCAAGTCTGTTTTTCAACATCTGTACGTGGATTTACTTCTTGAATATCCATCCACGCCTGATACAACGATGGGCGAATCATGTCATTCATCGCAGCATCAATAATCGCAAAATTACGATGATTGGTTGGTTTCAGTAAATCAACTTTAGTCACTAATACGCCAGCATTGGCAGAAATACTACGACCTGGCTCCATATAAACTTTCAAGCCTAATTTTTCTAAAGCAGGACGCATAGATTCAGCGTATTCAACAACTGTTGGTGGTACTTCATCTTTATAGGTCACACCTAAACCACCGCCGATGTCGATGTGTTTTAGATTGATACCGAGTTCTTTGAGTTTATCAATCATCGCGATGATGCGATCCAGTGCATCAACAAAAGGCTGTGTTTCAGTCAATTGCGAACCGATGTGACAGTCAATTCCCACCACATCTAAGTTAGGTAAAGAAGCAGCATACTGATAAGTTTCAAATACTGAATCTGATGGAATACCAAATTTATTTTCTTTCAAGCCTGTTGAAATATATGGATGAGTTTTAGCATCCACATCTGGATTTACACGCAAAGAAATCGGCGCTTTTTTACCAAGCTGTGCTGCCACTTTTTGGATGCGATCCAATTCTGCATTAGATTCTACGTTGAAGCAGGCAATCCCAACTTCTAAAGCTTTTTGAATATCTGCTTCTTGTTTACCCAAGCCAGAAAATACAATTTTTGATGGCTCACCACCTGCAGCAAGTACACGTGCAAGCTCGCCACCTGTTACGATATCGAAACCTGAACCTAATTTTGCCAATACATTCAATACCGCAAGGTTAGAGTTTGACTTCACCGCAAAGCAAATTTGATGATCAATAAAGCTAAAAGCCTTATCCATATCTAAATAATGCTTTTCAAAAGTTGCTTTTGAATAAACATAAAGTGGTGTGCCATATTGCGTTGCAAGTTGATCTAGAGAACATTGCTCTGCATGCAATACCCCATTAATGCGGGAAAAACTCATGAATGTATCCTTTCATTGAAAGTGTAATTAGGTTTAGTTTGAATTCGCTTGTGAAGCTGATCCTGTTTGATCTGGTGAAGTAAGCTGATCTGTGATTTTTTTCTCAGCTTGCTTTTCACCCGATTGCGCAGTTTTGCTTTCATTTGAATAGAGCAAATACTTGGCACGTTTGTCATAGTCTGGGCTATTGGCTAACTGCAATTCACCTGACTGACCACATCCGATCAATCCCGTACTCGCTAAAACTAAAGTGATGCTACAAATTGCTAAACGCATTTGTTCACCTATTTCCAAAATTTTCGTCAGTATACCTTGAATCTAAAATATAGACCAAAGCAGAAAGGTTAAAGATTAAAATGAGAATAAAAAAAACGCCAGTAATTCACTGACGTTTTCTTATGAGAATCTCTGAATTGGTTAATTACTGTTTTTTCTTATAGAAACAAAAATAACCAATTGCAAGGATCATTAACCAGATCGGGCTAACCATCAATGATTCACGCGTATCTGTCTCAAGTGCAAGAATACCAATGGTACCAATGAAGAATGCAATCACGACATAACAGGTAATCGGGCCACCTGGTAATTTAAAGATCGATTTTGCATGAAGCTCTGGACGTGTTTTGTAATACACCAGATAACTCCATAAAATAATAATCCATACCAAAATGAACAGAATCGTTGAAAGTGTCGTTGCTAAAGTAAATGCTCTTACCGTATCAGGTACAAAGTACTGTAATGCAGCACCACCGAGTAAACACACACCTGAAAAGTACAAGGCATTTGCAGGTACAGCACGTTTATTCAAAAGACCAAAAGCTTTTGGACCTTGTTCTTCACGAGAAAGACCAAACAACATACGGCTAGTAGAGAATACACCACTGTTCATCGAAGACATCACTGAAGAAAGCACCACCAAGTTCATGATGATCGCAGCAGCAGCAATACCCGCTTGACTGAATAAGTTTACAAATGGGCTGACTTTCGGATCAATTGTATCCCATGGTGTTACTGACATTACGATTACAAGTGCCAATACATAGAAGAAAATGATACGAATTGGAATCGAATTTACTGCTTTTGGTAAATTCTTTTCAGGATCTTTGGTTTCAGCAGCCGTTGTACCCACCAATTCAACACCAACAAAGGCGAAAATTGCAATTTGGAAACCTGCCAAGAAGCCCTCAAATCCTTTCGGGAACATCCCACCATGATCCCAAAGATGGGTAAATGAAGCCACCTGACCGGTTGATGCTGAAGTAAATCCAGTAAAGATCATCCACAGACCAACTAAAATCAATACAACAATGGCAATAATTTTGATCAAAGCAAACCAAAACTCAAGCTCACCGAACAATTTTACTGTTACAAGGTTTAGGCCCATAATAAAGAAAATGGCTGCAACACTAATCATTGCCCCTTCAGTCGGCGTGAAGGCGACACCATTATTAAAGAACTGTAAGTAATAAATAATCGCGGATAAATCTGCAATACCAATGGTGATCCAACACAACCAATAGGTCCAACCCACAAAATAGCCCGCCCATGGGCCGATCAAATCAGTTGAAAAATCAATGAATGATTTATATTGCAAGTTTGAAAGTAGTAATTCGCCAAGCGCGCGCATCACGAAGAACACCATTAAACCGATGATCATGTAAATAAATAAGATCGATGGTCCTGCAAGACTAATGGTCTTGCCTGAACCCATAAATAATCCTGTACCAATCGCACCACCTATCGCAATCAATTGCAGATGGCGATTTGATAAGCTCCGTGCGAGTTCCCCACTTTCATTTGAGGATGAGTAATTTCCGTTTGACATTTTTAGTTCAGCTTAAGCAATTCATCTGCACAAATTAGCTGAATTTATACAAAAAATACAAATTTTTTTCAGACTGTACGTTTATTCATCTAAATCAAAAGTCTAGCTTAATGTATTTGAACTTCTCATCAGCTTCGGCGTTCAATAGTCAGTTTTTATTAATTTTACTAAAAATCAATAATTAAAAAAAAATTTAATAATTTGCACATAGAACTTGTAAGTCAATTAAATCTATGTCAAAAAAGAAACAGATTGAAAAAAACAATAGCGCTAAAAATTTAAACTGAACATTATGCAAGCTTTTTTTTAAAGTTGGCATTTTTGTAAAATCACAAAAACCCAAGGATGGCATAACAATTGCTTATTTAATCAGCAACTTGTATGCAAAACGGAAACATAAAAAGAAGGTACTATGCAAAATATTCAATCGTTAATGGAAACCTTAAGTGGTTGGGTCTGGGGACCTTATATGCTTGTACTCCTTGTTGGTACAGGTGTGTTCCTCACGCTACGTCTCATGTTTTTACAATTCAGACTTTTACCTTTTGCCTTTAAACAAGTGTTTGGCAAACATGATAAAGCTAAATCTAATGATGGAGATATTTCTCAATTCAGTGCATTAATGACCGCATTATCAGCAACGATTGGTACAGGGAACATTGCCGGTGTTGCAACTGCATGTGTGCTCGGAGGACCTGGTGCAGTTTTTTGGATGTGGATGACCGCCTTAGTGGGCATGGCAACCAAATATGGTGAAGGTGTTTTAGCTGTTAAATACCGTGTTACCAATGAAAATGGGCAAAAATCTGGCGGTCCAATGTACTACATTGAACGTGGACTCAAGTGGAAATGGCTCGCGATACTATTTGCATTGTTTGGTACGATTGCTTCTTTCGGAATCGGAAGCTCAGTACAGTCCAACACCGTTGCACTTGCGGTGCAGAATAGTTTAGGTGTTGAAACGTGGATTACAGGTGTCATTATCACACTGTTCTCAGCTTTGGTTATTCTTGGGGGAATCAAATCCATTGCTAAAGCATCATCTTTCATCGTTCCAATCATGGCGATTGGCTATGTTTTAGGTGGTTTAGCAATTATTTTGACCAATCTAGAACTCGTACTGCCTGCACTTAAATTGATCTTTGTCGATGCATTTACAGGGCAAGCCGTTGCTGGTGGTGCAATCGGTGCGGTGATTCGTTACGGTGTTGCGCGTGGTGTATTCTCGAATGAAGCGGGTATGGGTTCTGCGCCAATTGCAGCAGCAGCGGCAAAAACCGATCACCCTGTACGTCAAGGTTTAGTTTCAATGACAGGGACATTCATTGACACCATCATTGTCTGTTCAATTACAGGTATTG
Source organism: Acinetobacter wuhouensis (assembly GCF_001696605.3). NCBI lineage: Bacteria > Pseudomonadati > Pseudomonadota > Gammaproteobacteria > Moraxellales > Moraxellaceae > Acinetobacter > Acinetobacter wuhouensis. Next base: position 1,041,051 of record NZ_CP031716.1, on the reverse strand, counting down.
TTTTGGTCATGGGCTACATCGTCGCGGGGAACACTTTTGGTACTGAAACAGGTGCTGTCCTCACTACGCATATTTTTGATCGCTTATTACCCGGTGTTGGAGGATGGGTGGTCACCTTTGGTATTATTTTCTTCGCATATTCAACCATTTTAGGTTGGTGCTATTATGGTGAAAAATGTGCGACGTATCTGTTGGGCGAAAAATTCGTTTTAATCTACCGCATTATCTATATTGCAACCGTATTTATTGGAACAGTAGCTACGCTTGATTTAGTCTGGTTATTTGCCGATACCTTTAATGGCTTAATGGCAATTCCAAACTTGATTGCATTACTCTTGCTTTCTGGTGTTATTGTGAAAGAAACCAAAGACTTCCTAGCTCGTCGTAAATCAGGTGAACTGTACTAAAATTATTCAACTTCTTTAAATGGGACGACAATATTAGTCGTCCTTTTTTATATTATTGGCATCTACAATTTAGATTGATGTATAGTCATTTCACTCACTTACTCTTGAATTTTTAATCATATGGCTAAAGTCAAAACTGTTTATCGTTGTGAACAATGTGGTACAGACCATTCCAAATGGGCAGGTCAATGTTCAGACTGTGGTGAATGGAACTCTTTGACTGAAGTTAAAATTGAACCTGTTGTCAGCCACCGTGCAAAACCTATGGGTGGTGGCTATGCGGGACAAGCTGCCAATGTCACTCTACTCAATCAAATCACAGTATCAAATGAAACACGACTTGGTACAGGTATTGGTGAATTTGACCGCGTCCTCGGTGGTGGTTTAGTGACAGGTTCAGTGGTTCTGATCGGTGGTGATCCAGGGATTGGTAAATCAACCATTCTGCTACAAACAGCAACCCATATGGCGGCTGCCAATAGTTCTGCGCTCTATGTCACGGGTGAAGAATCACTTTCTCAAGTCGCTTTACGTGCCAATCGTTTAGATTTACCTACTGATAAATTACAAGTCATGGCTGAAACATGTGTTGAGCGTATTTGTGAAACTTTAGCGCAACTTCGCCCTGCTGTTGCAATTCTCGATTCTATTCAAACTTTATATACCGAAACTTTACAATCTGCGCCAGGTGGTGTTTCTCAAATCCGTGAATCTGCTGCTCTACTCACACGATTTGCCAAAAATAGTGGTACAGCTTTATTCATTGTCGGTCATGTCACCAAAGAAGGTTCGCTCGCAGGTCCACGTGTTTTAGAACACATGGTCGATTGTGTACTGTATTTTGAAGGTCAATCTGATTCACGTTATCGTATGATCCGTGCAGTCAAAAACCGTTTTGGTGCAGTGAATGAACTCGGTGTCTTCGGTATGACCGACAAAGGGCTAAAAGAAGTTGCCAACCCCTCGGCAATATTCCTCAGTCGTTATGATGAAGCCATTCCAGGCTCTGTTGTCATGATCAGCCGTGAAGGCACTCGACCACTTTTGGTTGAGGTTCAAGCCCTCGTGGATGATGCGCATGGACAACCACGGCGTGTTGCACTTGGTTTAGAACAAAACCGTTTAAACATGTTATTAGCCGTAATGCATCGTCATGGTGGCGTACAAACTTCTGGACAAGATGTTTATGTCAATGTCGTGGGTGGCTTAAAAATTACTGAGACAGGTTCAGATCTTGCTGTCCTGCTCGCTTGTGCGTCAAGTTTGCGTTCCAAGGCTTTACCACAACAGCTGGCTGTTTTTGGAGAAGTTGGATTATCAGGTGAGATACGCCCTGTGCCGAATGGTCAAGAACGCTTAAAAGAAGCCATCAAACATGGATTTAAATACATCATTGTACCTCGTGGTAATGCACCACAAAAGCCAATCGCAGGTGTACAAATCATTTCTGTAGCACGCCTACACGAAGCGTTGACTGAAGCAATGCAACTTAGTGATGAAGTTGGATAAGGTTGAACACCTATCTTTACATCACCAAATCTTAGATCGCGTTTACCTTTCACGATAAAACGTATTGTGTACCAGCAATACGTTGAGTTGCTTAGGCTATTTTAAAAATATTTTTTGTTCGAATATTTAGAACGCTGAATTAAGAACACATTTAGAAGCGAATTAAATCCATGAGAATTCTTAGCTGAATTAATAAACAAAAACATGAAATAGGGCTATCAATTTAATGATATGATAAATACACTCTAAATTTATACTTTTTCAGGATTTTCAATTAATTAATACAAAGCTGCTAAGGCTTCTGTTTCAAAAAAGATATTCGTTATTTTTATGTGAATATATGCGCAAATAAATCTCAAAAACATTGAAATTCTCTGTAAAAGACTGCATAAATAGAGATATGAAATAGCATAACAATGCTGTTCTATTCATAAACATATTTTAAAATAGGTAATTTCAATGGAAGTTCGACAGCGCGGCTTGATCGCCGGTATTTTGATGGCAACTTTAGCTGTAGCACCGCTCGCTGAAGCAAAACGTGCAGGTGGCGGTAAAAGCCATGGCATGAGCCGTTCTTCGAGTTCAAGTCAGTCTTATTCTCAACCGCGACAAGCTACGCCTGCTCAACAGCCAATGCCTGCTCAAACGGGTCAACAAAAGTCTGGTTCGGGTGTAGGTAAAATGGTTGCGGCTGGTGTTGCTGGTGCGGCAGTTGGTGCAATTGCTGCCAATGCTATGGCTGATGATCATAATGCTACGCAAACCAATGATGCAGAGTTAGCAAAACAGCAAGCAGCTCAACAAGAAGAGCAAAAAGGTGGCATTCCAAGTTGGATTTGGTTAATCCTGATCGCAGGTGCTGCATTCTTCTTGTTCCGTAAATTCGGTGCTAAAAAAAAATTAGCGGGTAATAATCCTTACGCACCAAATAGTTCAGGTCCAACATCTGCGCCATTTGGTCAAAACAACACTGCACGTACGTCAAATGACAATACCAATATTTTTGGTCAGTCAGTGAATGGCGGTACAGCGACACAAGCACCGTTTGGCGCAGCATCTACACAAAGTGGTAATCAACTTCCTGATGGAACTGAACCTGCTGCTTTCTTACGTATTGCGCGTCAACGTTTCAACCACATTCAGTCAATGAACTCTGCAAGCAACATTACAGAAATTCAACGCTACTTAACCCCTGATCTTTACCAGTCTATGTATAACGACATCATGGAAAATCAAGATCAAGACGTTGCTGAGTTCTCAAACTTAAATGCAATGGTGGCTGATAGCGCAACTGAAAATGGTCAATATGTGGTAAGTGTTCGCTTTACAGGTACTGTAAGTGAAGATCTGAATAGCCAACCTACACCATTTGCTGAAGTTTGGCACTTTGTTAAACCGGCGGGTTCTAGCCAAGATTGGTTAGTTGCAGGTATTCAACAAGCTTAATTTTTAGCAATAAATAACAGAAACCAGTGATTCGTCACTGGTTTTTTTTATGGCAATCTTAAAATCTTTATAAGCGACATAATATCTTAGCCAGTACAAATTGAACAAAATTACCCACACAGATTTGTTGTAAGGCATAGATTTAAAAATGAGAACATTGATCGTTCTTTCCTTAAATATTCCTTTGATAGTTGTGTTGATTATTATGGAATGAATAGCTGAATTAATTTATCTAGGGTTTGTTGATATTTAAAACAGTAACCACATGAATTTTATATAAAAAAAATCATAAGGTTACTGTAAGTGCTCTATTAAAAATATCATTCCTAAACTATTGGTATTAAAAATGATTTTTATCTGAGATTAAAATTAATACAGCAAATGTCAACACGCCCTAATAAAAATCAAAAATTATACCAATCCGTTAAATTAACTTTATATAAATTAGCCTCTTTTGCTTTTTTGCACCAATTACTTTAAACGTAGTGATGCTATCGTGAGGCGACATGGATGTCGCCGTTGGATATGAGGAGTATACTCCGAAGATAGGTGATCTTGCGAAGCCTCGCTTCTCATGTCCAACAAAGGATTTTTGTCACCTTACGGAATACATTCCTCAACCTTCAAAAGTGAGGCATCGAATACACAAAGCAATTTAAACTTTTCAATGTATGTCGAGTCTGTGCAAACCTTTCATTTATATGATCTAACTTTGATCGTATGGTATTACCATCAAACTCAGTCATTCACCTCATCGATACCGATACAACTCAGTTGATCTAAGCTTTATGGTTTAAATAAGGAAAGACAAATATTTTATGGCAATAAAAAGCCCTGAATGATCAGGGCTTAAAATTTCAAATCGCTTTTTAGCGTTGCGGTAAAGGAATGTATTGAGAATCCGTACTTTGTACCTTACGCTCACCGACTTTGACAGCGACATTGACCTTTTGCTCACCACGAACCACTTCAACTTGGATCGTTGAATTTGGTGCTTGTAATGCAACATAATTGATCAAATGCGACGTCGATGTAATATCTTCATTATTGACCTTCACAATGCGATCACCAACTTTAATTCCCGCTTCAGCTGCTGGACCTTTTTTCAAAACATCAGCAACGACTACACCCGCTTGACGAGGCTGTAGAACATCCTCTTGAGTTGGAGGAACTAAGCTAATCCCCATCCAACCACGGATCACTCGACCATCTTTCAAAATCGAGTTTAAAACTTGCTGGCAAATTTTGGCAGGAATGGCAAAACCAATCCCCAAAGAACCACCTGATTGTGAGAAGATTGCAGTATTTACACCGATCAGATTTCCTGCAACATCGATTAAAGCACCGCCTGAGTTGCCTGGATTGATTGCTGCATCCGTTTGGATAAAATCTTCATAAGTATTGATACCCAAATCAGAACGTCCAGTCGCAGAAATAATCCCCTGCGTCACAGTTTGTCCCACACCGAATGGATTACCAATCGCTAAAACAACATCACCCACTTCATTTCCACTTAACTTAAATGGCAAAACAGGTAATTCGGTCAATTCAATTTTAATCACCGCAAGATCTGTATCAGGGTCAGTACCTATCACTTTCGCTTCAGCACGACGACCATCACGTAAGGCAACAACAATTTGGTCTGCCTGAGCAATCACATGATTATTCGTTAAAATATAACCATCAGGTCGGACAATCACACCTGAACCCAAGCTATTTTCATTAGAGCCTTTATTCTGTTCTGGAATTTGATTGCCAAAAAACTCACGGAACGCTGGATCATTGAGTAAAGGATGGTTTTGTTTCACTTTTTGCGTTGTAAAAATATTCACAACTGCGGGTGCAGCCACTTTTACTGCGGCACTATAGGAAACTACTCCGCCTGTACGAGATGTATTGACCAAAGGTTCAACTTTTTCAGCAGGCATTTTCACACCATCAGCAGCAATCGGCGCTTTAGGTTGTTGAATTTTTTGCCAAACCACAAAACAAATGATGACCAGTATCAGTAGAATCCAAGGGAGCCAAGTAAATGAACGCCGCACGTTATTATTCCTCTAAGAATTTTTTAATTCGTTGATGCAAAAGCAATTTACATATTGTAAAGCAATTCAATAAAGAAACATAAAAATCCTTAAGAGTTTTGTTCAGCTTTAGTTACAATTCAAAGTATGTTTTGATGTTTTAAATAAGATTATTTAAATGAAGGTTATTCATGGCTTTACTTAAAGATATTATTCAATGGTGTGATCAAACCTTAAAATCACACGAATTTAAAGACTATGCACCAAATGGTTTACAAATCGAAGGTAAAGCTGAAGTCAAAAAAATCCTATGTGCTGTCACGGCTTCACAAGATGCGATAGATGCTGCCATTGCCCAACAGGCAGATTTACTTTTAGTTCATCATGGTTATTTTTGGAAAGGTGAACCCTACCCGATTACAGGAATGCGTGGTAAACGAATTAAGGCTTTAATTCAAAATGATATTTCTCTAGTTGGCTACCACCTGCCTTTAGACTCTCACCCGACTTTAGGTAATAACGCTGAAATTGCCAGAATCTTAGAATTAGAAAATATTGAAGCGCTTGATCCGAGCGAACGCAATCCGATTGGTAATATTGGTTATTTAAAAAATGCCATGTCACCTGAAGCTTTCAAAAATTTTGTGTCTGAAAAACTACATTTTGATGCGATTCATTTACCTGCCGAAAAAACAACAATTCAAAAAGTTGGCTTTTGTACGGGTGGCGCGCAAGATTTTATTGGCAAAGCTGCGGCAATGAATTGTGATGCTTATATTTCAGGTGAAGTCAGCGAACGTACTTTTTATGAAGCCAAAGAATTAGATGTTCACTACTATGCATGTGGTCATCATGCGACTGAGCGTTATGGTGTGCAACGCCTCGGACAAGCCATCGCCGAAAAATTCGATATAGAATATAGTTATTTTGAATTAAACAACCCGATTTAAATCGGCTACAGTAATCAAGTTTAAATGACCAATGCTTGGTACACATGTTGATGTGAATAAACAGCATTGGTCATGAAATTAGTTATTTTATTTTTAACAATTTCTTTATTCGTAATTAATCGAAATAAATTGTGTATTGTTATTTAACATCCTGCACAATTGTTTATAGAATCCATTACAATAAAGCCACTTAATTTTAAAACCCAGCAAATTGCAAGGAATTTAAAACATGACAACCATTACTTTACCTGCGCTACCATACGGCTACGAAGATCTTGCTCCTCACATCAGCAAAGAAACTTTAGAATTCCACCACGACAAACACCACAATACTTATGTTGTTAACTTAAACAACTTAATCAAAGGTACTGACCTTGAAGGTAAAACTTTAGAAGAAATCATCGTTGCTGTTGCTGGCGATGCTTCTAAAGCAGGTGTTTTCAATAACGCGGCTCAAGTATGGAACCACACATTCTACTGGAACTGTTTGGCTAAAAACGGTGGTGGTGCTGCGACTGGCGCTTTGGCTGCTAAAATCGACGAAGCTTTCGGTTCTTATGAAAAATTTGCTGAAGAATTTGCTGCTGCTGCAACAACTCAATTCGGTTCAGGTTGGGCTTGGTTAGTTGCTGACAAAGTAAATGGCGAACTTTCTATCCTTAAAACTTCAAATGCAGATACTCCACTTGCTCACGGTAAAGTTGCAGTATTAACAATCGACGTTTGGGAACACGCTTACTACATCGACTTCCGTAATGCACGTCCAGCTTACATCAAAACTTTCCTTGAAAGCCTTGTAAACTGGGACTATGCAAATGCTAAATATGCTGGTCAAGCTGCTGGCGTTGAAAAATAATTTCAGTCTGAAAAGACTCAACTGAATATCAGTTGAATTATTTACAAAAATCGCTCTTTTATAGAGCGATTTTTTATTAGCATATTAAAAATATTTCCCAATAAAAATGAATATCGTATAACAATGACTTTACAACCCTACGTGATTAAAGCCAGTTTTGGACGTATCGCTTTTATTTTTATGTGCATGATTGCACTACAATTTGTTTGTTTTAAATTTCTAGAATTTTCAGACTACATCACGCCCCTTTTCATAATTGTCGTGATTGTGCTTTTAATCGTATTTCCCTTTAGCATCTACATGTTATGGATGATCATTCAACACAGAACACCGCGCATTATTTTTAATTTAGAAGATTTTGAAGTCATCCAATATAGCCGTAAAACCAAAATAAAATATGCTGATATGACGAGTTTCAATTTAGAAAGACACGAAACCCATTATCAAGTAACAGCCTATGAACGTGAACGGAAATTATTTCTATACAGTGCTCACCCTATACAGGTCGTTGATATTTTTGCTAGGACAACAACTGAGCCGATATTTCAAGTTCAACAAGGATTATTGATCAGCAATGAGCAAATTCTTGAAACTGCGATGTTACTCTATATTCTTTGTCAAAATAAAGCCAAAAGTAGACCAGCTATTTTCCACAAGCTCAACAACAAACAATTTAAATTCACCGATTATCTCAATCAGAAAGATATTGCCAACTTTACATACGATCAAAAACTCAATAAAAAATTTAGTGCCCGAAAATAAATCAATTCAATGTACTTTACATTTACACAGCAACTCATCAATATTCACCTATTTACAGATTGAAAATTGATGTTCTTCTAAAATATTTTATTGAAGCATTTATACTTGAACTAAATCATGACTATACCGAATAAAAAACCATTCCCGACTTACACCATAAAAGCCAATCCATTCAAACTATTGCTGTTCTTTTCTACAATTATCACAATCCAAATAGGATGCTTTAAATTTATCGAATCATCGGACTATATAACCTTCGGATTTATTTTTGCTGTATTAGGACTAGTTTTCTTTTTCTGTTTTGGACTCTACCTATTTTACTTACTTATCAGATATGGTCGTCCCCGCGTCTGCTTCATGCCTGAATATTGCCGAATTCAAATGTATACCGTACATATCAGTATTCCCTACAAACAAATTTCTTCAATCAATTTTAATAAAGTCGAGCAAGAACACCGTGGCATAAAATGGGGACATGATTACCAACTCACCCTCTATTTAAAAGAGGAAATTGCACAAACAAACATGTTCAGAAGGAAGACTTTTCAAGTTAAAGACCAAGTCATAGCTTCACAGTTCATATTTAGAAATCAAAAAATTTTAGAAATGGCGATAATTTTTACTGCAATCGCTCGGATGACACCTAAAAAGCGTATAGAAACCATTCAACAACTCAGTGATCGAAGTAGTCACTATGACCATCTTATCTCAAATAAAGAATTGGAAAATTTTAAAAATAATCAATATATAAGCAAATATTTCAAATCTGGACAATAAAAAAACATTTAAGGCTTTTTTGTTATAAATATACTTGACCACTTTGACTTTCATCCATAGAATGCGTTTCAGATTCTCCAATAGCTCAGTCGGTAGAGCGACGGACTGTTAATCCGCAGGTCCCTGGTTCGAGCCCAGGTTGGAGAGCCATCTATTCTTCCATAGCTCAGTCGGTAGAGCGACGGACTGTTAATCCGCAGGTCCCTGGTTCGAGCCCAGGTGGAAGAGCCAGATTCTAAAAAGCCCACTCATTGCGAAGTGGGCTTTTTTTATCAGCATATTTTTATCTTTATAAATCGCCTCTTTCTTTTAGGTCATACATATAAATGTTGGCTGCACTCCGAAAAAACACGAGTTTAATTGTATCTAAATAGCGAATATGGCTGTCTGCACATAAATCTTGAAATTGTGTGTCATAGGGACTTTTAAATTGTAGCGTTGAAAATTCATCAAAGTTTTGCCGAATTAAATATTCAAGATGATCATCTTTTAACGTGATCAAGTAATTACCACCTGCTTTGGTTACAGTCGCATATTGAGAGTTGAGATTCACAGCATTCCCCTCTAAAGGGACACCGATAATGCCTTTACCTATTGAATCATGCACTTCAAAATCACCTTGAATATACTCAATAATCGTTTGTGTACTTAATGGTTTTTGATTGGGTGTCGGAAAAACTTTATAAATCTCCGCCCACTCTTTCTGATCAATCAATTGTGTAAATAAAACTTTTCGGCAAATATCCTGTTTATCAACATGCTGTGTTTGATTCTTTTTTTGAGAATCATTTGATGCAGTATCTTCTGGATGTGCACGCCATTGGCATGAATTTATAAATGCAACAAGAAATAAAGGAAGAAGAAGAATTTTCATAAGCATGCTTTTATTTTTATGAATGATCAAATATTTAGCAAATAATACGTTTTTATGATCAATTTAACAATTTTTTCTTGACCCACTTCCAATTCATCCCTAAAATGCGTTCCAGATTCTCCAATAGCTCAGTCGGTAGAGCGACGGACTGTTAATCCGCAGGTCCCTGGTTCGAGCCCAGGTTGGAGAGCCAAATTCTAAAAGCCCACTCATTACGCAGTGGGTTTTTTCTTGCCTATCTTTTGTTGATTACTTATGTCTTTTGATTCTCATCAGGCTTTATTCCTTTTTATAGGTAGTATTGCAACACTTGCTTTGCTAATTGCCTGTTTCGGTCAACATTTATTTAGAAATAAAAACTATTTTGCAAAACCCGTCATTACCCCTTTTGAGCAGAAAATGTTTTTACGCTTGAATGAAGCTTTCCCGCAACATCATGTACTTGCTCAAGTTGCTTTTAGCGCATTGATTGATACAGAACACTTCAAACTCAGATCCAAATTTAATCGTAAAGTGACTGATTTTGTATTATTAGATCATCAACTTGAAGTGATCGCGATTATTGAGCTAGATGACCCTACACATCTAGGAAAAGAACAACAAGATGCTCAACGTGATGCAATGTTGAATCAAGCTGGCTACAAAGTCTATCGTTATACAGAAATTCCGAGTTGTCGAGATTTAAGAAAAGACATCCTTTAGAATTTTAAAGTTTTGAATATGTAAATTTATAAAAGCAACGAAGCAATACACAAATACACGATCACCCCTGTTGCATCACAGATTGATGTGACCAAAGGTGCTGAAGCACTTGCAGGATCGAGTTTTAAGCGATTGAGAATAAAAGGCAAACTCATACCAATCAAACAGCCCAGTAGTACAATGCCCATCATGCTGATTGCAAGGACTAAAGCAACCATCGCATCTCCTCGGAAATAGCCAAGCACTGAAACTGCAAGCGCCATTGTTCCACCTAAACAGAGCCCAACCAAACTCTCACGACCGATCAAATACAACCAATCTTTTAGCTCTACATCTCCGATGGCTAATGCACGTACCATCAAAGTAGCTGACTGAGAACCTGCATTTCCGCCACTGCCAACCAATAAAGGCAAGAAAAAAACCAACACGATATTGGCAGAAATAATGTCTTCAAAATGTGCAATTCCAAAACCTGAGAGCAAGCTACCAAATACTAAGATAACCAACCAAAACACACGCTTTTGATATAAATATAGAATGGGAGCAGATTTGATACTGACATGTCCTGAAGACATTGCACTTGATTTTAAAAAGTCTTCTGTGGCTTCTTCTTTAGCAATATCCATTGCATCATCATAAGTCACGATCCCCAATAGTTGATTATTTTCATCGACAATCGGCAAGGCGATAAAATCGTAATAACTGAGCTTTTCAGCAATGCTCTCTTGGTCTTCATCACTGTAGCCAACAATTAAATCACGACTCATTATTTCAACAATTTTCTGTTGAGGTTCTGCGAGAATGATTTGTCGCAATGAAACTACACCGAGTAGCTTTTTATCTTGGTCAATCACATAAATCAAATAAAGTGTTTCACGATCTTTGGCTTGCGTTCTAATCTGTTCAATCGCTTCTACCATGTTCAAATTTGGTGGCAAAGCCACATAATCTGAACTCATGATCGCACCCGCGGATTCCTCAGGATACTTGGCGAGTTGTAAAATATCCTGTTGAATTTCTGGGCTTAAATACTGACTCACTTGCTGTTGTAGCTTGTAATTCAATTGTTTAAACAAATCAGTACGATCATCTGAGTGCATCTCAGACAATATTTTTACCAGCAATGGCGTATTTAAATGTTCAGCAATTTGTAATTGTTGTTCTATCGATAAAAATTCAAAAATATATGCTGCATTAGGGAGATACTCAATCAGCGTCAATTGTTCATTTAGAGATAAATTGGATAATAATTTCGCAATATCAGCATCATTGATTTGACTGATTTTATTTTGAATAAGTTCAAATTGATGGTTCTGTATAGCGCTTTCTATTTCTGCTATAAATGCCAAAGAAAATTGCATAAAATCATCCAAAATCAAAGTGCTATTTACATAAAACGTAAAAGCCAAAAATTTAATTTTTGTTCGTTATGGATTGAATCATGAAAGATTCAATTCAAATGTCTGTCCGCTATTGTACTGTCGAACAGACATTTTAAAACCCTATTATTCCAAAGTGCTTCATTCAACTTCACTGGATGCCTGTTTAGATTTAAAAATAGAACGAATCAGCACATACATAAAAGGAATAAATAATAAGACCAATACCGTACCAAAGATCACACCACCAAGCACACTCACACCAATTTCTTGACGACTGGCAGCACCTGCACCAAATGCGAATACAAGTGGAATCACACCCGCACCAAATGCCAAAGAAGTCATTAGAATTGGACGTAAACGTAGCCCTGCACCATCAATCGCTGCTTGAATCGCCGTCATACCTTTTTCTTGTGCCAATGCAGCAAATTCAACAATTAATATTGCATTTTTACATGACAAACCGATGGTGGTTAAGAGCGCGATTTGGAAATAAATATCATTCGGAAAACCTGTCAATTTACTAAAAATAATATTTCCACCGATACCTAAAGGAATTGCAGCAATCACGGCAGTTGGAATCGACCAACTTTCATATAATGCAGCTAAACATAAGAATATAAAACCAATAGATACGAGATAAAGTAACCAAGTCTGACCACTGGATTTTTGTTCTTCAAATGACAAACCACTCCATGCAACATCCAAGCCCTCTTGTTGGTTCACCATATTTTCAATGTCTTTCATCGCTGCGCCAGAACTCGCGCCCTTCACTGTATCTGCTTGCATTTGCAAAGCCGTATAGCCTTGAAAACGGTTAACAACATCTGGTCCACCTTCCCATCCGATCGTTGCAAAATTACTGAAAGGTATCATCTGATTCTGCGCATTTCGAACCGTCCAAAATTGTAAATCTTCAGGTTTAGAACGAAATTCCGCATCACCTTGCATCATGACCCGTTTAATTCGACCACGATCAATAAAGTCATTCACATAACTTCCCCCCCATGCTGTAGACAGGGTATTGTTAATCGCAGTTTGAGTTAAACCATTTGCTAGAGCAAGCTTTTGATCTACATGAATTTTCAGCTTCGACTTATCTGGATTTGATTTTTTATCTAAATTTTCAAAATGACTAAATTGCTTGGCACTTTCTTGGAGTGTAGAAAATTGTTGATCCAAATATTTACGACCTTGACCATTTATATCCTGCAACCAAAACTCTAAGCTATTGGTATCCCCTAGACCACTCACAGAAGAAGGTAAACTTACGGTAATTCTGGCATTGGTTTCCTTATTGAAATATTGAATAGCACGTTCACGAATCGCCTGTGCTGAATTTTCAGCATCATCACGCGCATCCCAATGCTTCAATGCCACAAAACCAGTTCCAAGATTCTGCCCTGTTCCTGAGAAGTTTCGACCATAGCGAATCAAAACAATATCAACATTTTGCTTTTCTTTTTCTAAGAAATATTTACGAATATTTTCACCAATTACTTGGCTACTCGACATTGGTGCTCCATCCGCTAAACGGAACTGAACACTCAACATGCCTTGGTCTTCACTCGGAATAAAACTGGTTGGCAATGTACGATAAATCAATGCAAATATTGCAATTAAACCCATGAAAATAGTGAGAATGACCCACTTTAAATTTAAAGTTTTTTGAATCAAACCAATATAAGATTGCTTCAAATTGTCGAGTTTGCTGTTAAACCAAATCGCCCAGCGCATCGGTTTAGGATTAGGTTTTAAAATAATGGCGCACAATGCAGGCGTTAAAATCAAAGCTACGAATAAAGACAGCATCATTGCTGCCACTAAGGTGATAGAAAATTGACGATAAATCACGCCTGTAGAACCACCAAAAAATGCCATCGGAATAAAAACAGCAGTTAATACCACGGTTATCCCAATCAATGCACCAGTCATTTCTTGCATAGATTCAATAGAAGCTTGTTTGGCTGTCAACCCTTGTTCATGCATCAATCGTTCGACATTTTCTACCACGACAATCGCATCATCGACCAATAAACCAATCGCTAGAACCAGTGCAAATAACGTTAGGGTATTCACACTCATACCCAAAACATACAATACGGCGAATGTTCCGAGAATCACGATGGGTACAGTGATTGTTGGAATCAGTGTTGCTCGCCAACTTTGTAAAAACACGAACATGACCAAAACCACCAAGGCGATGGCTTCAAATAAGGTTTTAACAACTTCTTTTATCGACTCTTGAACAAATGGCGTGTTATCCCGTGGATAAACAATCTTATAACCTTGGGGTAATTTTTCAGAAACCTTTGCCAATTCAGCCTTAATCAATGCTGATGTTGCTAAAGCATTTGCCCCTGAAGACAACGAAATTCCCATACCCGAAGATGGATAACCGTTAATGGTGTTAAATGATTGATAATTTTCTGCGCCCAATTCAATTCGAGCGACATCTTTGAGGTAGACATAACTACCATCAATGTTGGATTTGACAATAATATTTTTAAATTCATCTACAGTTCTAAGGCGAGAACCTGCGGTAACTTTCGCATTTAAATACTGATCCGAAGCGACAGGTAAATCCCCAATTCCTCCAGCAGCAACTTGCGTATTTTGTGCCTCAATTGCTGCTCGAATATCACTTGGCATCAATTGATATTGTCGAAGTAGGTTTGGATTTAGCCATATACGCATTGCATATTGAGAACCGAAAACATCAACTTCACCCACCCCCTCGATTCGTGACAATTCTTGTTCAATATGATCTGCTAAATAATCACCCAGTTGAATATTGTTACTTTTACCTGTTTCATCATATAGACCGACCACCATAAAGGTATCACCTAATGATTTACTCACGGTCACACCTTGGCGTTGCACATCATCGGGCAAACGATTAAGTACACCATTAATACTATTTTGGACTTGTACCTGTGCTGTATCAGGATCTGTCCCATTTTCAAAACTTACACTGATTCGAGCACGACCTGAAGAATCGCTACTCGAACTGAAATACAATAAATTATCTAAGCCCTTAATTTGTTGTTCTAAAACCTGCGTTACACTCTCCTCTACCGTTTCAGCATCTGCCCCTGAATAGGTGGTAGAAATAGAAATTCGCGGTGGTGCAATATCTGGGTATCGTTCTACAGGTAAATTCAGCACAGAGAAAATACCCAATGCCATCACGATAATAGCAAGTACACAAGCAAAGATAGGACGTTGAATAAAAAATTTTGAGAGCATCAGACTAGGTTCTGTGTCAAGTAAATGAGGAAAATGTCGGACTAAGTATTACATTCCTTTTATATTGATCTTGTGTGACTTAAGCTAAAAACTCAAGAAAAAATAACAGAAAACTGAATTATTCATTTAATTATGAAGAAATTATGAAGTTTGTTCAAAATTTAAAGCGCTACACACGTATAAGCACTGCTAATTTTTCATCAAGCTGTCATCTAAATGTCAACTTTCATATTCATATTGATCTTCATAACGACACAATAATTTGAGAAAAATATGCTAAAAAGAACCTTGCTCATCACCAGTCTTGCGACCTTATTCACCGCTTGTAATGATGATAATGATGATTTTTCAACGTCGACGAAAACTGAATACAAAGAACCTAAAATCATCATTGTCGGACATCGCGGTGCAAGCGCATTGCGTCCTGAACATACTTTAGAAAGTTATCAAAAAGCCATAGACGACGGCGCAGACTTCATAGAACCAGATCTTGTTTCGACCAAAGATGGATTTTTAGTTGCACGTCATGAGAATGAAATTAGTGGTACCACCAATGTCAGCACACTGAGCCAATTTGCAGATCGTAAAAAAACCAAAATCATTGATGGTGCAACGTTAACAGGATGGTTTACCGAAGATTTTACTTTAAGCGAGCTGAATCAAATCAAAGCCCGTGAGCGTATTCCTGCATTACGTCCTGAAAATACACAGTATAATGATAAATTTTCGATTCCGACTTTAGAACAAATTATTGAACTGGCAGATAAGCATTATCAAAAAACAGGAAAAGTGATCGGTTTATATATAGAAACAAAGCACCCAACCTATTTCCAGAAAATCAATTTAAGCTTAGAAGATCCCGTACTCAAAACTTTAGCCAAATATAAATATACCAGAGATATTGCTCCCATCTATTTACAGTCATTTGAAGTGAGCAATCTCAAATATTTTAAAGATCAATTAGCTCTACACAAATCTTTGAAAAATGCCAAAATTATTCAACTTTATGATGAAAAAAACCTAAGCCCGGCCGATTATGTTGCGCAAGGTATTAAAACCACCTATGGCGACATGGCTACCGCTGATGGTTTAAAAAATGTTGCTCAATATGCCAATGGTGTAGGTCCTTGGAAACCCTATATTTTTAATGATACTTATACTGCTCCTTCCGCATTTGTCAGCAATGCTCATGCTGTAAATTTGAAAGTACATCCATATACTTTCCGCCCTGAAAATAACTTTTTGGCAGATAATTTAAAATGTAGCACTGCAACAACAGATGCCTCAAAACGTTGCGAAACTGGTGCAAGCAAAGAGTTTGAAATGTTCTTTAAAGCAGGCGTTGACGGTGTGTTTACTGATGATCCGGGACTTGGTCGCAAAAGTTTAGATGCTTATTTAAAGGCAAATCC
Organism: Acinetobacter wuhouensis; assembly: GCF_001696605.3. Lineage (NCBI taxonomy): Bacteria > Pseudomonadati > Pseudomonadota > Gammaproteobacteria > Moraxellales > Moraxellaceae > Acinetobacter > Acinetobacter wuhouensis. The sequence continues at coordinate 1,024,704 of NZ_CP031716.1, read as the reverse complement.
TGCTGTAAAATAAAGCATCTCTTATTACAATAAACAAAGCAATTTTTAGAATAAAATCTAATCATTGCTTTGTTTTTCTATACCTAAAGCGCTATAAGTAAAAAGTTAATGTCCTTTTAAGCTTAAAATAGTACACTTGTTCAAAAATTTGAAAGCTTTGATTTTATGAGTGACTATTCTCCTTTTAAAGGTACGACAGGTTTTAAACGTATTCTGAATGCGACGGGATATTCTTTAGCAGGTTTTAAAGCTGCTTTTCAAAATGAAGCAGCTTTTCGCCAAATTGTTTTAATTAACGTCATTTTAATTCCCATTACGTTTTTCTTAGAGATCAGCAACGTTGAACAAGCGTTGATGATTGGTGTTTGTTTATTGGCAATTATTGTTGAATTATTTAATTCTGCACTTGAAGCAGTGGTCGATCGTGTTTCTCTAGAACGCCATCCCCTTTCTAAAAATGCCAAAGATATGGGTAGTGCTGCACAATTTGTTGCTCAAGCGATTATTTTCTTTACTTGGGTGATTATTCTTTTTAAATAAAGATATTTTATATAAGCAATATTTCTATTCAATCAAGTATATGCTTCATGCATCATCAAAAAAGCCGTCATCTGACGGCTCTTGATTTTAAATCTTCACATTATTTATGTGCAGGAATCTGAAGCTCATCATCCGTTGCTAAGACCACTGAAAGTAAAATTGGCACAGCCAAAATCAATGGTACTGTGAAAATCCAAATCATCGTAGTCAATTCTGGTGCAACCATGAAATGTATCCCCAAACCGACAACCAATAAGATCGCCAATAAAACGCAGGCAAAACGAATCACAAATTTTGAAGACATTTTCAACCCCAAATACTTTTAATATAAATCGAGTATACATCTTAATTTCATGATTGCTTATAAAGTCATCATGATTCAAAGATTTATATAAAAAATACCGATTGAAATGGTCAATTTAAATCCGCGTTTAGGAATAATAATGATTAAAAAATTATCCATAAGATAACTCATGGATAATCAGGAGCTTGTAAATTTGAATATCAGCTACACCACAAAATATGCGAGTTAATAGCCAATACTTCTACCTTTAAGGCTTTTCACCATTCGCCAAACGCTGTTCTATCGCATCCAAAACTGCAGGCAGATCAGCAATACTATCAATTACATAATGTGCGCCTGAAGCATTCATTTTTGCATAGGCTTTTTCTTTTAAACGAGCTTGCTCAGTTGCAGAAAGTGCAGACCATTCTTCAAAGCTTAAACCGACTTCATTACCACTCACGGCTAAGCCCACTGTCCAACAACCACCATTTAAACCTTCTTCAATACCAACCACTGTGTCATCCACTTTCACCACAGTTTTAATATCTGACACATCTAGTTCAATCAAGTTTTTCCACAACATTTCAGGATATGGGCGACCATGTTTCACATCACTAGCAGTGATAATACAATCTGGTACATAACCTTGATCTGCCGCATCTTGTACCAATTGACCAATCATCATCGACGCATAACCTGTATTACTGCCAATTTTCGCACCACGTGCACGAATATCTGCAAATGCCTCTAATGCACCTGGAATCAACTTCGAACAGGTTGGAATGGTTTTTAATTGATACGGAATAAAGTCTTGATACAAACGGTCAATGTCTGCAACAGTCACTTCTGCACCATGTGCTTGTTTCCATGCCTCTGCAACACGGGGCATTTTTAACACAGCTGCGATGTGGTCACGTTTTTCCAAACCCATTGGCGCACGTGCTTCTTCAATTGAAATTGCAACTTTGTTATCTGCGAATAACGCCATGAATGCCAAAATTGGTGCACGTGAACCGAAATCAACTGTTGTACCTGCCCAATCGAAAACAATTGCTTGTAATGCTGAATGTGAAATGTTCATAAGTTTGTCCTAAAAGTTTGTGTATTAAATTGATATATAAATAAATTGTGAAAATAAAATTAAGCCTGACGATATTGCTCAATCGCTGTTAAAAGTCGTTCAATATCATCCAAGTAAACCTCACCGATATTGCCAATACGGAAGCAATTCAAATCAGTGACTTTGCCCGGATAAATCACGAAACCTGCTTGTTTCAGATTTTCATACAAGGCTTGGAAGCTAAAATCGGCTTCATTTGGATAAAGGAATGTAGTGATAATAGGAGATTGTGGTGTGTTTTGATCTAGAACCATTTCAAAACCAAGTACTTGCATTCCTGCAGCTAGGCGTTGCTGATTATTCAAATAACGCTGATAACGTGCAGTGACACCGCCCTCTTGTTCCAACTCGAGCAAGGCTTGATAAAATGCACGTACCACATGAGTTGGTGAGGTGAAACGCCATTTACCACCCTGCTGTTCCATCGTGTTCCATTGGTCATAAAGGTCTAAGCTGACTGAACGTGCCAAGCCTTTACAAGCCTGTAATTGTTCTCGTTTTGCCAAAATAAAACCAAAACCCGGTACCCCTTGAATGCATTTATTAGCACTTGAAATCAGGAAATCTATGTCTAATTCTGCAATGTCCATTGGTACACCACCAAAAGAACTCATTGCATCGACGATCCATACTTTATTTTTCGCTTTGACAATGCATCCAATCTCTTGAATTGGATTCAGTAAACCTGTGGTGGTTTCACAATGCACACACGACACATGACTAATGCTTTCATCTTTAAGCGCTTTTTCAATATCTGCGAGTTGAGGAATTTGCATTTCAGGATAGCGTAATTCCACCACATCAATGTTCAGGCAACGTGCCATTTGCACCATACGTGCGCCATAAGCTCCGTTATTGATGATTAAAATTTTGCCATCTTTGGGAATCGCAGAACCCAAGACGGATTCAACAGAAAAACTGCCACTGCCCTGCATCAGCACCGCACTATATTGCTCAGGTTGTGCTGTCGCCATAGCCACCAAACGACTGCGAATATCCTGAACCAAAGCGTTATATTCTTTGTCCCACGTACACCAATCACGTTGCATCACACTGCGCACGGTTGTCGAAGTTGACAAAGGTCCCGGTGTCAGCAATAAGTATTTATTTTCAAGTTCATTGTTCATTTGATTTGCAATTTCATTTTCAAGTTCAATTTTTGCGTTCATTTCGCCTAACCTTTATCCAATTTCGTACAGTATAAATCAATCTGGTTTAAACCAAATTACAGAATATAATTTTCTAACATTTCTTTCATAAATCCTGCGCCCGTGGTCATGCCCTTTCCAGCAATTGCACTAACGAGGAAAATATTACGTTCAGCTTCCGTCACACATGCCAACTCAGTTGAATGGGTGAGGTAATAACCATTCCAACGAGATTCAATTTCAGGGAGTTGCAAGCCGATGTTTTCTTTGCAATATTGCAAAATAAATTGGTTAATTTCTTCACGTTGATTAAATTGTGGTACATCTTCAATTGGATAATATTCATGGCTATCACCCAAAATAATTTGTCCGAATTGATTTTGTTTAATCAAAATATGAATGCCGTATTTTTCAACCAAACCGATTTGTGATTCAGCACGTAAGTCTTGATGGCTTGGGCAAATTTCAAAAGCGGGATAACGAGAGATCGACAAGCCTGAATAAATCGATGCATTGAGATTCACGTTGAGTGGTTTAGTCAGTGCCATTTGCAAAGCACAACGCAATAAACCTTTTTGTTGTAAGAGATCGGGATAGAGCAATTGCGTGACTTCACCATGACAAATCAACACTTTATTTGCCGTGAATATTTGCCCTGTTGCTAAGTGAATACGTGCCATGTCTTGGCTTGACTGTGTTTGTACCACGCATGCATTGCACTGAATTTCCACGCCAATTTTTTCAGCATATTGCAATAAACGCTGACCGATTAAATGTGGCTCAACTGAATAATCTTCGTGAAATACCATGCCACCACGAAGTGCTGTTTCAGGATTTAAATACGTATATTGATCAAAGAGTTGTGATTTTGATAATAAAGATACAGGAATCTGATAATCAGGCGCAGCTTGAGCAAACTCGTTCAACACCTGCCATTCAAGTTCCGTATTTGCCACATATAAACCGTTGCGTTGTTGAAATGAAATATCTGTTTGTGATTGAATTCGTTGATAAAATTCACGGGTCGCCAAAGCATATTCACGCCATTTCGCATCGGGACGGCTGAGTGTAGATGTTCCAACCATGCCAAAGTTACGGCGTGTTGCACCGATAGCTTGGGCATCTTTTTCAAAGACGTGTACTTTTAGTCCTTGCTCTGCTGCTTGGATTGCAGCGGATAATCCTAAAATGCCTGCACCGACAATAATTAAGTCAAATTGTGCTGTGTTCATGCCACTTTTCCGCCTTATTTACTTTTTTCAGGATGCAAAATCCCGAGCGCCTGAAAAAAGCGTTTAATTCATTTGGTTTAAAAATTTAAAAGTTAATATTGAATGATCAATCTGTTATCAATGGCTTATGAATGAATCTGCTCACGCCATCGTTGGCTTGATGTCATCATTTTTCGAGTCAGTAACCAATGCAACAACTTGACGGCACATGATGTCAGTAAAATCAAAATACTCATGGCAACCGCAGCCACGGTATCGCCCGCATCGTCCATATTCAGCACCGCCACCGAAGCCAAATTGGTATCAGGTGAGTAAAGGAAAATTGCAGCGGAAACCGTGGTCATGGCATTGACAAATAAATACACAGACACATCACACAGCGCAGGAAAAGTTAAAGGCAAATAGACTTTACGGAACATGGTCCAATGTGAAGTCCCCAAACTTTGCGCTGCATGATCAAGTTGATTGGGGATCTGTTGGATCGCATGAGTCAGCGTCATATGTGGCACAGTGTAATAATGGATAATGGTCGAAATCACCAACAGCGTCATCGTCCCATACAGCAAAGACACAGGGTTTTGCGGTGCATTGAAGAACAAGATATAGGCAATACCCAACACCAATCCCGGCACAGCCAAAGGCAATAATACCAAGACTTGTACATAACTTTTCAGCAAAGGATGCGCTTTAAAACGTGCGCTGAATAAGGCAATGATGAAAATTAAAATCGTACCAAAAACAGTGCTGAATAATGCTAATTTGATCGAGTTAAAATAGCTTGCCCAACTGCCACCATCGACATAGTCAAAGCGATAATGATTGAACGTCAGTGACAAATCATAAGGCCAATAACGAATGAATGAAGCAAGAATCGCAGTGATGATGATCAGTAAAATACCACCTGAAATCACCCCACAAAATACGGTTAAGGCTTTTTCAATACGAGGATTGGCACGTAGACGATAAGGCTGAATTTGGAAATTTTGATAGCGTTCCTGACGACGACTTTGATAACGATCAAAGATAAATGCCAACACCGCAGGACACAGCAACAAGATCGAAATCACCGCGCCCATGTTCATATTTTGCTGACCAATAATCTGCTTATACACATCTAATGCCATCATATTGAATGAACCACCAATCACTTTGGGAATCCCGAAATCGGTAATGACATAGGTAAATGCCACCAAACAGGCACTGACTAAACCGTAGCGAATCGCAGGAAAAGTCACCGCCCAATGGGTTTCTAAAGTATTTTTACCCAAAGCATGAGAAGCCTCTATTAAGCGTTGATCTATATGACGAAATGCACCCATCATTAACATCACCATGCCAGGAAACAGCCAAAAACAATAACTAATCAGAATGCCGAGCGGTCCATAAATCTGCACCTCGCCCATGATGCCCTTGAACACGCCTTGCTGACCGAACAAATACACCAATGCCAAAGAAGGCAATATCGAAGGTGCAAGAATCGGTAAAAATGCCACTGTTTTAAAGAAAGCTTTGCCTCGAATATTGCAATTGGTCAATGCAAATGCATAAACACTCGCCAAGCTGACCGTGATCAACATTGCCGTGATCGCAATCCACATTGAATTGAAAATGGATGAGATCAAAGCGGGATTGGAAAAATAAGCAGCAAAATTTTCAAAACCGACAAATTGATGCTGTTCATTTAAAAATGCGCTTTGCATCAACACCATTAAAGGTGCGATTAAACTCAAAGTTAATAGAATCGCTGCAACAAATAACACTGCACTTGAACGCAATGAATAACGAGAGCGATGCGCTGTCTGCGTTTTTAATAATGCATCGGCAGCAGATTGATTTAACATCTCGCATGCCCTCGTGCATCAAATACATGCAAAGCACGAATTGGTACTTGCAAAACCATGTCATCTTGTACAATCGCCATCTGTAGATGATCGACATCGACTTGTAAAAGATGCTCATCTAAAACATTGCCATCCGAAACACTGCCATCTGATGCATTTTGATTTTGAATCACACAAAATAAACGGCGTTTTGCACCCAAAAACTCAGTATTGACAATACGAACGGCTAAATTTAAATATTCATTCGATGGTTGATTTTCATTCACAAGTTTGACATTTTCAGGGCGAAAAGCGATTTCGAATTGTTCATCTTTGCCAAATGTTAAATGCGGAAATTCAATCTGTGATTGCTCATCTATCTTCAAATGATGCACATCGACTGCCATCGCCTGCATAAAATTCATCGAACCAATAAACTGCGCCACGAAACGGGTTTGCGGTTTGTAATAAATATTATGTGGCGTGTCGAGTTGCTCAATCACACCTTTATTCATCACCGCAACACGATCAGAAATGCTCAACGCTTCTTCCTGATCATGTGTGACCATGATCGCAGGCAGATTGAGTTGACGTTGAATATTGCGAATTTTCTGACGCAGATTTAAACGCACCAACGCATCTAACGCGGATAATGGTTCATCCAAAAGTAAAATATCAGGATTTGGCGCAATCGCACGGGCTAAAGCCACACGCTGTTGCTGACCACCTGACAATTGATTGGGATATTTTTCTGCAATATTTGGCAATTCAATCAGGTGCAATAATTCATCCACACGATATTGGATTTCTTCTGTAGTCCAATCTTTCTTATGCAAGCCAAATGCAATATTTTCTGCAACAGTTAAATTTGGAAATAGCGCATAGTTTTGAAATACGATGCCACATTTACGTTTTGCTGTATTGAAATGAGTAATATCAATCTCTTGCTTAATCACTTTGCCATAATCAGGCTGTTCAAGCCCTGCAATGATGCGTAGCAAGGTGGTTTTGCCACAACCCGATGGACCTAAAAAGCTGACAAACTCACCTGCTTTGAGGTCAAGATTGATGTGTTCCAACACCCGACTTGAACCAAATGATTTTTGAATATCAATCGCTTCAAGTACGGTTTTCGACTCTGCCATTTTAAATGTTCTTAAGGTTGAGAGCAGATGCCCTGCCGAATTTGGCATGACTTGCCCTGTCCTGCTATTTTGTAAATGCGATGGAATTTGCATATTGCACCTGATTTTTAATGCTTAATTTGGAATATCTTGTTGAAAATCATTTGTTTTAAATAAATCGTTTTAAATCGTTGATTCTGAATGATTCATTACTTTTCAAATAGTGCTGACCATTGTTTTAAAATTGATTCACGCTGCTCGGCTGCCCAATAAAAATCATTTTTCACCAACTGCTGTGACAAATTTTTCGGAAAGTCTGCATTTTTACTTTGGACGTTTTGATGTGCCACCATTGAGAAGTTTTGTGCATAAGCCTCATTGGCTGCTTGGCTGACTGTCCAATCAATAAACTTTTCTGCGCTACTGCGTTTTTTCGTGCCTTTGACAATTGCCGAGGCTTCCATTTCCCAACCTAAGCCTTCTTTCGGATAAACAATTTCTAAAGGTGCGCCACGAGATTTAAGTTTAAATCCCGGATAACCGAATGAAATGCCGATGACCGTTTCACCTTGCGCTGCCATCTTGCAAGGCTTCGAACCTGAATGCACATATTGAGAAATATTTTGATCGAGTGCCTGCATATATTGCCAAGCTTGCTTTTCACCAAAAATCTGCATCCAAGCCGTAACATCCAAATAGCCTGTACCACTCGATGCAGGATTTGGCATCACGATTAAACCTTTGTAAATCGGCTTAGTCAGGTCTTGCCATGTTTGCGGGATTGGTAATTTTTTCTTTTCAAGTTCTACTTTATTCACACAGACAGCCGACTCCCAAGCGGTCATTCCTGTCCATGTCGGAATGTCTTTTTGGCTATAAAAGTCAGTTTTCAGTTGTTCGACATTTTTTGGACGATATGGCTGTAATAAGTCATTTTTTTCCATGACCAATAAACTCGTCAATGCCAAGCCCATCACCACATCGGCTTGTGGATTTTTTTGTTCTGCTAATAATTTTGCGGTGATCACACCTGTTGAATCACGCACCCATTTTACTTTTAATTCAGGATGCGCTTTGCGTAATTCCCATTGATAACGCTTCAGTTGATCAGCTTCAACGGCGGTATAAACCGTGATTTGCTTAACATCGTTTGAAGTTGAAGATGTGGTACATGCGGCACTGACGCAAGCCAATACAACACTTGTGCCAATTGCGAGGAGCTTCTTTTGCTGCTGTTTTAAATACGGGCTCATGGTGACATTCCTAACGAATGCTGCTTCTTGATAAGCTGTATTTCAACAAAAGTTTGTGACAGTTTAATTAATCTGGTTTAAACCAGATTAATTATTTTATCCGTTTTTCTAATTAAATTCCTCTCGAAATTTGATACGCGGAAACGTCCTTCGCAACTGTTTGAGGTATGAGCCAGTCATGGCGCAAGAATTATAAGTTAATGTTTCTACGACATAATTAATCAATATTCGGTAGTTGACGAGTTTTGCGAATGAGGATCCTCAAAATATATTTTGAGTCCGTAAGATGGCTTTCTTGCGAAGCTTCGCTTCTCATTTTCCCGAAATGAGAAATATATTTCGCAAGGGAGGTCGAGCCTGAGCGAGTTAAAGCTCTGCTTTAACGAATTGCAAGACGCAGTGGCTAATCCTGAAATTAAAACTTTTGAAGTAAGACTCCGTCACAACTAAATCTTATCCAAATTAAATTACAAAAAATTTTGTACACTCACATTACTTTATTCTGACGCTTCAAAATGCAAATCAAGCACATCATGCAACCAATATTCTTGGTCAACATCGGTTATAACCCCATTTTGGTCACAATTGGTACGACAAATATATAAACCCATACTGCCGACATTGACATGCAAAGCCTTGGCCTGTTGCTCCGACAAAGCAGTTGGATAAAGGCTGATATGCGCACGGGTTAATTGACGTTGATAATGTTCTGCCATCAGAATCGTGATTGAATCTTCTAAATTTTGTTCTAAAAATTCAGGAAATAAACTCGCATTAATCCGTAAATGTTCAACCACCGCAGGGCGACCATTGATACTACGGCGTCGCCACATCGAATAAATGTCATCGCCCACATTCACTTTTAAATGTGTTGCATCCCAAGCCGTTGCTTGTACCAATTCCGCAGAAATCAATTCGGTACTTGGTACACCGCCTTGTTCCGTTACATATTGGTTAAAACTTTTGGTCGATTGTGGACGATAAATAATGCGTGGTGCACGTACAAACCAACCACGGCGGTCTAAACGATAAATCAGTCCATCCATTTCCAAAGCCAACAAAGCTTCACGCACTGCAACTCGTGTGGTTGCAAACTGCTCCATCAACACACGTTCTGAAGCAAGTTTTGTATTGGCACTCCATTGCCCCGATTCGATCTCATGGGCAATGGCATCACGAATCGCAATATATTTAGGAACACGTGAAGATGTTTCTTGGACAGACATACTGATTTATTTTGTGAAAATTTCTACTAATATACCCAAATATTAAGTCGATGCGATGACATTTATACTTATTATTTTCCTTTGTTAGTCTTTTTCAATCTTCTTCTTATTTGCTGTTCTGCAATATGATTAAGTAGTTAGATTCATCAACAATTGCATCAATTCGACTTGCGAATTACATTCCATTTTATGGAAAATATTTTTAAAATATGTCCGCACCGAATTGAGTGTAATATTCATTTGTACTGAAATTTGCTCGAGCTTTAAACCATTCACAAACCACTCACAAACTTCAATCTCTCTTTTAGAAAGCTTATATTTATATTTTAAAGTTTCATGCTCTAAAACATACTTGATTTTATTAGGCTGAATATTTTCATCTTTTAAAATTAAATTTTCAGTAAAGCTCAACATAATTAGAGGACGAATCCCAAAAAATGACTTTTCCTTTTCAGAAACTAACAAATTAATTCCGAATTGAATATTTGAATTTTTGGTAAAAAAAACGGAGTTTTTAAATTGATCTAGCTCTTCTGGTTTATATCGAAAAGTCTTTTCAACTTGGTAAAGATAATCTATAAACTGATTTTGACTACATGCTGACAAAACCAACTTATTATTTTCAATTTTTATGTTCTTATTATTTTGCAGAAAAAAATTAGCCTTTTGATTTAAATGTACGACTTGTCCTGACAAATTTAATAAAATGATAGGTTGCTTTAGCAGGTCTATTAAGTTATATCCAACAATATTATCATGAGAATACTCATATATGTTTTTTTGAGACATCACAACACGCTTTAAATGCGGTAATAAAGTATCTAAAAATTCAAGTTCAGTTTGATTGAGTGGTTTTCGTTCTGTCTTTGTACTGATACTCAAAAAGACACACAATTTTTCATTCCAAATCAGTTCATGTGTTGCAACATATCTAAGCCCAACTGGAAGCAAAATTTTTTGATATAAATCTGAGCTTTGAACAAAATCTTCACTCACATGCGTATGACATTGGTACCAACCCTTTCTATTGGGATCCAAAAATTTTTCCCAACGCGGATCATCTTCGATTGGGTAGCGTATATAATCTAATTCAGTACTTGCATAATATTCTTTTGGATAGGTTCCATGACCATTACTAAAAGACACAGTATTATAATGAAGATCGATTGCTTGAATATGAACATAAGAGGCATCTAAAATTTCCAACAATCGTTTAGAAAAATTTAACCATCCATCTTTATCAATCGATATTCTACAAATTAAATCACATAGCTCATTATGGTAAATATCTATTAAATTCATTGTATTAATATAATAAAGTATTAATAGCCACAATCTATTGTATTTTTTATGTAAATACAACTGTATTTATAATCATTTTAAAATAGAAAATACCATTAAAAAGCATATAATTTAGTTATTTTATTTTTTGGTAAAAGTATTAACATTAAAAATTAAAAAATCATATTCGATATTAAACACTTAAATTAAATAATAAAAAATATTTAAATAAATAATAATACCAAGACGATCAAGATTTAACGATGACCGTCTGGTATTTTTAAAATTTAATTTTTTCCATTGGTTTTAGGCAGTAAAGCTGTAGCTAAACCAAGCAATGGGATAAATGCACATAATTTAAATACCCATTGAATACCATGCTGATCTGCAAGCATACCCAGTGCTGAAGCCGCGATTCCACTGATTCCAAACATTAAACCAAACATCATCCCCGCAACCATTCCGACACGCCCAGGCACAGCTTCTTGCGCATAGACCACCATGGCAGCAAAAGCAGATGAAAGGATTAATCCTGATAACATTGCGAACACAATCGTCCAAAACAAGTTGGCGTACGGAAGCATTAAAGCAAAAGGCACCATACCTAAAAATGAAATCCAAATAACGGCTTTACGTCCAATTTTGTCTCCAATCGGTCCACCTGCAAAAGTACCTACTGCAACAGCAGCTAAAAATGCAAAAAGATACAATTGTGCGTGTTGCAATGAAACATGAAATTTATCAATTAAATAAAAAGTATAATAATTACTTAGGCTTGCAATATAAGTAAACTTCGCCAAAATCAATACAGACATTACTACCAAAGCACGGATTAAAGTTCTACCATGTAATTTGTATGCTGTGGACGCAGCACTGCTGACAATTTTTTGAGCATATTGAACTGACCACTGACTGACTTTAAATAGAATACAAATGGCGATAAATGCAAAAATCATAAACCATGCCATCGCATATTGCCCATATGGCACAATAATAATGGCTGCCAATAATGGACCGATTGCCGAACCTGAATTTCCGCCAACTTGAAAAATAGATTGAGCTGTACCAAACTTTCCACCTGAAGCAAATCTAGCGACCCGAGATGCTTCAGGATGAAATGTTGAAGACCCGATTCCAATTAAAGCAGATGCAATCAATACCACTGTAAATGTCGGCGCAATTGCCAATAAGCCAATCCCCAACAAAGTCACAACCATTCCCATTGGTAATAAATAGGGTTTCGGATGTTTATCTGTATATAAGCCAATCCAAGGTTGTAACAATGATGCTGTAATTTGATAGACCAATGAAATCAGCCCAACTTGGGTAAAACTCAAAGAAAAATTTGTTTTGAGTAATGGGTAAATTGCGGGTAAAGATGCTTGGATCAAATCATTGAGTAGATGTGCAAATGCGACAGCGCAAATAATTGAAACCACCATGGTCTGCTTTTTATTTTGATCATCTAAGCGATTTATCGAGGACTGAGTAGAGGCTTGCATGAATTTCGCCCTAAAGTTTTAAAGAGTATGCTATTTTAATTTGTCATTTATGCATGCAAGTTCCAATATTCATCGAATAAGTGACACAGCTTATACGGTCTTATGATTTGAGGTCTTTATGATTCCAGACATTGAATATTCTCATAAACTTATGATTGGGCTTGGCTCTCAACATGCTTATCGCAGCATTATTCCTCCTCATACACATAGCCGTGCGCAATTGTTATATGCATCTGAGGGCGCGATTCGAGTGTATACCCATGATCATGTTTGGATCGTCCCACCCCAATGTGCTTTATGGATTCCTGCACAAGTTGAGCACAGTGTGGTATCTCTCAGTGAAGTACAATTAAGCACTGTTTTAATTGATAAAAAAGCTGCTGATTCATTGGGCGAGCAATGTTTTATTGTAAGAATCAGCAAGCTTTTACGTGAATTGGTGTTGCGCTTTAATCAATTGGATAATTTTCACATTCATGAAAGCACACAAACTGATGAAATTGAACAGGCTTTACAGTTATTGATTTTTAATGAAATTAAACAAGCTTCTAGCTTTCCGATTGTGATTCCATGGCCCAAAGATGTCCGTTTAATTCAGATGTGTGAAGCCCTTATGGAAACTCCGGATAATCCTAAAGATTTAAATCTTTGGGCAGACCATATTGGAACAAGTAGCCGTACTCTGATTCGTCTTTTTCAAAAGGAAACGGGGTTAAACTATCGGGCATGGGTTCAGCAAATGCATATCGCCTTAGCTTTAGGGAAACTCTCTCGTGGTGAATCTATTGCTAAAATTGCTTCTGCTTTAGGTTATAACAGTTCCAGTGCTTTTAGTGCGATGTTTAAGAAGTATTTAGGTGAATCACCGCAGCATTTCAGGAAAGATTGATTGATTTCAATATTATGTTTTTCAAATTAACTCATAATTTACACCATAAAAAATCCCCGCATGATGCGGGGATTTTTATGATCTGAGATCGAGATGATATTACATCATTCCGCCCATACCACCCATGCCGCCCATATCAGGCATTGCTGGTTTGTCTTCTGGAATATCAGTAATCATACATTCTGTGGTTAACATTAAACCTGCTACAGATGCAGCATGCTCAAGTGCAGAACGTGTTACTTTCGCTGGGTCAAGAATACCCATTTCCAACATGTCACCATATTGTGAAGTAGCCGCGTTATAACCGAAGTTACCTTCGCCATTTTTCACAGCATTGATTACAACTGAAGGCTCGTCACCTGCGTTAGATACGATTTGACGAAGTGGAGCTTCGATCGCACGACGTAGAATGTTGACACCAACAGTTTGGTCATCATTCGCGCCAACTACGCCATCAAGTGCTTTCGCAGCACGTACAAGTGCAACACCACCACCTGCAACTACGCCTTCTTCAACCGCAGCACGCGTTGCATGAAGTGCATCGTCAACACGGTCTTTCTTCTCTTTCATTTCAACTTCTGTTGCAGCACCGATTTTGATCACTGCAACACCGCCTGCTAGTTTAGCAACACGTTCTTGAAGTTTTTCTTTATCGTATTCAGAAGTTGATTCTTCGATTTGTGCACGAATTTGAGTTACACGTTCAGCAATTTGATTTGCATCACCAGCACCATCAACAATCACAGTGTTTTCTTTAGAAACTGTGATTTTATGCGCTGTACCTAAATCTTGAAGAGAAGCTTGTTCAAGTGACATGCCCACTTCTTCAGAAATCACAGTTGCACCAGTCAAGATTGCAATATCTTGAAGCATTGCTTTACGACGGTCACCAAAGCCAGGCGCTTTAACCGCACATACTTTGATAATACCGCGCATGTTGTTCACGACAAGAGTAGCTAGCGCTTCGCCTTCAACATCTTCAGCGATGATAAGAAGCGGTTTACCTGTTTTTGCAACAGCTTCAAGAACAGTGATTAACTCACGAATATTACTTACTTTTTTATCAACAAGAAGAATGAATGGGTTTTCAAGTTCTGCTGTTAAAGTGTCTTGTTTATTCGCAAAGTATGGGCTGATATAACCACGGTCAAACTGCATACCTTCAACCACGTCAAGCGCATCTTCAAAGCCTGAACCTTCTTCAACTGTGATCACGCCTTCTTTGCCCACGCGCTCCATTGCTTGTGCAATAAGTTTACCAACAGTTTCATCAGAGTTTGCAGAAATCGAACCCACTTGTTCAATTGCTTTGGTATCAGAAGCAGGTTTAGCCGTTGCTTTAATGTTTTCAACAACAGCTTTAACCGCTAAGTCAATACCACGTTTCAAATCCATTGGGTTCATGCCCGCAGTTACAGATTTGATCCCTTCATTCAGGATTGCTTGTGCAAGTACAGTTGCAGTCGTTGTACCATCACCCGCGATGTCATTGGTTTTTGAAGAAACTTCACGAACCAATTGAGCACCCATGTTTTCGAATTTGTCTTTTAGAGAAATTTCTTTTGCAACAGTCACACCATCTTTAGTGATATGTGGCGCACCGAAAGAACGGTCGATCACAACGTTACGACCTTTAGGGCCTAAAGTCACTTTAACTGCATCTGCAAGTA
This sequence comes from Acinetobacter wuhouensis, assembly GCF_001696605.3. Lineage (NCBI taxonomy): Bacteria > Pseudomonadati > Pseudomonadota > Gammaproteobacteria > Moraxellales > Moraxellaceae > Acinetobacter > Acinetobacter wuhouensis. Next base: position 1,009,613 of record NZ_CP031716.1, on the reverse strand, counting down.
CGTTTACACCCGCGATCATTTTTGAACGCGCTGAATCACCGAATTTTACGTCTTTAGCTGACATGCTAAACTCCAATTTTCTTTAATTTTTAACAATCTGATTTCAATATTTACGATGATTATTCAATTTTATATTTGAAAATGAATCATCAAATGGTCTGAATTAACCTTCTAGTACCGCTAAAATGTCAGATTCTTTCATAATTAAAAGTTCTTCGCCGTTAACTTTTACAGTTGTACCTGCATAAGTACCGAACAATACTTTATCGTCAACTTTTACATCTAATGCACGTACGCCATTATCAGTCACTTGACCATTACCTACAGCGATGATGATGCCTTGCGCAGGTTTTTCCGCTGCAGAACCAGGAAGTAAAATACCACCAGCAGTTTTAGTTTCTTCTTCAACACGACGAATTACTACGCGATCATGTAATGGACGAATGTTGCTCATATTAAACTCCATAGACATCGTCAAAATGTCATTGATTACTGAGTGAAGATGACTTCTTATTTAGGGCGTGTTGAACTTTCATAAATGGCTTGCGTTGTAGGTTAAAATAGATCAAACAAGGCATGAAACGCAGAGAATGGTGGTTCCATTTTATAGTTTCATAACGAAGTTTGAGATCATTTTAACCACAACCCTACGGGACTAGCGTATTTTTACTGCTACATCGTTGTAAACTACTCATTTAGAATGACTAAATTTCGTATTTCACGCCTCGTATCATCAAAAATACGCGTTGTCGCAAACATAGACGAATAATCAATACGCCCTTGGTCATCGACAAAATATTTGTATGACACATTTGTGGGGATGGAAAAAATAGCTTCAAGGGGAACAAGCAATTTTTTTTATTAAATTTGTGTTTTTTTTATTCTATTACATCAAATCAAATCAAAATCAGTCCGGAGAAGATTCTCTAGCAACAAATTCTTGCAACTGCTCATCAAAAAAATAGTGCTGAAAAGTGCCATCATGATGGATCACGTTAAAACTATTCGGCATATTTTTATGCAAGCGGCTCGATATGGCTGTACCCGCATGGACTTCATAAACAGGATCATTCAAATTCAATTTAAATTCTTTATTCAAATCATAAACAGCGACCAAATGTAAATGTCCGTGCAAGAGAGCAAATAACTGGTGTTGCCCCCATTCTTTAATCGCAAACTGTCCCAAAGCAGGACAATCTTTTAAATGATGATCATCATTGGTCGTATAAAAAGGCTGATGACTGACGATAATTTTAAACTTATCTAACGGTGCATTTTCTAATTGCTGATTTACATGTTGAATTTGTTCAACTGAAATAGAACCCCGCGTATGATAGCGACGACGAATACTATTAATACCGATTAAATAAAAATGTTCAGTAGATAAAGTGCTTTCCAAACTTCCAAAAAAAAGCTGATACAAGCCAAATGGGCGAAAAGCCCTGTTCCACAAATGATAGAGTGGAATATCGTGATTCCCCGGAACGACAAAATAAGGAATTTTTAAAGATTCAAGAAATTGCTTACACGCGAAGAATTCTTTAAATTTAGCACGTTGCGTCAAATCACCACTCACCACAACAACTTCTGGTTGATGTAGTGTGCAAAACTTTTCAATTGCACGAATACACTCAATTCGCTCAGTGCCAAAGTGTAAATCAGACAGATGCAGCAGCATGTGGCACCATGATTTTCAAAGCATTCTTTTCTACATGTAAGGACAATGGTGTGGTCATTGAAACTATTTCTCCATCGACTGCAACGGTCAGTTTAGGCTTTTTTGAATAGACAATGACTTTTTGCGCACCAAAACTATACACATCTGATGCATTTTCTAACTTGCCACGAATGGTTTGAAATAATGTTTTAAATAAAGTTCGCTTATCCCCTTTGGCAATCACTACACCTGCAATTTCACCAATTTCAGCACATTTAGAAATTTTCAATTTCAACTCTTTCAATTGCAATTGGTTATTTCCAAAGAAAATCAAAGGTGTTTTAACGGGATACTTTTGCCCATCAACTTCAACCTCTAGTTTTAATTCTTTACGATCTCGGATCAATACATCTAAACCGGAGGTATAAGCATTTAAAGGAAAGCGTCCAAACTTACGATTATATTCCTCACGTTTTTTGATAAATAAAGGATACAAACCCAGACTGGCATTATTTAAATAAATTTGATCATTGATACATGCCACATGTGAAGCTCGTGGCTCACCAGTGGCGATGACTTTTGCTGCTTCGAGAATATCTAGCGGAATATGTAAAACCCGTGCCACATAATTAAAGGTGCCTAATGGCAAAATTCCCATTGGAATTGCTTGGTTCAACATTTGAGAAGCAACAGCATTCAGCGTACCATCACCACCTGCTGCAACAATCACACCTTGTTGTGAATATTCAGCATGACGTTGATAAATTTTCTGCATTAATGTTTGAATATTTTGCTCTGATGCAATGTCAAACACCTGTATTTCAAAGCCATATGATGTCCAAATTGTCATCAATTTTTCATAGATATCGTCTTTTTCATTTGCATGAAACCCTGATTTTTCATTGTAAATCATCGATAATGGTTTAAGATCTGGGCGCATAATCTTGATTATTTTGAAGTATTCACTCTAATTTCGTTGATTTTATAGGCAAATAAAAGCACCTTTATGTAAAATTCGAATTAATACCATTTATTTAATCAATGATAAAGCAAACACTCAATGGATTTATAAATATCTGTTAATAAATATTATTCTCAATTAAAATATCACACATAACTGTGGTGAATAGTGCTAAATATTCGACAAATTATCCATATAATAATTTAAAAACAATAACTTATCCTTTTTATTACGTTTGGTATCTTTTACGGCTTTAGTCTTATTTTTTCCATGAATATATGGTTTAATACAGCCACTTTTTTTTCATATTTATATTTGGATGGAGTACCACTTCATTCAGATTGTTATTTGTACACAAAATAGTACATATTTTAAGATAGGCCTCACCATGACCCAAGTGAACGCACCAGAATTCGTTCGTCATCCCAAGCTCATTGCATGGGTTGAAGAAATTGCTAAATTAACTAAACCTGCAAAAATTGAATGGTGTGACGGAAGCGAAGAAGAAAATCAACGTTATATCGACTTGATGATCGCGAACGGCACTATGCAAGCTTTGAACCAAGAAAAACACCCTGGTTCATATTTAGCGAATTCTGATCCGTCTGACGTTGCTCGTGTTGAAGGTCGTACATACATCTGTTCTGAAAAACAAGAAGATGCTGGTGCGACTAACAACTGGGAAGCTCCTGCTGAAATGCGTACTCGCCTTAACGGTTTGTTTGATGGCGCTATGGAAGGTCGTACAATGTATGTTGTACCTTTCTCTATGGGTCCTTTAGGTTCTCATATTGCTCACATCGGTATCGAATTAACAGATTCTCCGTATGTTGCTGTAAGCATGCGTAAAATGGCTCGTATGGGTAAAGCCGTTTATGACGTACTTGGTACAGATGGCGATTATATCCCTTGTGTACACACTGTAGGCGCTCCACTTGCAGCTGGTCAAAAAGATGTTGCTTGGCCGTGTAACCCTGAAAAATATATCGTTCATTATCCAGAAACTCGTGAAATCTGGTCTTATGGTTCAGGTTACGGCGGTAACGCTTTGTTAGGTAAAAAATGCCTAGCATTACGTATTGCTTCTTCTATGGGTCGTCAACAAGGTTGGTTAGCTGAACACATGCTTATCCTTGGTGTGACTAATCCACAAGGCGAAAAACACTACATCGCAGCTGCATTCCCTTCTGCTTGTGGTAAAACTAACTTTGCAATGTTGATTCCACCAGCAGGTTATGAAGGTTGGAAAATCGAAACTGTAGGTGACGATATTGCTTGGATCAAACCAGGCGAAGATGGTCGCTTATATGCAATCAACCCAGAAGCTGGTTTCTTCGGTGTAGCACCAGGTACAAATACTAAAACAAATCCAAACTGTATGGCGACACTTCATAAAGACGTAATCTATACAAACGTTGCTGTAACTGACAACGGTGAAGTTTGGTGGGAAGGTCTTTCTAAAGAAGTACCTGCTAACCTTACAAACTGGAAAGGTCAACCACACACTGGTGAAGAAAAAGCTGCACATCCAAATGCGCGCTTCACAGTTTCAGCAGGTCAATGCCCTTCTATTGATGCTGACTGGGAAAATCCAGCAGGTGTTCCAATTTCTGCGTTCATCTTCGGTGGTCGTCGTGCAGATACAGTGCCTTTAATCTCAGAAGCATTTGACTGGGTTGATGGCGTGTACAAAGCTGCAACTATGGGTTCTGAAACAACTGCTGCGGCTGTTGGTCAACAAGGTGTTGTTCGTCGTGATCCATTTGCGATGCTTCCATTTGCTGGTTACAACATGGCTGACTACTTCTCTCACTGGTTAGAGCTAGGTGAAGAAGTTGCTGAAAAAGCAAAAGCTGCTGGTAACAAACTTCCTGGTATCTACAACGTGAACTGGTTCCGTCGTGATGCTGAAGGTAACTTTGTATGGCCTGGTTTTGGTCAAAACATGCGTGTTCTTGAGTGGATCATTGACCGTTGTGAAGGTCGTGCAACGGCAGTAGATACGCCAATTGGTCGTGTTCCTACATTTGAACAATTGAACTGGACTGGTTCTGATTTCACTAAAGAACAGTTTGATCTTGTAACTTCACAAGACAAAGATCAGTGGATCAAAGAGCTTGAAAGCCATACTGAATTGTTCAACAAATTAGGTGATCGTTTACCTAAAGCGCTTAAAACTCGTCAAGATGAGCTTTTAGAAGCTGTTAAAAAATCTGCTTAATTTTAATTAATTAAGTTTAAAAAGACCGCTGAACAGCGGTCTTTTTTATGTTTTAATCATTATTACTAAAAATAAAAGCCAATGAAATGAAACAAACTCAAAACATTACTACAGCACAGCCTTATTTAACCATTTTGCCTGATAACGAAGAAGTCTTTGCAAGCTCTGATATGTTTCTTGCAAAACATATGTTGCCACTGGTCTCAATTGACCTCTCTGCAATTAACCCGAAATGGCAAGGGTTGATTCACCTAGTAAATCCAGTCGAACCCGCCGATTCGTATATAGGCGACTACACTCCTGAATATCACAATGAATTTGCAGGACAAAATTGGTTTATTTTGCAACTCGATGAAAATAATCATTATCAATGGTTAGGACAACGTCAATATTTTATTTTAGAAAATGAAAACCATCAGGAAATTTGTTTTGGGCAAATGCAACCACATAGTGATGCAATGCATAAAGATTATCTGAAAGTCAAAGCGCAATTTAAAGAAACTGGTGAAATGATTTCTTCATCACATTTAAAATTTGACCTAGAATTTCGTAAACAACATCCCAATATCCTGTTAAATTGGATTGGTGGCGAATTTAGCGTAAGTAATTATATTTCACCGCTTGATCAGTACTTTAATCTTCAATTTATCAACCGCCGTACCGATGATGAAGAAGTACATGTCTATGATAAACAAGATAGACGTTACTATTTCATAGCTTGCGCATCAGGATGGCAATACTGCACAAGTGGTGCAGATGATATTTTGATGTATTACCAACCTGAAACCAAAAGAGTTTTATTCACTTTTGATTGGACTTAATACGTTCATTATAAAAAAGGTCAGCTTAAATACTGACCTTTTCCCTTGTGATAACAACTACGCCACATCCTTCTGTAATCTTCTCTCATGCAAACTGACCAAATATTCATCCAACGCTTGAACTGCATTTTCATCAAATTTTAAATAAAGTTTTGTTCGACGTTTTAAAATATCTAGACTGTTCATCACCCATTCTTGATCGACTAAGTAATCTACTTCTTGCGCATACAAACCATGCCCAAAATCTTGACCCAATTCATGGATCGAAGTTGCATGACCTAAAAACTTCCAAACTCTTGTGCCAAAAGCATGCGCCCAGCGTTGAGCTGTTTCGGCATCAATCCCTTTAATTTTATTCTCAATTTCGACGATAAGACTTTCAACTGAATCTAAATTTTCAGCACCGGGTAATAATGCTTTTTCTGTCCAAGACTTTCCAAGCTCTGGGAAAAACTTTTTAATCTGATCGAGCGCAGATTCAGCCAACTTTCGATAGGTCGTTAATTTTCCACCGAAAACTGACAACAGTGGTGCTTCATTTTCATGATCTTGAGAAAGTGCCAAAGTATAATCACGGGTAATTGCTGCAGGATTATCCGATTCATCATCACATAAAGGACGTACACCTGAAAAAGTACTAATAATATCCTCTTGCTTCAATTGCACTTTAAAATGATCATTTGACACATCCAATAAATAATCAATTTCATCTTGGCTAATTTCAACTTGATTTGGATCACCTGTGTATTCACGATCTGTCGTACCAATCATGGTGTATTGATTTAGATAAGGAATTGCAAAAACAATACGCTGATCATCATTTTGCATAATAAAGGCTTTATCACCTTCATAAATTCTCGGCACGATGATATGACTACCTTGAATCAAACGGATGCCATATTGTGATTTCAACTGCAAATCTTGCTTAATAAATTTAGCAACCCATGGCCCTGCAGCATTCACTAAAACCTTGGCTTGAATTTGATATTGACCATGCTCATTTTCAAGCTGAACAGTCCATACACCATTTTCACGCTGTGCAGAAATACAACGTGTTTGCGTTACGATTTGGGCACCTTGCTCACGTGCTTGCATCGCATTGAGAATAACCAGTCGAGAATCATCCACAGCACAGTCTGAATATTCAAAACCACGGGTAATTTCATCTCTTAATGGACTGGTTTCAGGTACAAATTGAACTAAATTCGAACCCGCAAGCTTCTCTCGTTTTCCTAAATGATCATAAAAGAACAGACCTGTTCGAATGAGCCATGCAGGTCGTAAATGTGGCTGATGTGGCATGATAAAACGCATTGGGCGTATGATATGTGGCGCTTTTGACAATAATACTTCACGCTCTGCTAAGGCTTCTCGAACCAAACGAAATTCTTTATGTTCTAAATAACGTAAACCACCATGAATTAACTTACTACTGGCAGAAGATGTATGACTGGCTAAATCATCTTTTTCACAAAGAAACACAGATAAACCACGTCCCACTGCATCATTTGCAATGCCTACACCATTAATTCCACCGCCAATTACAGCAATGTCATAACAATTTTGTTGTTCATTATTTTGTGTCATAAACATCACCATGTTCTATTATTCAGCCGAGAATGATCTAAAATATGAAAATATATTTTCGTTTATTTTCACTTTAGAAAAATAATAGAGTGTATTTTAGACAAAGTCTATTAAAAAGTGATCAATTTTACATTTTCAGAAAAGCATCCCTATCAGCATTTAGTCATCCTTCTAACTTAAACAATAACTAACTTCAATTCCGACTCTTGGATTTGCTTTAAATATTGATCAGCTGGCTTTTGATCAGTATAAAGTCGATGTATTTCATTCAAATGACCTAAACGCATCATGGCATGACGACCAAATTTACTGGCATCTGCTGCCAAATATACGTGTCTTGCACCTTCCATAATTTCTTGAGAAACCGCAACTTCCTGAAAATCAAAATCTAAAAGTGTGCCTTCTTCATCAATGCCACTAATCCCAATCAAGGCATAATCGACCTTAAACTGTTTAAAAAAATCAGAAGTCGCTTGCCCTATCACCCCACCATCGGGACGAACTTTTCCACTTGCAATCAATACTTCAAAATCATTTTTAACACTCAAAATTTTAGCGACATTCAAGTTGTTGGTAATCACCTTTAGACCATGATGGTTCAATAATGCATGTGCAATTGCCTCTGTGGTCGTCCCGATATTGATAAAGATAGATGCATGATCTGGAATATCTTGAGCAATAGCTGTTGCAATTTTTTGTTTTGCTTCAGAATTATGGCTAACACGCATACTATATTCAGTATTTGCTACACTCGAATCAACAGCAGCGCCCCCATGATAACGGCGCAACAACCCAGCATCTGCCAATTGGTTTATGTCACGGCGAACTGTTTGCGGTGTGACAGAAAAGGTCTGTGCAATTTCATCAATACTGATATAGCCTCGCTCTTTGACCAATTCTAGAATTTGTTGCTGTCGAATCACTAGACTCATCAATGTTGATCCTTATTGTTTTATTTTCGAAAATGAACATTTGTCCAATATTAATATCATGACTCATGATCATTCAACAAAATTAATTTGTGATACGCAATCAATCCAAGGAATAAATTTGTGTAATTTTCACACATTCAAACATTTTCAATCGTTCGTAAAATTGAATATCCACATTAGAAAATATCATTAAGTTTAAATTAAACTATTGTTTTAAAAAAATTATTATATTTATCATAAAACTTGGCTTAATGTGATGAAAAACACACAACCTAGTATTACGACCAAAGTCTAATAAGTTCAGCACTTCGACAAGTGTATAACGGTCTCCGTAATTATTTGTATCTCCCCACAGCACTTGCTGAAATTCTCTCTGTTTGATTTTTCTGCTTAGATTTTCATCAAAAATGAAAATTAAATAGACCGTATTTGCATATTCTTTTGGAGAATTGTCTTGTCCAATTCATCTCCTCAGGCTGCGCCGTCGCAACTTGATAGAAAAACTCGTTTCAAATCTATCCTTGGTGGCTCTGCGGGTAACTTAGTCGAATGGTACGACTGGTATGTCTACGCGGCTTTCACGCTTTATTTTGCACCACAATTTTTCCCAGATGGTGATGACACTGTAAAACTCCTCCAAGCTGCTGCTGTGTTTGCTTTAGGTTTCTTAATGCGCCCGATTGGCGCATGGGTCATGGGGATATACGCAGACCGTAAAGGTCGTAAATCAGGCTTAACCCTCTCTGTTTCACTCATGTGTGCAGGTTCGCTCATTATTGCCTGTGCGCCAACTTATGCAAGTGTTGGTATGCTTGCACCCGCATTGCTTTTATTTGCACGTTTACTGCAAGGTTTAAGTGTTGGTGGTGAATATGGCGCAAGTGCAACTTACCTAACTGAAATGGCGGGTAAAAACCATCGTGGTTTCTTCTCTAGCTTCCAATATGTGACCTTGATTTCAGGTCAGTTACTTGCACTGTGTGTACTGATTATTTTGCAACGTACTTTAAGCGAAGGTCAGCTTTCTGAATGGGGATGGCGTGTACCATTCTTCATCGGTGCATTATTAGCAGTAGTCGTGTTCTGGATTCGTCGCGGTTTGGTTGAAACTGAGTCTTCAAAACAAGCTCAAGAGCAAGTAAAGAATGGTGGTGAAAAATCAGGTGCTTTGGCTTTATTTACCAAATATCCTAAGCAAGCTTTCACAGTCATCATGCTGACTGCGGGTGGTACTTTAGCCTTCAATACATTTACCACTTATTTACAAAAATATTTGGTGAATACCTCAGGATTTGAGAAAACGACAGCGACTGAGATTACAACTGCTGCAATTTTCGTATTCATGTTATTGCAACCTGCTGTAGGTGCGCTTTCTGATAAAATTGGTCGTAAACCAATCATGATTACCTTTGGTATTTTGGGCGTTCTTTTCACCATTCCAATTTTTAATGGACTTGGTTCAACGACTAGCCCAACCACAGCATTCATGTTATGTATGAGTGGGATGGTCATTGTGACTGGTTATACTGCAATTAATGCTGTAGTAAAAGCTGAATTATTCCCGCCACATATTCGTGCCTTAGGTGTCGCATTACCTTATGCAATCGCAAATACTTTATTTGGTGGGACCGCTGAACTTGTAGCATTAAGCTTTAAAAATGCAGGTCATGAAAATTACTTTTTCTACTACATCACCTTTATGATTGGTCTTTCACTGATTACTTATGTATTTATGAAAGACACGAAAAAGCATAGTTTAATCACTGATAATTAAGTGTGTTTAAAACTCACTTAGAATGACTAAGTTTCGTATTTCACGCCTAGTATCAGCTAAAAAATACACAAAGTCGCAAACATAGACGAATTATCAACAGACCCTAGTCTCATTCATGAAAAGGCTTTTTCTACAGGTTTAGAAAAAGCCTTTTTTATTGAACAATTCAAGCATCGTTTAAAACTCAAAGCTGTGGCATACTAAAAAGTATTCAAAAAGCGAGGACTTTAAAAGATGAAAAAGATCACATTAGCAAGCTTTAGTTTAGTTGTTTTAGCACTTTCAGCATGTCAAACAACACCTCGCCAATATAACGGTGTAACAGGTTATCAAATAGAAAATCAAACAACCGATAGTGCAACGCTTGCATATACTTTATCCGGTCGCGCCAATTCTGATTTAGATGTCAATAAGTTACAGCGTACGTGTAAAAAAGTACTCGGTGAAACTAAAACTTATAAACTTAATGTACTGAGTGTAAACGAGATTATTAACCCTCAGGTTGCTGAGAGTAAAACTGGTGTGCAACTTGGACATAGCCGTACTTCATTTGGACTTTCAAATACTCAAACAGCGAATAGCAGTGAAAACTATGCGACTCGTCAAGCTTTAGATACTCGTCCAAGCACTTTGCATGTTGTACGTTATACTTGTTCTTAATTTTTGAATAAATCGTTGATTAGCCCAATAAATAAGACGCGATCATAGCGTCTTATAAAAACTCACATTTCTAAACTCTTTGGCTTCATCCAAATCTGGCCATGTCGTTGCACTGCGTTCATCTAATTTTTGATAATGTGGATGGCTAAAGTTTTTCACACGACTATCTGCTACCCACACTTCGGGTGAAAATTTTAAAAATTCATCTAAGAAAAAACGATTGCATTGATCATAGAGCACATCGGCAGCAAGCAGGACATCAACCTGTTCTGCCTTATACAGATCATCCAGATATTCAAGCTCAATATCATTCAGCAAGGCATTTTCACGACATGCATCTAAGCTGACTTGATCTATATCACAACAAATGACACGCTTCGCACCCGCCATTTTCGCGGCAATTGCAACCACACCTGAACCTGCACCAAAGTCCAACACCACTTTATTTTTTACATGATGGGGTTCAGCCAACAACCATTGCGCCATTGCCAAACCAGAAGCCCAACAGAATATCCAATACGGCGTATCATTCCAAATACGACGAATCACTTCATCATCTAGACGATCTGTTGGAAATACTGGTGGAATTAACCACAAGGAAATAGGCGTTTCTGGCAACTGTTGCGCCATCAGTTCGCAATGCGGAATAACATCATGCAAAGCATCGAGTAAATGTTGCGGGGCTTTTTGCAATTGAAATGTACAGCTCATATTTTTTTTAATTCATTTTAATATTGAGAGTCCCCTCTCCTTTCAGGAGAGGGTTAGGGAGAGGTCTAATACCCCCTCATCCCAACCTTCTCCCCAAAGGAGAAGGAGCAAAAGCATTAACCCAATTCTTTCTCAGCTGCTTCTACAGTCTGACGAATCAAAGTGGTAATGGTCATTGGACCTACACCACCCGGAACAGGTGTATATGCAGAAGCAACTTCTTCAATACCAACCAATTGAATATCACCCACACCACCGCCATCACGAGGATGGAAACCAGCATCTACAACTACTGCACCTTGTTTAATCCAATCTTTTTGGATGAGTTCAGCTTTACCTACTGCGCCAACAATGATGTCCGCTTGTTTGACAAAGCTTGCTAAATCTTGAGTACGGCTATGGCAAATCGTTACTGTCGCATTCGCTTCAAGCAACATTGCCGCCATTGGTTTACCTAAAATTGCAGAACGACCTACAACCACCGCATGTTTGCCTGCAATTTCAATGTTGTTTTCTTTAAGAATGGTCATGATACCCGCTGGAGTTGCTGAACCATAAGCAGCTTCGCCCATCGCCATACGACCAAAACCAAGACAAGTCACGCCATCTACGTCTTTAGCCAATGAAATCGCATCAAAACAAGCACGTTCATCAATTTGCGCAGGAACTGGATGCTGTAAAAGAATACCGTGAACATCAGGATTAGCATTTAATTTTTCAATTTCAGCCAATAGCTGTTCAGTTGTCGTTTCAGTTGGCAATTCTACTTTTAAAGAATCCATCCCAACACGACGGCAAGCATTGCCTTTCATACGTACATAAGTCGCAGATGCACCATCATCACCGACCAAAATAGTCGCTAAAATTGGGGTACGACCTGTTTTTGCTTTTAAAGCTTCAACACGAGTCAACAAGTCTGCTTCAATTTGTTTCGCTAATGCGCGACCATCTAATACCAATGCCACGGCACATCTCCAAAGTAGATATGAATCAATTTTGCAAATAATACATGATTATTTAGACAATTTTCTTCTGTATGCCGAATTTATGTGCATCCGTATGAAAACTAGTATTGTTTTTTTTTCAAAGGTTGCTAATATACGCATCAACAAGACGTGGCGGGGTGGCAGAGTGGTCATGCAGCGGACTGCAACTCCGTGGACGCCGGTTCGATTCCGACCTCCGCCTCCATCTTGTTAAAATGCCCGAGTGGTGAAATCGGTAGACACAGGGGATTTAAAATCCCCCGCCCACAAAGCGTGCCAGTTCGAGTCTGGCCTCGGGCACCATTTTAATACTTCTTAAAGTGGTGCAATAAAGAATCCTGCTAAATGCAGGTTTTTTTATGCCTAGACTTTTATGCTTAAGCCTATAGAGCTTCCATATCGGTTTTTTATGTTAATATTACAACGATGTGACAACTCAAGTTAAAATTTAGATAAGCGAAGCCAATATGATTCAAAACAAGCAAGTTTCTCTCTATTTAAATCAACTTCAACAACAATATCCACAAGCCTTTAAGCGTAACTTTTTATTTTATAGCCAAATTAAAACCAAAGGCATCTTGGATGAAGCAAAGGAGTTTATTCCTTGGGTGCTTGCTGTCATGATTTTTTGCAGTATTTATTTTAGCTTAGGCAAATATATTGCGAGTCATTTTCATCAATTTAATGAATTTCAAGCCAATAGTATTTCAGCATTAAGCATCATGCTGTTTTTTATGATCATTGTGCCGTTAATTATCAATCAAATAAAACATAGTTCTACTCATCTTTATCATCAACTTAACAACACCCCATTCAAACTCGCTGTGCTCATTATTGTCCAAGCGCTCAATATTTATTTTTTTGAGAGCATACTTTTACAAGGTGTTTTATTTTTCTTTGCCATGAACTTTGGTTTCGTTCAGTTTTATAAAGAAAATTTATTTCGGGATAGCACCAAAGATACAGAATATTATCAATTACAACAGATTCGTCGCTCATGTTTTTGGGCGTATAAACAAGCCAAGAAAGCAAAATTTAAAATGTACTGGGTAAAAAAGGATTCTGATAAATACCAAGTCTTACAAAAACAATTGGCGACTTATTTAGAACTGCATTTACAACTTTTAAAGTATGAAAATGAAATGTCTAAGTCTTATAAATTTATCGACTTAGACGAATATATGGACAGCATTACATAATGCGCCACTATAAAACCATCATATTACTTTTCAACAACTTAACCTAATTTCCTAAGGTACTTTCATTGGAGATTATTCTTAACATTGATGCTTTTATATTGATTGAGTTTTAATTATAGTTCATTAAATCTTAAGCTTATTCCGATCATCTTCTATATAAGACATCGTGATATCAATTAAACAATCAATTAATTCCTCATAAGTAAAACCTGTATTTTTACTTGAGAAGAAATTCATAGTTAACGCAATACTCGATGTAATCAAAATATAAACCATCAATTTGAGATAGAGGTGGTCCCACTTGTTTGAACAACTAAAAGCGTATTTATAAGTGATATTCCGCTCTAGTTAAGCCACCTTGTTTTGTTGGGGTAGCTGATCATAGTAAAACTCATTTGGTGTCATTTTGTCTAGACTCGAATGAGGTCGTTTCAAATTATAAAACTCAAAATATGCACTTAATTGCTTTTTCGCATCTGTGACACTGCTATAAGCTTTGAGATACACCTCTTCATATTTAACGCTCCGCCATAATCGTTCAACCATCACATTATCTACCCATCGACCTTTACCATCCATACTGATTTGAATGCCATTTGATTTCAATACATCAATAAATGCATCACTGGTAAACTGGCTGCCTTGGTCTGTATTAAATATTTCAGGTCGACCATATTTTTCAATCGCTTCATTTAAAGCCGAAATACAAAAATCCACCTCCATACTAATCGATACCCTATGCGCAAGTACCTTGCGGCTATGCCAATCAATCACAGCACATAAATAAACAAAGCCTTTTGCCATAGGGATATACGTTATATCCGTAGACCACACTTGATTACTGCGCTGAATAGCCAACCCTTTGAGCAGATATGGATATTTACGGTGAGCTTGATTAGCCTGGCTTAAATTTGGTTTGCAATATAACGCCTGAATACCCATTTTCTTCATTAAAGTACGTGTATGACGTCGTCCTATATGATGTCCTTGACGATTCAACAAATCACGCATCATACGACTGCCTGCAAAAGGATATTGCATATGTAATTCATCAATACATCGCATCAGCTTCAGATCTGATGCACTCACAGGTTTTGGGCGATAGTAATAACAACCACGGGAGACTTTCAGCAGCTTAGCTTGCTTAGATACTGAAATCTGAAGTGAGTCGTCGATTAACTTTTGTGGTTGAAGCGGCCCAGTTTCTTCAACACACCTTCTAAAAAATCAATTTCTAATGCCTGCTCACCGATTTTTGCATGTAGTTTTTTTAGATCGATGGGTGGTTCTGTTGGAGCTTTTGATTGATCGAAAGCTTGCGAGGAAGCTGAGATCAATTGATTTTTCCAGTCAATAATTTGGTTTTGATGAACATCAAACTCAGCACTCAATTCAGCAAGTGTTTTTTCTGCTTTAATCGCAGCAAGTGCTACCTTAGCTTTAAAATCATTTGAATGATTTCTTCTTGGTCTACGTGCCATAAAATACTCCATATATTGATGTTTATAACATCATTTGAGGAGCAGAATATCACTTATAGGAGTTGTTCAAATTTACGGATCCATCTCTAGATTTTTTATACGTAATACTTCTGGATGTTTTACTGCATATTCTATTGCCATAATATTCACCGTTTTTACAGCTTTAACTTGGCTTTCCTCAGTATTGTATTTACCGCATACACTCAACCAATAAAAATATAAATTCTCATTTTGTGCTAAAAACTCACCTATGCGAACAAAGATCATTCTGATCGCATCAGGAATGTCCAAATTAAATATTTCAGGTCCAATTTTGAATAATAAATCAGACATTTCCGAAATAAAATATTGATGCATTTCAATAAATAGAGCATCTTTGTTTTTAAAATACTCATAAAAACTACCAGAACCCACTCCTGCAATTTCACAAACTTTCAGTACACTTACATCATCAATTCCAAATTTTTTTACCGATATAAATCCTGCACCAAGGATCGAATTATAGGTATTCTTTGATCTATTTTGTTTTGGTTTTCTTATAGTTACCATTACCACAACTCCCTCTTATAATCCGTATTTTTTCCGTTTAAATTCATTGATAGATTGTAGTTATCGTTTTCAGCTTTACAAATATAGCCGATAAAGGTCAAAACAATGAATACAATTTATAATCCTATAGAGAAAATGGTACGAAGGAATGTCATTCTTTCTCATCGAAAAGAAGAAAGGTTTTCTTTTTATTATGAAGATAATACTGTTGTTTCCTCATTATTCGTTATTTTATCTGCAATGTTTCCACCTGGTGAAATGTTCTTTATCGAAAGTATACGTAATGTGCGTCATCAAATTTCCGATGAGCAACTATGCAAAGATATTCAAACATTTATTGCACAAGAAGCGTTTCATAGTCGAGAACATCAGTCTTTAAACAAGCATTTATTAGATTCACAATTTTCCGAAGTTTTAGAGATTGAAGCTCAAACTAAACGTGTCCTCGATCAATTTAGAAAGTTAAATAAAATAGACCAGTTGGCTGCGACAGTAGTCATGGAGCACTTTACTGCAACCCTTGCACGATTATTATTGACAGATGGTTTAATTCAGAAAAAAACCACGCAAGAAAAGCGTGATCTTTGGGAGTGGCATGCACTAGAAGAGCTTGAGCACAAATCTGTGGCTTATGATGTTTTAACCGCAGTGGGTGGTAATACGCCACGGAATAGAAGTATTGCCCTATTACGGATTACGAAGCATCTCACGCCTGTTCTATTTGGACACTGGTATAAAATTTTAAAACGTAAAGATATTAAGTTCTCTTTACGTGATTTAAATGATTGTTTTTATCTAGGTTTTGGTGGTGTTAATCGACTAGGAATTTTGACTCGAGCAGCCTTAGGTATGTTTGAAGTAACACAATACGATTTTAATCCGCGTAATATGCAAACAGAACAACTTGAAGCTGAGTATCGTAAAAAATTATTTGGAGATAATGGCTCTTTAGCACAGCATTTAAAAACTTAGTCACTAAAATAATTCATTTAAATCAAATAGTAAAAACAAAATAGCGTAAACGAAAAAGCCAAGACTTAAATTAAATCTTGGCTGGCTTCGCTATATAGCCATTGCTTGTGTTAGAAAAAAGACTACGCACTCTTTTGAACAGTACTTACATCCTGCAAAGCATTATTCAATATCACTTGATGTTTACGATTAGCGTCGATGGTATAGGTTTTTTCTTTAATACTATCCACAAAAATCCAATCAGCTTGAACCTGTTGTGCCGTAAAACCTACTTTCAAATAACCGCGTTGATTTAAATTGGTATAATTTAATTCATCAATCAAAGTTGTGAATGCAAACTCAAACTGCTGTAGCTGTGCCAAAGGAATATTAAGATACTTTTCCATCCCAGGTGAAGACACCGAACTGGTTGCCAACTCGACCCCGACAAAATCCCCTGTTTGCGTATGCAAATTAGAAGCCCATGCATTATGAGTATCCCCTGCTAAAACGACCACTTTTTTGTTCAAGGTCTTAAGCGTGCCATACAAAATTTCACGCTCCGCATAATAACCATCCCACGCATCTAAATTATAAGGTGCTACCGTCGTAATACGTGCTTTCTCAGTTGCAGTTAAAGTAGGATCACCCTTTTGCATCCGCACTTTTAATGTCACCAATTCAGTAATTTGCTGATTCATTTTTGTTAATGTTTCAGTCGTGACATTTCCACTGGTAATTGCAGCTAAAGACATAAGCAATTCAGCAGGAATCAACATTTTTGACATCAACACTTGCTGACCCAACACATTCCAAGTTGCAGTAGATTGCGCTAATTTCTTTTGCAACCATTCACGTTGTGTATACCCCATGAGTGTACGAGTAGTACTGGTCAAATCTGCTTGAAATTTTGCAATATCTAAACCAGTCGCTGTCATATAGTTGGCGTATTCCAACTGTTGATCACGCGCTAAAATACGCGTATCGAGCATGGTGAGTTGAACCAATGTGCCATAATCAAATTGACGATAAATATTCAAGTGATCAGTGGCTGAAACTGGACGAATCGGCATCCACTCGAAATAAGCCTGTAACGCTGCTAATTTTCGATCTAAGAAACTTCCTTCGGTTGCAGGCTGATGATTTTCAGCACCTTCTTTCCATGCATCATTTGCCAACTCATGATCATCCCAAATCACGATGAACGGGTGACGTGCATGCGCTGCCTGTAAATCTAAATCGGTATGATATAAAGCATAGCGTTTACGATAATCGTCTAATTTAATAATTTCTTTATCATTATCAGCAGCTAACGTACGTCCTAATTTAGCTGCATCTTCTGTGGCATAACCATCTTTGCCATATTCATAAATATAGTCACCCAAATGAATGATGGCATCCACTTCTTGCTTTGCCATTTCTTTATAAACATAGAAATAGCCGGCTGGATAATTCGAACATGAACATACCGCAAATTGCACCGAATTAGTCGTTTCAGGCAAGGTTTTAGTCCGTCCAACTGTTGAAATCACTGAACCGAATTTAAAACGATAATAATAAGCTTGCCCAGATTTAAGCTTGTCGGCATCCACTTTGATTGTAAAATCTTGCGCTTTTGCTGTTTGAACTTTGCCAGTATTGATGATTTGGCTAAATTTATCATCAGTCGCAATTTCCCAAACCACCTCTAAACGCAATGATGTATCTTGTGGCGTAACACGCGTCCATAGAATCACGCGATCTTTGAGTGGATCGCCACTAGCAACCCCATGTAAAAATTCCACTTTTGTTTCAGATGTCGAATCGTCATCACTACCACAAGCAGTGAGTGAAACAGGTAAAGATAAAGCACCGAAACTGGCTAATGATTTTTGAATTAATTCACGGCGCGATATTGAATTTGGCATGATCTAAGATTTCCCCAAGGTTTTTTCTCAATCAATGTAGTTGGGGAATATTTCGTTTTAATCTCAAAACCATGAAGAAAACATGACAAATCATGATAAGTTCTACTTAAATTGTTTTATTTTCAAACATAAACACATGAATTGATTGAAAAGAAAGCAAATCGCTTCAAATACGCTTGCCAAGTAAAAAACTGTCCTATATTATTGCGCACATGCCCGAGTGGTGAAATCGGTAGACACAGGGGATTTAAAATCCCCCGCCCACAAAGCGTGCCAGTTCGAGTCTGGCCTCGGGCACCATTTTAATACTTCTTAAAATGGTGCAATAAAGAATCCTGCAATATGCAGGTTTTTTTATGTCTGGAACTGATGTGTAATAAGAAGAATTAAAGTTTTCAATGATTCACAGCATATGCATTTTTGAACAATCTTTCAAATTAGCTCATTTTCTAGCAATTTCTCATTAAAATATTTAGAATAGAAGAACTAAATTATTATATAAATTTTCATAAACTTAATTAGAATGAACAACAATGACTGATTTAATATCCAATTCAAAAGTAAGCATTCCAAGATTTCCACGAATTTTTGCGTTTATCATTGACTGTATTGTCCTCGGCGTGACGGGCATGGTCGTTGGTAAATCTCTATACCCTTATCTTGAAAATTCACCTTTTATTTTTCAATGTATCGGCACATTGATTTGCTTATTTTATTTCGCTGCATTGAATAGTAGTATTGGTCAAGGCAAAACAATTGGGAAAATGGTTTGTAAAATCAGAGTAACAAATTTAATGGGTTTCTCTATTTCAACATTCCACTCCCTTATACGCTCAAGTATTTTGATTATTCCACTGTGCTTTATTGGATACTTACAACAACAATCGAGTAATCAACTGAGTATAACTCTGCTTGTAGCCCTCTTTCAAAGTATCGTATTCGCCTGTTTCTATCTAGCTATTTTCAATAGAAACAGTCAACAATCCTTACATGATATATTCAGTAAAACTCAGATCTTAAGAAACTCACAATCAACTATTCCATATCACGCAGTATGGTCAGTTCACTATTACATCATGAGTGCACTGACTGTAATAATCTTTGCTGCCAACCTATGGACTTACCAACAAAATGCACCACTTTCAAATGACCTAAAAAATCAATTTTCAGGTGATATCACAAACATTCAAGTAGTCAACCAAAGCACTTCAATCGGTCAAGCAATATCAAATAATCAAATTCTTGTTTTAACTCTATCCACGCCAAAATATTTAAATCAGCAAGAAATCGCTGAAACATTAATTCAAGACCTACATACACAGCATCCCGACTTATTTTCAACTTATAAAATTAACAAAGTAAATTTAAATTTTGCTTATCAATTTGGTGCGACAAAGATTTCACGCTCAAAAACTTATGATTTCAGCTTAAATCAAAACCAACCTCGACTCGAATTTAGTGGTGAAAATTCTGCAATCTCGTTTGGATTCTAATTTTTTCAACAACCAACTCATTAAACAAAATCTACAGATAAAAAAAGACCATGCTTTTGGAAGCATGGTCTATAAAAATGGTGGCTATGACGGGACTTGAACCTGTGACCCCCGCATTATGAGTGCGGTGCTCTAACCAACTGAGCTACATAGCCTAAAACTGTGCGCGCATTATCTGCTGTAAACACGCATACGTCAAGCATTAATTATAATAAAATTCATTGAAGTGAGCCGATAAGCCGGGTTCTGTCGAGAACGATCATTCCTCTAGGCGCACAATCACTCATACGCTCAAGCGACCTACCCGGATCCAGCATGGGCCATGCCTATAGGATCCCTATTTGGTCTTGCTTCCGGTGGGGTTTACCATGCCATGAACTGTTACCAGCCATGCGGTGCGCTCTTACCGCACCCTTTCACCCTTACCTTCCATTTCTCCGAAGAGAAACGATAATGAAGGCGGTCTACTCTCTGCTGCACTTTCCGTCGGTTCACACCGCCCAGGCGTTACCTGGCACCTTGCCCTATGAAGCCCGGACTTTCCTCCCCTGCTTCAATCACGGAGATCTCCACAGCAGCGATCGTCTGGCTCACTTCGGGGCGTATCCTAACAAATTTTAGACTTAATTGCTTGCGCTTTTTTGAGCAATCAGTTTTTTATACTTTTCCATCAAGTCATCTTGACTTTCGACATGATTTGGATCAAGCGGAATACAATCGACTGGACAGAACAAAGCACACTGCGGTTTGTCATGATGCCCAACACATTCTGTACATAGGTTTGGATTGATTTCATAAATCAATTCACCCATGAAAATTGCTTCATTTGGACATACAGGTTCACACACATCACAATTGATGCATTCATCTGTGATAATTAAAGACACACTACCAACCTTGTTGATGTTTACGATTAAAAGCTTCTACGACACATTGTGGTACAAACTTAGTCACATCACCTTTTAATCGTGCAATTTCTCGAACCATGGTCGAAGAAATAAAAGAAAATTGTTCTGACGGCGTTAAAAATACCGTTTCGAAATGATGGTCAAGCTGACGGTTCATATTGGCAAGCTGAAACTCATACTCGAAGTCTGAAACTGCGCGTAAACCACGCAATACAGCAGTCGCATTCTGCTCACGAGAGAAATTTACCAATAAACCATCAAAACCAACGAATTCAACATTAGGTAAATGTTTAAGTGATTCTTTGGCTAACTCAACACGTTCTTCCAAACTGAATACTGGGTTTTTATGATGTCCTATTGCAATTGCAACCACAACTTCATCGAACATACGTGAAGCGCGTGCAACTAAATCAACATGCCCATTGGTAATTGGATCGAAAGTCCCCGGATAAATGACACGAGTTTTAGACATCCATTTGTACTCAAGTTTGTTATGAAGAGCTATAGTTTAACAAAAACTCAATTATTAGCGAATAACCTCAAGCAATTTACAGACAGCTTTTAATTGTGAAATGACTTCACCTGAAGCCAAGTTTGAGGCAAAATAAGGCTATTCTTGGAATATTTGTATTATGTCGAATAAGATTGTCGTTAAAAAAAATAATGGTGGTACGATTGCGCAAAATAAACGTGCGCGCCACGATTATTTTATTGAAGAAAAATTTGAAGCTGGACTTTCCTTACAAGGCTGGGAAGTAAAGTCATTACGTGCTGGACGTATGACCATTACTGAAAGCTATATTACGTTTAAGAATAATGAAGCTTTCCTGTTTGGTGCTCAAATTCAACCGCTCCTTTCAGCGTCTACACATGTCGTGCCTGAAGCAACTCGTACCCGTAAATTGTTATTGTCACGTCGTGAGCTTGAAAAGCTCATGGGCGCAGTTAATCAAAAAGGTTATACCTGTGTACCACTTGCGTGTTACTGGAAAGGTCATTTGGCAAAACTTGAAATTGCTTTAGTAAAAGGTAAGCAATTGCATGATAAACGTGCCACTGAAAAAGACCGTGATTGGCAACGTGATAAAGCACGAATTATGCATAAGTAATCCGCAATAAAAAACCTCCAAATTTGGAGGTTTTTTCAGATCAACTAGCAGAATTTTAGAGAGCCGTAACAGTTTGAAACTACGTTTTGATTACCTAATTGTTGGTTTTGTAATTTAAAATAAACTGGATTATTTTTGGTTGCCGAATCTAAGTCAGCAACAACTTTTGAAGATAAAGGTTGATCAGCCAATAAACTAATAAGCTCACCTAAACCATTAGCCTCAGCTTTAGGAGTATTAGGTCCTAATACCAATAAAGTCTCTGTTACTCTTTCTGCAACTTGCTTAAGAATATTATTATCTAAAATAATTGGTTGAGTTACATTTAATTTACCCAATTGTACTGGTTCATTAAATGACATCCACCAGCCTGTTTGAGCTACATCAGTACTCTCTGTCATGCCAGTTAAACTATTTTTATTAGCATCACCACTGGCAACTGATCCTAGACAGTATCGTGGACAATCGATCCCTCTAAATTCTTGAAATATTTCTGTTCAAAGGCTTCTGGACTTAACCAGCCGTTTGCAGAATGCCTTCTGACCCGATTGTAATAAATCTCAATATAATCAAACAAGACCGCATTCGCCTCTTTTCGAGTCGAAAACACACTGCCATGTACCACATGACCTTTTAATGTATGAAAGAAGCTTTCAGTCACTGCATTATCCCAACAGTTTCCACGTCTAGACATACTCTGAGTACAATCATTTTTCAGTAACAGCGCTCTAAAATCACGACTACAGTACTGTGAGCCTTGGTCCGAATGAACCATAACACCAGTTGGATAACCCTGACGAGCCATTGCATAGTTAAACGTATCACACACCAACTGGCGGTCTATTCGATGGCTGGTTTGCCACCCCACGATACGACGGCTAAATAAATCTAGCATCACACATAAATACAACCAACCTTCTTTAGTGCGGATATAGGTAATGTCTGTTGTCCAGACTTTATTAGGCTGAGTAACTGTAAATTGGCGATCCAACAAGTTGGGTGCTGTAGGCAAACGATGGGTTGAATCAGTCGTATGCTTGTATTTACGCGCAATCCTGCTACGTAAACCAAGCTTTTTTAGCATCCTTCCAATAGTACGTTCGCTCATGTTGTAACCTAAATCATGCATGTCATGTACTAATGAAGGTGCACCCAATCGTGCATGATGCTGCCAATATACGGCTTTTAAGTCATTATATTTCTGTGCCGTATTGGCTTGACGTTTTCGCCAGGCATAATAGCCTGAAGTGCTGACACCTAGGTATTTACAGGCAGAAGATACGGTGACTTCATTCATATCTAGATCTTGAATTACCGTGTACTTTTCTTGGCATGATCTGTTAGAAAGTACACATGCGCTTTTTTTAAGATGTCATTGGCTTCCTTGAGCTGTTTGACTTCTTTCTCTAATTCCACGATCCGCTGTTGTTCTGGTGAAAGTTGACGTTTGCTTGAACCTGCCGGATTGGTTTCACGAATCCATTTATCTAATGTTGAATAACCCACACCTAATTTCTGGGCGATTGCAGCTACAGACTCGTGTGAGTTTGAAAGTGCATAATCAATCGCTTGCTGTTTAAATTCGGGACTAAAACGTTTAGCCATTTCTTGAATCTCCAAAGATTAAAGTTACGTTATCTTTAGAGGGACGTGCTGTCCATTATTTTGTCTAGGATCAAACTTTAGCACCTGGCCATAGAAGTGGAATGGACTGTAAAGATAAATACCCACCTGTTCCTGTTAAGGGAATATTATGAAACATACTTAATGACTGAGTAAAATCAATATTCAAATTTAGATTATTGATTGCAGAACCATCTGCCATTTTAAATTTAGCATTTGGTTTTAGTGCTGTTACTAGGCCACAACCGTAACTCTTTCCTGGTGCATCACAAAACAAATCAACTCTTAGCTGATCTTTCGCAAACATAGAGGATGGAAATTCTGAACTACCGTTTGCAGCAATCGGAATAGTTTCTAATTTTGTTTTGATATTATAGATTTCAGCTTGGGTTTTTCTTTTACCATTTACAACAAATGGATCAAGCTTAAAATTTGCTGCAACAGATGGTACAGTAATCCCTGTACTGTCAGAACCTGTTCGACTGACAAATCGTATATTGGTATCAGCAATAGGTATAATACAAAATATAGCGCAAACATGTAAATCTGCATAACCTTGCAATTGCTGATCATTAGCACTAGCGCCAAGCTCATTACTTACTAAACCAAACTTAGTCTCCTTCGTACGAGCTGTACCCGTTGTTCCTGCTATTTGCATAAATCCACTTAAACGCTGTATCCCATCTGTCGTTGATGGGGCCGAATCGTTTTGTAAACCAGCTGTAAGTAATGCACTAATCTTTTCTGCACTGAAACGAATACCTTTCATTTCACGTGTAGAAGCAGAATTTGGGTTACTAATTGCAAATTCCATAAATGGATTCGTAATTTTTCCACTGGTAGAAGGTCGTCCATCTTTATATACAGGTACTCCATCTGCATCATAAGAATCTGGTAAACCACTCAATGCTAAATTTTTAATGTCAATATCACACGCACCCTCACCATTTGAGCCACCACAACCGAGTTGCAAATTTTTGATGTTCGCATTCAACTCCAATTCAGCCTCTAAACCCAGTTTATAAAAACCAACATTATTGTCAGTGATATTTTTCATTGGATTAGCTGTATCCTTTGGTGCAATATAAGATAAGCTCATTAAAGCCTGTCCATTCACATTCGACATCTCAGAATCTGTCATTTCCTGTAGTTTGATCTGTTCAGCTTCTGCAATTGCCATTGAACCTGTCAATAAAAATAGACTTTGCAAAATTTTTATTGAGATTTTCTTATTCATAACCTCACCATTTCATTTATTTATTATTTTGTTTCTTCCTCGAAACATAAGTTATTAGATATTATTTAATTAAGATTAAATCTCATTGGCTAAAAACTACACAATTTTATATACTGGATTAATTAAGTGAATATTCTGTCAATAAAATTCATAAAAATTAATGTGAAAATATTTTTCAAATTAAACAAATGAATTTTTATTTTTTAATAAAGCTAAATAACTAATTATTTTTTTTAAACTTATTCATACCACATATTAATAGTCAATTTTTTTCTTCTAATTTTTTATCACTACAAAAAGATAAATAACATTCACTTTCAACTTTATTCCTAAGATTATTTTCTATAAAACATTTGGAATGTAAATTCATGTACCTAAAAAGTTTAAATTTGATACATCTTAATTCAAAGAATTAAAAATAATTAACTGATTTTTATATATTTTTTAAATACACCAACATATTTTTACATTCAACAACTCATTTAGACACTAAGTTTTCTTGGTATTAAATGCCAATCTGATGAAAGGCAATATAAAAATCTAGACATAAGTAGTCAAAGTCGAATTCACAGAATCCGATTCAGCATCAATCCAATGTACTCACCAAACCATACTGCGGTTTCAAGATCACCAGCGGGTGGTGTTACTTCCACAGGTGCATTATCTGACTGAGTCATTAAACCAAGAAAGCTCGACATACGATTTAAATCATGAGTACTACGCCCTGTCGGCATCAACGGTAAACCTGTCCAAAGCATGCCATGTTGCATCGCGAATAAATTGATTTGTTGTAAAACAGCCAGTTTATCACCACTCAACCCACCACCATTGGTAAAACCTGCTGCAAGTTTGCCCTGCCATGCTCGCGCCAGCCAACGCTTCGATGACTGCTCCATAAACAATTTCAATCCAGAGGTTAAATTGCCCATGTAGGTTGGACAGCCAAAAACAATTGCATCGGCTTTATCTAAAACATCCCAATCAATATGTTCAATATCCATTTCAGATACGTGCGCGCCTACTTTCATTGCACCTTGAGCAATACAGTTAGCAACTTTTGCCGTATGCCCATAAGGGCTGTGATAAACAATCGCGATAGATTTGGACAAAGACATATCAATTAAAAACAAACAGATTTAGTCAAGTTTAGCATTAATTCAGTTTTAAACAATTCTTGCAAAGTTGATAAAATTCGATACAAGACGATTTAAAATGAATATAAGCATTTTAAATCACGCATTTGCATTTTTCATAAATACAAATGTTGCCATACGTCCTGTTTTGGCATGACGTCGATAAGAATAAAAATCCTGTTCTTGTAAATATGAACACTGATCACCACCCGTCACATTTTCCACACCATGTAATTTGAGAATAAAACATGCAATCGCATATAAGTCTGCAAAATATTTACCTGACTTTTCCCCTGCTTTAAATGCAGTTTCAAGTTCAGGATATTTTTCACAAAAAGCTTGTTTCACTTCTGCACCAATTTCAAAACATGGTTGGCTGATGGCAGCACCTAACCATGCCCAAGTCGGTGCGCTCTTCATTTCTGTAATGGTATTTTCAACAATACCGCCAGCAAGACCACGCCAACCGGCATGTAAATTGGCAATTTCAGAACCATCTGCATTTCCAAGCACGATTGGCAAACAATCCGCAGTCATCATCATCAAGGCATGACCTTGAGTTTGAGTCACCAAACCATCACCTTCTAATGCTTCAAAGGTTATTTCATCATTAATGGTATGACAAATGGTGCTATGGGTTTGCGTCATCCATGTGATTTTGTTAACACCAAATTCGGCAAATTCATCCAATAAAATCATACGATGCTGTTGCACACGTTTCGGATCATCATTGACATGCAAAGCTAAATTAAAACCTTCAAGTTCAGGCTGTACCGAGGGCAAAGCTTGATCATGTTGAATATGGGTTTGTCCCACGTACACACCATCAGGTAATCCTTGAACAAATTGCATGTCAATCTCCAATCTTTTATTCCAACCTTACTTATCTAAGTAATTAGCTAATGTTACTCACTTCAAAAACAGCATTATTTTAAAGCTTATTCGCTGGAGTCTTACATCAGAAGTTTTGATTTAGGAACTTGCCTTCGGCTCGACCTACTTTTCTTTCGGGAAAAGTAGGCAAAACAGAGATGGATCCGTAAATTTGAACAACTCCTATAAGTGATATTCTGCTCCTCAAATGATGTTATAAACATCAATATATGGAGTATTTTATGGCACGTAGACCAAGAAGAAATCATTCAAATGATTTTAAAGCTAAGGTAGCACTTGCTGCGATTAAAGCAGAAAAAACACTTGCTGAATTGAGTGCTGAGTTTGATGTTCATCAAAACCAAATTATTGACTGGAAAAATCAATTGATCTCAGCTTCCTCGCAAGCTTTCGATCAATCAAAAGCTCCAACAGAACCACCCATCGATCTAAAAAAACTACATGCAAAAATCGGTGAGCAGGCATTAGAAATTGATTTTTTAGAAGGTGTGTTGAAGAAACTGGGCCGCTTCAACCACAAAAGTTAATCGACGACTCACTTCAGATTTCAGTATCTAAGCAAGCTAAGCTGCTGAAAGTCTCCCGTGGTTGTTATTACTATCGCCCAAAACCTGTGAGTGCATCAGATCTGAAGCTGATGCGATGTATTGATGAATTACATATGCAATATCCTTTTGCAGGCAGTCGTATGATGCGTGATTTGTTGAATCGTCAAGGACATCATATAGGACGACGTCATACACGTACTTTAATGAAGAAAATGGGTATTCAGGCGTTATATTGCAAACCAAATTTAAGCCAGGCTAATCAAGCTCACCGTAAATATCCATATCTGCTCAAAGGGTTGGCTATTCAGCGCAGTAATCAAGTGTGGTCTACGGATATAACGTATATCCC
The DNA here is from genome assembly GCF_001696605.3 of Acinetobacter wuhouensis. NCBI lineage: Bacteria > Pseudomonadati > Pseudomonadota > Gammaproteobacteria > Moraxellales > Moraxellaceae > Acinetobacter > Acinetobacter wuhouensis. The sequence continues at coordinate 981,922 of NZ_CP031716.1, read as the reverse complement.
TATGGCAAAAGGCTTTGTTTATTTATGTGCTGTGATTGATTGGCATAGCCGCAAGGTACTTGCGCATAGGGTATCGATTAGTATGGAGGTGGATTTTTGTATTTCGGCTTTAAATGAAGCGATTGAAAAATATGGTCGACCTGAAATATTTAATACAGACCAAGGCAGCCAGTTTACCAGTGATGCATTTATTGATGTATTGAAATCAAATGGCATTCAAATCAGTATGGATGGTAAAGGTCGATGGGTAGATAATGTGATGGTTGAACGATTATGGCGGAGCGTTAAATATGAAGAGGTGTATCTCAAAGCTTATAGCAGTGTCACAGATGCGAAAAAGCAATTAAGTGCATATTTTGAGTTTTATAATTTGAAACGACCTCATTCGAGTCTAGACAAAATGACACCAAATGAGTTTTACTATGATCAGCTACCCCAACAAAACAAGGTGGCTTAACTAGAGCGGAATATCACTTATAAATACGCTTTTAGTTGTTCAAACAAGTGGGACCACCTCTAAACCATTGTCATCCACAAAACTCGTCAGCTACCGTCAAAATATTGAATATGTCGCAAAAACATTTTCAATTAAAAGTAGTCTTGCCTCAAACACCTGTGGATGACGTTATCGCGTATCCACTTCATATCAACGGACAATTGATATTTGACATTACTACGTAACATCAGAGATTAATACGCTTTATTTTCAGAACGTAGTACTTCAACCAATGCAGTAAAATCTTCCGCCCACGGTGCTTCAAACATCATTTCTTCTTTGGTACGAGGATGAATCAAGCCCAGTTTAGATGCATGTAAAGCCTGACGTTTAAATGCTCTTAAAGTTGTTGTTAACTTTTCAGATGCACCTGCAGGAACTTTAACACGACTCATATACACAGGATCACCCACCAATGGATAACCGATATAAGTGAAATGGATACGAATCTGATGCGTACGCCCTGTTTCCAGTTGAGCTTGAACACGAGTGAAATGCTGGAAGCGTTCTTTCACATTATAATGCGTCACTGCATCACGCCCACCTGGAAGAATTGCCATTTTGACACGATCGACTGGATGGCGTTTAATCGGTTCATCAATTGTTCCGCCTGCAATGATATTGCCATAACAAATCAAGTCATAAACACGATAGACCGATTTTTTGGCAAGTTGCTTACTCAAAGAAAATTGTGCTTCAAGATTTTTCGCAACCACCAATAGACCACTGGTATCTTTATCGATACGATGAACTAAGCCTGCACGTGTTAATTCCGCAGATTTAGGAAAATGGTAAAGTAATGCATTTACAAGCGTACCATTTGGATTTCCTGCACCTGGATGAACGACCATTCCAACAGGTTTATTAATCACGATAATGTCATCGTCTTCATAAACAATATTTAACGGAATATTTTCAGGCTGTGCAGAAGTTTGCGCTTCTAGCTCAACTTCTAAAGTAAGTAGCTCATTTCCTTCGCATTTATACTTAGGTTTAACAATGTTACCATTTACCAACAAATGACCTTCTTTCAACCATTGTTTGAGTTTTTCACGTGAAAATTCACTCCAAACGGTTGCTGCTACTTGGTCGATACGCAGTCCTAAATAGCTTTCATCCAGTTGAAATTGCAACGATAAACGTGTTGCAGTCGGCGCAGAATTATGATTATCTGCATCCTCAGAATCTTCAAGTAGATTGAAATCATTTTCTGAGAAATTAGAATTAGAAGAGTGTGCTGAAGTCATTTGCTCATTCGGACAAAAGTGGTTTAATAGCGCAATTGTAGCCTATTGCCCGTATAAACAGAGGAATTTTTATGTCGCTACCACGTTATAAAGTCACAATGCTTGCTTTAACTGTAGGCTTAGCAACTGCATTTGTAGGCTGTAGCAGCAATCCGAAGAAGGATGTTGTTGATACGGGTCCTAAATCAAATGAGCAGACTTATTTCAATAATGCGATGAAGTCCCTCGATAAAGGACAATATGGCGATGCTGCAAAAGCCTTAGAGGCAATGGATACTTACTTCCCAACAGGGCAATATGCACAACAAGCTCAATTGGAATTGCTTTATACAAAATTTAAGCAAAAAGATTATGAAGGCACAATTGCACTTGCAGATCGCTTTATTCGCTTGAATCCTCAACATCCGAATTTAGACTATGCATATTATGTACGTGGCGTGGCAAATATGGAGCAAAACTATGACAGCTTGCTTCGTTATACTTCACTTAAGCAGGCGCACCGTGACTTAGGCTACTTAAAAGTTGCTTATCAAAACTTTGTCGATTTGATTCGTCGCTATCCATCTAGCCAATACTCAGTTGATGCAGCGCAACGTATGAAATTTATTGGTCAAGAGTTGGCTGAAAGTGAAATGAATGCGGCTCGTTTTAATATTCAACGTAAAGCGTATCTTGCTGCTGTTGAACGTTCACAATGGGTGGTTGAGCATTATCCGCAGACTCCTCAAGTACCTGAAGCTTTAGCAACCATGGCGTATGGCTACAACAAACTTGGGGATAAAGCGACAGCTCAACAATATATCGAAGTTTTAAAACTGAATTATCCAAACTTGGTCAAATCCAATGGTGAAGTGAATCTACGTGCTGCACGTAAAGAAGCAAGCTGGTGGAACCGTGCAACACTGGGTATCTTAGGTCGTGGTGATAAAGCAGATGTATCTAAAGATGCAAACATGTCGAATGAAGAAAATGCTGAAACTTCTGCCAATACCGAACAAAAATCAAGTCTTTTAAACAAAATGACTTTTGGTTTATTAGATCGTCCAAATCGTGAAGTATCGGCTGAACCTGCACGTGCAGATGAAAGTTTATATGATAGCCAACGCAATAAATAATCATTTAATTGCGACATCATCAGACGGGTTTTTACCCGTCTTTTTTATGCTTAGATATTTTTAAATTTCAAACTAAGGTACACTTTGCCTTACTCGTAATACAGAATACTGTTTGGCTTTTCTATGGCAATTCCTCAGCACACTATTGATCAAATCTTAGATCGTACCGATATCGTCGATCTAATCGGTCAACGTGTGAAATTGAAAAAGACAGGTCGCACCTACTCAGGTTGCTGTCCTTTTCATCAGGAAAAATCGCCCTCTTTTCACGTTTATCGTGACAAACAGTATTATCACTGCTTTGGTTGCCAAGCGAACGGAAATGCGATTCGCTTCTTGATGGACATTGATAATCGTAATTTTATCGATGTCATGAAAGAGCTTTCGAGTCATGCAGGTGTAGAACTTCCCAAAGATAATTTTGATAATAAAAAAATTTCTTATAAGCGTGAAGCAGTTAAAACGCAACCTAAAGCGGAGACTAAGTCTGTTGAGCAAAAGCCAAAAGACGTTGTACAAACTAAAGAGCAGATAAATAACCAATCTTTTGAAATAGACCCATTTGAAGCATTTAGCCAATATCCTGATCCAGAGGATTTTGATCCTACGCAATTTAATCAAGCCTTTGAGCAAATTCCTCAAGATGGCAACCTGTATGACCTGCTTGAAAACATTGCCCAGTTCTACGAAAAGCAACTGCCAAGTAGTAAAGTTGCTCAGAACTATTTTAAACATCGTGGCTTAAGTGCTGACACCATCCAATATTGGCGTTTAGGTTATGCACCTGAAGATTGGCAACATTTAGAAAAAGCCTTTCCTCAAGATATTGAAGGTTTAAAACTTCTTGGGTTAATTCGTACCAGTGATAGTGGTCGTGACTTTGACTTACTGCGTGATCGAGTCATTTTCCCAATTCGAGACAGTAAAGGTCGTGTGGTTGGTTTTGGTGGTCGTGCGCTAAATGATGAAATTAAGCCCAAATACATCAACTCGCCTGATTCGGAAGTGTTTCATAAAAACCAACTGCTGTATGGTTTATATGAGGGTCGTAAAGACCGTGCGCAAAATTGGCTCATGGTTGAAGGTTATATGGATGTCATTGCACTACAGCAAAATGGCATTTCAGGTGCGACTGCAACTCTCGGTACAGCCAGTAATGCTGACCATCTCAATATTCTATTTAAGCAAAATAGCCAAATTACCATCGCATTTGATGGTGATGCCGCAGGTCAAAAAGCTGCAAGACGTACTTTAGAAATTGCTCTCCCCTTACTCAATGATGGTCGTGAGCTGAAATTCTTTGTCTTACCTAAAGAACACGATCCTGACTCATTGATTCGTAAAGAAGGTTTAGAAACTTTCCATCGAATTTGGCAACAATCGCCTTTACTATCAGATTTTGTCTTTGCCTTACTCAGTCAAAACTATGATGTGACTACACCTGAAGGAAAAAGTCAGGTCATGGCTGAACTCAATCAACTGACTGAACTGTTACCGAAACAAGGTTCTTATCGTTATTTGCTTCGTCAATTCTTTAAAGAAAAACTCGGCTTTAACCGTAAATGGCAACCTCAAGTCAGTGTAGATGCCTCGCTGTCTTTTAATATTCGTACCAAAGATGAAGACTTTGCTGTTGCGATTTTGATGCAACATCCATTTCTCTATATTCACTTTGAAGTTTTGCGCGCAATCATTCCAAATGATGAATTATTGGCACAGATTTTAGCGGTATTTGATTCAGTTTTTGACGAATTACCTGATGATCAAGACTTAGCAACTTATTATATTTTAGGCGCTTGTGGTGCATATCATTTGGAACTTGCTGAAATCATGCAACGTACAAATATTCAAGCTTTAACAGAAGCACCAGAACTGGCGGATAAATTGGCTTCGGAATACTCTCTCTCACTTCAAGAAAAGTATTTAAAACAAAAACTCAAAGCCCCAACGTCTTTGAGTGAATCACGTAATCTGCGTAAACAATTGAACGAATTGACCAAGAAAATTAGTTTAAAATTAGTACATAGCTAGATACAAAGGATGTAAATTTAAAATGCCCCAACCGCTTATTTCAATTGATTTAGACGATGTTTTTCTAGAAGGCTGTGATTTTAAAATTGATATTTCACAACAGCAAGAACATTTAAAAATCACACTGGATGGTGGTTATCAGGGTTCAGAAAATATTGTCTATTTTGAGCTGAATTTTAAACATGTCGCATGTTTTTATTATGAAAATAATGAGATGTGGGCAGAAGCGCTTGATCAGAAATATGATTTATCAACAATTATCGAAAATGGCTATCGTGGAATTTTTAGATGCGATCAGAGTGATCTCGATAAAATGAAAGATTATGACCCACTCAACCGACTTGATCTCACTCGTTTTTTAATCATCGGGCAACATTGCTTCTGTGAGTTTATTGCACAAAAACAATTTGCAATTCACGAAACGTATTCAAGAGATGAGTAATGCTTTTTATTTTGCCTTCGGCTTTCGTTCTTGCTCAAAAATATCCTGAATATTGTCTTTCATCCATTCAAAATGTGAAGGATCTTCATGTTGAGCCGCTTCACGCAATAAAATAGACGTTGGATGTAGAAGCTTTTGCGTTAAACGATGCGCAAAATCCGCCATCACATGTTGCGTATCTTCCCCTGACTGAATCCGTTCCATCGCACTTGCCAATTCAATCTGACTTTGATCTTCACCATGCTCACGAAACAGTTGAATAGTACTACCTGCTTCTTTGACTTTCTGTTGCGTGATCATCTGCGTAACCAGCTGATTCACCATCACTTCTGCCTCAACAGCGGCTTGGCGACGTTGCGCAAGATTCTCGTCAATCACAGTCTGCAAGTCATCTACACCGTATAGATACACTCCATCCAAGCTTTCAACTTTTGGATCTATATCACGAGGAACAGCTAAATCGACCATGAGCATTTGCTTATAACGACGCTTTTTCAGCGCCGCCTTCACATCTGCAAATGCAATCACTTGGTGCAGACTCCCCGTACAGCTTGAAATGACATCGGCACGATATAAATTTTCAGCCAATTCATCAAAAGGAATAATTTCAACTTCAACACGATGTGCGATTTCTTGGGCTAATTTTTCAGCACGCTCACGACTACGGTTGCAAATCAGAATTTTTGCAACGCCCATTTCAGCTAAGTGTTTTGCCACTAGGCTATTCATTTCCCCTGCAGCGACCACCATAATCGTCAATTTTTCGGGCTTACTAAAGACTTGCAATGCCAACTGAGCAACAGCATAACCCATTGAAACAGCATGACTTCCTACCGCAGTTTCAGAACGTACCCGTTTTGCTGCATAGAAAGCATATTCAAAAATTTGATTGAGATTTTGCGAAACAATTTCAGCATCTTTGGCTAAAGATAATGCTGTTTTGACTTGCCCTAGAATTTGCGGTTCACCAAGCATCAAAGAATCTAAACCACTGGCAACACGCATCAAATGCGATACTGCATCGGTATTTTCATAACGATATACATGATTTGACAATTGCTTTACATCAATACCATTGGTTTGGGCGAGCCAATTCAATACCATATCGGCATTTTCAGCCATGGCATAGACTTCAGTACGGTTACATGTTGAAACCACCACCATATCATTTAAATTTGATTGGTGACTTTGCGTAACAAGTAGATCTTTTAATCGTTCTGGATTAAAAGCGATTTGTTCACGTAGCTCAACAGAAGCAGTTTGATGGTTGACACCCAATGCAAAGAAAGACATATCAGATCATCATTTCGCTAAATTTATGTTATTGTGCAATAACGGTGTCATAAAAAGCATACTTGGATTCGAAAAAATTGCGTCAAACAAACAGCCGTTTCAACGGCATGACAATTAAGCAATATTCTACCACATTCTTACTGGTTGGTAGCATGGCTTCTAGTGCTCATATTAGAGCATCTGGAGAATTTTATCATGCAAAATATAATACTGACGCATTAAAGCAAAGCATTATTGCCGAATTTTCGTTGGCTTATCACGATACAGCAACAGCACTGCACAACTATACTGTACTTGCGATTCGCAGTAACTCGACGACAATCAAACAACGTGCTTTAAACATTGCCATTGAACAAAATGATTTACAGGCAGCTTTAGACATTGCAACGCATTGGGTTGTACAAGAACCTGATGACGTTCCTGCAAAATTTTATTTAGCACATATTGCCTTAAAATCTCATGAGTATGAGCTTGCTGCACAAACATTGGATAGTATTTTAAATATTGATTCCAATGCGGATTTAGAAAAAATCCTAGAAGGAATTGCACCTGACTCCGAAACCGATCGAATTGACTTACTCAATACACTCAATGCCAGTAAAGAAAAGAATAATCCCTCGGTACTCATTTTGATTGCTGGCTTAGAAGCCCAAAATGACAATATTGAACAAGCTTTAGTGACCGTCAACAAAGCACTCAAAAAGCGTCCGAAAGTCACTGGTTTTATTTTGATGAAAGCCAATTTATTGGAAGCTTTAGGTGACCAAGAAGCAACTGCGGACTGGTATGATCGTAGTAGCCGAAAGAATAAATTTAACTATGATATTCGACTTGCTGAAGTTAAATATCTGATTAAAATTCATCAATCTGAGCAAGCACTTGAAAAGTTAGAAAAGATGATAAAAACTTGGCCAGATGCAGAAGAAGCTTTATTTATTGCGGGTTTAACTGCGATTGATTTAAAAAAACTGGATCAAGCTGAACAATATTTAGTCGAACTTCGTTACTCATCACGCTACCAAAATGAAGCCTATTATTATTTAGCAGTCAATGCTGAACGTAAGCAAAATGATGAAACAGCCAAAGCTTATTATCGTTTGGTCGATGGAAATTTATATACAGTTTCTAGACGTAATCTAATTTCAATTTATGATCGCCAAAACAAAATGAATGATGCTTTGCGTTTTCTCACTCAAGAACGTGTGAATTATCCGCAACATGCGAGTTTTTTATACCAAGCTCAGGCTGAAATTTTAAAGCGCATGGACAATAAAAAAGCAGCATTGCGTCTACTCAAAGAAGCAGTTAAAAATCTTCCCGATGATCCAGAACTACTTTACTCAGAAGTATTATTGCTTGATCCTTTTGAAGATCGTGATCAACTCGATAAAGCATTGAAACAGCTATTAAATATTGAACCAAACAACCCTGCTTACCTCAATGCCTACGCCTATACATTGGCGTTACAAAACAGACGTTTAGGTGAGGCACGAAGCTATGCAGAACATGCTTTGGAGTACGCACCAGACCAAGCTTCGATCTTAGATACACTTGGTTATATTACCTTCTTACAAAATGACTTTGATGCAGCGTCAAATATTCTGAGTAAAGCTTATAGCTTGAGTCACAGCGTCAATATTGGCGTGCGCTATGCAAAAGCATTGTATATGCAAGGTGCATTGCCAGAATTTAATGAAGTGTTACAACAACTCAAACAAAATCATCCAAATGATCCGCAATTAAATCAATTAGATTCATTAATATTACCGCCACAGATTAAAAAGAGTTAATTACGGGTATGCGTCATATTCAAAAGCTTATTTTCACCCTGACAGCGACAGCAACACTGAGTTTCGCAGGCTGCCAACAAGTTGTTAAACCTACTCAAACGACAACGACTGTTGAAGCACCAACAGAAAGCACACCATCACTTCAAAAGCCAAGTAATCAATTTGATTTACAAGGTAAAATTGGAGTGAAAACCCCCAAACAATCGGGCAGCGCATTCTATACATGGTCTCAAGACCAAGAGAATTTCAATATTCAACTGAACGGTATCCTCGGAATTGGAAAGACCATCATCGAAGGAAAATCTGGTGAGGTCATGCTAAATAGTACCAAAACAGGTTTAATTAGCGCTGAAAATCCAGAAGAATTACTTGAAAAAGCCACAGGTTGGGTTGCACCCATTACTCATATTATCAATTGGGTACAGGCATTCCCTGCAACTGAAAATGCCCAAATTCAACGTGATACTTCACAACGGATTGTACAATTGGTTGAAGATGGTTGGGTGGTAGATTTCAGCTACAATGATAAGGCAACACTCCCCAATAAATTGATTTTGAAACAAACATTGGAAAATGATCAAGAAAATCGTATTACAATGGTGATTCAAAATCGTTAAGTATTGAATTCAATTTAGACAATGAAAGCTATGATTCGTGTACCCTCGCCTGCAAAACTTAATCTGTTTTTGCACATTACTGGTCGTCGTGACAATGGTTATCACGAGTTGCAAAGCATTTTCCAACTGATCGATTTGTATGATTGGTTGGAGTTTACGCAAACAGAAGATCATCAGATTTCAATTGATGGATTGAATAGTGTCGATATTGAACAAAACTTAATCTATAAAGCCACACAAATTTTAAAACCTTTTGCCAAAGCAATAACGGGCTTAAAAATTAGAATCGAAAAAACCATTCCAATGGGTGCAGGTTTAGGCGGTGGCTCATCCAATGCTGCGACCACGCTGATCGTGGTCAATCAACTTTGGCAGTGTGGTTTAACAATTGATCAGTTGGCAGAACTCGGTGTTCAATTAGGTGCAGATGTACCAATCTTTGTGCATGGACGAAATGCTTGGGCGGAAGGCATTGGCGAACACTTAACATTCATAGACTTAGATCAAAAACAATACATTGTGTTAAAACCTGACTGTTTTATCAGCACTCAGCTACTATTTTCACAAAAAACATTGACAAGAGATACGAAGCCTACTAAATTTTGCGCCTATCAGCTAAAGCCATCTGATTTTGGAAATAACTTTGAGCCTTTGGCAAGAAGTCTATATCCTGAAGTCGATGAAGCCATGCAGTATTTAGATCAGTTCGGTACAGCAAAGCTTACAGGTACAGGTGCTTGTGTTTTTGTTGAAATCACTGAACAAATGAATGTAGATGAAATTTTAAAACATTCACCGTGTAAAGCTTACATTGTGAACAGTTTAAATGAATCACCTTTAGTTCATTTTAAAGTGTAATGATAGGGGCGTCGCCAAGTGGTAAGGCACCGGGTTTTGATCTCGGCATCCGTTGGTTCGAATCCAGCCGCCCCTGCCATCATTTTCATCTGTAAGATGTTTGTTCATCTAAGTAATAGGGGCGTCGCCAAGTGGTAAGGCACCGGGTTTTGATCTCGGCATCCGTTGGTTCGAATCCAGCCGCCCCTGCCATTACTTATACATCGAACAACACATCGTTTTAGGGGCGTCGCCAAGTGGTAAGGCACCGGGTTTTGATCTCGGCATCCGTTGGTTCGAATCCAGCCGCCCCTGCCATCTATTTTCAAAAAAGACAGAACATGGTAATTTACATTTTCAGTCAATTTACCTTGACATAAACATGTAAAAATACTAAAATTCTGCCGCATTAGGGGCGTCGCCAAGTGGTAAGGCACCGGGTTTTGATCTCGGCATCCGTTGGTTCGAATCCAGCCGCCCCTGCCATCTATTTTTAAATCTGCCAACCGCCAAGGGTGCTTCATGCCCAATCTTGTCGTTTTTAGTGGAACTGCGCATCCACAATTCGCCCAAAAAGTCGTTAGCCATTTGCATATCCCTCTGGGTGCTGCCGCTGTAGGTAAATTTTCTGACGGTGAAATCACTGTTGAAATTACTGAAAACGTACGTGGTAAAGACGTATTTATCGTACAACCTACTTGTGCCCCTACCAATGATAACCTCATGGAAATCTTAGTAATGGCTGACGCTTTGCGTCGTGCAAGTGCTGGTCGTATTACTGCTGTGATTCCTTACTTCGGTTATGCACGTCAAGACCGTCGTCCTCGTTCAACTCGTGTTCCAATTACTGCTAAAGTTGTTGCAGATATGCTCACAACTGTAGGGATTGACCGTGTTGTGATGATCGACTTGCACGCTGACCAAATCCAAGGTTTCTTCGATATCCCTGTAGACAACATCTACGGTACTCCTGCATTACTTGCTGACTTACGTCAACAATCACATGACAACTTGATGGTGGTTTCACCTGACGTTGGTGGTGTAGTTCGTGCACGTGCTGTTGCTAAACAAATGGGTGATATTGACCTTGCAATCATTGATAAACGTCGTCAAAAAGCGAATGAATCACAAGTGATGCATTTGATTGGTGATGTGAAAGATCGTGATTGTGTCATCGTCGATGATATGGTTGATACAGCTGGTACATTGTGTAAAGCTGCTGATGCATTGAAAAAATTCGGTGCGCGTAAAGTTGTTGCTTATGCAACACACCCAGTACTTTCAGGTAAAGCACTAGAAAATTTAAGCAACTCTGTGATTGATGAATTGGTTGTTACTGACACCATTCCACTTTCAGATGAAGCATTAAAACTTGGTAAGATTCGCCAAGTTTCAGTAGCAAGTATGGTTGCTGAAACAATTCGTCGTATTAACAACGAAGAATCTATTAGCGCAATGTTCGATTCTTATCTATAATATAGCGCTGAATTTCAAAGCCCTGCCTTTTGGTGGGGCTTTCTATCACTAGACTGGTCGAAGGTCTAGTCAATTAAACTTAAATTAGGAATGTCTATCATGGCAAACTTCGTATTAAATGCAGTAGCACGTGAAGAAGCAGTTCAAGGGAAAGGTTCGAGCCGCCGCCTTCGTCTTCAAAACAAAGTACCAGCGATCATCTACGGTGGTGAAGCTGCTCCTGTTGCTGTAACTTTAGAACTTCGTGAGCTTGTTAAAGCTTTAGAAAGCAATGCTTTCTTTGAAGAAGTTGTTGAAATCAACATCGAAGGTAAAGTTGAAAGCGTTAAAATCCAAGCTTTACAACGTCACCCTTCTAAAAACACGCCAATGCACGCTGACTTCAAACGCGCATAAGTGTTAAATGGTGTAAATGAGTGAGTAAACTTTCACTGATTGTTGGTTTGGGTAATCCAGGTTCTGAATATGCCCAAACCCGCCATAATGCAGGCTTCTGGTTCGTTGAACGCCTTGCAGAACAATATGGCATCCATTTAAAAACTGATTCTAAATATAAAGGAATCAGTGGTCGTGGTAATATCGAAGGGCAAGACGTTCGTCTGCTATTGCCAACAACCTTTATGAACCTTTCGGGTCAAAGCGTTGTTCCTTTCGCAAAATTCTATCAAATTAAGCCTGAAGAAATTCTGATTGCTCATGATGAACTGGATATGGATCCTGGCGTCATTCGTTTAAAAACAGGCGGTGGTCATGGTGGTCACAACGGTCTACGCGACATTGTTCCACATATCGGCGCTAATTTTCATCGTTTACGCATTGGTATTGGTCATCCTGGTTCTAAAGAAAAAGTTTCGGGTCACGTTTTGGGCAAAGCGCCAAGCAGTGAACAGACTTTGATGGATGATGCAATTCATCATGCTTTAGGGCGAACTAAATTATTGGTTAATGGTGAGATTCAACAAGCGATGAATCAAATCAATGCTTATAAACCATAATTTCCAATAATAATTTATATTCCTTGTTAAACAATTTTTCTTGCCATGATTCATTTTTAAGAGCAAAATGCGCTTTCAAATGTATCCCGCCTATTGAAAATTGTTGATTCATCACAAGATAACAATCGTAAGGGCTATTTCTGGAGACGCAAATCATGCTATCTCGTTTATTAAAAGCAAAAATCCACCGTTGTGTGGTTACACAAGCAGAACTCCATTATGAAGGTTCTTGTGCAATCGACGGTATCCTTTTAGATTTAGCAGGTATCCGCGAATACGAAGAAATTCACATGTGGAATGTCACCAATGGCAAGCGCTTCACAACTTATGCGATTCGTGGTGAAGAAGGTTCAGGCATCATTTCTGTCAATGGTGGCGCTGCACTTCAAGCAGATGTTGGTGATCTGATGATTATTGCAACATTTGGTGACTTTACCAATGCTGAAGCAGATGCACATAAACCACGTCTTGTGTATGCAAATCCAGACAATACTGTGAATCACACAGCGAACTGTATTCCTGTTCAAGTGGCTTAATTAGCACAGTACGCAAAGATTCTAAAAAACCCGCTTCATGCGGGTTTTTTTATATATTAAAGTTCAATCTTTATGCATCAAAATAGGTAAATTCCCACGCCACCATTTTTTGCGATCTTCACAGGCTAGATCTTTTAAATCCTCCCCACGCAACGAAGCAAGTAAAGGATTGCCCTTTTCATCTACTTTAAATTCAGCATATTGTGCAGCTTGATAGCACTCAGCCAATCCCTCAGCGAATAAAAAGCTATTCGATGCAGGATACAAAGCATTTAAACGATTGCTTGGATTCTTTAGCACAAGTCGATGACTAGACTTTGGGTACATGTCCAATAAACGTGGATCAAAACCAGTTTTCACCACACGTCGCTGATCATCCAATAGCACATAAGCCATCAACTTAGGCTTATTTTGAATCACTGTAACACTCGTGGGAATATCAATCTGACTATTTTGCACAGGAAGCCCAGCAAAACTTAAATCATAATTGAGTACCATATAATCCCCTTGAATCAGAGAACGTGGATCTACAGGTGCAAGTCGAATAAAAATACTGTCACTGTGTTTGAAATGTTGCTCATTTTTCAGGATCAATCCAAGAAAAAATACCACACTCAACACAGCGAGTACGATAGGGATATTTTTTTTCATTGTGCTATCCCCACTTTATTTTTAAAACGCATTAAACACAGACTCAGCAATAGCAAGCTTGTACCCGAAATAAAAATACTTAGACTTTTGACAAGGAATGTAAGGTCTAATGAATAATATAAACACCACAGAATGACGATGAATGCCAATAAAGCAAAAGCATAAATTACTTTGTCCTTTTTCATCAAAGCCCATGAAAGTACAGCTAAAACAATGAATATTTCAAAATAACCATAATAAATCAGTACAGCGCCGAAAACTGCCAGAACGCCTTGCGCTAAAAGATTAAATTGATTGTGAATATGTAAAAATATAAAGCAGACACACCATACAATTGGCAGACCATACGTGAGTAAAGGAATGGGATGAATATCACCTAATTCACTTTTCCCTAAAAAAACATAAAAACCAACAGAGAAAACAGTAATTACTAAATTAGAAAGCATCAAACTTCTTTGATATTGTTGCGGTTGAATCTTTTGAATCCACAACAGTGCCGTATAAAAAACATACGTCAGCAGTGTCAGATAAGCAAAATTTTCAACATTTCCCATCCAGAAATGTGCTGAATTGTCCTGCCAGATCATGGCAACACCCAAAGCATAGAGTGCCAATAACTGAACAAAAACAAAGAACCAGTGAGTTCTGACCCAATATGCCAAAACTAAAGCAATAATTTGAATCAATAACAGTGGATAGACTTCTTCTATTAAATCATAAGTATGAAACAGGATCGCGACCTGCCCTGCAACAAATAGGCAGTAAGCCAGTTGTCTTAAAAAGAGATTTTGCTTTATTTTCAATATATAGGCAGCAAAAGCGACAAAAATAATGCCCATAATTAAGGAAAAATTACCCCAAAATGTCAGCATCAATGAAGACAGTACAAGCCCAGAAGTCCACGCACCAACAGCCAGAGGAATATTATTAAAACGGCTGTTTGGAATTAACTTAATCAGTAAAAATGTGATCAATGCAAACCAAGCAAAAATAATCACAGCAATGATCAACAAGCCCATAATTTCAGATTGTCTAAACAACGCATCGAGCCATTTCACAATGATTAAGGTGAATGTAATGCCTAAAGCAACAGCGGATAATACACTGCACAATTGATCATTTTTCTTATAAAAATAAACGAATGCGATACTGAGTAAGCTCAATGAACATATCAAGTAGACCCAGCCTTTATCCATATATAAGAACGTCAGCATGCTCCATACGGAAAGTACGGCAAAATACGTGATAAATAAATATTTTAATTTTGGATAATATCGAATACAGAATAAAAACTGTAATAAGGCATAGAAGTGAATACACAACAAGAAAACTGTAGGATATTCATCTCCCCAAAAGGTTTGTTTAAAAAACAAAAATAAAGCAATCTGACTGACAATACACAGCATCAAAAAGATGCCAATATTGGAGCGATATAACCAAGGCAGCAGCAAGACTGACCAAATCAAAAAAAGTAAATAACTGTCTGCACCGGTTTGATATATCTGTCCAATCACCGCCAAACTTAGCCCGATCATCAAGCCACAAATCGCATGTAAACACTGGATTAAAGAATCATTTTTGACTAGAAAAACACTAGATAGCGCGCTCAATAGTAATAAAAGTTGCGGAGTCACCAACTGTATGAACTGCGGTAACATAAACCAATTTGCAGCAACCAGATATAAAATGCTAATTGCGATTAAACTAAAACCAAAAATTTGTAAATGCTGAACAAATTTTTGATCCTGCCATGAGAATACTTCCTGTTGAATCCTGATCAATACAAATACCTCACCTTTATTCTTGATTATTCAACATTTTTATACACTGCGCTTTAGCATAGATTGTTCTATCTATAGTACTGATCATTCTAAATAAAAATGCATTATTTTTAAAAAATGTGTCTATAATGATCCTACATCGCTTCAGGGCGGGGTGCAATTCCCCACCGGTGGTAATTTGAAATGATCATTCAACCTTGGTCTTTCAATAGCCCACGAGCCTATCACTGCTACAGTGATTCGCAGATTTGGTGAGATTCCAAAGCCGACGGTATAGTCCGGATGAAAGAAGACGACGTCACAGTAAAAATTCCAATGCTATGTATTGGAACATGTTTTGTAACGCCACTATTTCACATGTCCTGAAATGTTCAACCGTATTTATTTTTTACGAGAGCGTTTCAATGTCTAGTTTAATTCAACCAGAAATTTTCTTTTCCGCACTTTCCCCTGCTGAACAACGTATTCAACAAGCTTTAGAAGATATGCGCCAAGGCAAACCTGTCTTGGTCATGGACGATTTTGATCGTGAAAATGAAGCAGATTTGATCGTTGCTGCAGAAACCCTTAATGTCGAAACCATGGCACGTATGATCCGTGACGGTTCTGGGATTGTGTGTTTAACACTGACTGACGAGCTTGCTGATCACCTTGCTTTACCTCCGATGGTTCAAGATAACTCAAGTCAATTTAAAACCGCATTTACCATCACCATTGAAGCAGCTGAAGGTGTAACCACTGGCGTATCTGCCAAAGACCGCACTACAACGATTCATGCTGCAATCAAAGATGGTGCTGTTGCCAGTGATCTAAACCGTCCTGGGCATGTCTTTCCTTTACGTGGTCGTCGTGGTGGTGTGCTCAACCGCCGTGGTCATACTGAAGGTTCGATTGATCTTGCTCGTTTAGCAGGTTTAAAACCCGCTGGTGTACTGTGTGAAGTCACCAATCCTGACGGGACAATGGCTTCAGGTATTCAAGTCCTTTCTTATGCGCAAACTCATAATTTGACTTTAATTACCATTGAAGAACTGGTTCAGTACCGTTTAACACATAATGTTTAAACCATAATTTTAAAATCAATGTTTTGAATCGCTACAAAGTAGTTTATATCCTAGAAGTCCCTTCTCCCTTTGGGAGAAGGTTAGGATGAGGGAAGTTTTTAGCCTTATAAAACCCTTTAATTCTTACTACCGAAAATAGCCAAACCATAACTCGGCCATTTTTGCGTAGATTTAAAATTATTTACAACATAAGCAACAATGACTAACGCAATTGCACCAGTAAGCACGGGAAAAAGTAAAAACGACCATTCATAATGGATCGTTTGAGCTGTTAATAAAATCACCAATGGATTCGCCCCTGCAGGCGGATGTACACAGCGAAAATACATCATTAAAGCAATTGCCACACCAACTGAAAAGGCAATGCTTAAATCATGAACACCAAACCATTTCAAAAAGCATAAACCCACCAGTGCTGAGATGAAATGCCCAAAAATCACATTGCGTGGTTGTGCCAAAGGCGACTGAGAAACAGCATAGAGAATGACGCAACTTGCTCCAAACGGTGCCATAATCCATGGATTATGTGAGAGCTTACTCAGTACCAATAAAATAAATATACTGACTGCACCACCAACAAGAGCACGTAAGATCTCCAAATTTCTGGGTCGCGGAGCTAATTTTTCTTTACCAAATAAGATCGACATGAGTAATTCCTACATCTGAATGAATAGATTGATTTATGAGAATTAGCGCGCTAAAATAAAAATAGTACAGGTCTGTACTATTTGCAATATTTTTTTTAAATCCATTTATGTATTTCATTTATGTCAAAATCAGCCCATAAAATTTTAACCACCGCGGAAATGCTTTTTAACCAACATAGTTTTACTGGCGTTGGTGTCGATCTCATCCGCGATCAATCTGGTTGTTCGAAAACGACCATGTACACCTATTTTAAAAATAAGCAACAATTGATCAATGAAGTCTTAAAACAACGTGACCAAAATTTTAGAGAGAGTCTGACCGAATATGTCGGAACATCGCAGGATATTGAAGCCATTAAGAAAATTTTTGATTGGCATATAAATTGGTTTCAAACTGATGATTTTAAAGGATGTTTATTTGTACGTGCGGTTGCTGAATCAAATACAGAAGATCTAGATATTAAAAATATATCTATTGAGCATAAGATATGGTTAAGAGGATTAATCCATCACTATGCAGATTCAATCAACTCAAATCCAGCCATTGGTGAACTGATTTATCTTTTGATTGAAGGGCTTATGAGCCGTTTTTTAGTTGAAGGCTTTAACCCAGACATTGCATCCCAACAACGTGCATTTATTATTCGAAGCCTTGAGTGAGATGAATAAGAATCCCCCTATTCAACATCTTCCAAATGTAAAATACTTTGGCGAATACCATCAGCACGTAACCAAGCAAAATCATAACTGGCTTTTGCCAATGCCAGAACACGGCGTTCAAATTCATCCCACAATGGTTTAACTTGCTTAGGTTGAATGCCTAAACCACTTTCATCTGCTAGGTTTTTATTCTTTTCACAGATTTTTAAAGCATGATACAACTTACGTCCTTTCGAGGCTGTGTCTAAAACACGAACACGTTTACCTTGAATAAAACCTTCGATATGTTTTAAATCTGCAAATGGTAATAATGGCACTAAGATTTGATCAAGTTGTGCATCCAAACGCTTCCAAACCGCTAATCGTTGTTCCGCATTATAGGTATTCCATTGAATCACTTCATGGTTAAAACGACGACAACCACGACATACAGCATCACCAAATACCGTTGAACAACGACCAGCGCATGGTGTTAACGTAGGTATTCGACGTTCGTTGCTCAAAATAAACTCCTTAAATAAACAGATTTTACCATTTTCTATGGCATCTTGATGTGTGTATCACACTATATATTGTATGTATGATATTTTAAAGCACTATATTTAGTATAAAAATCCATAATTTTCACATGGAATAAAAAAACACTACACAGCGTATGGATTTCTCGCTTATTCAACTAAATCACGTTAAAATATGCGCCTTAAATTTTATCCTATATTTATACATTTGGAGTACTCCATGAACGCTACTGTAGAACAGCTTGCACCTGTAGAACAGCAAGCGACCTCTGGTTGGGTTGTTGCCGCACTTTATCAATTCAAAGAAGTTCAAGATTCTGCCGATCTTCAACAACGTCTTTTAGACTTGGTAAAAACCATCAACCTATGTGGTACTCTAATTGTTGCAGATGAAGGTATTAACGGAACAGTTGCAGGTGATCGTAAAGCGATTGATGTGATTCATCAATTCCTTTTAGACGAAGGCTTCACAGCGATGGAATATAAAGAATCGCACAGTGAAGAAAAACCGTTCCGTAAAATGAAGATTAAACATAAAAAAGAAATCGTCACTTTAGGTGTTGAAGTTAAACCACGTGACTTGGTTGGACACTATCTTGATCCTAAAGAATGGAATGAGTTAATCGCACGTGATGATGTGATCTTGATCGATACACGTAATGATTATGAATATAAAGCAGGTACGTTTAAGGGCGCAATTGACCCTAAAACTGAAACTTTCCGTGAATTTCCAGATTACGTGAAAAAAGAATTAGAACAGCATAAAGATAAAAAAATTGCGATGTTCTGTACTGGTGGTATCCGTTGTGAAAAATCGACCTCTTTACTTCTTCAAGAAGGTTTCAATGAGGTCTATCACTTGAAAGGCGGTATTTTAAAATACCTCGAAGAAACTCCTGCTGATGAAAGCATGTGGGAAGGTGAATGTTTCGTCTTTGATGGTCGTACTGCGGTGACTCATGGGATGGAAGAAGGTGAAAATACCAAATGTCACGCATGTGGCTGGCCTTTAATTCCTGAAGAAGTGGCTTTACCAAGCTATGAGCATGGCGTGTCTTGTAAGTACTGCATCGATAAAACTTCTGAAAAACAAAAAGAAGGTTTCCGTATGCGTCAGTCACAGATTACGGCTGCAAAACGTAAACGTTTATAATTCGTTTCGCTGAATCTTCAATATTCATAAAAACCGTAGAATAATCTGCGGTTTTTTTTACTCTACAAATTACTACTATCTTTTTAAGTCTATAAAAAATAATATTTATTCTTTCAATTATATCGACACAGCAATGAGTGAATGGATTATTAACATCATGGAGCAATTAGGCTACCTCGGTATTGCCTTACTCATGTTTCTTGATAATGTTTTTCCGCCTATTCCCTCAGAAGTGATCATGCCCTCTGCTGGTTTTACCGCTGCACAAGGACAACTCAGTCTAATCGGTGTCATCGTTGCAGGTAGTCTTGGTTCTTTGATTGCAGCCGCAGCACTATATTGGATCGGGCGTAAAATATCTCATGATGCCTTGTTCCGTTGGGTCAATCAGTATGGAAAATATCTCTTTATCAAAGCAGATGATGTTAAAAAAGCCTTAGATTGGTTTGAAAAATATGGGCATCGTGTGGTTTTCTTTGGACGGATGATTCCTGCCGTTCGATCGTTGATTAGCATTCCTGCTGGGATGAGTCATATGCCTTTTTGGAAATTCATGACTTATAGTATGCTTGGCACGGTGATTTGGACGACTTTTTTAGCAACCGTCGGGTATTACTTTGGGAACAATACTGCACTGATGCAGCAAATTTTTAGCAATGTTGGCTATATGATTGTGGCTATTGTTGCCTTGTTCGTAGTTTATCTTTGGTTTAAAAAAAGAAAAAATGGCTAAAGCATCATGAATGCTCATTACCTCAAACCTAACATTTTGAAACTTATAAAAATTAAATCAGAGTTAATCATTAAAAAATAAATCAAGTATTGTTCTTGAAACAGCATAGCCCCACCTGTTTTACAAAGTTTAATTAATTTACGTAGGCGATGCCTCCCTTTTGAAGGATAAGGAATATATTCCGTAAGAGGGACAAAAATCCTTTGTTGGGTAATGAGAAGCAAGGCTTCGCAAGTGACCTGAACCCCAACCCAACGGCGACATCCATGTCGCCAAACGTGATAGCACCAACCATATTGAAATCACTAACAGCGCTCGTTATTGATATCGTTCATCCAGTTTGTATATTTACATGACTATTAAATCCAAGTGAATCACCCCAACTCTCTCAAACTTTGCAACGGCGGAATATCAGACAGATAACTCAAACGATAACGCCCGATCAATGCACACAGCACTGCCATTACCAGTGGTAAAATCAACCAAATTTCCCAATGCAATTGCACTATCATATCCATCCGATAACTCGCAACTGCACTAATCACCTCAGCAAAAATACATGACACAATCCCTGCCAATAATCCAATAAAACCAATTTCAAGCATCATCATATTTTTGAGCTGACGCTTCGAACTGCCAAAAGAACGTAATAACGCCACTTCACGTTTCCGCTCATCCATCAGTAAATTGATACATGCAATCAACACAAGAAAACCAGACAAACTCACTAATACAGCAAGCACTGTAATGATTTGTACGAGAACACTCACAAGGCGTTTAATCTCATCAAAAATCAAAGACACATCAATAAATACAGTATTGGAAAATTGCTGAATCAAACTGACCATTTTGGTTTTTTCAGTCGCTGGCACATAAAAACTACCGAGATAGCTCCCTGCATTTTCATCCAAAGTCTTTGGGGTAAAAATAAAGAAAAAATTCGGACTAAAACTTTGCCATTCAACAGTACGTAAATTGACAACTTCAGCTTTTAATTGCCCCTCTGGCAAACTAAACGTCAGTTGATCACCAATTTTGATACCTAATTCATCCGCAAGTTTTGCTTCAACTGAAACTTGCCCAACTTTAGTCAGTTTAGCTTGACCCGATACAATCACATTATCTTGCGGATATTGATCTGTTTGAGTCAAATTTAATTCACGGCGTAAAGAATTATTTTCCTTTAACAATTGCGCTGAAAAAGGCTGATCATTTTTCGCAATTAAACGCCCTTTAATATTTGGATATAAAGGCGTACTTTTCCAATGACGTTGCGCCAATTGTTGCTTAAATTGGTCTAATTCAAAAGGCGGTAAACCATAAATGAATTGATTTGGTGTTCCCTCAGGCAATTGCTGTTGCCAACGCTCCAGCAAATCAGTACGTAACACGGCTAAAACCGTAATCAAACTTAAACCCAATGCCAATGCAGTAATTTGCAATGCTGTTTGTGATGGCGAGCGTACATAACTAGACATTTGGTTACGTAGCGATTTAAGCAATTTCAAAATTGACCAAACCAGTACATATAGCACTGCCGTGAGGACAATGACCGCACCCATGACCAATCCAGTCAGTACAATATTTTCAGTCAATACCAAACTAAAAATGATCAGACTTAATATGCCAAAAGACATCATCCACACCATTGAACGGGTAGATTTTTGTTGTTGACGAATTACACGAATTGGAGGCGTATTTAACAATTGCCACAAACTCGGCAAAATAAAACCGATCAAAACAATGGCACTGGTAAAAATGGCAATTGGTAAAGGACCAAGCAACATTTCAAACATTGAGAATTGCAGTTCTAGATTCGGGATCATCTGTAACATCAGTTGCAAAAGCGCATAGCCCAATATCATGCCTAGACCACTACCGATCACAATCGCAATCACGCTCACGACAGCTAATAGTGCTAAATAGGTTTGCAGAATCTGAGATTTACTTGCCCCCATACAACGCATCAAAGCAATATGATCTTGGTTTTGTTGCACATAACGCTGACTGGTCAAGGCTATCGCTAAACCACACAGTAAAATCGTGAGAATATTGGCGAGTTGTAGAAAAGTATCTAAGTTTTCTATCGGCTTAATTAAACGCGAATTTCCCTCATCGGCACTGCGTAGCTTTAAATTGCTTTGTTGATCGAAGCTTTGCTCTTCATTCGACATGGCTTGAACAGATTGATCTGTAGCTGAATCCTGATCAGATTTTTGGTCATTTGCTTTGGCATATTTTTGCTTTTCAGTTTCAATCTCTGTCTTATAAATTTGCTGAAATTTTTCAATGGATTGAGGCTCTCCCGCCAAAAGAAGACGGTAATCAATACGACTGCCCACTTGAATTGCATTGGTTTTAGCCACATCCGCTTGCGAAATGATGACGGTTGGTGAAAATGCCGAAAAACCTAATTCTTGATTGGAATCATGTTCGATAATTCCAGTGACTTTGAATTGACCATCAGCCAGTTGTACATCGTCACCGACATTTAATTTGAGTAATTCTTGCGCACGTTTACTTAACCAAATTCCACCACTTTGCAATTTTTGTGCAGGCTGAATTTTTAAATCACCGCGCAGTGGAAATGATGTATCAATCGCTTTGACATTCACCATGACAAATTGATCATGCGTTGATGCCATTGAACCAAACATGGTGACATGGGACTGTTTGAGCTTTAATTCATTTGCAGATTGAATCCATTTTGAATCAATCGGATTGGTATCACTCAGAACTAAATCAGCAGCTTGCATCTTGGCAGCTTGCAAGGTCACTGCTTGCTGCACTTGGTCATTGCTAAATTTCAATGCAGTCGTAGCACTGATCGCTAAACACATGGCTACAATCAGTAAATAAATCCCTGAATTGGCAAAACTTTGCCTCAAAAGTGGCTTAAATAAATTGAACATTACACACCCTCTGGCTGAGTTTGATGTAAATGTTCAATGAGTTGCCCTTCTTTTAACTCATAATGGCGTTGGCATTGTGCTGCCAAAGCAGGATCATGTGTCACGAGTACAAGTGTTGTGCCCATTTCTTGATTTAAGCTAAACAAAAGCTGTTCAATTTCATGTGCAGTATGACTGTCTAAATTCCCTGTGGGTTCATCAGCAAAAATAATTTTTGGCTCAGAAATGAGCGCCCGTGCAATTGCTACACGTTGCTGTTCCCCCCCTGATAATACTTTTGGGGTCTGTTGACTTTGGCGCTCTAGACCTACTTTGGCGAGCAGAGCCAATGCTTTTTGTTCAGCGGCTGCGTAGTTAAAATCTTTTTGTAAGCGCAGAGGCAGCATGACATTTTCAAGTGCAGATAAGTGTGTCAATAATTGAAAAGACTGGAATACAAAACCAATATGTTTTAACCGAACCAATGCGCGTTGCTCTTCATTTAAATGTTCAACAGACTCACCGCATACCGTTAACTGCCCTGCACTGGCTTGATCCAAAGTTGCCAGAATACCTAATAATGTTGATTTTCCTGAGCCTGAACGTCCTGTAATGGCAACCTGTTCCCCTGCCTGAATTTCTAAGTTCAAATTTTCAAAAATTGTAAGTGTTTGATGTGGGAGTTCAATCTTTTGTGTCAGTTGCTGTGCAGAAATTATCACTTGTGGCATGATGGGAGAAACCGAATCATTCTGAACCTTAGACATCATAAAGTACCCTATATGCAAATCAAAAAATCGTTAAATTTTAAAATGATGAAAAAACTCCCTCATTGTTTATTCTTTAGCACGATCTGTCTATTGCCGATTAGTAGTTTTGCAAAAACCATCATGATCGTAGGCGATAGTTTAAGTGCAGGCTATGGCATCACACCGCAACAGGGTTGGGTGAATTTATTACAATTACGTCTAAATCAAGACTTTCCCAAACAACATAAAGTCGTGAATGCCAGTGTGAGTGGAGAAACCACCAGTGGTGCTTTGGCACGTTTGCCGAAACTCTTACAAACCCATAAGCCAAATGTAGTGGTCATCGAACTGGGTGGAAATGATGGCTTACGTGGTCAGCCACCGCAAATGATTCAAAAAAATTTGGCACAACTTATTCAACAAAGTCAGAAAAGTAAAGCAATGGTAGTTTTACTGGGAATGAAGATTCCACCAAACTACGGCACAGCCTATAGCACGGCTTTTGAAAATAATTACAAGATTTTAAGTCAGCAATATAAAGTGAAAATGCATCCATTTTTTATGGAAGGCGTGGCAGGTCATCCGAATTTAATGCAAAAGGATTTAATTCATCCAAATGCAACTGCGCAGAAAGTTTTATTGAACAATGCTTATCCGTTGATTAAAGGAGCATTGATTGATTAAATTATTTATTTGCAATTAAAAATATAAAAAAAAGATGCTTCAGCGTAATGCTGATTAGTTAAGCAAAATTATTGGAAAAATTTCTAAAATCTCACCTCTTGCGTAGCCTAGCTACTCATCTTTAAAAAAGAGGGGAACTTATCGTGACTAAATTGATTTTCAGTAATGAAAGCTCCCTCCTTTAAAAAGGAGGGTCGGGGGAGGATTCAACAATTCTTAGCTAACTAGCATTACGCCTCAGCATCTTTTCTCACCATCCAAGCTTAAGCTGGAATGTCACGTACAGAAGCATTACGAATCGCCTCTTTCAACGCTGCATAACCATGAATCGGTGGGAATTGTGGAAATTCACGAATCACATTTTCAGGCGCATCAAACAAGAAACCTTTGTCAGCTTCACCCAACATCGTGGTATCGTTATACGAATCACCTGCTGCAATCACACGATAATTCAAACCATGAAGTGCTTTCACAGCTTCACGCTTTTGATCAGGCTGACGCAATTTATACGCAGTAATCATGCCATTTTCATCAGTTTCTAATTTATGGCAGAAAATGGTTGGCCAACCCAGTTGTTGCATCAAAGGATGAGCAAATTCATAGAACGTATCTGAAAGAATAATCAATTGGAAATGCGTGCGCACCCATTCCACAAACTCTTTTGCACCTTCAAAAGGCCCCATGTCTGCAATCACAGCTTGAATATCGTTTAAACCTAAACCATGTTGTTTTAGGATATTTAAACGTTGAGTCATCAACACATCGTAGTCTGGAATATCACGAGTTGTTGCTTCTAATTCTTTGATCCCTGTTTTTTTAGCAAAATTGATCCAGATTTCTGGAACCAAAACACCCTCAAGATCAAGACATACGATTTCCATGGGTTCTCCCAAATGTTAGTTGTAAATTTTGGCGTATCATAGCATTAAAGTTTAAAAAAAATGCTGAAAGATTTTGATACTTCAGCAAATGAAAACTTATCAATGAGGATTTCGACTCTGTTTAAATCTTTTTAATTCATAAGTATTTTCATAAATCTGCTAAGAAGCATATTTTATTTACTTTAAAATAGCATGACATTCAAAAGCATTTATACATACAAAGTCGTATTGGCTTATTTTTCGCCAAAATGCTTAAATTTACAGATCTTTTGAGAACTAATTTTTTAAATACTTTTTAAAGTGTTGACTACTTTTAAGTAAACCTAGCTTCAAGCTATAGCCAGAGGCAACAAATGACTGTTATTCCTACAATTGATCAAGTAGATGCACTTGCAGCAGAATATGCTGATAAATCCCCTTCTGAAATTTTAGAGCTAGCACTTTCTCAACAAGGTGAAATTGCGATTTCATTTTCTGGTGCAGAAGATGTGGTGCTGATCGATATGGCACACAATCTCGGTAAACCCTTTCGAGTATTCAGTTTGGATACAGGGCGTTTGCATGCAGAAACTTATCAATTTCTTGAAACTGTACGCAAACATTATGGCATTCAGATTGAGATCTGTTTTCCAGAATCTGATGCCGTACAAAAGTTGGTGAATGAAAAAGGCTTGTTTAGCTTTTATCAAGACGACCATAAAGAATGTTGTGGTATTCGTAAAGTTCAGCCCTTACGTAAAAAGTTAGCCACTTTAGATGGTTGGATTACGGGTCAACGTAAAGATCAAAGTCCAGGCACACGTACTGAAATTCCAGTGGTTCAAGCTGATGCTGGTTTTTCGGGTGAAGGCAAACAATTGATTAAATATAATCCTTTGGCAAATTGGTCAAGTGCGGATGTTTGGAACTATATTCGTATGATGGAAATTCCGTATAACCCACTGCATGAGAAAGGTTATATTTCTATTGGCTGTGAACCATGTACACGTCCTGTTCTACCTAACCAACATGAACGTGAAGGTCGCTGGTGGTGGGAAGAAGCAACTCACAAAGAGTGTGGTTTACATGCAGGTAACCTAAAAAAATAACAGCCTGATAAAATAATTTTCTTGGTAAAAAAAAGTCACTCAATTTAGTGACTTTTTTTGTACTATTCATTCATCAAAATGCTTGGATTTTCTCTATAAAAAAGATCTATACTACAATTAGGTTTTATAATTCTAACAATCCAACACTCAGGAATGAGTTGTTGTAGTTTTTGCAGTGAGGCATCAAAAATTATGCGCCCATTACACCCGATCGATTTTATTTTCTTAAATTTAGAAAAACGCCAACAGCCAATGCACGTGGGGGGATTATTCTTATTCCAAATTCCAGACCATGCCCCATCTACATTTATTCAAGATCTAGTGGCTGATATTCGTAATTCGAAATCTATCCCTGTTCCACCTTTTAATAACCGCTTAAATGGTTTTTTTTGGGATGAAGATGAAGAGTTCGATATTGATCATCACTTCCGTCATATTGCCCTACCACACCCAGGCCGTATTCGTGAATTATTGGTCTATATTTCGCAAGAGCACAGTGCTTTGATTGATCGTGCAAAACCTTTATGGACTTGTCATATCATCGAAGGGATTGAAGGCAATCGCTTTGCCATGTATTTCAAAATCCATCATGCCATGATTGATGGTGTTGCAGGTATGCGCTTACTCGAAAAGTCATTCTCTAAAGATTCAAATTCTAAGACCATCATTCCACCATGGTGTGTAGAAGGTAAACGTGCCAAGCGTTTAAAAGAAACCAAATTAGGAAAAATCAAGAAAGTTTTTGAAGGTCTCAAAGGACAAGTTGAAGCGGCTCCGAAAGTGACTCAGGAATTGTGTCAGACCATTTTCAAAGAAATGGGCAAAAACCCTGACTATGTTTCAACTTTCCAAGCACCGAGCAGTCTGTTTAACCAACGTGTCAGTTCTTCACGCCGCTTTGCCGCTCAATCGTTTGAACTAGATCGTTTCAGAGATATTTCTAAAGCGCTGGGTGTAACGATTAATGATGTCGTTTTGGCTGTTTGTTCTGGTGCACTCCGTGATTATCTGATTACTCAAAATGCCTTGCCAAAGAAACCACTCATCGCAATGGTTCCAGCATCCTTACGTGATGACGACTCAGACATGAGTAACCGTATCACCATGATTTTAGCAAATTTAGGCACACATAAAGAGCAACCTTTAGAACGTTTAGAAATCATTCAACGTAGTGTACAGAACTCTAAAAATCGCTTTAAGCGCATGACCTCAAATCAAATTTTAAACTACAGTGCTTTTGTATATGGTGCTGCCGGAGTCAATATTGCATCGGGGCTATTACCAAAACACCAAGCTTTCAACGTCATCATTTCCAATGTACCAGGTCCTCGTGAACCTTTGTACTGGAATGGTGCGAAACTAGATGCACTCTACCCTGCATCTATTGTTTTGGATGGACAGGCACTGAACATCACCATGACCAGTTATTTGGATAAATTGGAAGTAGGATTGACGGGTTGCCGTAAATCATTGCCTAAATTGCAAAATTTATTGACGCATTTAGAAAATGAAATCCAAAAGTTTGAGCAGTTAATTCCTCAAAAAACACAGGTATCTGAACAAACTCCAGTTGAAATTCCATTGAAAACCAACAATGTAATTGAAGAATCTATCCAAACACAAAAGCCCTCATAAGGGCTTTTGTTTTTTATTTTGCTAAATTTTAAATATAAATATTGAGCATATTATTTTATAGATTTTTATAATTTTTGATCTTTTGAAATAAAACATCCTACAAAAAAATAAGAGGCTTATTTTAGCCTCTTAATTTTTAACATTACGACATTTATTCAGTAATTGGTGACAAACATTCACCACCATATCTTTGGTGATTTTAATTTCTTGACCATTGTCATCCAACATTACACATGTATTTTTAGGTTGGTTTTCCAATACATGTTTGATACCACGAGTTATTAATTGTTCACTTACGCTCATTATTGACCTCACTTGCTAAGACTGTTAAAGGGAGAAAGTCTTTGGCTACCTTTAGTCTTAGTATTGTCAAATCAACGCTGAAAGTAAAATTTCAGATGTAACAACTGTTTAACGACATCCTGTTACAATTTTAACTTAAAATGATATCGTATTGCTCTTGAGTATATAAATTTTCCACTTGGAATTTAATCACACGATGAATGAAATGCTCTAAATCCGCCACAGCTGGGGCTTCTGCCGTTAAAAGCCGATCAATCACAGATGGATGCGCAATAACAGTAAAGCCACTCTGAGATTCATAAGCACGGGTATATCTTAGTATTTCACGAAAGATTTCGTAACATACTGTCTCAGCTGTTTTGACATATCCGCGTCCCTGACATGTCGGGCATGACTCACACAATAAATGTTCGAGTGATTCACGAGTACGTTTACGTGTCATTTCAACCAAACCAAGCTCAGAGACTTGAGTAATCTTGGTTTTCGCATGATCACGTTCGAGATTTTTCTCAAACTGTTTCATCACTTCTTCACGATGCACAGCTTCCTGCATATCAATAAAGTCAATGATGATAATGCCCCCCAAATTACGTAGACGTAACTGACGAGCAATGACCTGTGTTGCTTCCATATTGGTTTTGAACACAGTATCTTCTAAGCTACGTCCGCCGACGTATGAACCCGTATTGACATCAATCGTGGTCATGGCTTCGGTTTGATCAATCATCAAATAACCACCAGACTTAAGCGCTACGCGAGTCTGCAATGCCTTTTGAATATCTTCTTCAACATTGTATAAGTCAAATAACGGGCGTTCACCTGGATAATGTTGCAAACGACTTTGCATGCTTGGGACAAATTCACACACAAACTCTTGTAGCTTGCCGTGTATTTCACGTGAATCAACATAGATATTGGCGGTTTCTTCATTTGCCAAATCACGAATCACACGTTGTGGCAATGGAAGTTCTTCAAAGATTAAAGAAGGCACTGCAATAATTTTTTGTTTTTTCTGAATATATTCCCAAAGCTTGGCAAGGTACGCCATATCTTGAGCAATCGATGCTTCATCTATACCATCTGCCGCAGTACGGACAATCACTGAACCTGGTAATTTATGCTCAGTTTGAATACGCTCAATCATAGAACGTAAACGATCACGTTCTTCTTCAGACTCAATGCGTTGTGATACACCGATATGATTGCCATACGGCATCAAAACAAGATAACGAGATGGAATTGAAAGATCTGTACTTAAGCGAGCACCTTTGGTTCCCAGCATATCTTTCATCACTTGCACAGTGAGAATTTGACCTGGTTGTAATAATTCAAATACATTCGGTGTAGGTTGGTGACGTGGCCAAACCATATCGTTGATATGCAAAAATGCGGTACGAGACAAACCAATATCCACAAAAGCCGCTTGCATACCAGGAAGTACACGCACCACTTTGCCTTTGTAAATATTTCCGACTAACCCACGTTTAACAGTCCGCTCAACAAATAACTCATTGACCGTCCCATTTTGAATTAACGCCACACGACATTCCATAGGTGTGACATTAATCAATAACTCGTCAGACATAACTAAACTCAAAACATTATAAAAATTCTTTTCAGCAGTTAATTTAGTGCCTCAACTGCGTTGATCTAGACGATCAAGTAACTGTATTGTTTCATGTAATGGTAGCCCTACCACATTACTATAACTACCATTCATACGGGTCACAAATTTTGCTGCAATACCTTGTATTGCATACGCACCCGCTTTACCTATTGGTTCGCCCGTTGCCCAATATTCTTCCATATCATTAGGACTGAGTATTTGAAACTCAACTTCGGTACGAACCACAGTACTCAATAACTGCTGAGCATTTGCAACGCAAACACCTGTGAGTACTTCATGCGTCTGACCTGACAACAATGTCCAAATTTCAAAAGCATGTTGTTTCGATTCAGGTTTACCAATAATCTGATCAGCAAAAACCAAACTGGTATCTGCAGCGATGACTGTACCCTGTGGCTTTAATGTTAACACTGCTTGCGCTTTAGTTTTTGCTAAACGCTGAACATATTGTTCGATCTGCTCATTTTCAAGTACAGACTCGTCAATATCAGGGCTATGAACTGTAAATTCCAACCCAACTTGTTGTAACAGCTCTTTACGCCGAGGCGAACTCGAAGCAAGAATTAAATGCGCCATCTTTTTAATAAATAGTAAAGAATTGGCCAACAGAAAATACTAGAAACCAAAGGTTGCCAATGTCGTGCAAGCGAAAAATGTACACCGATCATCACTTGCGCCATAAAAGTAAATACTAAATGCGCCAGTATTGCGAACATACTAATAATCCATAGATTACTAAATGTCAGTACACGGCGCTCGCGAATGAAATATCGTGTTAAAAAAGCAATCAATACATAACTTAATGCATTCATACCCAACGGGGCATCAAGCAATAAATCCGTAAATAAGCCCATGGTAAACGCAAACCAAACCCCACACCACGTCGGTTGGCAGAGCACCCAAAATAGCATGATCATCAGCATATACAGTGGTCGCCAGCCCGCAAAAGCATAGGACATTGGGTAGACCACTAGAATAGAACAAATAATCACTGAAATCACAATCAGGAAAATTGGATCTTTGCGTTGCTTTTCTGAAGGTAATTTCTTAGCGATCAACATTTGGCTGCTCCATCGCTAGTGAATCGGAAAACAGTACAACGACATGATGACCACCTGCCAACTGTGCAGCAGGAACAACATCAATTTGAGCAAATTCACCCGTATTATGACGCATCACTTTTGAAACCGAACCGACTAAGTACCCTGCAGGGAAATGCTGTCCTAAACCAGAACTATACACCTTATCCCCTACTTTAATATTGGCACTGGTTGGAACATATTCCATTTTCAAATGCCCCAAATCACCTGTACCTGTCACAATCGCGCGCATACCAGAGCTTTCTAAGCGTACAGATAAAGAGTGCTCTTTATCTGACAATAACATCACACGACTACTATGCGGATATACATTAATGACTTGCCCCATGATCCCTTTATCATCTAAAACAGTTTGACCCACTTTTAGCTGACTCGCTGCACCACGGTTGATGATAATGATATGACGTAAAGGATCAGCATCTGTCCCTATGACTTCAGCAATCTCCATACGTCCATCAATAATCAATGGCGTATCGAGTAATCCACGAAGTCGGGTATTTTCAGCTGAGAGTTCTGAGAGTTTTTGCAGACGCACTTGCGCTTGAAGCAGTTCAGCTTGCATCGAGGTATTTTCACGACGCAATTGAGCTTCAGATTTGGTTTGTTGATTCAGCCATTCTTTCGACAATACAGGATAACTTGCTAAGGCATAAATCGGATTATATGCCGCATACAAGACATCTCTTGCGGGTTGAACCACTTGTGGCATGCGCCAGTTAAAAAACAGCACAACAAAACAAGTGATCACCGCAATGATGAACGAGCGAAAAGATGGCGGTTGTCTTGAAAAGAGATTCGGTTGCACCGCCTCGTCCTTAACTTAATCTACTAAAATCGTAATCTACTAAAGTTTAGCCTACAAAAAGCATATCATGATTTGGATTGTCAAAGAATTCTAAGACTTTACCGCCACCACGAGT
The DNA here is from genome assembly GCF_001696605.3 of Acinetobacter wuhouensis. NCBI lineage: Bacteria > Pseudomonadati > Pseudomonadota > Gammaproteobacteria > Moraxellales > Moraxellaceae > Acinetobacter > Acinetobacter wuhouensis. The sequence goes on along the minus strand of NZ_CP031716.1, from coordinate 949,962 downwards.
CACACAAGTTAAAGGATCTTCAGCAACAACAACAGGCAAACCTGTTTCTTGTGCAAGTAATTTATCCAGATTACGGAGCAATGCGCCACCACCTGTCAACACAATACCACGCTCTGCAATATCTGATGATAATTCAGGCGGTGTTTGTTCAAGTGCAGATTTCACAGCAGAAACAATACTTTGTAATGGGTCTGCAATCGCTTGTGTGATTTCATCCGAAGTCACAGTAATCGCACGTGGTACACCTTCAGCAAGATTACGACCACGAACTTCGATTTCTAAAGTTGTGCCATCTGCAACTGCCATACCCACTTCTTTTTTAATGGTTTCAGCAGTGGTTTCACCGATCACGCAACCATGTGCTTTACGTACGTAGTTAATGATTTGCTCATCAAATACATCACCACCGATACGTAAAGAATCTGCGTACACACAACCTTGTAGTGAGATAATCGCGATTTCAGTCGTACCACCGCCAACGTCCACAACCATCGAACCACAGGCTTGTTCTACAGGCATGCCCGCACCAATCGCAGCGGCCATAGGTTCTTCAATTAAGCGTACATCACGTGCGCCTGCATTGAATACTGCTTCACGAATCGCGCGACGTTCGACCAATGTAGATTTACATGGAACACAAACGACCACACGCGGCGCAGGTGGAAATAAACGTTTTTCATGCACTTTACCAATAAATTGATTTAACATGGTTTCAGTGACTTCAAAATCTGCAATTACGCCATCTTTCATCGGACGAATTGCTGAAATGTTTGCAGGTGTACGACCAAGCATTTGCTTAGCATCTAATCCTACAGCTGCAACAATTTTCTGCGAACCACTGTGACGAATCGCCACAACTGTCGGTTCGTTTAATATAATGCCCCTTCCTGGTGCATAAATTAGTGTGTTTGCAGTACCTAAATCAATGGCTAGATCTGGCGAAAACAAGCCAATTAGTCGTTTTAGAATCACGGGTCGTTCTCAGTTTAAACTTTAGTATGGACGCAAGATGGCAACTTTAACTAAATGTGATGATTTGAACAAGTCAATCGCTTATTATAACGCACGATATTTTGAATTTTTTTAAAACTGATTAGGTGAGACATCATGTCAAGTTCAGATGCTCAGCATTCTGCAGAATTAAATGCACAAACTGTATCGCAAATCGCCAATCTTGCTCGATTGTCGCTTAATGATACGCAATCTGCTGAATATGCTCAAAGTTTAAATAAAATCTTAGGGATGATGGAGAGCTTAAAAGCGATCAATACTGATGGTGTTGAGCCGCTAAAGAACCCTTTTGACAACCCTCAACCTCTTCGCCCTGATGTGGTGACTGAAGAGAACCATCGTGAAGAATATCAAGCCGTTGCCCCTGCTATTCAGGACGGTTTGTACCTCGTTCCACGTGTGATTGAATAATATTTGATCAGTTAAACTTATTTTTAAAAATTAATCGTAAAGAATTGTACTCATGACTGATTTACACCGTTTATCGATTCGTGAAATGGCAGAAGGCTTAAAAAGCGCTCAGTTTTCATCACGCGAATTGACTCAACATTATTTAAACCGTATTGCTAAAATTGATGATCGTGTCAATTCATACATTACGGTAACTGCTGAGCAAGCATTGGCTCAAGCTGATGCTGCTGATGCTGCACTTAAAACTGGTAATGCGACTGCATTGACTGGTGTACCGATTGCCCATAAAGATATTTTTTGTACCCACGGCATTAAAACCACAGCGGGTTCAAAAATGCTGAATAACTTTGTCTCTCCTTATGATGCAACTGTCGTTGCGAAAGGTAAAACAGATGGACTTGTGACACTCGGTAAAGTGAACATGGATGAATTTGCCATGGGATCAACTTCTGAAAACCCGTTTTTTGGTGCGACTAAAAACCCGTGGAATTTAGAACACGTACCTGGGGGGTCTTCTGGTGGTTCTGCTGCCGTTGTTGCTGCTGACCTTGCACCTTTTGCAACAGGTACGGATACAGGCGGTTCAATTCGTCAACCTGCATCATTCTGTGGTCTAACAGGTCTTAAACCAACTTATGGTCGTGTTTCACGTTTCGGTATGATTGCCTACGCATCATCTATGGACCAAGGTGGTCCAATGGCACGTTCTGCAGAAGACTGTGCTTATTTGATGAATGTCATGGCGGGTCATGATGAAAAAGACTCAACATCGATCAATAAAGAAGTTGATGACTACGTTGCAAACTTGAATGGCACTGCGGTTAAAGGCTTACGTATTGGTATTCCTAAACAATACTTCAATGTTCAAGGTTTAGATGCTGACGTTAAAGCGCGCGTTGAAGAATCTTTGAAAAAATTGGAAGACATGGGCGCGACCTTGGTTGAGATTGATCTCACCATGAGCGAAGCTTATGTACCAACTTATTATTTGATTGCGCCTGCTGAAGCTTCTTCTAACTTGTCACGTTTTGATGGCGTTCGCTACGGTTACCGTTGTGAAAACCCAACTGACATTTTAGATCTTTATAAACGTTCACGTTCTGAAGGTTTTGGTGCTGAAGTTCAGCGTCGTATCTTGATTGGTACATACGCGCTTTCTGCGGGTTATTACGATGCGTATTATGTCAAAGCACAAAAAGTACGTCGTTTAATCCAACAAGACTTCTTAAAAGCCTTTGAAAATGTCGATGTGATTGCTGCACCATCTGCGCCAACTACAGCTTATAAAATCGGTGCGAATCTTAGCCCGACTGAAATGTACTTAGGTGACATTTACACCCTTGCTGTGAACTTGGCAGGTCTGCCTGCAATCAATGCCCCTGTTGGTTTTGATGCAAACAGCTTACCTGTAGGTTTACAGTTGATTGGTAATTATTGGTCAGAATCTCAATTGTTGTCGATTGTTCATCAATATCAACAAAATACAGATTGGCATACCAAACGTGCGGCAATTGCGGAGGAGAATGCATAATGGCTCAAGCTCAAAAAGCAGTAAAACCTAAGTCAAACTTGATCGATGGTTGGGAAGTCGTTATTGGTATCGAAATCCATACGCAACTTGCGACCAATTCTAAAATTTTCTCAGGTTCTTCAACGACTTTTGGTCAAGACCCAAATACACAAGCCAGCCTTGTTGATTTAGCAATGCCAGGTGTACTTCCAGTTTTAAACAAGGAAGTGGTTGATCTTGCGATTCGTTTTGGTTTGGGGATTGATGCCTATATCGACCAAGCGTCTGTATTTGCACGTAAAAACTATTTTTATCCTGACTCTCCGAAAGGCTACCAAATCAGCCAAATGGACAATCCGATCGTTGGGCTAGGTCATATCGACATTCAGCTTGAAGATGGTACTGTGAAGCGTATAGGCGTGACACGTGCGCATTTGGAAGAAGATGCGGGTAAATCGATTCACGATCAGTTTGAAGGTATGTCAGGCATCGACTTAAACCGTGCCGGTACGCCTTTGCTTGAAATCGTATCTGAACCTGATATGCGTTCGGTTGAAGAAGCTTTGGCTTATATCAAAGCGATTCACACATTGGTGCGTTGGTTAGGTATTTCTGACGGTAACATGGCGGAAGGTTCATTCCGTTGTGACTGTAACGTATCTTTACGCCAACCAGGTGATGAGTTTGGTACGCGTTGTGAATTGAAAAACATCAACTCTTTCCGTTTCATCGAACAAGCGATCAATGTTGAAATTCAACGTCAAATGGAAATCTTGGAAGATGGCGGTAAGATCGACCAAGAAACACGTTTGTTTGATACTGTGAAGATGGAAACGCGTTCTATGCGTTCAAAAGAAGAAGCGAACGATTACCGCTACTTCCCTGATCCTGACTTGCTTCCTGTGATCATTCCTGATGCTCAAATTGAGGAAGCGAAAGCGAATCTTCCTGAGTTACCTAAAGCACGTCGTGCGCGTTTTATCGCTGACTTTGCTGTGACTGAGTATGATGCGCATGTACTTACGCTTTCTCGTGAAATGGCAGACTTTTATGAAGCTGTCGTGACTGCTGCTGGCGGTGCTGCTCAAGGTAAAGTTTCTGCAAACTGGGTGATGGGTGAATTCTCTGGTGCTTTAAACAAGGCTAACCTAGAACTTCATGATTCTCCTGTGTCAGCTGAGCAATTGGGTGGCATGATTGCACGTATTGTTGATAACACAATTAGCGGTAAGATTGCGAAACAAGTGTTTGGCTTTATGTGGGATGAAGGCAAAACTGCGGATGAAATTATTGCTGAAAAAGGCTTGAAACAGGAAACTGATACAGGCGCGATTGAAGCGATTATTAAAGAAGTGCTTGCGGCAAATGAGAAGATGGTTGAAGAGTATAAGTCGGGTAAAGACAAAGCGTTCAATGGTCTTGTTGGTCAAGTGATGAAAGCGTCTAAGGGTAAAGCTAACCCTGCACAAGTGAATGAATTGATGAAGAAACTGATTGGTTAATTTATTCGTCAATCAATTGATTTCATGTTATAAAACCTCGCTTAATGCGGGGTTTTTAATTTAGGAAATTAAATAAATATGTCAGATAATGAAAAGTTGTGGCGTTATATGGATTTAACAAAATTCCTTGCTCTTATAATTAATAAAAGCATATATTTTAACAGAGCTGACAATTACGAAGATGTATATGAGGGAATACTCACTAAATCTGATCAAGAAAAATTAAAACAGAATCCTAGCCTTGAAATGATAATTCAACGATCAACAACATTTATTAATTGTTGGCATCAAAATGCCTATGAATCAGCTGCAATGTGGAAACTATACGGCGTAATTAATGATTCAATAGCCATTGAGACAAATATAAAAACTCTTTCGGAACTCCTTCCTTCAAGAGTTTATCTACACAAAGTAGACTATATTGATTATCAAACTGACTCAATTATAGATCTATGCTTCACAAAAACTGGTACTTTAAATATCCATGATATTTTAGCTTACAAACGCAAATCATTTCTGCACGAACAAGAGTATCGAGCTATTTACTGGCATGTTCCAGTAGAAAATGAACCTCTACAACCAAATATGTCATGGGTACACGAAAAAGGTATCAACTTAGATATCGATATAAAAAAATTAATTAAGCATGTTCATATTTCACCTTATGCTGATAATTTAGTTTTGCCTATAATTAAATCGATTCTAGAAAAGTATGAACTAGAAGAAATACCTGTGACGAAGTCTAGCCTTTATTCCTTGATATAATATTTAAAAAAATTTGACTATCAAAAAAGTATCATCCATTACCAAACTTGTAGACTTAGGACATATCCAACTCTCCAAGTCCTTATTTATGCGTGACTAGTACCCTCCCCCCCTTGCGCAACAATGTTGCTCACCCCATAGGGAGAGGGAGTATCACGTAAATGATTTGGTACACGATGTTCCCTCTCCTTTTAGGAGAGGGTTAGGGAGAGGTTCTTCTCGTTTTAGGAGAAGCAAATCAAAAAACCACACAAAAATAAAACCACTTTCCACCCTAAAATAATGTATAAATCTATTATCAAAACAAACAACTACACAAATGATAAAGCAACTTATACTCACAATTTTAATTAATCTAGGGCTAAGCTCTGTCAGTTTTGCGCAGAATGATCCTCTGCTAGAAAGTACAATCAAATCAGTGTTAAAAAGCTTTAAAACTCAAGACAATCAATTACTGCAACAGCATATACATCCCCAATATGGTGTGATCTATTGGAATAAAATAGGAGTTCCAATTAATCAAAGTATCTTTCAAAAATCAGAATTTAAATTTCCTAACCAAGATTCGCCGGAATCAACACGATGGTTCTATGAAGCACCCAATGCCCAAGAAAAATTAATCAAAACGAATCAATTACCTGAAATGGATTGCCAAAAATGGAATAAATCAGGGCTTTACTACAAGACCTTAACAACAAAACCATTTTCAGACTTAACCAAATCCAACCAACCTATCATTGAGCAAAGCAATGAAGAGGTTACACATCAATTGAATCAGCTAAAACTATTTGAAAAACAAGTTATTGAACTTCAATATGTTAGTAAAAGTCGTAGCATCGGTGACGATCTACATTTATATTTCAGTAAAATCGACAAACAATGGTATTTGAGTGCTTTCGATAATGCTGGACAATGTGATGCGTAATTTTAAAGCACCACAAAAAATATCCAAAATAATTTTCAACCCTTAACACACCAACCAAGAAAACATCAAAAGTCCAAAAAAACAATTAAAATAAATTCAATAGCTTGCAAGAAATACAAATAAAATTATTGCATCAAATTGGTGCGGAAAATCTAAAACAGTGCAACGCTTTGCTTTATATCGAGTCTTGATAAAAATTTGAATTGTTTAATCATTTTTTCCCACATCCGAACTACTGCGATATACAAAATGCTTCGCTATACTGAACCAAATTGTGACAACTAGCACCAAAAAGAATCCTATGCAAAATGTAGACTTACTCTTCCTCCTCCTCGGCGCTGTACTTGTACTTGCGATGCATGCAGGCTTTGCTTTTTTAGAACTGGGAACAGTTCGCCATAAAAACCAAGTCAACGCACTGAGTAAAATTATCACTGATTTTTCTATTTCAGCGATCGCTTACTTCTTTATTGGCTACTATATTTCCTATGGTCAGCATTTTTTCCATACAGGAACAACGCTTTCAGCCGAACATGGCTATAACCTCATGCGTTGTTTCTTCTTACTGACCTTTGCCGCGGCAATTCCTGCAATCATTTCAGGTGGAATCGCGGAACGTGCCAAAATGCGTTCACAAGCCATCGCAACACTGTTTATCGTGGCATTGGTTTATCCTTTCTTTGAAGGAATCGTATGGAATGGCAATCTTGGTCTACAAAAGTGGTTAGAAACTACTTTTGGCGCAAGTTTCCATGATTTTGCAGGCTCAGTCGTGGTACATGCAATGGGTGGATGGATTGCACTGGCTGCGGTGATATTACTCGGTGCGCGTAATGGTCGTTATAAAAAAGATGGTCGCGTCAGTGCACATCCACCATCATCTATTCCCTTTCTTGCACTGGGTTCATGGATTCTGATTGTGGGTTGGTTCGGCTTTAACGTGATGAGCGCACAACGTTTAGATGCTATCTCTGGTCTCGTGGCAATTAACTCACTCATGGCTATGGTCGGTGGAACACTCTCAGCGAATTTCTTTGGAAAAGAAGACCCAGGTTTCTTACATAATGGCCCACTTGCAGGTTTAGTCGCAATCTGTGCAGGTTCAGATATTGTGCATCCAATCGGTGCATTGGTGATCGGTGTCTTTGCGGGCTTTATCTTTGTTAAATTGTTCACCTATACCCAAAACAAACTCAAAATTGATGATGTATTAGGTGTTTGGCCACTCCACGGCGTATGTGGTGCTTTTGGTGGAATCGCTGTAGGACTCTTTGGTCAGCAATGGCTTGGTGGGCTTGGTGGTGTCTCAATGATGTCTCAGTTGATCGGAACACTACTTGCAATCATCATTGCACTTGCAGGTGGATTTGCAGTCTATGGCATCCTTAAAGTGACTATGGGTATCCGTTTGAGTCAAGAAGAAGAATTTCGTGGTGCAGATTTATCTATTCATAAAATTTCGGCTAATTCGGAAGATGCGATTTTCTAATCTCTATGTGGGTAAATTAATTTAGCGGTCAAATTGACCGCTTTTTTATTTGCTCTAAATCGCTTTGATTCAAAAACCACACAGCAATGATCCACATTTAAATCAATAAAAAAAACAATCATTTATAACATTTAAAACACACACTTTTACCTATCAAATTCAAGTAAATATATTGCTCAATCTCAACCAGTCTACAAAAATTAAGAGCAATTTAAGTTTAGTTTTGTCCAATAACATCAAATAAAATATAGAAAGAGTGATTCACCTGATGTTATATACCGATTCAAATAAATTCTTCTTTAGAAATAGTTTATTGTTGGCGGTATTATTTTTAGTGCTATGGTTTGTATTTCCTGTGGGTGGTGCAATTGATCTGCACTTTATTCAACCGTGGATTGATACAAGTGGTAAATTCCCATTAAAAAATAATTGGTTCCTCGTCGAAATTAACCACAAACTCGTTAAACACATCATTATCGGATTCTATGTCATTGTCCTTTTGGCATGGCTTGCATCATTTAAAAATCTAAAATTAAAACCTTATCAATGGCGATTGGGCTATCTGTTTTGGATCAGTATTCTATCTACGGCTGTCGTTGGGATTCTTAAATCACATTCAGCCCATGCCTGCCCATGGTCAATGACTGAACCGACTGCCTTAGGCTATGTCTGGAACTTTTCTGCAACAAACGGACACTGCTTTCCAGGCGGTCATGCCAGTTCAGGCTTTTCATTAATCACCGGATTTTTTGTCTTTAGAACATCAAAACCAAAGATCGCGTATGTATTCTTATTTTTAGGCTTAAGCCTCGGTTTTTTAATGGGTTGGGGACAAATGATGCGTGGCGCACATTTCCTAAGTCATAACTTATGGACAGGTTGGGTAGTCTTTGCTTTTAACTTGGTGATGTATAAAATTTTCTATAAAAAGCTTAGTTAAATGTGACATGTAAATAAAACATGTAACGATCAAACAGTCATTTTAAAAAGATGAGTTTTAAGCACATAGTTTTTAAATTAAATTTAGTAACCTAAGTTCGGAGTTGATTTCTTCCAAAAATTTGATACGTGGAAACGTCCTTCACAATTGTTTGAGGCATGAGCCAGTCATGGCGCAAGATTTATAAGTTAATGTTTTTGCGATAATCTTGATATATTTCGGTAGCTGACGAGTTCTGCGGTGAGAAGCAAAGCTTCGCAAGATGGTTTCCTTGCGCAGTTTCACTGCTCATTTTGCCGAATGAGAAACATCGTTTCGTAAGAGTGCCTCGAGCCGAAGGCTAATCCTAATATATGAACAAAACCGATCAGACTCCGTCACAATGAACCTTACAAAAATCTTACCCTACTGAAATTATTAAAATAACTTATCGAACTGACGTTAGTAGATCACTCAAAAACACGATAAATCATAAAATCAAAAAAAGATGATGAACATCATAGATATTCATCATCTTATCTCCGCCCGATTAAATTTTTTCACAAAATAGTGTTTGTTAAATTTTAGTAAGACTTAAACTTTACTAATAGTTAAACTTTTGAGTCCAATACCGTTACGAATACAATCTTCAATTCAATCAGCTTTTACATTGGGTTGAATCGGTATCTTAACCAAAACGCTCAAACCACCCAACTCTTCACTCCGTGAAAGTGTTAAATCTCCACCGAGATGTTGAATCGCTTTATCTACAATCGATAAACCTAAACCACTGCCCACCTCCAAATGGTGATGAACACGATAGAATCGTTTTAATACTTTATCGTACATTTCAGGATCTATACCAGAACCGCTATCCTCGATCAGAACATAAGCAAAATCATGTATATCCGCAAAAACTGAAACATTGATCATGCCAGCGACTGGTGTATATTTGATCGCATTATCAATCAGATTAAAAATAATCGAATGAATGCTATGTTCGACACTTTTCAAAATCACAGGTTCATTTCGGACAAAACCTAAGTCAATATCCTTTTCCATTGCCAAATTCATCAATTGCTCAACACAACTGAGTGCGACATCATTCAGTTTAAACTGAGTGACTTGGACTTCATGACTCAAAGATGCATCTTGTTTTGCCAATGCCAATAACTGGGTCACCAAATGTTGCATTCGCGCCAAACCCTTGCTGAGATTTTGTAAATTACCCTCTTCTGGAAATTGGCTCATTAGGATTTTGGTTTGCAAATTCAATGCTGTGAGTGGTGTACGTAACTCATGGGCAGCATCTGCGACAAACTGCCGTTGCTCTTGTTGCGCAACAGAAATTCGCTCAAACAAATGATTCATTTCATGAATGGTTGGTAAGAGTTCTGCGGGGTAATGACCATTTTGAATTGCCACTAAAGAGTTGGAATCACGTTTTGCCAGTTCGGATTTAAAATCCTCTAACGGCTTCATACTACGACGAATAATGTAAACCAAACCCAAGAGTGCAAATGGAATAATCAACAAATAGGGAAGAAACATACTGCCCGCAAGTTCAAGTGCTAAATGCTCCCTCACCTTCTCTTGTTGACTGATTTGGATCTGATAATTTGGTGTCGGTAAAATATACGTAATCCACGTCCCATGCACGGTATCTTGACTATAAAAACCTGCTTTTTGTTTAGGTTCTATAATCACATGATGTGATGTGATTTTGCTTGGATTCTGATCAGCATAAGCCCAAACATCGATAAACAAATCTTCTTCATGATAACGTTTATGTACATCAAAATCACTTTGGATGGGACGTGGATTCAATTCTACACGTTCAGCCAAATACACCATTTGGGCATCAAGAATTTCGTTAATTTCCTCTAATGAAATTTTATAAGCGGAGAAAACCAATACACAGCCCAATAAAACACTAAAAATAGAGGTATAACGAATTAAACGCTTTCTTAAAGAAAATGTTGTTTCCATATCATTCAACTTTCTGTGGTTGCCCCAAACGATAACCTAACCCACGAATGGTACGAATAATGTCTTTGCCCAGTTTTGAACGAATGTGATGTACATAAACTTCGATGGTGTTGCTATTGATTTCACTGTCAAACGCATACAACTTATCTTCTAGATTGGACTTAGAAAATATTTTATTGGGATGGGTCATAAGCGGTGTCAGGATCGCCCATTCGCGATTGGACAAATCCACAGGCTCACCACGCAATGTGGCAATATGTTGTTCAACATCTAGAACAACTTCACCATTTTTCAATAAGTTAGAGCTTTGCCCTTGCGCTTCTTTTGCAACATCGCCAGTACGACGTAATAGTGCATGAATACGCGCAACAAGTTCATCAAACTCATAAGGTTTAATCAGATAATCATCTGCACCTTGATTCAACCCGTCAACACGATTTTGCAACTGATCGCGTGCTGAAATAATCAGAACGGGTAAAGCTGAACGTTGACGGATTTGCTTTAACACTTGCATACCATCCATCATCGGTAAACCCAGATCAAGTAAAACTAAATCAAATTGTTTGTCTGAAAGTAGCTTTAAACCATCTAAACCATTATTCACCCACTCAACATCAAAGCCTTGATACTTCAACAATGTTTGAGATGATTCTGCAATCATAAAATCATCTTCAATCATCAAAATTTTGGTCATTGCATGTATCCTTAATTAACTTTTCACTGCACATTGATGCAACATGTTGTAGTTCTGATCAATAACATGTGTCTGAATATTTAACACACTCAAAAGACTTGGGAATAAGTTATCTTGACTTAATTTTGTGCTTTTTTGTTCATTTAAACAATCCACTTGTTTTTGTGCTGTACTTTTCCAAGCATCTGAAAACCACATCATCATCGGCACATGCGTTTGTTGGCTAGGTGCAATCGCATACGGCGCACCATGTAAATACATGCCATGCTCACCTGTAGATTCTCCATGATCGGATAAATACCAAAAACCAGTACGATAATTTGTATTTGCTTTTAATACATCCACAATTTGATTCAAAATATAGTCTGTATATGCAATTGTATTGTCATAACTATTGATCAATTCAGCTGAAGAACACCCTTGAATCGCATTGGTATCACACGTTGGTTTAAATTTCTGAAATTCGCTCGGTATACGTTTGTAATAAGCAGGTCCATGGCTTCCCATTTGATGTAATACAACTAAATGTGGCTGAGTATCATTTTTTGGCAATTGGCTCATATACAGATTCAAACTATCCACAAGAATACCATCTAAACATTCACCATCTGTACACCATTTTTGCTTCAAAGTTTCAGGGATTTGAAATTGTTCAACACGATTACAAGTGCCTTTACAGCCTGAATTATTATCAATCCAAGTGACTTTATAACCTGCGCGTTGTGCAATATCGAGTAAACCTTCACGGTGGCTCGCCAACTGCTCATCATAGTTAACTCGAGGCATACCAGAGAACATACAGGGTACAGAAACTGCTGTCGCCGTTCCGCATGAACTGACTTGAGTGAAATTCATGAGCCCTTGTTGTTTGGACAATAACGGATTGGTATTTTTCGCATAACCATTTAATGAAAAGCTTTCTGCACGTGCTGTTTCACCAACCACTAAAACCATCAGTTTTGGTATTTTATTGGCTGCAATATCTTCAACCAAATGCGCATCTTCACCATAACGAATTAAGGGTAAATCTTTTTTAGGTGCTTTTTTATGAAAATACGAAATCGTAGATGCCACTGTATTTTGTGGTGAAATCATCCCTTTCAGATCACGATTTTCACGGAAGATCGCTGCGTAATCGACATAGAAAACAAACAGTAAGCTGCCAATAATAGCGAGTGAAGCAACAATATTTAAACCTTTAAAGATAAGTACCTTAGCTAGGCTTTGTGGTTTAATTCTGACCCATAAAATCAAGACTATTGGTAAAACAACGAATGCTAATGTCCAAGTTAATAATTGTAAGGACATCAAATCAGATGCTTCTGAAGGATCAGTTTGGACAATGTTTTGAATTTGATCAGGTGAAATTACCACACCTAAAGAGCTAACAAAGTAAGCACTAAAGCCACCAATAAACACCAAAAGGATTGAAAAAAATTTCGCTGTCCATTTCCAGTCTAGAATTTGCAATAATAAATTATATAACGCGACGACGACGACGACCGTTGCAGCTAAGAACAGTTGTACTTTCACGCCTTGATATGGCGTGAGCATTTTAATCTTATTAAAAAAGGCAAAATTGAGGCAAAAACCCAACCATACGGCGATGATGAGGTTAAAAGTCGCAAGTGAAATAGACACTTCACGTTGTTTTATTCGTTGTATGAAATTAGACATTACTCTATCAACAGCTCACTTCAATTGTTTTAAGTTATAAAATGAAGCTTAAATTGAACTTAAAAGCACTCCCCCAAGCATATTGAATCATTAACTCACATATAAATGATTTTAAATTCTCAAACTTTGAGAAACAAAAAAATCATGTGGAGTTTATATAAATAAAATTATATTATTTTATAGCTTGTAGATTATTCATCTTTCTTAATTCATTTACTTCAAGTCATTTAAGTTTATTTTTTGAATTGTATTTTATTACATTCAATCTTCGCATCTTAATATTTTTTTGATAAAAAACAACCACGTTTTTAAATCAAGTGGCTGAAAAATAATGTATTCTACTAAATAATATAAATAACTATATAAAATTAGAATAGAAAATAAAAACAATTTAAAGTAAAAAATATTAATATATAAAATTGCAAAAAAATAATAAAAAAATATAGAGTTCAATTTTTTTATTTTTATTATGACAAAGCTCAATAAATAGTTAACTTAATTTATAATTAAATCTAATTTTGAATTTAACCCTAAATAAATAATAGTTTTTAAAATTAGTTTTCATCACTACTCATTCTTGCCCAACGAAATATTGGAATTAAACAGATCACACCCACCATTAAAATCAAACTTAAAAAAACAGAATATCCTAAGTAATCGCCAATGATTCCACTCACGGTATACAAAACCCCACTGATGGTCGCCATCACAGATACTTGAAAAGTAAAATCAGTGCCTGCACTTTCAGTTCGACTGTATTGCATAACCAAAGTTAGAATTGCAACCAATAGCATCGCAGCAAACATATCTTCTAAAGCGTTCACTACATAGATTATCCATGGAGCAATCTCCACTGAATTTTGCAATAAGAATGCTAAACCAACAAAACCAGCTAAACTCATTAATTTAAGAATAGAGAAAATGATCAAAGCATGACGTCTTGTAATGTTCTTCAACATCCAGCCTGCTAAACCTGCACCAACCAGTGCTGCAAACGCACCGATCATGGTGATATAAATCCCGATTTGAGAAAGTGTTAATCCTAAATCGACCAACAAAGGTTTGGTAATCGGGCCTGTTAATCCATCTGCAATTTTGATGGTACAAAGCACCCAAAACCAAGTGCTCAACTGTTTATTTTCAAAAAAATAACTGAGATATTTTCTAAGTTTTACCAAGAAATTCTGCTTGGTCTGAATGCTTGTCTGTTCAGCATTTGTCGTTGAATTTGGAGAATGCTGTGGTTCTTTATAAAGTAGAATCGGAAGCGTATTTAGGGTCACGATGAAAGCAAGAATCAAAAATGTACTCTGCCATGTGAGCCAATCCATTGCCCACAGAATAGCGCCACCTCCGATGATGAAGCCCAGCCGTGAACCAATCACTTGGAACATATTTCCAATATGTTGCTGATCGCCTTTCAGAATCTTAACCGCCAAACCATCTGTCGCTATGTCTTGCGTCGCACCCACACTATTCATACACAGTAAAGCGATAAAAAATCCGAATAAATAAGTGGGTTGATTTAAAGATTGAATTGGTAAAAAAGAAAGAACGATTAAAATGACAATGGTTAAAACCTGTGTTGGAATAATCCAACTTCGGTAATGCCCTTTTTGCGAGTGTCCGTATTTGTCAACCCAAGGTGACCAAAGCACTTTGAGTGCCCACGGTGCCATGAGCAGACCAAAACCACCGATATGAGTCAATGAAACGCCTTGCGCACGGAGAATCACAGGCAAAGCATGAGTCATAAAACCAACAGGTAAACCTTGTGCCCAATACAGTGAAAATAACAATAAATAGCTCTGTGGCATGGGTTAATCTCTAATTCTTTTTATACCGATCAATTTCATAAGTTCATTCACCCATTCAAAGTGTATTGCATTCATCGGTGATTTTTGTAATATTTGCCATAGTTCAACCTTTACTACACCAATGCTTACTATTATGCAAAAAATAAAGTAAGTAAATACGCCAATTTAAATACAATCACAGCAAAGCCATAAGAATACGATGTCAGAGAATTTTCCAAATATACCAGATCAAGTCCCACAACGTGGCACAACATCGAGCCGTAACTTATTCAAAAAGCTTTATCTCGCTCAAGGTTGGGGCTTTGTCGGTGAATTTCCCAATTTACCTAAAGCTGTGGTTTTCATCGCACCTCATACCTCAAATTTTGATGGCTTATATGCTTTTCTTGCAATGCTTGGCATTGGTGTCAAAGTCACGATTTTCGGTAAAGACAGTTTATTTAAAACACCACTCAAAGGTCTGTTTGAATGGATTGGTGTGATTCCCGTAGAGCGTGACTCACCGCATGGGCTGACTCAACAGATTGTGGATGTGATTCATCAGCAAGAAAAAATCTGGATTGCAATTGCACCTGAAGGCACGCGCAATCGTGCAGAAAAAATCAAAAGTGGTTTTTACCACATTGCTATGGGTGCCAATATCCCGATTGCAATCTTTTCTTTTGATTATGAAAAGAAATTGATTCATTGCTTAGGGACGTTACAGCCGACTGGTGACTATGACCAAGATTTAGTAGAAATTTTAAATCGTTTTAATGGAAAATTTTCACCAAAGCATCCGAAACTACTCTCGATTCCTTTACAAAAACTATTGAAAAATAGCTAGAAAATAAAGCAACAATCTGTTCAGATGACAGCATATTTTTTAGACTAAAGTAATACGATATGCGTTTTAAACAACTTGGCTTTATAGGCTTAATGGGTCTTGCCCTCGTTGGCTGTGATAAAACAACAAAAACTCCTCCTCAAACCACAGCGATCAAGGCACGAGAACCTGTGATTGCAATTGCACTCGGTGGCGGTGGTGCAAAAGGTTTTGCGCATATCGGCGTACTTAAAGTTCTAGAATCTCATGGCATAAAACCTAAAATCGTCACTGGAACAAGTGCGGGAAGCTTCGTTGGGAGTATCTATGCCAGTGGTAAAACCCCTTATCAAATGCAACAAATCGCGCAACAACTCAAAGAGTCTGATCTACGTGACTTAACCTTGAATAGCCAAGGCATTGTACTGGGGCAAAAACTACAAGATTATGTCAATCGTAATATTGCCAATAAGCCGATTGAACAATTCCCGATTCGCTTCGCTGCTGTTGCAACACGTTTGGACAATGGTAAAAAGGCTGAATTTATCAAAGGCAATGCAGGTCAAGCTGTGCGAGCTTCATGCAGTATTCCCAATGTATTCGTCCCAGCAACCATTGGTGGAACAAAATATGTCGATGGAGGTTTAGTCAGTCCGATTCCTGTACAAACTGCACGTGATATGGGTGCGGATATCGTGATTGCAGTCGATATTTCAGCACGTCCATCAGGTAGCCAACCGATGAATATGTGGGGCTTACTTGACCAAACGATTAATATCATGGGACAACAAAGTATCAATAATGAATTGGCTCAGGCGAATATTGTGATTCAACCCAAAGTTGGACACTTAGGGACTTTAGATTTGAAATCGAGCAATCAAGCCATTTTAGAGGGTGAGAAATCTGCTCAAGCGAAAATTACGGCGATTCAAGCAGCAATCACTAACTTTAAAAAATCTCCTGCAGCATTAAAACCTGCACCAAGAGCGAGAATATAAGCGCATTTCAATCCAACAAATAAAAACAGTGAATAAACTAGAATAATCACGTTTTTATATGCAGCATTGAATTCATCTGCTACATTGATATAGATGATACGTCATCTATATCAATGATAATCACTAGAGTAGATGTATGAACTTTATTTTTGAACCGTGGCATTGGTTTGTACTTGGCATATTGCTGATCTTATCCGAACTCATTTTGCCCGCATTTGCTGCGTTGTGGTTTGGTATCGCCGCAATTGTAGTCAGTATTTTGTATTGGCTCTTCCCAAGTATGAGTTTCACCTTTCAAATCGTATGTTGGATCGTATTATCCATCATCTGTACTGTAGTTTGGTTTAAATTTGTCAAACCCTTATCTATAGACAAAACCAAAGCAGGACTATCAAGAGAAGCCACCATTGGTCAAATTGGTATGGTCATTCAAACAGGTCTACACCATGAACAAATTCTCGTTCGTTTTCCGATGCCTGTTTTAGGTTCTGATGAATGGAACTGTCGCTCTCTTTCACCTGTGCAAGTTGGTGATCGTGTCCGTGTCACAGATATTTTGGGTAATGATTTAGTGGTACAACCACATTCTTCATCTTCATAATGAAAAATAAAGAGGAAAATTAAATGGGTTTTGGTTCTATAGTTGCTTTATTCATATTTGCCTTCGTCGCTGTGACGATTTTCAAAGGCGTTCGTATCGTTCCGCAAGGTTATAAATGGATCGTACAACGTTTAGGTAAATATCACACCACACTTAATCCGGGTCTAAACTTTGTTATCCCTTATGTAGACGAAGTTGCGTACAAAGTTACCACCAAAGATATTGTTTTAGATATTCCTTCACAAGAAGTAATTTCTAGAGATAACGCGGTAATGGTGATGAATGCCGTTGCCTATATCAATCTGACTACCCCTGAAAAAGCAGTCTATGGTATTGAAAATTATACATGGGCAATTCAAAATCTTGTACAAACCTCACTCCGTTCGATTGTCGGTGAAATGGATTTGGATGATGCACTTTCATCACGTGATCACATCAAAGCCAAGCTTAAAGCGGCAATTTCAGATGATATTTCAGACTGGGGCATTACTTTAAAAACTGTTGAAATTCAGGATATTCAGCCATCGCATACCATGCAATCAGCGATGGAAGCGCAAGCAGCAGCTGAACGTCAACGTCGTGCGACAGTGACCAAAGCTGATGGTGAAAAACAAGCTGCGATTCTTGAAGCGGATGGTCGTCTAGAAGCTTCACGTCGTGATGCTGAGGCTCAAGTTGTTTTAGCTGAATCATCTCAAAAAGCCATTGAAATGATCACTTCTGCTGTTGGTGATAAAGAAGTTCCTGTTGCCTACTTACTGGGTGAGCAATATGTCAAAGCCATGCAAGACATGGCGAAATCGAATAACTCGAAAACAGTTGTACTTCCTGCTGACATTATGAATACCATTCGTGGTGTGATGGGTAGAAATAACTAATTTCTCGATTGCAATAAAAATAGGCAACTTGATGTTGCCTATTTTTTTACCTTGAAAATGATCACTTAAGTTTTAACGTTTAAGATTTAATCAGTAATTTTTTGTAATTTATGGTTAAATTTCACGTTATTTAAAAATTTTCCTTAGATCTACATCTTTCCACGAATATGGATATCGTATGAGTTCCCTCAACCCCACCTTAATCACCTTTCTATTTTATATAGTTGCCATGGTCATCATTGGCTTAATTGCCTATCGTGCAACAACCAGTTTTGATGACTATATTTTAGGTGGACGTCGTTTAGGGAGTTTTGTGACTGCCCTTTCAGCAGGCGCTTCTGACATGAGTGGTTGGCTACTCATGGGCTTACCAGGTGCAATTTATCTGTCAGGTTTATCTGAAATGTGGATTGCGATTGGTTTGATCATTGGTGCATGGCTCAACTGGTTATTGGTTGCAGGTCGTTTACGTATTCATACCGAAATCCAAAACAATGCGCTTACCTTACCCGATTATTTTTCCAATCGTTTCAATGATCATAAAAAGATTCTAAGAATTGTTTCCGCTGTCGTGATTCTCATATTCTTCGCGATTTACTGTGCTTCTGGGATGGTCGCAGGTGCACGTTTATTCGAAAGTATGTTTGGGCTGTCATATAGTACTGCACTTTGGATCAGTGCGATTGCAACCATCAGCTATGTGTTTATTGGTGGCTTCTTAGCGGTGAGTTGGACAGATACCATTCAAGCGGGGTTGATGATTTTTGCACTTTTATTAACACCTATCGTCACCATTTTAAGCTTAGGTGATATGAGTGTTGTCAATGCCGCTTTGGATGCTGCACGCCCACAAGCCTATAGTTTATTCAATGACTTAAGCACCGTTGCAATTCTATCCTTGCTTGCATGGGGCTTAGGCTATTTTGGTCAACCTCACATCCTTGTCCGTTTCATGGCGGCAGATTCTGTGAAATCTATTCCCAATGCACGTCGCATCGGTATGACATGGATGACACTGTGCTTAGGTGGTGCGGTTGCAGCAGGTTTCTTTGGTATCGCTTATTTCCAAGTCCATCCTGAGTTAGCAGCTACGGTGAATGCAAACCCTGAAACCGTCTTTATGGAACTGACTAAAATTCTGTTTAACCCTTGGATTGCAGGTATCGTCTTAGCTGCGATTCTTGCGGCCGTGATGAGTACGTTAAGTTGTCAATTATTGGTCTGTTCAAGTACCTTAACCGAAGATTTTTATAAAGCTTTTATTCGTAAAACAGCTTCTCAGAAAGAATTGGTTTGGGTCGGTCGTTTGATGGTTTTGCTGGTCGCAATCCTTGCAATCGTCCTTGCGAGTAATCCAGAATCTAAGGTGCTCGGGCTTGTCGCTTATGCATGGGCAGGTTTTGGTGCGGCATTTGGACCATTGATTATTCTGTCACTGTTCTGGAAGCGTATGACCCTTTCAGGGGCTCTTGCAGGTATGATTATCGGTGCTTTGGTGGTGATTCTTTGGAAAAATATTCCTGTTTTTGCTGCAACAGGTGTCTATGAAATTATCCCAGGATTTATTTGCTCATTCATTGCCATTATTCTATTCAGCTTAATCAGTAAAGCACCAACAGCGGATATGCTTGAACGATTTGATAAAGCAGATCAAATTTATAAAGAATCGGTCTAATCCGATTTAATAAATAAAGAAAATAACAAAGGGGCGAAATGCCCCTTTGTTATTACAATATTTAAGACTGAATAAGAAATAGAATTTAGCTCTTACGTGACAACAAAAACTGAGAAATTTGATTCAGCTCTTTCGCATTATCACCAAAATATTCTAAAGCCTGAAATGCTTGGTCATGCAATTGCTGTGCATAAGCTTTAGCATTCTCTAAACCCATCAATGCTGGATAAGTTGATTTATCCACTTGCTCATCTTTACCCGCTGTTTTACCCAATGATTCAGTATCTGAAATCACATCAAGAATATCATCTTGGACTTGGAAAGCTAAACCAATCGCTTGCCCATATTGACGCAATTGTGGAATCGCTTGATCTGTTCCTGAGAAAATCGTCACAGCCGACATCATGATAGAGGCTTGAATTAAAGCACCTGTTTTATTACGGTGAATATTTTCCAAATGTGATTGGTCTACATGCTTTCCTTCAGCTTGTAAATCTAAGACTTGACCACAGACCATTTTCGAACTTGAAGTGGCTAAAATCTGCATTTGTTTAAGCACAATCGCTTGATCCACTGATGTTCCATTATCAAACAGACGACTGCCTAAAACCTCAAAAGCCATCGACTGGAGAATGTCACCTGCCAAAAGCGCAGTATCTTCACCGAAAGCCACATGACAAGTAGGTTGCCCACGACGTAATAAATCGTTATCCATACAAGGCAAATCATCATGCGCAAGTGAATAACAATGAATAAACTCGATTGCAACTGCGGCACGGCGTACTGCTGCAAAGTTTGGATTATTCTCTTTCAAATGAGATGTCGCATAACACAGTGCTGGACGTACACGCTTTCCGCCTAACATCACAGTATGATGCACAGCAGATTTTAAAGGTTCAGGCAGTGAAAATGCATCTAAAGCAGTTTGTAGATCTTGCTGAATTTGCTGTTGCGCTCGTTTTAAAATTTCTGCATTTACATTTGGAATTGAAGTCACATCAGCCTCGACTTGTACACATTGCTAAAACTTAAAATAAATAAGTTTGAGTGAAATTGGTAGATGGAATGAGTGCGCTCATTCTACTATGAGTCGCTATAATTCTCATCCTTTAATTCCAACAATGGCAACTATACCAATAGCAAAAAATACAGTTAACTTTTCAATAAAAATAAAGAATTTGCACCATTTTTCTTTGCTTGTTGAATGGCTATTTCTATTTTTTCAAGCACATCGACTTCGTGATCATCGCTTGCTTGAGAAAAATGAAAAATCCCAACGGATGCCGTCAGATACTGGTTATTTTTATCAAACAAAATTTTTGCATCTGTAATCGCAAATTTTAGGCGTTCCCCCAATGTCATCACAGCCCAATCTGTTAAATGCTCAATCACAACAATAAAGCTAGCAGAATTCAATCGGAATAGTTGAGCCTCAGTTTGACGAATAACTTCATTTAACACAGCACCTAATTGTACTAAGGCTTCATCTCCTACTGTATAACTATTGATTTGATTGAATAATTTAAAATTATCTAAATCAATTTTTAAAAATGAAACATCCGTTTTTGCAGGATTCTGCCACAATTTATTTAGATAATGATCAAATGCGAGCGCATTTTGCAGACCTGTTAATAAGTCTAAATATAAGTGATCATGTAATTTTTTATTGTTTTGTAATAGCACATTTTCACGTCGTTTTAAGCGTGTTACATCGGAACACACAACGACAATCATCTCAATTGCATTATCAGCATTTCGAATAGCTTTAAAATAAGCAAGATAGAAACGACCTTTTACATAAAACTCTTGTTCTAAATAATTTTGATTTTGATGAAAATAATCTAAAGCTTCTTGAAAACGTGCATAAACAACTGTAGAAAATGTACTTAATAATTTATCTATCAAATACAATGCATCACTTTCATAAATATCTGCAAATTTTTGATTTGCACCTAAGCAACGCGAAGTATCGTCAAAAATAGCAATGGGTAAAGGAATCTGAGAAATAAACGAGACTAAATGTAATTTATCTATACTCTCTAAATATTCAAAAACTTTTATTTGTTCAAGATTATCTTTTAAATTTATCGACTCATGTTCCATATAACACCTCAAAGCCAACAAAAATAACTTCACCCATTCAGTTTGAATGACTCATTTTAACCAGAGGTTTCACATTATTTAAATTTCATCTTCAAAAGTATCACCATCTGATACTTTCAAATCATGATAAATGATCTACTGATTGACTAATATTGTGTCACACATCAATCAAAATAAAAATATTTTGCCGACAAAATCACACCCATAAGCTATATTCAACTTATGGGGCAAAAAAGTCTGTTTTCTAAATTTCAAATGCTATTTGTGTATAAATAACGCTTAGAAACTATCTGCAGGTACGCGTACCCAGCCTTCCATCAGTACACGTGCACTACGGCTCATAATGGCTTTTTTAACTACCCATTGACCATTTTCACTTAAAGCTTGCGCTCCGACACGTAAGGTTCCCGATGGATGACCAAAACGTACTGCTTCCCTTTCTCCACCACCCGCAGCTAAATTCACGAGTGTATTTGGAATCGCTGCCGCGGTACCGATTGCAACAGCTGCTGTTCCCATCATCGCATGGTGTAGTTTACCCATAGACAATGCACGTACCAATAAATCCGCATCGGTTTCAGTCACTTGCTTACCGCTTGATGATGTATATGCTTTTGGTTTCGATACAAATGCAACTTTCGGTGTGTGTTGACGATTCGCAGCTTCACTAATGTCTTTAATTAAACCCATTTTCACAGCCCCATAAGCTCGAATTTTCTCAAAACGTGCTAAAGCGGCTGCATCACCATTAATCGCTTCTTGAAGTTCCGTTCCTTGGTAACCAATATCTTCTGCATTTAAGAAGATAGTCGGAATACCTGCATTAATCAAAGTAGCTTGAAAAGTTCCAATTTCAGGAACTTCTAAGGTATCTACAAGGTTTCCTGTTGGGAACATTGCACCGCCATCTTCACCATCATCAGCAGGATCTAAAAATTCAATTTGAACTTCAGCTGCGGGGAAAGTCACACCATCCAGTTCAAAATCACCTGTTTCTTGAACTTGACCATTGGTCACAGGTACATGTGCAATAATGGTTTTTTGAATATTGGCTTGCCAAATGCGTACTGTACAAATGCCATTTTCAGGAATACGTTCCGCTGCAACTAAACCATTACTAATTGCAAATGAACCTACTGCCGCAGTCAAGTTGCCACAGTTTCCACTCCAATCCACAAATGCTTTATCAATCGACACTTGTCCAAATAAATAATCAACATCATGTTCAGCTTGTGAGCTTTTTGCCAAAATCACTGTTTTACTGGTGCTTGATGTCGCTGCACCCATACCATCAATTTGCTTTCCATAAGGGTCAGGACTACCAATTACTCGAAGCAACAACTGATCACGTGCCTGCCCCGCAACTTGTGCACGTTCAGGCAAATCATCTAATTTAAAGAAAACACCCTTGCTGGTTCCACCACGCATATAGGTTGCAGGGATTTTGATTTGTGGTGCAAAGCTCATTTATCGTATTCCTTTCAATTCTCTTTGTTGTATCAAATAATGAATTACCATTCAGTTTTATATTAACCTGTTTTTACTAAAAAACACGGATTGATTGACTTAAGTATTAAATAAATATTCAACATAGCCTAGATTTCACCCTCTCTTAAACAGATACACTCTAGTTCAATAAAATTTATTTGCTTGATAACTCAATGAAATATTACAAATATAGTTTTTTGACTTATTAGTTTCCTTACATAAATCAATCATGTACTAGGCTAAAAGTAACCAATCAATTACAATCATTGCATTCATATTAATTAGAGTCGAATACATTGAGCAACGAGTCTACACAATTACAACGTGGACTTAAGAATCGTCATATCCAATTGATTGCCATGGGTGGAGCAATTGGTACAGGGTTATTTTTAGGTTCCGCACATGTAATCGAATCGGCAGGTCCATCGATTATTTTGGGTTATGCTATTGGTGGTTTAATCGCATTTTTAATTATGCGCCAACTTGGTGAAATGATTGTTCAAGAGCCTGTAGCAGGTTCATTTAGTCATTTTGCCAACAAATACTGGGGAAAATTCCCAGGCTTTTTGGCGGGTTGGAATTATTGGATCCTGTATGTCTTAGTTGCAATGACTGAGTTAACAGCCGTAGGTAAATATATCAATTACTGGTGGCCAGATATCCCAAGCTGGGTTTCGGTACTGTTTTTCTTTGTGATCATCACGCTGATCAACTTGGGGAATGTAAAATTTTACGGTGAATCTGAGTTTTGGCTCTCAATTATCAAAGTGACTGCTGTTGTTTCCATGATCATTTTTGGTCTCTATTTATTGGCAACAGCGGGTGCAGACTCGACCGCTTCATTTAGTAACCTTTGGACACATGGTGGTTTCTTCCCACATGGTTTTGATGGTTTGTTCTATATGTTAGCTTTCCTCATGTTCGCTTTTGGTGGTATTGAATTGATTGGTATGGCGGCTGCAGAAGCAGATGATCCACAAAAATCAATTCCAAAGGCAATTAACCAAGTTGTTTTCCGTATCCTTCTTTTCTATATCGGTTCATTGACAATTTTATTATCACTGGTTCCTTGGAATGAGTTACAACTCGGTGGTCTTGATAAAAGCCCATTCGTGATGATCTTTAGTCAATTAGGGATTGGTTGGGCTGCGCATTTGCTTAACTTCATCATTTTAACTGCTGCCCTTTCGGTATATAACAGCGGGATGTATGCCAATAGCCGTATGCTTTATGGTTTAGCACAACAAAAAAATGCACCGAAAATATTTACAAAAACCAATAAGCAAGGTGTTCCTATTCCTGCTGTTTTATTCTCAGCATTATTGATTTTTGGTTGTGTATTGTTGAATTATTTTGCACCAGAAGATGCATTAAGCAATTTAATCTATATCGTTGTTGGCGCATTGGTTTTAAACTGGGCAATGATCAGTTTAACTCATCTTCAATTCATCAAAGCAATGAAAGCTGAAGGTAAGATATCTTCATTCCCTGCATTGTGGTCACCATTGAGTAACTACCTTGTACTCGCATTTATCGCTGTTGTGCTTTATATCATGTGGACACAAGGATTAAGTGGCGCAGTCATTATGATCCCAATATGGATTGTATTGATGTTTATTCTGTTCAAAGTTTTGTACAGAAAAGCATAAAATCTTTGTTTTTAAAAGTTATTACTTCGGTAATAACTTTTACTTTCACTAGTATTATTGTAAATTATATTTCCTTTGCGCCCTTAGCTTAACTGGATAGAGCAGTTGCCTCCTAAGCGACCGACGTGGGTTCGAGTCCCGCAGAGCGCACCATTGAATGATGAATTGCTTTATTATTTATCTCAAACTAACTTTCACTTAAACCTACTGTCCATATTTTCATCATTTAAAAAAATATCTTTTTAAAATATCTGTCTCTTTCACTTTATTTATTTAAATAATTTTCATAACAATCTCATTTTACGATACTTCTAAAAATCTCAAGGTTAAAAAATAACTTCTAAGTTCAATTTTTTTTCGTTAATTCTATGGATAGAGTATTTACTCTTATTTTTTATATGTTATTTTGTAAAAAGAAGTAACTTTGAGTTATTCACTATAAGGTTCAAAATTATTTCACCACCAAAGCTTAAGCCATTAAAAAGATTCATTTTATCGTATTTAGGGAAAAATTAAAATGAAATTAAAAAGTCTGTCAATTGCGATAATTGTAGCAACTTTACCAACAACTGGTGTTTTTGCCGCAGCACTAGATCGTTCAGGTCAATCCATTTCAGCATTTTTACAACCAGGTAACTATTTTGAAGCAGGCATCTCTGTTTTAGACCCTACTGTTGAAGGCAAAGAAGCAGGTGAAGCTCCTCAGCCACATCGTAACATTGGTGATATGGGCGATGACTACTATTTCCCATCAGCAGCGTTAAAACTCCAACTGACTGACAACTTTTCATTCGGTTTAATTTACGATCAACCATTTGGTGCAGATGCTGCATATAGCGGTACAAATGAATTTGTATCAGCACCAACTGATCCAGTATTAGGTAGTTTACCAATTACAACCTCACAACTAGGTGGTGTAACTGGAAATACTAAAGTTGAAGTAGATACTCAAAATATTTCCATGATTTTTGGTTTCCAACCTACTGAACAATTCAACATTTATGCTGGTGGTGTGTACCAAACTGTTAAAGGCAATGTTAGCTTACGTGGAAAAGCATATAGTCTATATAACGGTTATGATGCGAAAATCAAAGAAACTAGTGGTACTGGTTGGTTAGCAGGCGCTGCTTTTCAAATCCCAGATATTGCTTTAAAAGCATCTGTTACTTATCGCTCTGAAATCGATCATGATGCAGATGCGACTGAATCTATTGCACTTGCAGATCGCTTAAGCGGTATGCCTGCAGCACAATTGCAAGGCTTGATAGCTTCGCTAGGTACTTCTGGTGCGGCTGTAGCACCATACTTATTGAAAGCATTAGCAGCTAATCAGACACCTGGCGGTGTAAAAATTACGACACCACAATCTGTAAACCTAGATTTCCAAACAGGTATTATGGCAAATACAGTTGCATTTGCTAACTTACGTTGGGTGAACTGGAAAGATTTTTCAATTCGTCCAGACAAATTTGGTAAGGTTTCAGAAGCTGTTGGCCCATTATTAGGTGCAACGAATCCAAGCAATGCACGTCCAAAGGGTTTTAACCTTGTTGAATATTCAGAAGATCAAATTTCAGCAACAGTCGGTGTAGGTCGTAAACTCAATGAGCAATGGGCTGGTAACGTTTCTGTAGGTTGGGACTCTGGTGCAGGTAATCCTGTTTCTACTTTAGGTCCAACAGAAGGTTATTGGAACTTAGGCTTAGGCGTTCAATATAGCCCTACACCACAAACCTTTATCGCTGGTGGTGTTAAATACTTCTGGTTAGGTGATGCAAAAGCACAAACTGGTGCTCAAGCTGGTGAAGACTCTCGATATGTTGCAGAGTTCACTGACAACAACGCAATCGCTTACGGTTTAAAAATCGGTTATAAATTCTAAGAATTTATTGGTATAAAAAATCCCACAATTATGTGGGATTTTTTATGTCTTAGCTTAAGAGATTTTGATTAAAACGCTTAAAGCATTACACACTTTAATTAAAAATCATAAAAATCTACTTCACCTGTTTCAAGTGAATATTGAGCACCGACCACTTTCAATTTGCCCTGAGCGATCAAGTTTTCTAAAACTGCTGACCCATGACGTAGCTGGTTGACTGATGCAAATACATTTGATTTCACTGCATGCATCGATAATTTATCTAGGTCGTCTTTCAACTCAGTTTGCATCAAGATTTCAACTGATGGACGCACGCGGTTGACGATAGACATTAGATTGGCAGACGGTGGCGTTGTCGGATTCTTCAAAGCTTCAATTGTTGAATGAATCGCACCACAATGACTATGACCTAAAACCACAACCAATGGACAACCAAAACTATCTGCTGCAAATTCCACACTACCCACTTGCGATGGTGCAACGATATTTCCCGCCACTCGGATCACAAATAAATCACCAAAACCTTGGTCGAATACCATCTCAGCAGGAACACGAGAATCCGAACAACCTAAAATGATGGCAAAAGGTTCCTGACTCCCAACCATCTCCGTTCGCTGTTGGTGTGTCAAAAATTTATTATGATTTGTTTCACCATGGGCAAAGCGTTCATTACCCTGTTTTAGACGTTCTAAAGCTTCTTGAGCAGTTAGCATTTGTGTTTTATTCCATTGTGTGGAGATTAGGTCATTTTAATGCTGTCAAAAGTGAAAGTCACTGACTAAAAATAAACTCTGTTACAATTTTTGTGATGTAGCATGATCTTATAATTATTTTAAAAATATGTAGGCAAAATTCACAATTAGATTCATTTCATCTAATAAAATCACAGAATATGCTGCAAATTAGCTTTATTCTAAATTTTTGTTTTGGCAAAAAACTTACAAATAGTCCATTTTCAGCGAATGCTGAAAAAAATATCATCATGAATAATATTATTACTTTATATAATGCCAAGTCATTTGTTAGGAACCCTATGCATGTCTGAACTGCCCAATAAGAAAATTCTGCATTTTTTAAATAGCTTATTGTTAAGTCTGAGCACTCTAGGTGTAGTTACTTTGAGTCATCAAGCTAATGCTGCAAGTAATGTCGCTGAAAATATCGACTATTTAAAGGTTGTACAAGAGGAAAGATCTTGGGCAGGCTTGAACTCTAAAACACTACGTGTAGGAGATGTCGTTTGGTCTTATAGTGAAGGCGGTCCTAAAAATAAACCCACCATTTTATTGATCCATGGTTTAGCCAGTAGTCGAGATACTTGGAATAGTGTCGCTAAATCCCTTACACCTTATTATCATGTCATTATTCCAGACTTACCCTCTGCTGGTGCAACGCAAGTTCCTGCAAATTTTGACCTTTCTGTTCCTAATGTAACAGAACAACTGCGCCGTTTTATTGAAGCAGCACATATTCAAGACAATTTAAATATTGCAGGTCATTCTTTAGGTGGTACGATTGCCATGTTTTATGCATCGCAATATCCATTTGATACCAAAAGCTTATTTTTAATGAGTACGGGTGGTATCTTTAAATCGACCAATACCAACTACCTGAGAAATCCGATTTACCTCAAACAGCTTTTAATTACGCAAAAAGGTGACTTAGATTTCGTGATGAATAAAGTCATGTTTCATCAGCCTTTTACTGCCAGTATTATTAAAAATGAACAAGAGAAATTGTTTATTGCAAAATCAGCTGATACTGCAAAGATCATTAACCAAATTGATGCGCTCAATCGTCTATATACGCCGATGACATTTACCACGATGCTCAAGAATATTGAAGCACCCACGATAATCTTATGGGGTGCGCAAGATCAAATCGTTAATGTTGATGTAGCCAATGAGCTAAAATCCGTTTTAAAACGACCAGAAAATCCAATTATTTTACAACGCGTCGGACACATGCCTTTGCTTGAAGCACCAGAACGTGTTGCTGAAAATTATCTAAGTTTTTTAAATAAAGTTCAGCCTTTGCAAAATCCATTCTCTGATCAAAAACACGAACAATTTGAGTCTAAAAAATGAAACATCCCCTCGTTGAACAATTAATCGATGCTCAACTCTCATTTTTAGATCAAGAGTTTACTCAGTCTGGAGCCATTAAAACTGAATTTAATGAGTTTTATCTTTGGTTTAGAAAGCAACCGCTTAAACAACTCTGGTCGTTTGATCAAATTAATGCTCTTTTACAAAAACAAGTATTAGATACAGCTGCAAGCAGTTTTTTGATTGAGCAAATTACTGATCATATCCGTTTTGCTTTAATCCACCCAGTTAATGATAACACCTTGATTGAAGATATTATTCCAGTTGCAACCATAGATAAAATTGCACAATATGTAGCAAGTAAATCGAGTCATCGCCAAGCGCTGATTAAACGTATTGTGAATAATCCATCATTTTCAAGCATGCTGACTCAGCTGATTCATCACTCGATCCAAGATTATATTGATAATTCTGTGATGAATAAAAAAGTACCAGGTGTTGGTCGCTTTATGAAGATGGGGAAATCTGTTTTAGAGTCTGTCACTGATACCAATTTAGATGATACGGTTAAACATTATCTTCAAAAAAATATTATTAAAATTAGCCAATTGAGTGAGCAAGTCATCAACCATCAGTTTGATGACAATAAGCTTTATCATTTCCAAGCTAATTTATGGCATAAGATTAAGAAGATACCTATTGGTGTGTTACGTAATTATGTTGAAGTAAATGATCTTCCCAATACGGTGGGTATGGGGCATGAGATTTGGGATCATATCCGTCAAACTGATTATTTAAAAAAACAAGTCCACGACGGAATCCTCACATGGTATGTCCGTAATGAAGAACGCCCTTTTGACTTGATTTTGAATGATATTAATATCGACGAAGCCTTGATTCAAAATGAATTACAAGCTTTGCTTGAACCTGTGATTCAAAGCATGATTTCTTCTGAGCATTTAAAATCACGTGCTCGAATCTATTTGGAAAAGTTCTATTATTCTGATGAAACGTTAAAGATTTTGAATATTGAATCTGTCATTTGACTGCAAATACTCTATGACGTACAGTAAAAAGCCTCCGTAAACGGAGGCTTTTTTCCATGACTGATTAGAATCGGATGTTCATGCCCACTGTATAGCGTCGACCATCAAGAACCACGTCATATTCACTATTGGTAATTTCTTTATTGGCAATATTATAAATACCAGCACTTAAACTTAATTTTTGTTTTGCTTTAAAAACGACACCTGCATCAAAAGTACCATAAGCAGGAGTACCTGCCTCCATCGTTGTACGACTTAAATAATCACTGGTTTTGCCGCGATAGTTATAGTCTATCCAAGTGTTCCAGTCATCTGACACATCATAGTTCAACCCAATATTTAACATGTGCTTTGGCATTTTATTTAAAGGCTGTCCTTTAAATTCACCACTTTTTTGCTCAGATTTAGTATAGGTATAGTTGGTATTTGCCTGTAAATTATCAAGTAAATCATAATTAAAAGAGAACTCGACACCTTTCATTTCTGCATCAGAAACGTTTTTCATTTGACTCACAAAGCGATAAGGTTGCCCATTTGCAGAACATTTCCACTCTGACACAGGAGAACTATTTGTTGTCCCTGGCGTATCACATAAACGATCTTCAACAATTTTGTCTTTAAAATCAGATTTAAAGACCATTAAACTTGTCGATAAACCAATTTCAGGCGCGATGTAATTAAAGCCAAATTCATAACTGGTACTTTTTTCTGGTGACAAATCAGGGTTACCAATAATTACAGCACTCCCTTTTCCTGTACGACTTCCAAAACCTTCTGATATTTGACTAATCGTCGGTTGTTTATACCCTGTACTTACACCACCTTTTAAAGTGAAAGCATCAGTTATGTGATAAACACCATAAATTCTTGGTGTAATTTCGTCACCAAAATATTCATCTTTATTATATCGAGCGCCAATTGTTAAAGCGAAATCGTCAGTAAGACTCCACTGATCTTCGACAAATAATGCAAATAACCAGCGATCAAGTGAGGTTACACCCGTAACACTTGCTAGGCCATTGGTTGTATCTTTAATTTTTTCCTGCTGATATTGACCACCAGTGATCAAAGCATGATTGCCTATATTGAAAGACGCTTGGGTATTAAATAATTTTAATTCTTCCTGCTTTTGATCTGCGACTGCGCCACTATATACTTTTTTTGTCGTTTCATCTTGATAGTAACTATCAATTGAAAACAGATCATAGTTCCCTTTATGACTTAAAGTCCAAACATCTTTTTCATTTTCATTGGTTGAAGCCTGACTCGCTACCCCCACACTTTTACCTAAAGTTGTCGTATATTCTTGTCGTGTAAAATCATATCTTAAACCAATATCATTCTGTTCATCGACACTCCAAAGCAAGCCTGTTCCAATTTTTCTAATTTTCTTTTCAGATTCACTCGATGCTGATTTTTGACCTTCGCCGCCAATATAGTCACTTTCATCAGTACCTTGAAAGTTACCATCTAAGCTTAATGATAACTTATCTTTAATTAATGGGCCTGTGGCGTATAAGCTGACACCATAACTATCATTGGCATAATCATTATTTGACTTGGTATATTCTGGAGAGATACTGCCTTGCCACGACGTAGATGATGCTTTTTTAGTAATGATATTAATTACACCACCCATGGCATCAGAGCCATGTAATGATGACATTGGTCCACGAACAACTTCAATTCGCTCTATCATATCGATAGGTGGTAAATAGGCACCGATCTTCCCACCATCTGTACCATTCCCATTCACGACTCTTCCTGCACTGATCGGACGTCCATCAATGAGATATTTGGTATAATTTGCCCCCATACCACGAATGGTAATTTCTTTATTGTTTCCTCCACCTTGTACTGAAACACCTGGAATATTTTTAACCGCGTCGATCACATCTGTATAAGATTTCTTTTGTAGCTCTTCCGCTGTAATGACTGAAATTGATGCAGGAGCATCAGCCACATCTTGTTCCGAACCAGATGCTGTCACAACAATCGTTTGTAACTTTACTGATTCCTGAGCTTGTGAATCAGTTTCATTAGAAATTTTTTGTGAATCTGCTGCATGCGCAGCCCCCATCATGATGCCAACAATAGAGAGAGATAACACAGATTGGATGATACGATTAGACATATAAGTATTCCAAAGAGGCTAATTTATGGATAAACCATGTAAATTTCGCCCCACAGCTTAACAAAATAGAACACTATTACAATTAATATTGATAATTATTCTTATTATTAATAACTGTTTGACTAAAACTCAATCAAAAATAAAGACTATTTAAGATTCATTTAAGAAACTTAAATATTCAAATATTTTCCATTAATTTATTACTGAAATAAAAAAACCTCCATAAAGGAGGTTTTTAAACAATCATATTCAAACAATATAGATCATTATTTGAAATAAGCACCATCCGCTTGGCTATGATCAGTTTGATCGACCACGCGTCCAAGTTCAGGTATATGTTCTTTCAGTGTCGTTTCTACACCTTGCTTTAAAGTTACGTCAATTGCAGAACAACCTTGGCAACCACCGCCAAATTTCAATACTGCAGTTAAACCATGCTCTTCATCTTCAAGCACTTCAACCAACGCACAGTTACCACCATGCCCTGCTAAACCTGGATTAATTTCTGCTTGAAGTACATAAGTAATACGCTCTTCAATAGACGCATCTGGCCCTACACGTGGCACTTTCGAGTTTGGCGCGCGGAAAGTCAACTGACCGCCAAAACGATCTTTGTTGTAATCAATCACAGCATCTTTGAGATACGGAATAGATGGTGTATCAATAAATGCAGGAAAATCTGGATAATCTTGTCTGTAATCTGTTGGCGCAATTTCTTCAGGCGCACTATACGCCATGCAGCATTCAGCGCGTGGAGTTCCCGCATTTTCAACAAATACACGAACGCCGATTCCAGGAGTATTTTGTTTCTCCAATAGATCTTTTAAATACTCCTGTGCATTTGGAGTAATCAATAAGTTTGGAATTTCTTCTGCAACTGCAGCATTGGTGTTCTCAGTCGACATAACTCTATCCTCAAGCTGAAGTCGGTATTTTAACTGAAGATGAGGCTGAATGAATAAAAATCAACTAAAATTGTCGGAATTAAATTTAAAAACATGCTTATTTTATTTTTTTGTCTGTTTTCATTGTATTTTTTTAATGAATTTAAGTATTTCAATAGCTTTTCAAAATATTAGATTTGTTCAGCATAAATTTTTCTCAAGAATTATTCTGCTTTAAAAAGCATTTTTTAATATTTTTAGCTCATTTCTTCTTTCGCTAAGCTTCATTATAAATTTATATAAAACGTCATCATTGCCATGCAAAAACTAAAACTTGTAAGTTCAATCTCAATCGCTTTATTTACCTTCTATCTGGCGGGTTGTAATGATGATCACGATTCCAATCAAACTATATCCCAAAAACCAAAGCCCAATGTTTTATTCATCATGGCAGATGACTTAGGCTATTCTGATCTCGGAGCATTTGGTGGTGAAATTCATACGCCTAACTTAGATGCCCTAACCCAAGAAGGGCGAATTCTGACCGACTACCATACAGCACCGACATGCTCCCCTACTCGTTCACAATTGATTTCTGGTACAGACCATCATCAAGCAGGAATCGGTGCAATGGCGGAACTCACGCCAGCACATCTAAAAGGCCAGCCTGGTTATGAGGGCTATTTAAATAATCGTTCTTTGTCCATTGCTGAAGTATTACGTGACAATGGTTACCGTACTTACATCAGTGGTAAATGGCATTTGGGTTTAACACCTGAAACCAATGCACATGCCAAAGGTTTCGATCATTCATTTACGCTATTACAAGGTTTAGATCTTCATTTCAAACAAAACCCAAGCCAATACAACCGCGCAGGGCTAGCAACTTATACTGAAGATGGTAAAAAAATTGCTGTTTCAGATTTGCCAGATGATTTCTTCTCAACTGATTACTATACAGATAAGTTGATTCAATATTTAGACAGTGGGAAACGCTCTGGAAAACCATTCTTTGCGTATGCCGCCTATACAGCACCACATTGGCCGATCCAAGCGCCGCAAAAATACAGTGATCGCTACAAAGGTCAATATGATGTTGGGTATGAGCAGATCCGTAATGCACGTATTGCGAAACAAAAGCAACTGGGTATCCTCCCAGCAAACTTCCAAGCGGCTGACCCATTAGCAACCGCTCAAATTCCTAAATATCCAAAATGGAACGAACTCAGCTCTGAACAAAAAGCTTTAGAAGCGCGTAAAATGGAAGTCTACGCAGGTATGGTCGAAAATCTTGATGATAATATTGGTCGTTTGATTCAATATTTGAAAGCCAATGGACAGTATGAAAATACCCTGATTTTCTTTGTTTCTGACAATGGTGCAGAAGGCTTTGTTCGTGGCACTTATGGTACAGAAACAGGCTTCGATACTTCATTAGCTGCTGTAGGCACTGCAAACTCATATCACTATATTGGGCCACGTTGGGCCGAGGTCAGCGCTGCACCTTTTCATTTATGGAAAGATACTGCAGGTGAAGGTGCAACCACAGCACCCGCTATTGTCAAACTTCCAAATCAAAAGAAAGCTGAAAATATCTACCATGGCTTCGCCAGTGTATTAGACGTATTTCCAACTGTACTTGAATATGCCAATGTTTCAGTACCAAAAGATCAATACAAAGGTCGTCAAATCAACAATCCATCAGGTATTTCGTGGAAATCAACTTTAGAAAACAAAACAGCAAGCATTCGCCCTGCTGAATTTGCTTTTGCTGATGAGTTACATGGCAATAAATATGCTAAACAAGGCGATTGGAAAATTGCTTATCAAGCAAATGGCAATCTTGGTACTGGAAAGTGGGAGCTTTACAATCTCAAAGATGATCGTGGCGAACGAAATAATCTTGCAGACAGTCATCCAGAACAAGTGTCTAAACTCGTTGAAGTTTATAACAAATACACTCAACAAAATGGTGTATTGGAATTTAAACAATGATCGTAAAGTACATCATTGCAATCAGTGTCAGCTTGCTCCTTGCAGGCTGTCATGTTTCATCAAATACCGAGCATGAACAATACCAGTCAAAAGCACAATTAATTTTAGGTGATCCACAAAAATGTGGGAAATATTCAGGCTTGCCTCATCATTGGGGAAGAGATAAGCATGCGGGTATGGTTTGGATTCCCGAAGGAAGTTTTGAACTCGGCTCAAATATTGCCTATCCAGATGAGCTCAATTTTGGTGAAAAGAAACGTAAAATTTCTGGGTTTTGGATTGATCAAACCGAAGTTACAGTTGCTCAATTTGCAAGTTTTGTAAATGCAACACATTACATTACAGATGCTGAAAAGCAACGACAAGTTGCTGTATTTAGTCCAGATCCAAAGCATCCTCAGCAATGGTGGCAACTCAAATCTGGCTTTACTTGGAAAACACCCTATGGTGAACACGGTGCTCTCCCGAATCCTGCAGAACCCGTACGCTACGTTACCAAAAATGATGCTGAACATTATGCGCTATGGCTTAAGAGAGATTTACCCTCAGAAGAACAATGGGAATATGCTGCAAAAGCGAAATCTACCTATGACACACCATTGCATCATGAACCACAAAATCAGCAACACCAACCTATTGCAAATTATTGGCAAGGCAACTTTCCTTTTCAAAATTTGCAGCAAGATCAATTTGAAGGTGTTGCACCTGTTGGTTGCTTTCCAGCGAATGCATTTCAACTCTATGACTTGATTGGAAATGTATGGGAATGGACAACATCACCCTATACAGGTGCCCATGATCAACACATGGGAGATTATAGCCATCTACGTCAACAACAAATCCATGCACAAAACTATGTAATTAAAGGTGGCTCTTTTTTATGTGCCAATAATTACTGTGCAAGATTTAGAACCAGTAGTCGTCATCCACAAGAGCTAGATCTTGCCACAACCCATGTTGGTTTTAGAACTATTCTTAAACCATAAACTCACAATAAAAATCATTTTTTAAATGCTCATTCATTTACACAAAAGTACTTTTGAAATGGCTCAATAGGTCTTAAATTTTAAATGAAAATCTAACTCACCATAAAGGATCTAAAAATGAAAAAAATGATTTTATTTCTATGTTCCAGTCTGATGCTATCTTTAAGTGCATGTGCTGTACATACACATGAGGGTAGCATCGTTGTAGATCCCAATGGGGTTTATAATGATCGCAGACATGGCGATGGTCGTTTTTGTCCGCCAGGTCAAGCAAAAAAAGGGAACTGCTAATCTAGAATAGTAAATTTTAAACAACCAATTCCTCATACTTAAAACCTTCTATAAAGAAGGTTTTTTCTTTATAAAATCATCAATATTTCCTTTGATATAACAAATTTATTTCCACATAGACTGTACGACTAATTACTCAGAAAATTGTTAGGAAATGCCACCCTTTAGCTAAACTCTGCATGGATAATGTATACATCTGTATATTAATGATGAAATAAAACGAGAGATTTTGCATGTCCAGTTCAAATGATGGTTTACAATTTCCAATTGATCCTGAAACTCATAAAGTAAGTAGTTCTCAAGTGGGTAAGGAAATTATTGCCGAAGCACTGTCGTTGGTCGATCACCAAAATTCACAACACGCTTTGCAAGAAAAGAACTGGCGTAAACATTATCCAATTTATTTTAAGGCATTGGTCGAAAATGGTATTCGCTCAAGTAATAATGCGATCACCATTGCCAAACAAGGTTTACATAAAGCACAACACAGTTTTGACTTTTTTAGAGATGGGCAACGCTATTCTCTAAAAGATGTCATGACGGTTCCTGTCACAACGCAAATTCAAACGGTTACGCTGAAAGGTCGTTCTGAAGCAAAACCTGAATGGTCTGTTCCTTATCATGGGAAAGACCTACAAGGTCAAGCTTTACTGGATCAAATTCAAACTTGGTTAGATGCAGGAATTATTGAAGAAAGCCATGCCAATGCTTTACGAGAAGCTGTTGCTCATCCTAAATGGTTTGATCTGTCTGACCGCACGATGGTGTTATTTGGTGCTGCCTCTGAAGCAGGGCCGCTCACATGGTTATCTCAATGGAAAGCCAATATTATTGCGATTGATCTTCCTAATGAGCGTGTATGGGGGAAAATCCTAAATACTATACAAAAAGGCAATGCCACGCTTTATGCACCTAGCCTAGAAAAAATTGACGACACCCAAAATTTAGAAGAATTAAAAACCAAACTTGGTGCAAACTTACTGACTCAAATCCCTGAGATTACCCAATGGTTAAGTGAAAATCCGCATAAATTAGACTTGGCTTCGATTGCTTACTTGGATGGTGAAAAACACGTCCGTGTCTCTATGGCAATGGACAGCATCATGAGCCATGTCAGTGAGCAGAAGCCTGATTCTTCACTGATGTACATGTGTACACCAACCGATGTTTATGCTGTGCCTCAAGAAGTCATTCAAGGTTCAACCGATAAGTTTTCACAGCGCTCTAAACTTGAAATTATTTTAAGTAAAGGCATTTCTGCCCTGTCGATGAAGCAGTTTTTTAAAGATAATGATCAAAATTTAATTACTTCTGATAATGGAAAATCTTATGGGATCGCGGATTGTTTGGTCGTTGAGCAAGGTCCAAACTATGCTTTGGCAAAACGTGTTCAACAATGGCGTGCAACTTTAGCCCGTCATCAAGGTCAACGTGTCAGCATCAATATTGCACCATCAACAACCACGCATTCGGTGACAAAGAATCCTTTACTTAAAGCAGCTTTTAACGGCGCAAGTTTGTTTGATGTTGAAGCTTTTAGCCCTGAAACCACCAATTCAATCATGGCAGCACTGTGGATTCATGATCTCAGAAATCCAAAATCTGTAGCGAATCCTGAAACTCAAATGGAACATCCATTAGAGTTAATGATGGAGGGCGCAAATCATGGTGGTTTATGGCGTGTAGCTTATCTGGCACGTACTGCACTGCCCTTTGCGGCAATTTATGGCTTTGCCACAGATAAATTACCTTTAAAAAAAGTGCTTGGTAAATTGAAGAAGTAATATTTCAGTACCTGAAAAAATGCCCTCTGAATTTTTTCATTGGGCAAAAATAATTCATATATACAATGGCGGAATTAAATCAATTAATGATTGAATTGATAGAGATTTATAATTGTTATAGATCACATTTGAGTTCGGAGATGTTAACTCCAAATCAAATGTATGAGAAAACAAAACCGAGCTAATTGCTTAACTCGGTTTTAAATGAAAATACTATCAATCTATTTCAGGATGAGACAGAAAATAACTCTCCCCAAAAAGCTATTTAACGCGCGTTTTATTGATGATGTTCACATTTTAATCACGTTTACGAGATTTAACACTTGTTTACGTGAATACCAATGAATTTACAGTTAGGAACATCTACTATCTACTTAAGTTATGAACCATCCCCAAAGTTCATAACATTTCTCCTTAACCGAACTGTGAAAGCAGATTCGTTGTTCTACGCAGTGATCACCCCAATCATTGCGTATTTTTTTGTCTTCAGTTCCTTCTGTAAACTCTGTTATTTATAAATAATCGCTGTACAGAATGCAAGCACTACTTTTTAAACAACATCTTAATGATTAAAAACTATTAAAACCATAAAGTATTGATTTTGATTAAATTCATGAAATATTTAGTTGCATTTTCAAGACAAAACCGATAATCTTTTCTTATTAATTGAATTAATTGATGATAAATTCATTATTTAAGTATTCTTAAGAAAATTATTTATAAAAATTTGCACCGATCACCTGCTGAGCAAAACAATTATGTGGGAACTTTTTACGCATTCATCCAACTTATTTTTTAGTGTAAGCCTATGCTTAATGTTGCTATTGGGGATCGTTGAATGTTTACTCCTCATTATTGGTTCAACGTCTCAAGGTTTCTTAGATCAATTTATCCCCGACCAGCTACTAGAAACACATCCACCAGATGTCGAACTCAATGCTGATCATGGCGTCTTTTTTGTACAATTTTTAGATTGGCTCTATCTTGGGCGTGTTCCAGTTTTAGTTTGGTTGATTATTTTTCTGACCACTTATGCCCTGTTTGGATTTATTGTTCAGGCGATTTTTTATAATTTTACTCAAACCTATTTTCCACTTTGGATCATTGCTCCTGCATGCTTTATTTTATGCATGCCGATCGTGCGAATCTGTGCTGCAATTATTGCCAAAATCATCCCACAGGATGAAACAACAGCCATTCATAGTGATGAATTGATTGGACGTACAGCACAGGTCATTTTAGGTGAAGCTAAACAACATTATCCTGCTCAAGCTAAAGTCATCGATCAATTCGGGCAAACACATTACATTCTTGTTGAACCAGAATCAGATGAAACATTTCAACAAGGTCAAAATGTTATTTTGACACAAAGAACAAAAAATGGTTTTCAAGCAACAAACTTCAATTAATTGATTGAACTGTAAATAGAACTAATTCAAATTTTAAACTTTTAAAATAAATGGAGGGTGAATAAAATGTTGAATTCTAATTTATATCAAATACTTATTTTAGCTGGAATTGTACTGGTGGCATTGATTGTCATCGGTGTCATTGTTGCACGCTTATACAAACGTTCGAGTAAAGAAGTTTCTTTTGTCCGCACAGGTTTTGGTGGAGAAAAAGTGATTCTCAACGGTGGTGCAATTGTTCTTCCAGTTTTACATGAAGTAATTCCTGTAAATATGAATACGCTTCGTTTAGAAGTTAAACGTACTGCAGATCAAGCGCTTATTACCAAAGATCGTATGCGTGTTGATGTTGCTGCTGAATTTTATGTTCGTGTAAAGCCAACCGCAGAGTCTATTGCCACTGCAGCTCAAACACTCGGGCAAAAAACCATGCAACCGAATGAGTTAAAGTCACTGGTTGAAGGTAAATTCGTAGATTCATTACGTTCTGTTGCTGCTGAAATGGCAATGGAAGAACTACATGAAAAGCGTGTGGATTTTGTGCAAAAAGTTCAACAAGCCGTATCAGAAGAATTATTCAAAAACGGGCTTGAACTTGAAACAGTATCTTTAACCGGTTTGGATCAAACTGATTTTAAATTCTTTAATCCACAAAATATTTTCGATGCTGAAGGTCTGACCAAACTGACTGAAACCATTGAAGACCGTCGTAAAAAGCGTAATGGTCTTGAACAAGATGCTGATCTTGCGATTAAAACCAAAAACCTTGAAACTGAGCAAGCACGTCTTAAAATTACACGTGAAGAAGAATATTCAAAGATGGAACAAATCCGCGAATTGTCTATTCGTCGTGCAGAGCAACAAGCTGAAATCGCAACGCAAGAATCTGAAAGACAACGTGAAGCAGGTGAAGCGAAAATTATTGCTGATCGCCAAGTTCAATTAAAGAAAATTGCTGCCGATCGTGATATTGAAAATGAAAATATTCTCAAAGCGCAAGCAATTCAAAAAGCGCAAGTTGAACAAAAGAAAACAATTGAACTCGCTGAGCAAGACCGTGCGATTGCGATTGCAGAAAAGTCTCGTGCAGAATCTGAAGCTAAAGCTTTAGCGGATCAAGCACGTGCCCAAGCCGTAAAAGCGGAAGAAGAAGTAACAACTGTCCGTGAAACTCAGCGTGCAGAGCGTTTAAAAGCCGTTGAACTGGTTGCTGCCAAACAGGTTGCTGAAACAGATGCGATTGCAATTACCGTAGCTGCTGAAGCTTCAAAACAAGCAGCTGTCGATGATGCTGAAGCAGTACGTATTGCTGCTCAAGCGGAAGCTGAGAAAGTGCGCTTAAAAGCAAAAGGTGAAGCGGACGCAAAAATCTTGCTCGCGGAAGCACAAGAGAAACAATACAAAGTTGACTCTGAAGGTACACGTGCAGTTAATGAAGCAAACAACGTGCTTTCTTCTGAACAGGTTGAAATGCAAATTCGTTTGGCATTATTAAAATACTTACCTGAGATCATTCGTGAAAGCGTTAAACCAATGGAAAACATTGATGATATTAAGATTTTACAAGTCAATGGTTTAGGTGGTATTACAGGTTCAACAGCTACAACTGAATCAGGTGAGCAAGGTCAAGTTGCCTTATCTGATCAAGTAGTCAATAGTGCGCTACGTTATCGTTCTCAAGCACCTTTAATTGATAGCTTAATGAATGAGTTAGGGATCAAAGGTGGTGACATCAATGGTTTAACTCAGCCCCTTAAACCAAGTAATGACTAAATATCAAATCATGAAATAAAATTTCAAGCCTCTGTAAATCAGGGGCTTTTTAAATAAATCCAATCTCATTTAAAAAAATGAAATTTAATAAACAATACATTATAAAATATTGCTTCAGCTTATTTTAAATCATATTTTACGAAGCAGTTTTTTATGCCAATCTTCTTCCACTCAATCAACCTGTGAATGCAATGACTTGGATTATATTTATTCTCGGTGCAATGATCGCAGGCTTCGTTCAAGGTCTAACAGGCTTTGCCTTTGCATTGATTGCGATGTCTTTCTGGATTTGGGTACTTCCCCCTCAACTTGCCGCACCTTTGGTCGTATTTGCTTCACTGTGGAGCCATATCATTTCACTGAGCAAGGAACAAAAACTACAACTCCCCTTTTCTCTTGCGCTTCCATATATCATTGCTGGATTGATTGGTGTTCCACTCGGTACCTATCTGCTTAATTTGATCGATGGGCATACGTTTAAAATTATCCTCGGACTTTTCCTTATCATTTGGTGCCCCATTATGTTCTTTGCACCTGAATTTTCGCGTATTCAAAAACTTGGAAAAGTCGCGGACAGTGGAATTGGATTTATAGGCGGGATTCTTGGTGGGTTAGGTGGTTTTTGTGGTGCTGCACCTTCGGCTTGGCTCATGCTCAAAAATTTACCCAAAGCGCAACAACGTTATATATTAAGGCATTTCAATTTCGCGATTCAGCTTTTCACAATTTTGATTTATCTTTGGCATGGCAATATTGAGAAAACACATTTGCCCTACTTCGGACTCATTATTCTTACAGTCAGTGTCCCTGCTCTGATTGGTGCCCAACTTTTTTATAAAATTTCAGAAAAGCAATTTAAATATCTAGTGCTCAGTTTACTTTTCGCATCAGGTTGTTTTTTATTATTCACATCTTTACTGCAATAATAGACTTGATAAAAATGTTCATTTTGAATGTCTATTTATTCATCATTTAAATCAAAAAAAGAACTATCTCAGCAGATATACTCTATTTTTCATGCGTAATTAATCCTACAATTTCATTACTCATTTTTACTTTATCTATGTGATGAAAACCTCATTTTTGTTAAGCATCATTATTGTCTTAACAGGATGTTCCCTTGGCACATCTCGTGAAATTAAAACAGCCGAAAAACTCCTCAATCAATTTCAATGTAATAATATTGAAACCAATGAGTTAGCCCATAGCGCGATCAATATTTACCATGAGCATGCTCTTTCTACCAGTAAGCAGAAAGCGGTTCAATATGTTGAAAGTTATAAATTGGGGCAAGCGTTATTTAAAATCCCATTAGA
Organism: Acinetobacter wuhouensis; assembly: GCF_001696605.3. NCBI lineage: Bacteria > Pseudomonadati > Pseudomonadota > Gammaproteobacteria > Moraxellales > Moraxellaceae > Acinetobacter > Acinetobacter wuhouensis. The sequence goes on along the minus strand of NZ_CP031716.1, from coordinate 907,508 downwards.
TGAAGTTGTCCAACAACAATATGAAATTTATACAACAGCATGTGAGTCTTTAGGTGGTGTACAAAGCCCGACTGTTAAAACGAATGAACCATAAAAAGCCCTTTCGAGATGAATGAAAAGGCTTTGCTTGAAATTATGCTAGTTTGACTGCCGATTAAGAATGAGTAAAACGAGTATCCACGCTGAAAAGCTCAGGATATTTCGGATTAATTTGTCCATAAAATTCCATAATTTCAGCCATATCTTTTTGATAATCACCTGTAGGATAGATAATTTTCCCGATACCTGTTTTTTTCTTTTCATAGTCCATATAAGCAAGTGCGATCGGCACGCCCGCATTGATCGCAACATGATAAAAACCCGTTTTCCACTTTTCTTGTTTTGAACGTGTGCCTTCTGGAGTCACTAACATCACCAATTTTGGATGTGTCTTAAATAAGTCCGTCATCAACTGCACCATGCTTGGGCGTTCTTCACCTTCCGCTTTAGGACGACGGTCAATTCCAATCCCGCCCATCGCACGGACAAAGGGTCCAAATGGAAACTTCATATAACTATCTTTAATGGTAATACGAACATTCACACCCAAGGCTTTTAGTGCCAATCTGGCATAGAGTGCATCCCAATTGCTGGTGTGTGGTGCTGCAATCATGACACATTGGTCAATATTTAAATCCCAATGGTTGTCGATTTGCCACCCCATTAACTCCAAACTTTGTTCAGCGAATTTCTCGAACACCTAGCACACCAGTCTATTAAAATTTGTGTGGATTGTAGCAATCCTAAGCATAGATAAAAACGCGAATTGGATAAATAATATTCAATTAATATATAAATGTATAAATTATTATTTGACTCAAACTTGTCGTTATCTTTCGAGTATTTAATAAACTTTGCGGTTAAATCGCATATATTAATTATCTAAAGCATTAATATACGCAATCCATAACATTTCACGACTGAGATTATCATTTTATTGCAAGTATTCGCTTAAAATAGAATGAACAATGCTCAAAGCACATTCTACAATCGTCGCAAAATTCAAAAAACCATCACATGTGAAACCTTTTTCATTACATGAATTGTCTATTTATTACATTGAAAAAAATATATGCTGAACTGCAAATGAATGAATCAAGTTAATCCAAATCTTCATCAACCAATGAAAACCAATTTATGGGTATTATCATGAAAAAAATTCTTTTGATTGTTCCAGTTTTCGGTTTGATATTAACAGCATGTTCCAAACCTACACATGATGCGTCACAAGACATCCAAGCAACGCCCCAGACTCAAATTGCCCAATCACATGACGCTGCAACGCCAACAATAGACTCAGAACATAACGCTCAAAATAGTTTGGACTGGGCTGGTGAATACACAGGTTTATTGCCCTGTGCAGATTGCTCCGGGATTAAAACCATATTGACACTTAAACCTGACCATCGTTATGAACTTAGTGAAGAATATGAGGGCAAAGGCGATGGCCAACAATTTAAGAGACAAGGCACTTTTAGTTTTGATTCGTTAGGTCTACTCATCACTTTAGATAAAAATGCAGAGGGTCGAAAATACTTTGTCGGTGAAAATTTCCTAGAGTCACGTGATATTGAAACAGGTGAAAAAATTGAAAGCCCAATTGCGGAACACTATAAGTTAACGAAGAAATTACAGTAATTTCTGAGCCAATAAAAAACCTGCATCATGCAGGTTTTTTATGTCGAGGGGTGGAAAGTATGACGATGACTGAATTTAATTAACCTGAGTTCGATGTGCCTTTTCACCAACATTCGGTACGCGGAATCGTCCTTCGCAGTTGTTTGAGGCAGGACTAAATCTACAGGTTAATGTTTTTGCGAGTATTTTGATAAATTTCGGTATTTGACGAGTTCTGCGAAGGACAATGGTTTTGGTTACTTTTGCCTTATCAAAAGTAACTCCAACCGAAGGTTAATCTTTATATTTGAACAAAACCGATAAGACTCCGTCACAATGAACATCACAACTTGCCTTATTCTATTTAATTTATAAAATAACTTATCGAACTCACGCTAATTAATATAAAAATGCCTCATTAAAGAGGCATTTAAAATAATTAAAACAACTACGACAACTTAAACGAGAATATCTCGCTTACCATTCGCACCTTGCTCACTCACAATACCCTGCTCTTGCATCTGATCAACAATACGAGCAGCACGGTTATAACCTAAGCTAAATTTACGCTGTAAAGAAGAAACTGAGACTTTACGAGTTTCGAGTACAAAAGAAACGCATTGGTCATATAAAGCATCACGATTTGGATCACCATCCCCATCTTCAAAGCCACGACTTGTCGGTTCTTCATCATAAGGTGTCAAAATCTCATCAACATAGTCTGGATCACCACGCTCACGCCATGCATCACAAATACGGTTAACTTCATCATCTGAAATAAATGCGCCATGCACACGCTCTGGATCAATTTTACCAGGCCCGAGGAATAACATATCACCATGACCCAATAGATCTTCTGCCCCACCACCATCAAGAATAGTACGTGAGTCAATTTTACTGTTCACACGTAATGCCACACGTGTTGGGATATTGGCTTTGATCAAACCTGTAATAACATCGACTGATGGACGTTGTGTTGCAAGTAATAAATGAATCCCTGCCGCACGTGACTTTTGTGCTAAACGGGTAATCATTTCTTCTGCTTTTTTACCGACTTGCATGATCATATCTGCAAATTCATCGGCAACAATCACAATAGAAGGTAAAGGCTGTAACCGTGGTGCACGTTCTTGGGTTGCAGAATCTCCAGGCTTCCACGTCGGATCAATCAGATCTTCACCATTGGCAATGGCTTCTTCAACTTTGCGGTTATAGTCTGCTAATTTACGAATTTTCAAGAAAGACATCAGTTTATAACGACGCTCCATTTCATTAACACACCAGTTTAAAGCACTGACTGCATCTTTCATGTCAGTCACCACTGGAGTTAATAAGTGAGGAATATCATTATAGTTCGCCAATTCTAATTGCTTTGGATCGATCAGAATCAAACGCAATTGCTCAGGAGTATATTTGAGTAACATCGATAAAATCATTGAGTTTACAGCAACCGATTTACCTGAACCTGTTGTACCCGCAACCAACATATGTGGTGTTTTACCCATTTCAGTAATCACAGGATTACCTGAAATATCTTTACCCATCGCCATCGACAGTAAAGCATTAGGGTCTTTAAACGCTGGTGTTTCCAAAAGTTCAATCAAACGTACCATTTCACGGCTACTGTTTGGAACTTCAATTCCAATGTATGGTTTACCTGGAATAACCTCAACTACACGTACAGAAGCCATCGACATAGAACGTGCTAAATCACGTGAAATATTGGTCACTTTCGATGCTTTTACCCCTGGCGCTAAGTCCAACTCAAAACGAGTCACGACTGGACCAGGCTGTGCTTCAATCACTTTGGCTTTGACATTAAACTCTTGTAGCTTAATTTCCAAAAGCTCAGATAAACGTGAAAGTTGTTCTGCTGTGAAATTTACCTTTTTATTTGGATCAACTTTATCCAGTAATTCAAAACCTGGCAGTGTTGGTAAATCACGACGTTTATTTGCAACTTGCATTGCACGCGACATTGGACGACCGAAAGCATCAGTTAATGGCGCATCTAGATCAAAATCATCTTCCAAATCACTGTCAATGAGTAAATCTTCATCTTGAGGCTTACCCGCTGTTTCTTGCCAAGCATCTCTAAAAGCATCTTTATCTGATGAAATTAAAGATTTTTCTTCTTCACTCACTAAAGAAGAACCATGCAAATTAGTTTGAATATTGGCACGTGTAAATGGTGTTGATTGCGCATAGCTACTGGTTGTTCGTACTTCTACAGTCGGTGTTATCGAATCATGTGAATGTTGAAGTTGAGACTCATCATGATTTTTAAATTCAGCGTCTTTAAATTCAACATCTTTAAACTCAGCTGTTTTAAAGTCATTCTCGCCGAAGTTTTGCTTTTCAAAATCATTTCCATGAAATTCAGCATTGGATAATGATGCCAATTCATCTAATTCATTTGCCAAACTCTGCGTTACAGCGCCTGTAGCAATCGCTGATGTTGCACTATGAATTGACGCAGGCTGTGCGACATCTGCATTAAATGGTGCATGAACATCTGTTGCAGTTTGTCCATTCGGAACAACAGATAACAACTCATCAAAAACTTGATCATCATCCCAATCTAAAGCTGATTTTTCCTGAGTTTGCTGATTTAAACCATGTTGATGCGTATGTAATAAACCATCTTTATTTTGAGCAGTATGATCTTCTGAAGCACGTAATAATGCATCAATATCACGATTATGGTCTTGTTCTGGATTGAGTGCTTTCCATACTTCACCAGAAGCCACTGTACGTTGACTGTCTTGTTCTAAGCGATGCGCTTTTTCTAAAGTACGTTCAAGCTCTACATCATCAATATCATCGGGGTCATATTGAGCGTTTTGCTCTTTTGCAACCATATCATCGAACAAACGCTCTGCTGTTTGTGAATGCTTATCATTTTTTACAACCAAATGTTCTTTGACAATCTCTGGCTCATCTACTTCTGTAAATTCAGCTTGAGGTGTCACCTGCTCTGCTTGAGCTTTATGTTTTGAATCTAACTTTTTATTGGGTGTCTTTGTTGGTGCGGTCAAATCATAGGCTGATTCGCTTTCAGGAACATTTTTATAGAATAAATCTTGTAAATAAGCAGGCGTTGCTTTTAATGTCGCCCACGTTTTATTCCACTGGATACCAAACGCTAAAGTAAAGAGTACGATTAATAGGAGTAAGGTAAATGCAACTGCACCATAGATGGTAATAAGTTGAGAGAGGCTTTCACCCAATTCATAACCAATAATACCACCTGACGCATTAGTTAAAGTATCTGCAGGTACATTCCAAATTAAATAGAATAAACATGCTGTTGCCAACAAGATAAAAAATTGCGCCGCATAGCGAAACGGACGGCTGACAAAACTTCTTGGCCACCATACTTGTACAGCTTCAATAAAGAGGAATACAGGGATCAGTAAACTCGCCCAGCCTAAAAAACCAAACAATAAATCTGCAATCCAAGCTCCTGCAACACCGCTAGCATTTGAAACCTGCTGCGTATCACTCGAAATATGCATCCACCCTGGATCAAATGGCGTATAAGTCACTGTTGCTAGGAACAGATATATCCCAAATGAAATCAAGAATATTGTTGTTAAAAAGCGCTGTGCATAAACGTTTGACACCGCAGTCATATACTATCCTGTAACCAATTATTCAAATTACTCTTTTTTCGAAGCATTTAAACTTTCTTAAGAGTAGAAATCTTTATATTATGCACCTGTTCGTTAAAAAAAGATGCACCATTATTTACGTGTGTTGTAAGCATTGTAGAGAATTTGATGATTTATTTTCATCAAAGTTGTTAATTTTATTCTACACTATTTCTATATAGCGCATTTCGATTTAGATGATCAATATTATCCACATTCAAGCCACACAACTTTGATCAAGTTTCACGTATAATCCGTACAAATTCAATTTCTATATTCTCTATAAAAAGGATGACTCATGAGCGCTCGTCACTCTCGGTTAATTATCTTAGGTTCTGGTCCTGCGGGTTATAGTGCAGCTGTATATGCGGCTCGCGCTAACTTAAAACCTACTCTGATTGCAGGTATGCAATTGGGTGGTCAGCTTACGACAACGACTGATGTCGAAAACTGGCCTGGTGATGCTGAAGGCTTAACAGGTCCTGCATTGATGGAGCGTATGCAAGCGCATGCTGAACGTTTCGGTACAGAAATGCTGTATGACCACATCAATGAAGTTGATTTGAATGTTCGTCCATTTGTACTTAAAGGCGACATGGATGAATACACTTGTGATGCTTTGATTATTGCGACGGGTGCAACTGCACAATACCTTGGTTTAGAGTCAGAAGCTGCGTATATGGGTCAAGGCGTCAGCGCATGTGCAACTTGTGATGGTTTCTTCTATAAAAACCAAAAAGTCATGGTTGTTGGTGGTGGTAACACAGCTGTTGAAGAAGCGCTCTACCTTTCAAATATTGCATCTCATGTCACGCTTGTTCACCGTCGTGACAAATTACGTTCTGAAAAAATCCTTCAAGATCATATCAATGAAAAAGTCAAAGAAGGTAAAATTTCAATCGTTTGGAATCACCAAGTTGAAGAAGTACTGGGCGATAGCAACTCAGGTGTAACCTCTGTTCGTTTAAAATCAACTCAAGATGACTCAACTCAAGACGTTGAAGTTTCAGGCATGTTCGTTGCGATTGGTCACAAACCAAATACAGCAATGTTCGAAGGTCAGTTAGAACTTCGTAACGGTTATATCCAAGTGCGTAGTGGTACTGCGGGTAATGCAACAGCAACTTCAGTTGCCGGTGTATTTGCTGCAGGTGACGTCGCTGATGATGTTTATCGTCAAGCAATTACTTCAGCAGGTTCAGGCTGTATGGCTGCACTTGATGCTGATCGTTACTTAGATGGTTTAGAATAATTTCAAAGTATTTTTTGTAAAAAAATGAACCGCCTATATGGCGGTTTTTTTATTTATCCCTTATAACTTTCATCCATCAATGAAGGTTTTATTATTCATACATTTAGACATTAGAAAAATATTACTTCTAATAAACTTGATAAAGGATAATCAATGACAACTGCTTGGACAGATGGCTATCAAACTGAAGTAAATTACACCTACGGTTATTACAAAGATTTAAGCCCCAATTATCAAAAATTTTGCTTACTTTTAAATGGTGTTGATTGTACAAGTTCAAACCAAGAGCATCACCATTGTGAACTTGGCTTTGGACAAGGTGTCAGCTTAAATATCCATGCTGTATCCAACATGGCTACGACTTTCTACGGCACAGATTTCAATCCTGCACATGCAGGTCATGCCAATAATTTAGCCGATCAATGTCACGTTCCTCATCATTTTTATGATGCGAGCTTTGAAGAGCTGTTAGATAAAGACTTACCAATGTTTGACTCGATTAGTCTTCATGGTATTTGGAGTTGGATTAGTCATGAAAATCAACATATTATTTTAAAATTTATTCGTAAGTTTTTAAAACCAAATGGAATTGTTTATATCAGTTATAACTGCGTCACAGGCTGGGCTGCCAATATGCCAATTCGTGAGCTATTCCATAGCCATTTTAAATTTAATAGTACCAGTACCAACCCACTACAGAAAGTAAAAGACTCATTGGATTTTAGTGAAGCCTTGTTGCAACAGAACCCCAATTTCGCAAAACGTAATCCAAATGCGCTACAAAAAGTTCAAGATCTAAAAAAACAGAATCCCAACTACTTAATTCATGAATATCTCAATCAAGATTGGCAATGTTTTTCATTTCAACAAGTTGTCCGCATAATGGAGGAGATAAAGTTAACATATGCAGGTTCTACAGATTTAAATACTCATTTAAATAATATTAACTTTACAGATGAACATCAGAATTTTTTAAATAAAATAGAACACCCTATTTTTAAAGAACAATGCCGTGATTATTTTGCCAATACCCAATTTAGAAAAGATTTATTTATTCGTGGTAAAAATAACTTAACACCATTGCAGACCAAACAACGCCTAAGAAATACAGGATTCATACTATTGACCGCTCCTGAAAAACTACCTAAAACCATACAAGGCTACTTAGGTGAGTTTAACTTACGTCAAGATATCTATGGGGCTATTGGCACCTATTTTAAAAAGCAACATTACAAGCCACAGACGATTGCAGAACTAGAACAAGCCATTCCTGAATTGAATTATGCTCAAATTTTAAATGCGCTTACGATTCTCTGTCATTTAAATCTCGTGCAACCCTGCTTAGAGACTGAACCTTCAGCTGATGTACTACGCTACTCACATGAATTCAATCAATATTTACTTGAGCAGGCGAGTTATCATCAAAACTATCAAGTCTTGGCTTCACCGATTACCGGAATTGGGATCCTCGCTGATCAATTCTCTCAATTATATTATCGTGCCTATTTTAAAGAAGGACTGAAAACGGCTGAACAATTGGCTGAATATATTCAAAATATACTGACTGAGCTTGGATGGCTAGTTCTCGATAAAGATGGTCAGAGTGTTTCTGATCGTGATCAAAGCCTAAAAATTTTGAAAGAAAAAGCACAAGATTTTATTGATAGTGATAAATTTGAAATTGCTAAACAATTGAAACTTTTTGCATAACATCTCATTTAACACTTTTGAACAAGATCAGCTAAGATAAAGCTGATCTTTTTAGTTGATGAATCCAAGTGAAACAACTTCCACCTTCACAATTTATTTTTCCCAACCCTATTGAGTCTGATCCAGAAGGACAAGGATTTATTTGTATCGGTGCAGACCTCACCCCTTCTACCCTCTATGAAGCTTATACACATGGGCTGTTTCCATGGTTTTCGGAAGATGAGCCGATTTGCTGGTGGAGCCCTGAGCCACGCTGTATTATTGTTCCAAATGATTACCATCCGAGTAAATCATTAATTCGTAATATGAAAAAATTTGATTATAAAATTACGATTAATCAAGCTTTTGAACAAGTCATTCGTTCATGCTCTCTACCTCGTAGCTATGCAGATGAAACATGGATTTCAGAAGACATTATCCAAGGTTACTGTCAAATGTTTGAAGCAGGTTATGGTTATAGTGTAGAAGTTTGGGATCAAGAACAAATCGTAGGTGGATTATACGGTGTCACTATTGGTCATGGTTGCTTTGGTGAGTCGATGTTCAGCACCCAAACTGATGTTTCCAAAATGGCTTTTTATACACTCATGTTGATTGGACGTGAAAATCACTTACCGTGGATCGACTGCCAACTTGAAAATGATCACTTAATCAGCTTAGGGGCTTGCACACTTTCTCGCCAAGCGTATATTAAATCGTTACAAGATGTAATAAAACAGCCTGCTATAGATTGGAAAAGTTATCAAGAGCGTGTATTTTCAAGTAAAACAATAGCGAACTTATCGCGCTTAATGGAATGACAATAATGGAGGGACATGATTTATGAATTCTTATCATCCTAAGTCCCTGTTAAATGACTTACAGTACTATATTACTCCACCACATGATTGCAGCTACTTAGAAAATAAATCTGCACGTATGGTATTTCTAGATCCTGTCCATCGTATCGATGTGGTGACACTATCTGAGCTTTCGCGTGTTGGATTTAGACGCAGTGGGGATTTTGTTTACCGTCCAGAATGCCACCTTTGCCGTCAATGCTTATCTTGCCGCGTGCCTGTTTCAGAATTTAAAATGAACAGTTCACAGAAAAAAGCATGGAAGCGTAATCAAGATTTAACCGTAAAAATCATTCCGACTCAGCAAGCCACGCAAGTTCATTACCAACTCTATGAACGCTATATTATTGAAAGACATGCTGATGGCGACATGTTCCCACCAAGCTATGATCAATTTGAAAAGTTTTTGATCCATAGTTGTACCGATAGTTTTTTCCTAGAGCTTTGGAAAGATGATCGCTTAATCAGCGTTTCAACCTGTGACCAATTGGATGATGGTGTTTCCGCGGTTTACACTTTTTTTGATCCCGATGAAAGCAAACGCTCTTTAGGTGTTTTCGCAATTCTTAAACAAATTGAATATGTAAACTCGCTCAATTTAGATTATGTTTACTTAGGCTATTGGGTTCCACATGCTGGTAAAATGAATTACAAATCCCAATATGCCCCTTTTGAATTATTATTGGATGGTCAATGGCGACGGATCAACCGTCACTTAGAAGCCAAAGAAATTAAAGAATTGGGTGATATGCTCATGACCACATTACCCTCAGAATGGAACGAGCCGATTATCAAATAATCGGTTTTATTTTTTATCTGATTGGTATCTGCCGATATTTATTTGAATAATTTAGAAAAATCATCACTACATGCTTTAACCATAATAATGGCATGTTCACGACTACCATCTTTATTTGGATAATAATTCTTTCTTAAATCAATTTGATGAAAATCTGACTTTTCATATAAAGCAATAGCTGCCTGATTGGATTCACGGACTTCGAGAAAAATCTGTACAGGATTATTTTTTAGTAAGGCAATTGATTCATCTAAAAGTTGATAACCGAGCCCTTTGCCCTGCTGACTTGGGTGAATCGCCATCAATAATAAATTGGCTTCGTCCAAAACAGGTTGTAGGATACAAAAACCCACCACCTGATGATTCTGCTCAATCACAGTACTCAAATAACCCGCAATTGATTCTTCAAATTGTTTTTGAGTCCACGGATGACTTTGTACTAGATTTTCAATTTCAGATACAGTTTGTAAGTCTGAAGCTTGCATTAAACGAATCATCTTCGTCCATCAACTCAATATAAAAAGTGAATTATAAGAAAAAAAAACAATATGTCGAATAGGGTCTGTTGACAATTCTTCTATGTTTGCGACTTTGTGTATTTTTTAGCTGATACTAGGCGTGAAATACGAAACTTAGTCATTCTAAGTGAGTAGTTCATAACGAAGTAGCAGCAAAAAATACACCAGTCCCGAAGGGTTGTGGCTAAAATTATCACAAACTTCGTTATGAAATTTAAAAATGGAACCACCATTCTTTTCATTTCATGCCTCGTTCGCTCTATTTTAGCCGACAACGCAAGCCATTTATGAAATATCAACAGTCCCTAAGAAGAGCACCATTGTGCCCTTTCATATAAATACTCAAATTGAGAAATTATAAGCTGAATATTTATAAACCAAGTTTTGCCTTCCAAGTTTCAAGTAGACTTACGGTGTCTAAGTCATTCGGATGAAAATTCGGTCTAAAATAAGCCAACATTTCTTTGGTCATGCCTGCAATAATGCCTTTCGAAGGACTATAGGCATATTTATAAATTGTACCTAATTCTTTTAAATTTAATTTACCATCCTCTTTCAGTAGGCGAACTACAAAAGATGATTGCGCCATAAAGATCAATACCATCGCAATAACGAGAGCTGTGGTACGTAGACCATAGGCTTTAATGCCTTTACCAAATACAGCTTCATAAACATCATAAGCCACGGCTTTATGTTCATTTTCCTCAACTGCATGCCAGTACCACATATAAGACATGGTTGGATCAGTCATTAATTTTTGAATGTGTTCATTGACTAATAATTGCGATGCAATCGTCGCTGTAAAATGCTCTAAAGCCGTTGTGGCAGTCAAATCAACCATTTCCTGAGTCATACCAAAAGGTTTCACCGCACGTGCAAACCATTTACGTGCACCTTGAATCAAACGCCCAGTTTCACGCTCATATTTATCTACATCATGACCAAAACGTTTTGCTGATGCATTAAAGTTTTCATGCTCTTTGGTATGCATGGCTTCTTGACCAATAAAAGCACTGATTTCTTTTTGTAGCGCCTCATTGTCTTTAATTGCAGGGTGATAACGTACCGCACGTACCGAATCAATAAATAGCTTCTCACCATCTGGGAATAAAGCAGACAATGCTGTCATAAAATGTGTGATACCAGCAGACTCACTTGCCCAATACTCAGGTACATTGTCGAAATTAAAATCCATACGACGTACTGGAAATGAAGCACCTGCACGGTTTGAAATATTGACTTTTGCATTCATTGCGATTACTCCTATTAAGTGAATAAACACTTATTTTTTATGTTTGTTTTTCTCTATTCTTATATTACAAGTTTATGAATGCTCGATAATTGCAGATGAGGTCATGCAAATATCACTTAAGGACACGTTTGTGCTAGATTGTCTGACAATCATGATGAATAAATTTTAGAGAAGACTACAGAACAAAATTCAGTCATAAAAAAAGCGTCCCAAAGGGACGCTTTTTTCACACAATCAGATGATTATGCAGTTACTTTAGCAACTACACCAGCACCAACTGTACGACCACCTTCACGGATCGCAAAACGTAGACCTGGGTCCATTGCGATTGGGTGGATTAATTCTACTGACATCTCTACGTTGTCACCAGGCATAACCATTTCTACGCCGTCTTGAAGAGCGATAGCGCCAGTTACGTCAGTTGTACGGAAGTAGAACTGTGGACGGTAACCGTTAAGGAATGGAGTATGACGACCACCTTCTTCTTTAGAAAGTACGTATACTTCTGCGTCGAATTTAGTGTGTGGCTTGATTGTACCTGGTTTAGCAAGTACTTGACCACGTTGAACGTCTTCACGTTTAGTACCACGTAGAAGAACACCACAGTTCTCGCCCGCACGACCTTCGTCAAGAAGTTTACGGAACATTTCTACGCCAGTTACAGTTGTTTTAACTGTATCTTTAATACCAACGATTTCAACTTCTTCACCAACTTTTACGATACCAGCTTCAACACGGCCTGTTACAACTGTACCACGACCAGAGATAGAGAATACATCTTCGATTGGCATCAAGAATGCTTTATCGATCGCACGTTCTGGTTCTGGGATGTAAGTATCAAGCGCTTCAACAAGAGCAAGAACAGCTGGAACACCGTACTGGTTGTCTTCACCGTTAAGTGCAGCAAGAGCTGAACCACGGATAACTGGAGTGTCATCACCAGGGAAGTTATAAGTAGAAAGAAGTTCACGAACTTCCATTTCTACTAATTCGATTAACTCTTCGTCATCAACGATGTCACATTTGTTTAAGAAAACAAGAATGTAAGGAACACCTACTTGGCGAGAAAGAAGGATGTGTTCACGAGTTTGTGGCATAGGACCATCAGTCGCTGAACAAACAAGGATCGCACCGTCCATCTGAGCAGCACCAGTGATCATGTTTTTAACATAATCGGCGTGTCCTGGGCAGTCTACGTGAGCGTAGTGACGGATTGGAGAATCGTATTCTACGTGAGAAGTATTAATTGTAATACCACGTGCTTTTTCTTCAGGTGCAGAGTCAATTGCAGCGTAGTCTTTCGCTTCGCCACCAAAAGTTTTTGCACATACAGTTGCAATCGCAGCTGTTAAAGTTGTTTTACCATGGTCGACGTGACCAATTGTACCCACGTTTACGTGTGGTTTATTACGTTCAAACTTAGCCTTAGCCATGAGTTCTTCCTTTTTAAGCTACTCATGTAGGGTCGCTACATGAGCATTTGGTTTTTAACTATGAATTAGTTTGGGCTTATAGTAATCGAAAGATTACTCGTCGTCACCTTTTTTACCACCATTTTGGAATTTAGAAATGATGCCTTCAGCCACGTTACGTGGAGTTTCAGCATATTTAGCAAATTCCATAGAGTATGTCGCACGACCTTGAGACATAGAACGCATTTGAGTCGCGTAACCAAACATCTCAGCAAGTGGAACTTCAGCACGAATTGCTTTAGTACCACCAGGTAAATCGTCCATACCTTGAACCATACCACGACGACGGTTTAAGTCACCCATGATATCGCCCATGTAATCTTCTGGAGTTTCTACTTCAACTTTCATGATAGGTTCAAGGAGGATAGGATCCGCTTTCATGAAACCATCACGGAAGGCATAAGAACCTGCCATTTTGAACGATAATTCGTCAGAGTCGACATCATGGTAAGAACCATCAAATAATGTCGCTTTAATACCCACAACAGGGTAACCAGCCAAGACACCATTCTTCATACGTTCTTGAATACCTTTGTCTACCGCACCAAAGAATTCTTTAGGTACTACACCACCAACAACTTCTTCAGCGAATTCGTAATCTTTACCAGCATCTTCAGCAAGTGGTTCAAGACGTACGTATACGTGACCAAACTTACCTTTACCACCAGTTTGACGAACGAATTTACCTTCTTGTTCAACCGATTTTTTGATCGTTTCACGGTAAGAAACCATTGGTTTACCAATGTTTGCTTCAACGCCGAATTCACGTTTCATACGGTCAACAATGATGTCAAGGTGAAGCTCACCCATACCTGCAATAATTGTTTGACCAGATTCTTCGTCTGTACGTACACGGAACGATGGATCTTCTTTCGCCAAACGACCTAAAGCAACTGACATTTTTTCTTGGTCAGCTTTAGTTTTAGGTTCAACTGCAAGTGCAATTACTGGCTCTGGGAATTCCATACGCTCTAGTGTAATTACGTGATTTTCATCACACAATGTATCACCAGTCGTTGTATCTTTAAGACCTACACACGCTGCGATATCACCTGCACGAATTTCTTCGATGTCGTGACGATCGTTAGCATGCATCTGTACGATACGACCAATACGCTCACGTTTCATTTTCACTGGGTTGTAAACAGGGCTACCTGCTTGAAGAACACCAGAGTAAACACGTACGAACGTTAAGTTACCTACGAATTTGTCGTTCATGATTTTGAACGCTAACGCAGAGAACGGTGCTTCATCAGACGCTTCACGAGAACCTTCAGTTTCGTCTTTGTCGTCAAGAATACCTTTGATCGCTTCAACGTCAGTTGGTGCAGGTAAGAATTCAATTACAGCATCCAACATACGTTGAACACCTTTGTTTTTGAATGCAGAACCACACATCATTGGCTGAATTTCATTCGCCAAAGTACGTGTACGTAGACCGCCAACAATCTCTTCTTTAGTTAGTTCGCCTTCTTCTAGGTATTTATCCATGAGTTCTTCTGATGCTTCAGCAGCAGCTTCAACCATGTTAGTACGCCATTCTTGCGCTAATTCAACCAATTCAGCTGGGATCTCACCGTATTCAAACTTCATACCTTGAGATTCTTCATCCCAGATAATCGCTTTCATTTCGATAAGGTCAACAACACCTTGGAAGTTTTCTTCTGCACCAATTGGAACAACGATAGGCACTGGATTTGCACCTAAACGAGTTTTCATTTGCTCAACAGCACGGAAGAAGTTCGCACCAGTACGGTCCATTTTGTTAACGAACGCAATACGTGGCACTTTATATTTGTTTGCTTGACGCCATACTGTTTCAGACTGAGGTTGTACACCACCTACAGCACAGTAAACCATGCACGCACCGTCAAGAACACGCATAGAACGTTCTACTTCGATTGTGAAGTCAACGTGTCCCGGTGTGTCAATAACGTTAATACGGTGTTGGTCGAACTGGTTGCCCATACCTGACCAGAAGCATGTTACAGCTGCTGAAGTAATAGTAATACCACGTTCTTGTTCTTGTTCCATCCAGTCAGTAGTCGCAGAACCTTCGTGAGTTTCACCAAGTTTGTGGCTTTGACCTGTATAGAACAAAATACGTTCTGAAGTCGTTGTTTTACCAGCATCAATGTGTGCAGAGATACCAATGTTACGATAACGAGAAATTGGGGTTTGACGAGCCATGATTTCTTGCATTCCTAAATTTTGTTGTTTAAAACAGGACGCATCAATAAAATTATTGATGCGTACGGATACTCAATACGTTTTGGGGCAACTCAAATACCCGCAAATCCCCCACTTTGGTAGAGGGCGATGTTAAATCGAGCTGCTGTCCGCATGAGTATTCTCCTGATAAGGGACTGTTTTAGCCGCTTAGAAGCGGTAGTGAGAGAAGGCTTTGTTAGCTTCAGCCATACGGTGCACATCTTCACGTTTTTTGATCGCTGCGCCTTTGCCTTCAGCTGCATCAAGCAACTCACCAGCAAGACGTAACGCCATAGTTTTTTCAGAACGCTTAGCAGCAGCATCTACTAACCAACGCATAGCCAAGGCAGTACGACGGGATGGGCGTACTTCCATAGGTACTTGGTATGTAGCACCACCAACACGGCGTGCTTTTACTTCGACCATAGGGCGAACTTTTTCAAGAGTAGTCTCGAAAAATTCAACTGGGTCTACTTTGTTTTTTTCTTGAACGCGATCTAAAGCACCGTAAACGATACTTTCAGCAATAGATTTTTTACCATCTTGCATTACGTGGTTCATGAATTTAGCGATTGTTTGGCTACTGAACTTAGGATCCGGAAGGATTTCACGAGCAGCGACTACGCGACGTCTTGGCATTTTAAACTACCTATAAATATGACACTTCAGGTTTATCCAGCATGAGTACAAAGTGTCATGTACTATTCGCTGGCCTTACTACACGTCGCTTGAATTTCACAAAATAAATGCAGAAATCAGACAAGCGAGACGATAAAGGATTGCGGTTCTATAATCTTAAGCTTTAATTCTTAACGAATTATTTCTTAGGACGTTTAGTACCGTATTTTGAACGAGACTGGTTACGATCTTTAACACCAGCACAGTCCAAAGAACCACGAACGGTATGGTAACGTACACCTGGTAAGTCTTTAACACGACCACCACGGATAAGAACAACACTGTGCTCTTGTAGGTTATGACCTTCACCACCGATATAGCTAGAAACTTCGAAACCTGAAGTTAAGCGAACACGGCAAACTTTACGCATTGCTGAGTTAGGTTTTTTAGGTGTAGTTGTATAAACACGTGTACAAACACCACGACGTTGTGGACAAGCCTTCAACGCAGGAACTTTAGATTTTTCAACTAAAGTTGTACGACCCTTACGGATCAACTGATTTGTTGTTGCCATATGGCAATTCTCCCGTTAATAAAAAGCCTCAAAAAAATACCACTTTTTGAGGGCATGCAATTGTAAGCCAAGACGTAAAAATGGTCAATATTCAACGTACTGTCAAATATCGACCATTCCAACCTTACAGAATAAATCTGATTCTATTTATTCAGCTTTATTTTCCGTGTTTTCCAATGATTTATCAGAAGTTTTTGCTGTATTTCCTAGGTTTTCTTTGGCTTTTGCAGGAGTGCGCTTTTTTGTTACAGTTTTTGCGCTTGTTGAAGTTTTAGCCACTGAAACCGTTTTATCTGCACCTTCAGCTTTCGGTTCAACTTTTTGAGTCGTACGTCTTGCTCTTGTAGTCGTAGTTTTGGCTTTTGGCGCGGTCTTAGATTGAGCATTATTTTCAGAAGAATTTTCAGTAGGTTGTACAACTTCCTTTTTAACCTTTACAGGAGTTTTAGGCTGAGCTTTACTTTCAACTGGTTGAACTGTTTCTTCAACGAGCTTTGTCACCTGAGACTTATCTTCAACGTCTACAGACGATTTAGTTTCAGACTGTGGTTCAGCTTCAATCTCTTTTAACAATAATGGCGCTGTTTCAGAAATACTTTGCTTTGACTTTTCGTATGCTTCTAAAGCATCTATATTTTCATCAGGATGTGCCAATAAGTATTGTCGAGCACCTGAAAAAATAATTTCAGCTTTATCTGTTGCATCATCCACCAATTTCCAACTATATACTGCACTTACGCCCATCGTCGCTAAAGGTGTTAAGCGCGAGAGTAAAGTAAAATGAGGCAGATTATTCATCCACGAAAGCTTGAATGAACCATCGTCATTGGCAACCCAACGCTTTAAAACATCAATGTCATTTCCAGAACCCAGTAACTGCTGTAACTGACTGACATTATGTGTTTCTAATACCCCAACAAAAGTACGAATTGCCGCCAACAACGCTTGTTTTTCAGCAACAGTTGCCAAATCAATTTCTTTAAAAATATATTCGACAATGGCTTGATCTTTGATATTCAGCTCGAAACCATAAGCACGACCTGTATGGTAAATACTACGTAGTGCCAGTGCTAAAGATGTTGGAACATCAATAATCGCTCCCACACCTCCTACAGCACCAGATAATGCCCCTTGAATCACAGCAATCAGTTTATTTTGATTTGCCAATGCCGTACTGATCCGCAAAGAACGCTCAGGATCTTTTGCCAATTCTGATAAATCTTTCGCACCCACCTCTTTCAGTAATGCCTCAACAGAAGTTAACTCGGATACAAAATCATTGAGCTTATCAAAGATAAAATCTGACAATTTGTCATTAAGGTCAGGTGAGATAAATGAAGCGACATGATTAATTTTTTTATAATGCTTACCCAATAACTTTCCTGTCACTGTTGGTAAATGTTCACGCATCATTTGTTGAGGATTTTCATATTTTTTGCGTTCAAGGTTATTTTTTTCTTTTGCAGAACCCAGAATCACTGAGTCCTGTTGTGGGCTTTGAGTCAATTTACTCACTGTGCCTGGCGCAACATGATTCAATACATCAAAGCCGGTTGTTGTCATTTTTTTTGCAACATTTAAAGCATTCGAAATTAAACTGCGCTGTTGTTTATTCTTTGAATCAGACATATTTCTGCTCACCCACTTATATTTTTAAACTTAATCATCATAATGACATAGATCTTTTACTTTAATCGGTTTCGATTCTGTTAAAAAGCCAAAATCTTGATTTTATTTTTAAATATGATCATTACCATCACATATAATTACTCTATATTAGAACATACGATCATATAAAAAATTCAGTTCTCTATATGATTTCATCCAGATCATAATACAACCAAAAGGTAATACAATAATGACTAAGAAATTTCACCTAGATAAAACTCAGATTCGCCCACTCGCTACAGGTTATGGCGCTTGTATTGCAACAGATATGATTACTGTAGAGGGTAAATCTGTGGGCTATATGGTCAGAGAGTTTCCACATCCTGATCATCCAGAAGACAGTGGTTGGCTTTTTACGAGTGGAGAAGAATCCCAAGACTATATGGACGATGCAAATCATCATGGTGTTTACGATGTAAATACGATTGCCAATTATTGTCCTGAAATTATCACCCTACTCGATGCACCACCACAAAGTGCTTTTGCGCGCAATCCAGTAACTGGGAAACTCGAACAAATCGACTATGAAGAACCTTTGGACTAAACCCAAATCATTTTTCAAATCAAATGCTGTGATGTATATATCTATAAGATATTCGTCATTTACTCACTTTAAGCACATTATCCAATGGATGTTTTTGCCTAACTTTTCATGGAATCTCATCACATCAAAAGTTCATCAAAACCTGTCATAACACTAAGTACTACCATGCATTACAACATTTTTAAGATCAACTGAAGCCTATTTAAACGTTATTGATGAATCAATATCTTTCGCCATTGCGATTGAAAAGCAAAACCGTTTAAATGGGCTCCATTCTATCCCTATTTATAAATAAAGGACTTTGCATGAACCGTCGCGTTGTAATTACGGGTATGGGTATTAATTCTTGTATTGGGAATACCCTAGCAGATGTAACACATTCTTTACAAAATGGTATTTCTGGTACTCGCCACAATCCAACTTATGAAGAATTAAATTTCAAAAGCCATGTCAGTGCTGCTGCTGAACAAGATTTTGATGGCATCGACCGTAAACTCAAACGTTTCATGGGCGTGTGTGCAATGTATGCCTATAACTCTGCATTGGCAGCAGTTGAGCATGCAGGCTTAACACCTGAGCAACTTGGCGGTAATCCACGTTACGGGATCGCAGGCGGTTCAGGTGGTAACTCAACTGCTTCTGTTGCTGAAATGATTAAGTTACTTGAAGAAAAAGGCGCACGTAAAATTGGTCCTTTCTTCGTACCACGTAATATGTCAAATACCATTACCGCAAACGTCGGTGTGGCATTTAAATTACAAGGTGTAGCACACTCGATTACCAGTGCTTGCGCAACATCTGCCGATGCGATTGGTTATGCCTACAACCTGATTCAATTGGGTAAACAAGATTTAATGCTTGCGGGCGGTGGTGAAGAAGATCACTGGTCACAAAGCTTATTGTTTGATGCGATGGGCGCATTGTGTTCTAAATACAATGAAACACCTGAATCAGCTTCACGTCCATATTCTGCGGATCGTGACGGTTTCGTGATCGCAGGTGGTGGTGGTTTCGTGGTACTTGAATCACTTGAGCATGCTCAAGCACGTGGTGCGAACATTCTTGCTGAAGTTGTAGCTTATGCGGCTAACTCTGACGGTGCGGATATGGTTGCTCCATCTGGTGAAGGCGCAACACGTTGTATCTTGATGGCACTTGAAGAAGCAAAACAACATGGCGTAGAAAAAATTGACTATGTAAATACACATGGTACATCTACACCTGCTGGTGATATTACAGAACTTCATGCAATGGGTCGCGCATTCGGTGAAGGCAATGTTCCTGCTTTGAGTTCTACTAAATCAATGACAGGTCATAGCTTGGGTGCTGCGGGTGTACAAGAAGCGATTTATTCTGTATTGATGATGCAAAATGACTTTATCGCGCCAAACATCAACGTGACTGAACTTGATGAAGGTGCAAAAGCTTATGATGTTGTACTTGAAAAACGTGACGCAAAATTGAATACTGTGATGAGTAACAGTTTCGGTTTTGGCGGTGTTAATGCTTGCCTCATTTTCAAAAAATGGGAAGGCTAATTTAAGAAATTTTGATCATTCGCTGTTTGAACAGTGAATGATCAACTTCTTCCACACTGCCCTTTAAAGGGTAAATTGATGGATGCTCCTTCAGAAGCTTTCCTTTGGGTCAAAGCACTTCATATTATCGCAGTAGTCTGTTGGTTTGCTGCATTGTTCTATCTCCCCCGCCTATATGTCTACCATGCCATGAGTGATGATGCTGTCAGCCATCAACGCTTTGAAGTCATGGAACGTAAGTTGTATCGTGGCATCATGTGGCCTGCGATGGTCGCAACACTCATCACAGCTCATTTCCTTGTCGATTGGGGTGATGCAAGTCGTCATTATCACGAAGCCGTTTGGTTTTATCTCAAAGTCGGACTGGTGGGTTTATTAGTGATTTACCATTTTGTTTGTGGTTATTATCGTAAAAAATTGATTGGTAATGCACACTACAAATCACATAAATTCTGGCGCTTTTTCAATGAAATGCCGACCTTGATTTTAGTTGCTGTGATTATTTTAGTGGTGGTTAAACCGACTTTTTAAAATACCCATACCAAAATTTAAAACCTCCATGTGGAGGTTTTTTATGGTCTATAAAATAGGTGGATCATAAGCATCACCTAAAGATTTAAAATCATCCTGTAACCAATACCAATACTGCCCTTTACCAGTATAAATTTGTTGCCAAAATTCTGTAAAATTACGGGCAATAATAGGTGAACTCCCCATTAAAGAATGGGTTTCAATAAAACTATCATAACATTGACCATATCGTTCCTGGGTCAAATCAAGACTGATATATTGACTCTGCATAGTGTCTTTCGCGATTAAATACCAATGATTGCTGACTTCATCTGTATCTGCATTCCAATCTATTGATTCAAGCGGATACAAATAGCGATTGATCGGAATAAACAAATCTACACCCACAATTTCTATTGCATAATCTGAATCTTTAAACAGTTGTATTCCATTACAAAGGCGATAGAATTGACGAAGATCATCAGGTGTCCGAGAAGGTAGATCAATATTTTCCAATGCAGGAAAAACTTCACAATTTTGCTCAGTTTTGATTTTCTCAATCAGCTGATGTAACTCCATTTTTATTCCTTTATTTTGATTAATTTTTTCCTAATCTTCGCATTCAACGGCGTCGAATAATACTTTTCAATCGCCCAACTTAAGATAAAGACCAAAATAAAATAAACAGGCAATAACATCAATTTTTCAGCAGCCAAGGTTTCTTTGGGGAAATAAAACACTTTAAATAGCCCAAGAATAATCAGATGAAACAGATACATTTCATAACTGCGCTGACCAATCCATACCATTATTTTTGCAAAGAAGGATTGTGCATGAGCCTTTGAATTCTGCGCAAAACAGAACATTAAAACAGCCGATAACAGTGCAAATGCACTGATGCCCCATGTACTGACTTCTTTGATTGGCGCATAGAAATACAAGGCGATCATTAAGGCTGAAACAATGCCAATGATCAGATTTTTATGGGGCAATACACCTGAATACTTTTGAACGATTAATGCCGTTATACAGCCAATCGCAACACCATCAAAACTTGAAAAATAATGATAGAGATATGCCCCACTTTCTTCACCAAAATGCAAAGAACGGAAATACGGTGCATAACAAATCACTGCAAGCGGAAAGAGAATGAAACCTTTTCCACGACCTAAAAGTACACACAAAATCGGAAAAACCACATAGAAGACTTCTTCCACAGACAGTGACCACAGCACACCCAGTGCATAATTGACCCAGCCATTTTCAATGATCAGGATATTCATCCAAAAGGTAAATGCTGAAAAAACCGTTAAAGCATAAGACACTTCAATATCATTCGGCGCCTGGTTCATAAATGGCTTTAAACCGAAACTGCCTAGCACTGTGACCATTGCCACCAGTAAAACCAGACACGGTATAATCCGCGCAATACGACGTATATAGAAATCTTTGAGATTGATCTGTGCTAAAGAAGAACTACGCTGCAAAGTATGTTGCGTGATCAAAAAACCCGAGATCACAAAGAACATGGTGACACCATAATTACCATTTCGAGCGATCAGCGTACTCAGGCTTTCACCAAAAAACTGTATCCCTAAAAAGGTATCGTGCAATTTATATGGAATATTGAAATGGTGAATCAACACCAGAAGTATGGAAATGCCACGCAATATATCTATTTTATAATTTCGCATAATGCTCGTATTCGTTTTAACTGCGAGTATTAAAATAGATTTTTTTAGTGATTGATAATAATTTGTGAAGGCTTTGCAATTCAAATTGTGAGGAAATGTTCAGGAGATAACATTTCGGTATCTCCTGATATTGTATAAAAATAATGATTTACTGAAGTTTATTACGCTTTTTCATCCGTGGTTTATACAGTAGCTGATAAGTCACTGCGAGGATAATCACCCAGAGCGGACTGATCATCAGTGCTCTTAAAGTATCAGGCTCTAAACTCAGAATCACTAAAGTGAATGCAAGGAAAATCAGTACCACATACGACATCCATACGCCACCTGGCATTTTAAAGTTTGATTTTTCATGTAGTTCAGGACGCAATTTACGATAGCGAATATAACACACCATGATAATGCTCCAGATACTGATAAATAAAATCACGCACAATGAGGTTGCCAAAGTGAATGCTTCAAGTGTATTTGGCACAAAATACTGCAATGCCGCGCCTGCCATGATGAAACTACAGGAGAACAATAAACCTTTTGCAGGAACAGCACGTTTAGATAGTTCTGCTAATTTTTCAGGTGCCTGACCTTCTTTTGCCAGACCGAAAAGCATACGACTGGTCGAGAACACACCGCTGTTCATTGACGACATGACCGAAGACAATACCACCAGATTCATGATAATCGCAGCAGAAGCAATACCTGCATGCATAAACAGCGTCACGAATGGACTTTGATCAGCAGGAATCTGATTCCACGGCGTCACTGACATCACAATGAATAATGCTAATACATAGAACAAAATGATTCGAGTAGGGATCGCATTGACTGCTTTCGGTAGGTTTTTCTCAGGATCTTTGGTTTCAGCTGCCATAGTCCCGATCAGTTCAACCCCAACAAAGGCGAATAAAGCGATCTGGAAACCTGCGAGGAAACCACTGCCACCTTGCGGGAACATACCGCCATGCGACCAGACATTGCTGAAACTTGCCACTGAACCGCTTGGCGCTTGGAAATGGCTGAACACCATAAAGCCACCAATCAAAATCAAACCAATAATGGCGAGAATCTTGATCAAGGCAAACCAGAACTCAATTTCACCGAACAGTTTCACAGTCAGTAAGTTAATACCCAGAACCAGTAAAACACAGCCTGCGCTGATCATGGCTTGTCCCATGGGGGTAAATGCCGTTCCCTCGGGTAGCCAAAAATTCAGATAATTAATAATGGCGGCAAGGTCAGCAATCCCGACCAGAATCCAGCCGAGCCAGTATGACCAACCAATATAATAACCAGCAGCAGGACCGATCAGGTCATGTGCCATATCAATAAAAGACTTGTAATGGAGATTTGAAAGTAGAATTTCACCCAATGCGCGCATCAGGAAAAAGAACATTGCACCAATGATCATGTAAATGATCAGAATAGATGGACCAGCGAGGGAAATAGTTTTACCAGATCCCATAAATAAACCTGTACCAATCGCACCACCAATCGCAATCAACTGCAAATGACGGTTGGAGAGTTTCCGTTGTAGCTCATGTGGCGACGATTGTGCGTCATCTGGATGGCTTGAAGTTGTCATAAAAATATCCTTTTTGACATTTCTTTCAGATCAAACCCGCTTTTGGCGTCAGAACATCCTCGTTCTAGTGTTTGATCCAGACCGACTGAGCACTATGGGTGACATAGTGCTCAGTCGAATTACATTTACAAAAAATTAAGCCTGCGCAGCTGTGACCGCAATTTCAATCAACCAGTCTGGATTGACTAAGTCTGCTTGAATCGTTGCACGCGCAGGGGTTACACAACCTTTTAACCAATCGATCCAGACAGTATTAAAGGTCTGGAAATCAGAAAGGTTCTTAATATATACATGTGCAGACAATAAGCGAGACTTATCTGTACCTGCAGCCGCAAGCAACTCATCAATCGTTGCTAAAATATCCAAAGTCTGCCCTGTAATATCGGCATCGGTATTTTTAGGAACCTGTCCTGATAAATACACAACTTTATTGAATATTGTCACAGAACTCATCACTTCTGTGCTGTTGATCTTTTGTATATCGCTATGCTGAGTCATTGTGACTTCCTTTTTTCAATTAATGATTTACTAAAAAAATGCATTCTCAATGCGTATTTTTTAATTTTAATTTTCAATCATGAATGGGACACGAGCAGTCACACCACACATCAGTTCATAACCGACTGTGCCTGAACTTGCTGCTACATCATCAATAGGCAACATTACGCCATTTGAAGATTTGCCCCACAACACCACTTCACTGCCAACTTCGGCTGTAGGGATATGGGTTAAATCTACAGCCAGCATATCCATGCTGACGCGACCTATGGTTTTAGTCAGAACATCATTGACTAGAATCGGGGCATCCATGGAAATACGCTGATAACCATCTGCATAACCACATGCCACAATGCCAATCTTCATCGTTTCCGTTGCAGTGAATTTAGAGCCATAGCCAACGGTTTGTTCCGCCTGAATCTCCTGAATCGCAAGAATTTCACTGCGTAAGCTCATGGTCGGTTTGAGATTCCAGTCATGAATGGAATGAGTTGGGAAATCTGGCGAACTACCATAGAGCATGATGCCACTACGCACAGTATTGGATAAAAGCTGTTGAGAATGTCTTAAAATGGCTGCGCTGTTGGATACGGTACGATCACCAGGAAGATCACGAATGGTTTCTTCAAACACGCCATATTGATAATCAATACCTGACTGTCCAAGACGCTCACCATCTGCATCTGAAAAATGCATCATGTGGGTAATGGATTTGATATTGTTAAGTTGATTCAACTTTTCCCAAGCAGCACGATATTGTTCAGGTGGAAAGCCTAAACGGTTCATCCCACTGTTCATTTTCAAATACACATCAAACTGTGCAGGCAGTGAAAATTCAGCCAACCACTCAATCTGATGTGTACTGTGAATGGTAAAACTGAGATTCAAATCCAGACAGACCTGTAAATCCTGCGCTGAAAAAATACCTTCCAAAAGCAGAATTTCACCTGTCCAACCCAGTTGTCGAAGTCTTTTGGCTTCATCCAAATCCAGTAATGCAAAACCATCAGCTGATTTAAATGCATCATAAACACGTTCAACACCATGCCCATAGGCATTGGCTTTCACCACAGCGAATACTTTGCTTTGTGGTGCATATTGCCTGGCAATATTTAGATTGTGTTGCAGTGCACTTTGATGAATGACTGCACAAATCGGTCTAGGCATTTTATTCGTCCCTGAATAAGTTGAAGATGGTCGTGAATATCAATTAAGCAGCGTGCGGATAGCGTTTGATTGATAAGCCTTCCGTACTGATGTCGGTTTTATGATTCAGGACTAAATCACTGATCAGTTTTCCTGAACCACATGCCATCGTCCAGCCGAGCGTGCCATGACCTGTATTGAGGAACAGATTTTTAAAGCGTGTCGCACCGATAATTGGCGTACTGTCAGGAGTCATTGGACGTAAACCTGTCCAGAATGAAGCCTGAGCCAAATCACCACCTGGGAATAAATCCTGTGTGACCATTTCAAGTGTACCGCGACGATCTGTATTTAAGCCGTGATTAAAACCACTCAGTTCAGCCATACCACCAACACGGATACGCTGATCAAATCGAGTAATCGCAATTTTGTAGGTTTCATCTAATACAGTTGATTGTGGTGCATAGTTTGCATCGACGATAGGAATCGTCAGTGAATAGCCTTTGACTGGATAAACAGGTAAGTTCAATTCAAGTGGTTTTAAGAAGTCACGTGAATAACTACCAAAAGCCAGTACATAACGGTCTGCTGTCAATACTTCACCATTGACCACGACACCTTTAATTTCATCACCTTCAACCACCAGTTTTTCTACATTTTGGTTGAATTTAAACTCAACGCCTAAATCTTTAGCCAAGTTTGCCAAGGCATTGGTAAATAAGTAGCAGTCACCTGTTTCATCATTGGGTAAATGTAAACCACCAACCAGTTTATCTTTTGCATGCGCTAAAGCCGGTTCAACTTTGGCTAAATCATCTTTGAGTAATAATTCATGTGGAACACCACACTCTTGAAGTACTGCAATATCACGTTGCACCATTTCAAGCTGTGCTTCATTACGGAAAACTTGTAGCGTTCCTTTTGAACGGTTTTCGTAACTGATGCCTGTATCTTTTCTAAGCTCACGTAAACAATCACGGCTGTACTCTGCCACACGGGTCATACGTTCTTTGTTGATGGCATAGCTTTCTGCATTGCAGTTTTTCAGCATTTGCGCCATCCACTGGAGTTGCCACATACTGCCATCAATATTGATTGCCAGCGGTGCATGATGCTGAAACATCCATTTCACAGCTTTGAATGGAATACCTGGTGCAGCCCACGGTGTCGAGTATCCAGGTGAAATTTGCCCTGCATTACCAAAGCTTGTTTCTTCTGCTGGACCTGTTTGACGGTCTAAAACTGTAACTTCAGCTCCCTGCTGTGCGAGGTAATATGCACTTGCGACACCAATCACACCACTACCCAATACGATTACACGCATTTCTTATCCTTTACGCATTTACTAGTTTATTTTGCTAGTATATTTTCAGTTTAATAGTTTATTTCACTGTTTTTATCGCTATAATTTAGGTGTTTTAATTTTTTGTCGTGAAAATTGACTAAAAAAAGGAAATAGTTGATGCGCAAATTAGACCGTACAGATCGAATGATTTTAGAAATTCTACAAAATGAAGGTCGCATCGCCATCAGCGAATTGGCTGCTCGGGTCAGTTTATCAACGACACCTTGCTCAGAACGTGTAAAACGGCTGGAACGTGATGGTGTAATTATGGGCTACCATGCACGGCTCAATCCGAAACATTTGGATCGTAATCTATTGGTTTTTCTAGAAATTAGTTTATCAGCAAAGTCTGGTGATGTTTTTGAGCAAGTTGCCAAAGATTTAATGGAAATTCCAGAGGTTCAAGAATGTCATTTGATCTCAGGTGATTTCGATTATTTGGTCAAAGCACGACTGAAAGAAATGACGGCTTATCGTCGCTTATTGGGTGATTTGCTCAAGAAACTACCATCTTCTGCATCATCACATAGTTATATTGTGATGGAGGAGATTAAGGAAAGTTTGTATTTAGATGTAAATTAAATTTTCAAGCAACTTTTATACCGCTTCCAATCCTCTTCTTTTGTTTGCGGATCTGGACTTTTAATACACAACTCCGTCGCAGTTTGGTAATATTCATAACCCTCTTTATTCTGATTCAATTGTTTTAAATCAAACTGACGATTTTGAACCAGCACATTTAGAATTTGAATTTTTTGATTCACAAATCTCGGGCTAACAACATAAGATTTCCAAGCTGGCATGGCAACATCGACAATTTTATAACCTAAATAATTTTTAAATGGCGCTCTATTCTGTTGGATATTTAAATCCTTTTGAATAGCCTGCTTAAATTGGTTATTTTCCATTTCTGATAATGAAACAAAGGAAGAAATTGGTTCGGCATAGCTATTTAATGATGTGTTCTTTAAGAAAAATAAATGGACGAATGAATAATATAGCCATAACTTGATCGATGATGAATTTTTATTTTCAAAGATATGATCAATATTTTTTGCAAAAACTTGGTCATCATTGAATTTAACCAGTATCGATTCAGTTCGTGCTATTTCATCAGCAAAATTATACCTCACTGATAACTGTGGTGGTGTCAGTCGTGGAATTTGAAATTGGACTTTTGGAGTTTTACGGTTTAAGTCATTTAAAATATTCAAACTATCAGAGAGCATACTTAGTTGAATCATTTTATCAATCAAGGGAACATGCGTATTCATTTACTCCAATTTTTCAATATATTTAACAATACCCGATATATCGTTCTTAAATGCTAAATGAGAAAGATACAAATGATGCATTCGAATGATCAGTATAAAATCAGGGATTTTTGCTTGTGCCGTCAATAATAAAACTTTATCCGATTGCGGCGCATTTAATAAACGTTGAAATCTTGCATTCAACATTCCTTGCGAAGCATACAAACGTTGTAATTCTGCGCGATTTTGTGAATATAACTGATAACTCAAGCCTTGCTCTTTCGCTACAGCTTGCATAGCCTTGAACATGTCTATGCTTTTTTGACTAAAAAATTGCCCTCTAAACTTTTCTAAATCCTGATTGTTATTTTTACCCTCTTCACCCAACTGATGCTGAATAAAATTCGACCAATCCGAATGATATTGTAATTGCCCTAATAAAATTTGGTCTGCATCATTCCTTGCATCAAAACCCAATTCAAAAAAATAAGGATGCTCTTGTAAATCAGGATCATACATTTGCACTTGATCAAGCAATACTTGAGATTCTTTTGACAACGGCTCATCTGCACTTAACCACTTTATAGTGGCAAAAATAATGATCCAAAGACAGAGCGCACATATAATCAAGATTTTTATCAGTTTTTTTTTCATTGTTATTAATGTTCTAAGGATTATCAGCAGTGTATCAGAAACGCGATTAAAAAATCAGCTAGGAATATCCTCTAGCTGATTATGCATTCATAACTTTCTAATTTAAACCAAACTCAACAAAGCAGAAAACTTTCCAATTCTCGCCTTTGGCTTTGCTTCATCCAATTCTTCTTTTGAACCATAACCATATTCTACAGCAATGGTTTCAATGCCATTTTTACGTGCACCAAAAATGTCATGCTCACGGTCACCGACCATCAAACACTCATCAGGGTTTAACTGCTCTTTCTCTAAAATATAAGCGATCAATTCGCCCTTATTGGTACGCTCACCTGTAAGTTCACTGCCGTAGGGATAGTCGAAGTATTTGAGTAAATCAAAATGATCCAAAATTTGACGTGCATAGATTTCGGGTTTAGCCGTGGCTAAAAATAGACGATAACCTTTATTTTTCAATGCTTCCAATGTCGAAGCGACATCATCAAACACATGGTTTTCATACAAGCCTGTCACTGCAAAACGCTCACGATAACCAAGCAAAGCTTGTTCTGCCAAATCATCATTCACATCGACATTCAATAATTTTGCCAAAGACGCTTTTAATGGAGGACCAATAATCCAGTCAATATTTTCACTGTCAGGAATTGGATGTCCCACTTTATTCAGTCCATAACGTGCAGAAGTGGTAATCCCCTCTTTTGGATCGGTCAAAGTTCCGTCTAAATCAATCAAAATATTTTTAAGCACAGATTTACCTTTTACTAAATTCAAGCGATGCAAAATTACAGTCGAGAGTTTTGCTAAAGTTGCCTATACTAACTCAAATTTGTGAATTTAAGGACATCATCGTGCGCCCTACTGTATTGTGTTTTTCAGGTCTTGATCCATCAGGTGGCGCAGGTTTGCAAGCAGATATTGAAGCTATTGGGCAAAGTGGTGCACATGCAGCCATCGCCTGTACCGCACTGACAGTTCAGAACTCTCAGCAGGTCTTTGGTTTTGAAGCGACTTCTAAAGAATTATTACTCGCTCAAGCCAATGCCGTAGTGAAAGATCTACCAATTAAAGCTGTTAAGTCAGGCATGTTAGGGACTACGGATAATATCGCAGCCTTAGCAAAGTTTTTACGTGAACATTCGGATTATCTCTATGTCCTTGACCCTGTATTAGTTGCCAATAGTGGCGGTTCATTGGGCAATCAGGAAACCTTAGTTAAAGCCTTTGTCGAATTGATTCCTTTAGCAACCGTACTCACGCCAAATACAGTGGAGCTTCGAGCTTTAACAGGTGAGCAAGACCTCGATAAAGCCACAGCAAAACTGTTTGAAATGGGTGCAAAAGCAGTTTTAGTTAAAGGCGGACATGAAGATACCCCTGACTATATCCGCAATGCGCTTTATGTGAATGGTGAAATGGTTTCCGAAACCAAATGCCCGCGTTTAGACGGTGAATATCACGGTTCAGGCTGTTCGCTTGCAAGTTTTATTGCAGGTCGATTAGCTTTGGGCGATTCATTACCAGTTGCTGTAAATCATGCAGAAGCATGGTTATTTGGCGTATTGAAAAATGCGGAAACACCTGTTGAAGGTGGTCAGAAAATTCCAAAGCGGTTTTGAGTTGAATTGCTTTTAATCCCTCATCCCAACCTTCTCCCAAAGGGAGAAGGAGCTTTCATTATTAACTGATGTTACGTAGTAATATCAAAATTGAAAATTACACCTCGATAAAAGTAGATACGCGATAACGTCATCCGCAACGTGTTTGAGGCAGGACTACATCTGTAAGTTAACGTTTCTGCGATATATCAATCAAAAGATGGTCACCGACGAGTTTTGCGGATGACAATGGTTTTGCCTACTTTTTCCGAAAAAAAAGTAGGTCGAGCCGAAGGCTAATCCCTAAATCAAAACTTTTGATGCAAGACTCCGTCAAGTAAACTTCAAAACAGTTTAATATGATGCTTTACATTTGAATGTGCGTAACATCAGTTATTAATTTTTCAATCACTTATACAAATACAAAAATCAAAGCCCCCTCATCTTTCGCTTTTTATCTCATAATACTTTTAAAATTAGAGTAATTGCTCTAAAATATTTTTATCCACGATTCAAAGCTGATCACAGCGAATAAACAGTTGTAAATATAAGGTTAAGAACAAAATAATTGAAAAGGAATGACTGATGAATTACCCACAATATCAAGATGATCTGAATAAACTATTAGAGTCTGAAATCTTTGGTGAAGCTGTTTTTCTTACTGCTGCTAAACACGCTAAATCAGAAGAACATAAACAAAAATGGTTGGCTTTGGCAGCTTTAGAAACTCAAACCCTTGAGCGCTTTCAGGCATTTTTAAAACAGAATAACTTAAAAGCCACATCTCGTTTGCATATCAAAGCACAAGGTAATGCCACAGGTTTTGCATTGGCTAAAATGCCGTGGAAATTGGCGATGTTTTTCACAACCTTTTATGCAAGCCTTTGAACGCTTATGCAAACATGCAGATCAGGATACTCAGATGTTTTTTGAATATGTGCTGAATCATGAAAAAAGTATTTATGAGTTTGCAGATAAAGAGTTGAAAAAACAAAAGACAACCTCTTTGGATAAAGTAAGATATTTACTTGATTGAGATAAGTATCTTACTTAGTCACTAAGCTAGTTTTAATCAAACGGTTTTGTCTGCATGACTGTCTTTCAAATTCTGTACATGCTGACGATTGGTTTTCCATGACTTTTCCAGCACTTCTTTTTCAATTCTGAGCTGAATACGTTTGAGTTTTGTCGATGGAATCACTTCTTCTTGAAAGCCTTTGACATAATCTGTCCAAGCTGCACCACGAAAAACATTACTCGGCATTTGTGTTTTAAACTCACAATCAGGCATAAAAACTACGACTGAATGAATCAACGCAGGATCAACAATATCAGCCAAAATGTTTTCTAAAACCTTTTGGTGTTTATAGTTTTGATGCAATGGATTTTGAAATTTATAAGAGTTTTTATAAATCTTCTGTGTCCATGTTTTCTGAAGTTCTCCTCCAAAAATCCACCCTTTGTAATTCTTGGTTTCAACCACAAAAATGCCATACGGACTCAATAAAATATGATCTATTTGTGTGGTTTGGTTCTGTTCATCAGGTAAAGTACAATCATTCAGCAACGTGTATTTCTCTTTATCCAGATACAATTTTACATGCGCACTGACAGCAAATTCTCCTATTTTCCCTTTTAAAAAAGGCTTAAATGCTTTGATTGCCCCAACAATCAGGAATAATGGAATCATCCACCACAGTTGCGAAAAAAGTGGTGCTAACATTTGTGATGTATTCATTTAAAATTTTAATATTATCAATAATTAAGTCTAGTTTATTGTAATTTCTCAATTTTTAAAAGAATACCCTTATTCTCCAACCCACCTGCAAAACCCACCAGTTTCCCATTTGCTCCAACGACTCGATGACACGGCGCAATAATCGAAATTGGATTTTTACCATTAGCAGCGCCCACAGCACGAACAGCTTTAACATTGCCAATCTGTTCTGCAATCTGTTTATAACTACGGGTTTCACCAAAAGGAATGGTCAACAAAGCCTGCCAGACTTTCTGTTGAAACTCAGTGCCCTCAAAATCTAAAGGCAAATCAAAAACCTGACGTTGCCCTGCAAAGTATTCATTCAACTGCTTTTGCGTTTCGAGCAAAATCGGATGTTGTGTATTTTCAATCAATTCCGCCAAACGAACACGATTGGGGTTTTCATTTTCCCAAAGCACAGCGACTAAAGCAGTTTCAGTCGCCACAAGTTTAAGCTGACCAACAGGAGAAGCCATTTCCATAAAAGACAGTTTCATCAACTTCTCCTTAAATAAATTCACATTAAGATGATGAGAGTTTCATCAATATTAACCCAGAAATGATTAAAACCGCAGCCAACATACGCATAGCCGATGCAGGCTCACCTAAGAAAAATATCCCGACTGCAAATGACCCAATCGCACCAATGCCTGTCCATACGGTATATGCTGTGCCGAGTGGCAATGTTTTCATGGCATAGGACAATAATGCAAAACTTGCGATCATAAAAACAATGGTCAAAATACTTGGTGTCAGTTTGCTGAAACCGTCAGACACTTTCATACAGTATGCCCAAACCACTTCCAACAAACCTGCAACAATCAATAATGCCCAAGCCATAATTTATTCCTCACATCAGAAAAACAGTAAGGTGAATAATTCAACCTTACTGTTCGAAAATTGATTTAAATTTAGAAACTTATGAAGATGAGAGTTTCATCAATACCAAACCTGAAATGATCAGAACCGCAGCAAGCATACGCATGGCAGAGGTTGGCTCACCTAAAACAAAGATTCCGACCAGAAATGAACCAATCGCACCGATTCCTGTCCAGATGGTATAGGCAGTCCCCAACGGCAATGTTTTCATCGCATACGCCAAAAGACCAAAGCTTAAGATCATGAAAAATATTGTGACAACGCTCGGTGTGAGCTTAGTGAAACCCTCGGACATTTTCATGGTATATGCCCAAACGATTTCAAAGACACCTGCAAAAATAAGAACGATCCAAGCCATGACGACCTCCAAATTTTAATTAGAGTCAGGTCGTCCTGACGATTTTTCTTGGTGCAGTTTTTAGAAATAAAGCACTAAGGGAGGTCGTTCCTCCGCTGAATGATTAAATACTAACTTATTTTGCGACATATTTGGGCATGATTTACAAAACTTGACCCAAAATACACCTATAAAAATTAGGGCTTTAATTATAAAAGCCCTAAAACAATTCACTATTCAACCAATAATACACAGTAACATCAAAACATTTTTTCTCAATAAAATTGGATACGCGATAACGTCATCCGCAACGTGTTTGAGGCAGGACTACATTTATAAGCTAATGTTTCTGCGATATATCAATCAAAAGATGGTAGTTGACGAGTTTTGCGGATGACAATGGTTTTGCCTACTTTTTCCGAAAAAAAAGTAGGTCCAGCTGAAGGCTAATCCTGAAATTAAAACTTTAGATGTATGACTCCGCTAAGTGTGCTCTAAAACAGTTTGAAAGGTGAATTGTTTTTAAAGTTCGTAACATCAATTATTTAAAA
Source organism: Acinetobacter wuhouensis (assembly GCF_001696605.3). Classification (NCBI taxonomy): domain Bacteria; kingdom Pseudomonadati; phylum Pseudomonadota; class Gammaproteobacteria; order Moraxellales; family Moraxellaceae; genus Acinetobacter; species Acinetobacter wuhouensis. The sequence goes on along the minus strand of NZ_CP031716.1, from coordinate 873,404 downwards.
CATCAAAGTTCAGGTTTAAAACTTAAACCTGACCCCTGCACCATAAAGCCAACCCTTTTCAGAATCGCTTTCCACTTGCCACGGCGTTGCATCATTACCTTTTGAATATTCATAAGCAATATCAATATACGGCATGACTTTTTTACTGATCTCATAACGGGTTTCAATACCTGCTATCACACCACTCAGACCTGATTTTTTGGCATATTTAGAATCATCTGAAAATACCACATCGACATTCAAATACGGTTGAAAAATCAACTTCTGCGTCAGCAATAAATCACGTTCAGTTTCCAGACTAAAGCCTGAATAATTGTCCTCACCTACATAGAGATAAGCATCGGTTTCAAAAAAATACGGTGCCATACCATGCAAGCCAATCACACCATCCAGTTTTTCTTCTGTATCAGTACCTCTCTGATCACGTTCAACTTTTTCCACACGATAGCGTGCACCAATCTGTGCATCCCAAAAATCAGAGATCATGCGACTGTAGAGCATTTTAAAGTCATATTCAGCATCGTGTGATTCATGCTTATCAATATGTGCTTTCAGGAAAATCTTGTTTTCATCTGTCCCGATGCGGGTTTCAATTTCAGATTTTAAAGCACCCTCACCATCTTCATTCAGCAACCATTTATTGTCCACGGTGGTTATCGCATAGATCTGCGCGCCATGTTCTTTGCGGTGATCATGCCCTTGATGGGCAGTGTGATCCTCGGGAGCAGAAACTGCTTTTTGCTGATGTTGTGAATGATCCATTGCGCCATGATTCATAGATGCGTGATTCATATTTTCATGATTCATCTGTGAATGGTTCATTTTAGAATGATCCATTGCAGGCATCGCTGTCGTTTGGGTTTCAGTCGATGTATCTGAATGATGCCCTTCATGTGCCACAGCCCAAGCACTGACTAAAAATAACGAACTTGCCAATACTGTTTTTGGAAATAACTTAATGATGTGCATGATTATCTCCTTTTAAGTCTTGGCTTTTCGTATCAGTTGAGCCTTTTTGATCCGCTTGATTTTTAGGTTGAGCTGTTTTGCAATGTGTTGCATATTCAGCATTGCTCATATGCGCATGCTCACCCTGACGATGTTGTGTACATTCTGCGTCTGACATGGTTGCATGACTCATCACATGACCTTGTGGCATTTGATGATGTTCAGCATGTTGCTGTTGCATACCATGTGCATGTCCTTCATGCGCTATCGTCCAAGCACTGATTAAAAATAACGAACTTAGCAATACAGCTTTTGAAAATAACTTAGTGATGTGCATGTTGATCTCCTTGCTGTGCTGCATTGCTGTTTTTATTTACATTGCTTGTTTGGCTATTTGAAGCATTTTTTTGAATTGGTGTCGTGGTCGTTTCACCCTCTGAAACATTGGCAACGATCAATTTATTCATCATGCCTGCGCTCATGTGATACAGTAGATGACAGTGAATCGCCCATTCACCCAATTCATCCGCAGTGAGTAATGCCGTCACTGTTTTTGCAGGTGGTACAACGATGGTGTGTTTGTTCGGCATATCCACCGCAGGCTGACCATTTTCCAGTTGCATAAACATGCCATGTAAATGCATCGGATGCGCCATCATACTGTCATTGATAAATTTAATTCGGATGCGCTCGCCATATTTCACTTTTAATGGCTCTGCATCGCTGAATTTTTTACCATTAATTGTCCAGATATAGCGCTCCATCGTACCGCCCAAACGAACAACCAATTCACTTGTCGCTTCACGGGTATCAGGTTGTGGCGTTAACGATTTTAAATCACTGTATTGCAGGGCTTTATCACCTTGTGGCGTTGCAGCATTTGCCCAACCCTCTACAACTGCATCAGATTTTTGTGCTGTTTTTGCTGCAGGCATTTGATGTTGTGAATGATCCATTGTGGCGTAATCAGCAGTTTGCGTATTCGCATGATTGCCTGCTTCTTGATGCATAGTCGAATGATCCATAGTTTGCATTGCACCATGATTCATCTTTGAGTGATCCATGCCTTGCATCGCACCATGATTCATCTTTGAATGATCCATACCTGCATGCTCACCACCATGCCCCATATCATCCATGGTTAAAATGGCACGAGGGCGTGCTTGTGGCATGTGAATACCATGCGATTGCGGTGTCAATTCATTGTGCAATGTGCCAATCGCAAAACCTGAACGGTCAATCGACTCTGCTTCGATCTGATAATGTCCTGTCTTTGGCTCAACCACGACATCGTAGGTTTCTGCTGTACCAATACGGAACTCATCCACAGGTACAGGTTTCACAGGTTGACCATCTGCACCGACCACTGTCATTTTCAGGTTCGGAATGCGCACATCAAAGAACGACATCGCAGAGGCATTGATAAAACGCAGACGCACTTTTTCATTCGGCTTAAACATGCCAGTCCAGTTCTGCTCAGGCGTTTTACCATTGATCAAGTAGGTATAACCCGTAACATCAGACATGTCAGTTTTTAACATACGCATCTGATTCCACATTTTGCGATCAGACCACGTGGCTTTTAAGCCATCACGTTTCACCTGTTTCCATACATCACCCAAAGTTTCGCGCTGATCCTGATAATATTCAGCGGAAATTTTCAGGTCTTTTTGAATCTGGTCGCTGGTTTTTTCATGGAAATCCGAAAGCATCACCACATAGTCACGCTCAGTTTTTTCATGCTCAGCAAGTGGTTTCTTGTCCTTTGGATAAATCACCAAAGCACCGTATAAACCGTCCTGTTCCTGACCTTTGGAATGCGCGTGATACCAGTAAGTTCCGCTTTGACGCACTTTGAATTTATAGACAAAATCGCCTTTTGGTTTAATGCCATTAAAACCGTTAAAGCCTGGTACACCATCCATCAAACCTGGCAATAACAAGCCGTGCCAATGAATCGAAGAATCCTGATTTTTTAAATTATTATGTACATGAATCACCGCATCATCACCTTCCTCAAATTCGAGCAAAGGCGCAGGGAACTGACCATTTACGGTGATACGTTTTAGAGATTTACCTGTGACATTGACCATTCCTTCATCAATGGTCAGATGATATTCCTTGACTGCTGCAAAGCCCCAGGTAGACGAGAATAAAGCAACAGCGACGACGATGCTTTTTGAAAATTGAATAGACATAACTCAACCTTAATTTCTGAATTTATTTAAAAAAATAATGCTTCGGAAAATCAGATTAAGCTTTAGGAGGTCGTAGAATTTCCTGCCAATGCCCTGCGAGATGCTGAGCCTGGTAATGAATTTTTGGGGAGTTCTGTTCAGAATTGTCTTGAGGAACAGTCAATTTTGGAATATCGGTATTGAACCAGACAATTGAAGACTGACAGGAAAATAAAGCACAGTTTTGACAATCCGCATGCTGCATGTGTTTGGATTGAATCAGTTGATTATGACAATCTGTTAGACTCAGTGCAGAGCCATCGTTCTGCTGATTCTGTGCTTCCAGATCTGTACAATGCTGTTTCATATCCTGTACTGACATGTGCTGCATCATGGTTGCATGATCAACACCAGTTTGATTCTGTATCTGCTCATGTTGCATCTGCATACTGATCTGCATGGTTTTTACAGAAGCTACAGACACACCACTCCACCCTATGGCAAAAACCATAAGACAAACAAACCAAGCCTGTTTGCAGAGTTGTGTGAACATTATCCATCAATCAAGTGAGAATTAACTCGTTTTAGCATACCCAATAATTTGAGGAGTGGCAAATCGCGCAATGACATTCAATACATATTTGAAGTCTAAAACCGTATCAATACGAAATCATGTATAAAGTAAATTATGCCAATGAAAAATCATCAAGCCCTTTTCCTATCTGTATTTAGTGCCTAATAATCAAACAGCATGTTTGTAAAATACAGATTAAAAATAAAACAGAAATTTTCTTGGTATTTAAATCAAAAAAGAGCCCGTTTGGACTCTTTTTAAACTTATTTTGTATAAGTCATAAGCAATTGATCTTATTTTGCTTAAACTATAAACAGTTTATCAGCAAGCTTATCTACACAGTTATCCATATAGTTATCATCAAACTTATCCACAATTTTATCCATATTATTGTGTAAAAGTCTAAGCCTTCTGTGAACCTGCCAATGCCAATTCAGCACGCATCTCATCAATCACCGCTTTATAATCAGGCTTACCAAAAATCGCTGAACCTGCCACAAACATATCTGCACCCGCTTCTGCAATTTCACGGATATTGGCCGGTGTTACGCCACCATCGACTTCCAAACGAATATCACGACCTGAGGTATCAATGATTTTACGTGCCTGACGTAATTTATCCAAAGTACCAGGAATGAATTTTTGCCCACCAAAACCAGGGTTCACACTCATCAACAGTACTTGATCAACTTTATCTAAAACATAGTCTAGGTAATGCAAAGGTGTTGCAGGGTTAAATACTAAACCTGCTTTCGCACCACCATCTTTGATCAATTGCAAAGAACGATCGATATGATGTGTTGCTTCAGGATGGAAAGTAATAATATCCGCACCTGCTTCTAGGAAGTCACCGATCATACGATCTACAGGTGAAACCATAAGATGCACATCAATTGGCGCTTGAATGCCATATTTTTTCAAAGCTTTACATATACCAGCACCAAAAGTTAAGTTCGGTACATAGTGATTATCCATCACATCAAAATGCACAACATCTGCGCCTGAAGCTAATACATTGTCAACTTCTTCACCCAAACGAGCAAAATCAGCAGATAAAATAGAGGGTGCAATTAAAAATGGCTTGGACATGGATCAACCTGGCTTGAAATATGGGTTTTCTCAATTATAGCAAATTTCTGGCTGAACTTTGCTGAAAGCCTGCGATAAATCGTCCAAGCCATGATTGGCATTGCAATAATGCAACGAAGCGTTCTATTTAAATAACAGCCTGAGCCATGTTTTTTTGCTAGTTTTAAGTGGGCTCAGGAGTAAATGAGAATGAAAAGCAATACTACTATTCAAACTGATGATGCAAAACGCGTTGCCAAACGTTTATTGAATCATTGGAAACACAAATTTGAAGTGGCTGAAACAGATGAAAAATTCAGTATTTTCATGCCCGATGCGACTGTGATTTTACGTCCACACATAGATCGTCTTATTGTCGAATTAGAGACCTCACAAGAAGATGATGCTCATTTACAGCATGTGATTATTGAACATTTAAATCGAATGGCACAGCAAGAATTCACGGTGGAGTGGCAACATCAAGCTTAAGACTTCGCTTGATGTTATCCTTTGGAATCAAAAATAACCTTTAAAATCAGGTTACTTTTTTTGCTGTTTTTCAAAATCACGTACCATCTGAATCCGTTCAGCAGTCGCAGGATGTGACGATAAAGCTTCAAAAATCTCTAAAGAAGAATGTTTTTCATCAGTTTCATTCTGCGCAGATGGTGTACTTGTAGCAGATTTTTGATCGGCTTTATTCGCTTTATCTTTTCCATCCGATTTCTCAGCCGCTTCAGTTTCATCACTTAAGCGCTGTAAAAAATTAGCGAAATGAGAAACTTCGATCCCCTTACGATCCATTAATTTTAAAGCATACATATCTGCTTCTGACTCAAACTTGCGTGAATAGTTAGCACCGACCATTGCCATCGGTAAAGAGGTGAATAAATCTGAACTATCCCCTGTCATCGCGATATACAACACACTCAATCCTAAGCTGGTTAAGCCCTGTTGTAGGCTGTGTCGTTGAATCAAATGCCCTTGCTCATGTGCCAAAACACCGAGAATTTCTTGATCACTATGTGCCATTGCAATCAATTCATCTGTCACAATAATGGTATTGTTTGGCAATGCAACAGCATTTGCACCTAAATGGCTACCTTCACGAAAAACCAGTTTTGCAGGCTTACCCTCGGCTATGGTCGTTAGATACTGCTGAGTAATTAGATCCTTTTGACCTTTTGCTAAAGTACTTGGTGCTGTCCAATTGTTGAGGACATATTCTTCCGCCTCATCACCTAACTTCTTCATGCTATTTTCAGGCAATTGAAATGCCACATAATGCGATGCGGTAGGAACACCCCACTTAACCAATCCAATGACAAAAGCGATGACAAAAATAACACTGAATATAATTAACGAGGGAGAGCGTTCTAATTTCCAAATGGAATGGTGAACATTCTTCGCACCTAAATTAAACCATTCAGGTAACTCACCTTGAAACTCGATACGGGCATCATCATTCAGTTCGATAATGGGATTGAGCTTCCCCAAAGCGCCGATCAAGGTCATATCGTTATATGCATAGCGCTTCTGGAGCTCTAAACGCTCACCATAACGCAGCACAACCTCTGTTTCAGATTGTGCTGAAAGTTGCGCATGATGTGGTTTTGACACCACACCATCATAAAAAATTACATCAATTGATCGCGACATCATGATTTAACTCATTCTTTTATAAAGACACATCAATATCGAAAATGTCACTAATTTCTTCGGCAAGTGCACTTTGCTCTTGTTGCGCTAAATTCATCATTTGATCTGGATCGTCATACAACGTTAAGCTCATTGATTCAATTTGATAACGATGAATACGAACCGCCGCCCATGCCGACATTAAGCCAATGGTAAATATTTTAGCAATCCAATTTGTAGCCACAATCCAAGCATAGCGCCATTGATTACAGTCTGTTTTAAATTGGCTATTACCAACAGTGGTATTGTTCCAAGTGGTAATAAAAATACGTGCAGAGATTAAAGGATAGACAAACAATCCAATGATTATGTACGCACCAAAGAAACCGAACATAAAGAAGTTTGGCGAAAACCCAACGATCGAACCGATGATGCCAAAAAATACAATTGAAAAGGCAATGAGAATTCCAATCGCCATAAAAATAGGGACATATACAGCTGCCATATACGCAGACCAATCTGCATGTAATTTAAATTCTAATTGTCCCGCATAGAGATGATTGAGATAGTATTTTTTATACATCCAAATCGCGACAGGTGTAAATATACCCAAGGTAAAAATATAGAGCAGAATACTTAAAATAAAAATCTTATAAGACTCTTTGGTTGTTCCGCCAAAATAAAAACGACTATTACCAAACTTACTATTTCTTGCGGTAAAACGTAAAGTTGCACGGATCAACCACGGCACAGCCGCATATAAAACGATAAAACCAACAACCGTTGCGACCATTGAATACTGTGATGACACAGAGAAAGCAGCATAAATCCCAAGTGCAATCAGGCGCCCAACCAAAATCTTAGTGGGTATTCCTGTAAAATCGAAGCGTCTACGAGAAAATTCTGTATTACCATAAAAATAACGTAAGCGACGTACTTTTGCCCATGGGGCATAAAGACTTAAGGTAATAATCGTCAGCAGGATATTGACAATCCAAATGCCAAAATATTCCATCGCATCGCCATGAAATCTAAAACGACGAACAATTGGTTGGTGTAATGATGCTATTGGACTTTCTGGCGGTGTAATCGGCGTAGTATTCGGCTGATCTGGAAAAGGTGGTGGAATCTGATCTTGCATTTTATTCTCTTTATTCAATTATTTGATTCAAATTAAAGTGATATATTAAAAATTAACTCAGTCAGTTTATCGTTTTTTTATATTGAAAGAAATAGAGCAAAAAGCAAACTGAATTTGTTTTTTGCTCATTTATTTATTTTCTAAAAATGAATCAATTATTTGGTGAGTTGCAAAGCATGAAATTGCAAATGGTCATCAATAAAGCTCTGAATAAAATAGTAACCATGATCATAACCTTCATGGAATCGCAAGGTTAATTTTTGCCCCACTTGATCACAAGCTTGTTGATACTTTTCAGGATGCAATTGGCTATAAAATTGATCTTGAATCCCTTGATCAATCAATACCTCATCAAACAACTGTCCTTTGGATAAAAGCAATTGTGTTGCATCATGTTGTGCCCATTCAGACTGATCATTTCCAAGGTAATTTGAGAACGCTTTTTCTCCCCATGGACAATCACTTGGCGCACAAATCGGGGCAAATGCTGAAACAGATTTAAATAAATTGGGATATTTCCAAGCCAAAGTCAAAGCACCATGACCGCCCATACTCAATGTACTTTGTGTAGTATGCTTCTTCAACGTGCTGTAAAAACTATATGGAATTTATAGCATGTTGTAAATAGATACTATTTAGTGAGTGGGTAAACATGAGCAAAAAATTAGAGCCGTATTTTTCTAAATCTAAAGCCCATATAAATTTTATAAAAGAATATCGTCCAACCTATTTTGACTCCATAACAAATAGCTTTGACCAAATGGAAAGTATCTATTGCCCAAGATTTCCATCATTGATCAAAAGTGACAATACTGTATGGCATCTATCTTCAAATTATTTCAATCACTTACTCATCGATGAGAAAAAAAGCACTGCTCTATTAGAGTCTGTTGCATCAGACTTAATAGATTTTTTAAGATTCTTAGAGGAAAATGAATTAGATATCTTGCACCTCCCTCCTAAGCCTGAAAAAAGAGTGACTTATCTATTCCATACATCACTTTTGCAAAGGATAAGACTTGGTTTAATTTCACCAAGCACTGCTCGTCAACGGATGAATAGAATTTTACGTTTTTATGATTTCTTAATTGCAGAAAATGTATTTACCCCTGATGAATTAAAGAATCGACCATATGAAAAAATTAAAACCTATGTGTCATGCATTACTTCTTCAGGTGAAATTTATACAAAACAGGTGAATAGTTCAAATCTGAAAATTCGGCATAGTCCAAATCCTCGATATGGAAATGAAATTATCGATGGTGGAAGACTTCACCCACTTTCTACGATTGAACAGCAAATTTTTCTTCAATATTTAGAACAATATGCTTCTAGAGATTTTCAACTTATTTGCTATATAGCTCTATACACTGGGGCAAGATTACAAACTATCTGTACGTTAAGAGCATTTCATATAAAAGAGTTACTTACTAAACAAATGCTGAATAGTACTGATGATACCTACAGCATTCGAATAGGCGGAAAATCAATTATTGATACTAAGGGTGGCTATGAACACAATTTAAAAGTACCAGCATGGTTAATCAAAGATATAGATCAATATTTAAGCTCTGAATCTTGGAAGAAAAGAGCATCACAGAGCCTTTATAAAGTTAAAGATGAAAATTACGTCTTTCTTACTAAACATGGAAACCCATACTACACATCCATCAAAGAAATTGAGGATCGTAATCTTCAATTATTTTCAAAAGAAATAAAGTCTTCAATACATAGAGGTAATGCAGCCAGACAAGCACTGACTAAATTGATTGATCCTAGACAGTATCGTGGACAATCGATCCCTCTAAATTCTTGAAATATTTCTGTTCAAAGGCTTCTGGACTTAACCAGCCGTTTGCAGAATGCCTTCTGACCCGATTGTAATAAATCTCAATATAATCAAACAAGACCGCATTCGCCTCTTTTCGAGTCGAAAACACACTGCCATGTACCACATGACCTTTTAATGTATGAAAGAAGCTTTCAGTCACTGCATTATCCCAACAGTTTCCACGTCTAGACATACTCTGAGTACAATCATTTTTCAGTAACAGCGCTCTAAAATCACGACTACAGTACTGTGAGCCTTGGTCCGAATGAACCATAACACCAGTTGGATAACCCTGACGAGCCATTGCATAGTTAAACGTATCACACACCAACTGGCGGTCTATTCGATGGCTGGTTTGCCACCCCACGATACGACGGCTAAATAAATCTAGCATCACACATAAATACAACCAACCTTCTTTAGTGCGGATATAGGTAATGTCTGTTGTCCAGACTTTATTAGGCTGAGTAACTGTAAATTGGCGATCCAACAAGTTGGGTGCTGTAGGCAAACGATGGGTTGAATCAGTCGTATGCTTGTATTTACGCGCAATCCTGCTACGTAAACCAAGCTTTTTTAGCATCCTTCCAATAGTACGTTCGCTCATGTTGTAACCTAAATCATGCATGTCATGTACTAATGAAGGTGCACCCAATCGTGCATGATGCTGCCAATATACGGCTTTTAAGTCATTATATTTCTGTGCCGTATTGGCTTGACGTTTTCGCCAGGCATAATAGCCTGAAGTGCTGACACCTAGGTATTTACAGGCAGAAGATACGGTGACTTCATTCATATCTAGATCTTGAATTACCGTGTACTTTTCTTGGCATGATCTGTTAGAAAGTACACATGCGCTTTTTTTAAGATGTCATTGGCTTCCTTGAGCTGTTTGACTTCTTTCTCTAATTCCACGATCCGCTGTTGTTCTGGTGAAAGTTGACGTTTGCTTGAACCTGCCGGATTGGTTTCACGAATCCATTTATCTAATGTTGAATAACCCACACCTAATTTCTGGGCGATTGCAGCTACAGACTCGTGTGAGTTTGAAAGTGCATAATCAATCGCTTGCTGTTTAAATTCGGGACTAAAACGTTTAGCCATTTCTTGAATCTCCAAAGATTAAAGTTACGTTATCTTTAGAGGGACGTGCTGTCCATTATTTTGTCTAGGATCATGCTTCTGAAAATTTCATAAGAGGAGGTTCCAATAGGTAATCCATCTAAAATAAGTAATCTACAAGAATCACCAGCTAGATCAATACCGTCATATCTATTTGATAATATGATTGGTTTATCTGCCTCCCTCTTAATTAGTGCCTCTATACCTTGATTGATATTATCTTTATTAAGAACATAACCATAGTCACTCCATTTTTCAGCTTTTACATCAGATGGTGTTAAAACTAAACAACCGACTTTTCTAGTCTGGGCTTTACTAAAAAGTCGATTTATCGTTTCTGGTAGAATTTCATCTGGCATGAAAATCATTCTTTCCCCAATACCAGCTAAAGATCTATTTTTAATGACTGATTCAATAGATTGCTTGCTTACATCAAAACTTCTTATAAGTTCACTATCATCTGCAATTGTAGCAGACATAAAAACTCTTCTAGAACATTCACTAAAAGATGGAAAACTTTCTAATATTGGTAAAATAGGTGTAATTGTAATCGCATTATGGCTTATAAGTACGTGGCAATACTTTAAATTATCCCTAATTAAGCTCCATGCAAATTCATTTGAGAAATTTTTACTCAAATCAGATACTAAAAGAGTATATTTATCAAGCCAATCCCAGTAAGGTATTTCCAGTACATTTGATGTATCTTGACCTGACACCATCTCTTCGAATGTCACTATTTTATCTATCTTTTCAAAAGCATTATAAAATAGCTCTACAAATTTAATATATAGTTCATTATTTTTGATTTTATCAATACTTAAAGTATATACATCTCTTATGATAGAAAAAGCACTGTGCGCATCATCAAGTATTATCCCTCCCAAATTAACAAAATCACGAGTTACACCTTTAACACCAAACTTACTTTTACCATTAAACAAACAATTATAATTACATACCATAGAGGTGGTCCCACTTGTTTGAACAACTAAAAGCGTATTTATAAGTGATATTCCGCTCTAGTTAAGCCACCTTGTTTTGTTGGGGTAGCTGATCATAGTAAAACTCATTTGGTGTCATTTTGTCTAGACTCGAATGAGGTCGTTTCAAATTATAAAACTCAAAATATGCACTTAATTGCTTTTTCGCATCTGTGACACTGCTATAAGCTTTGAGATACACCTCTTCATATTTAACGCTCCGCCATAATCGTTCAACCATCACATTATCTACCCATCGACCTTTACCATCCATACTGATTTGAATGCCATTTGATTTCAATACATCAATAAATGCATCACTGGTAAACTGGCTGCCTTGGTCTGTATTAAATATTTCAGGTCGACCATATTTTTCAATCGCTTCATTTAAAGCCGAAATACAAAAATCCACCTCCATACTAATCGATACCCTATGCGCAAGTACCTTGCGGCTATGCCAATCAATCACAGCACATAAATAAACAAAGCCTTTTGCCATAGGGATATACGTTATATCCGTAGACCACACTTGATTACTGCGCTGAATAGCCAACCCTTTGAGCAGATATGGATATTTACGGTGAGCTTGATTAGCCTGGCTTAAATTTGGTTTGCAATATAACGCCTGAATACCCATTTTCTTCATTAAAGTACGTGTATGACGTCGTCCTATATGATGTCCTTGACGATTCAACAAATCACGCATCATACGACTGCCTGCAAAAGGATATTGCATATGTAATTCATCAATACATCGCATCAGCTTCAGATCTGATGCACTCACAGGTTTTGGGCGATAGTAATAACAACCACGGGAGACTTTCAGCAGCTTAGCTTGCTTAGATACTGAAATCTGAAGTGAGTCGTCGATTAACTTTTGTGGTTGAAGCGGCCCAGTTTCTTCAACACACCTTCTAAAAAATCAATTTCTAATGCCTGCTCACCGATTTTTGCATGTAGTTTTTTTAGATCGATGGGTGGTTCTGTTGGAGCTTTTGATTGATCGAAAGCTTGCGAGGAAGCTGAGATCAATTGATTTTTCCAGTCAATAATTTGGTTTTGATGAACATCAAACTCAGCACTCAATTCAGCAAGTGTTTTTTCTGCTTTAATCGCAGCAAGTGCTACCTTAGCTTTAAAATCATTTGAATGATTTCTTCTTGGTCTACGTGCCATAAAATACTCCATATATTGATGTTTATAACATCATTTGAGGAGCAGAATATCACTTATAGGAGTTGTTCAAATTTACGGATCCATCTCTCCATTATTGATTTAGAATTTAGAAAATCTCTAGATAGAGGTGCTCCTTTAATATACTCGCATACAGGAAAATTCATCATCCGAGCCTTTTCCAATGTTTGCTCAACCAATTGATTGTTAACACATAAATATACTACAGGTTTTTTAGACTCATTTAAAATTGATTTTGCAATCAGTAAACCAACTAGAGTTTTACCTCCTCCAGTGTGGAGTTTAAGAATATTATCTTTATTCTCTCGTTTAAAGAACCAATCCCTAAGTACATCTGCCTGACTACTATATAGATCATTAAATCCAAGAGGTTTCGGCATTTCCCTAAAAATTTCAATTGGATCTATAATTTCTTTTTGTGAAAAATCATTATCTAATGCTGAAAAATCGATCATCCCCGCCCTCTTTATCTTCTACTAAAAATTAAATTATTTAAAATTAATTATTGATTAATGTTATTTACATGAAATTTAATATGATCTTCAATAAAACTAGCTATAAAATAATAACTATGATCATATCCATCTCTCATGTTTAAAGTAACTGGATAGTCTTTTTCTCTACAGACATTTGCTAAGATTTCAGGCTTCAACTGTTCTTTTAGGAAAGCATCTTCACTACCTTGATCAACTAAAATAGGCATCTTCACGGAACTGGATTTGATTAGCTCGACAGCATCATAGTCAGACCATAAAGCCTGATCAGTACCAAGATAAGCAGTAAATGCCTTTTGACCCCAAGGAACTTGAGAAGGTGCAACAATTGGAGAGAAAGCAGAAATACTCTTATAGATCTCAGAATTTCTTAACCCTATGACTAATGCCCCATGTCCACCGGCACTATGCCCCATAATGCTTTGAACTTTATTTGTCGGGAAACTATTATCTATTAAGGTTCTTAATTCATGGAGAATATAGTCATACATTCTATAATTTTCTAACCACGGCTGTTGAGTTGCGTTCAAGTAAAAGCCTGCGCCTTGACCTAGATCGTAATTTTCATCATCTGGTACCCCCTCACCTCTTGGACTCGTGTCAGGCGCAACAATAATCACTTTATGTTCAGAGGCATATTTTTGTGCTCCTGCTTTTGTAATAAAGTTTTGTTCATTACATGTAAGACCTGAAAGCCAATAAATTACAGGGAGTTTTTCATTATTATCATGTGGTGGAATATAAATTGAAAAATTCATTGAACACTTCAATACCTTCGACTCGTGCTTATATACTTCCTGCCAACCGCCAAATGAAGCATGTCTTTCTAATCTTTCCACGAATAAATACTCCAATAATTTTAATTACTGAATATAGTAGCGTGGATATAAAAAGTATGGAATTTTTAATAAGAAAATTTGATCTATTCTGCTGAAATATGGATTTTTTTATGGAATTTTTAACTTAGTTATTAAAACTTATAAAAATCAACAAACTAAAATATTTTCCATATTTTCAAAAAAACATTGTTTTGAATGCCCAAATATACCAATCGCATCAGATTGAATAGTAAGCGCTTTAATCACTAAAGGATATAATTCATTGGTGATAAAGCTTTCCATTTGGAAATGTTCAGCCCACGGTGCTTGTGTTGCATTGAGATAAAAACCTGCACCTTGTCCTAAGTCCCAAGAATCACCTTGAGCCACATTTTCACCACGCGGTGAAGTATCTGGTGCAATTAAAATCAGACCCAATTGAGAAGCCAAACGCTGCGCATGTGCTTTGATAATAAAGGTTTCTTCGGTACAGGTTAAACCTGCTAAATAAAATAATGCAGGGCATTTTTGCCCTTTTAAAGCTTGAGGCGGAATATACGCTGAAAATTTAGTAAGCCCTTTTAAATGAGTGGACTGTAATTGGTAAATACGTTGTTCACCGTCAAAACAGATATTTTTACTCAAAAGTTCCATGTCTTGATTATTCCCTCAATAGATTTTTTTTCAATCATGATCCTATGATCTATTCTCAGTACGATCATAGATCTAAATTTCATGACAACAGTGCATAACAACTTTAGATCGATATTAAAAGATAAAGGTTAAATTTCGATATAAGTAAAACATAACGAAAATGACTGCAAGCTCTCTGATCAATGTGATCTTCATTTCAGCACACATTTTAAATTATGGTGCCTTCACAAGCTGATTCTGCGGAGCGTCTAACTTTATATTTTGAGATTGAGCGGTGGTCACAACACCTTGTTGCGGAAATAGACGCTGTTCCAACTGAGGCAACATCATTTCCATATTTTTACCAATCACCCATTGTGGTTCTGAAGGATCAAAACCTTGCGCACTTTCCCATTTTGCTACAGTTTCAGAAGCTTCTTGGAATGCACCTTTTAAAGTACTTTGTTCGCGCATTGCTTGATCGAAGAAAGCTCGACCAAAATAAGTATAATCCGCTTCATTTGAACAGCCAAATGATGCACGATCTGCAGCTGATGCTGTAATGATCAAGGTATCTGGAGATTGTAATGCGGATACAAAACTACCTGAGTAGCATGCAGAAATCACGATCACTTTCCAACGAATGCCTGATTTGTCTAAAGCATCTCTTAGCCATTTCGGATCAACATCATCCAAATCAATCGGTTCATTTTCTAACTCAAAACGATTCGGCAAACCATGTGATGTCATATATAAAAATAACACATCACTCTCACGATTCATTTGCTGACCAATACGACGTAAGGCAAGATCAATACTGGTCTTAGATGCAATTGGTGTCTTATCAATACTTTCAGGGTTATTCACCAATTCAAGAGAACGCCCAAAAGTACCGAAACGCGTATCAAATTGTTCTTTAATTCGATCAATTTCAAATTTAAACACATCTTGATAACTTGCCCCTGCAACACCTAAGAAATACCAATGGGTTTGCGCAAATTCTCCAAATTGAACTTGTTCCAAAGCTTTATTGAGTAAAGGCGCTTGGGCATAAAATGCGTTTTCAGTAATACTTGGCGGAACTTCTTCAACTTTCCAAATCGGCTGTTCTTTAATCGAAACTTGCCAAACAGATAAAGTAAAGAATGTCGCCACAAGAATCAGTGCACGCTCCCACCACGGCCATTGTAATTCACGTGCAAAAACCCAAACCACAGCAAGGCTTTGCCAAACAAACAAGACAACAAACAGTATAGGAATAAAGCTATAAAGAAAATTGGGTAAGAGGTCTTGATCACCGAGATATTGGATCAGACATTGAAACAGCATGATGTGGGTATCAAGTACTAACCATAACAAAGCTGGTACTAGCATCAAACGCGGATTATTGGTTCGTTGAGATAAGAAGATCCCAACAATCAATGCAATAAACGGCCACAGCGCATAGCTAACCAAACCTTGACGGTTGAAAACACCACCATCCCCTGCGACCAACCAACTGAATAAAGTGTTGGCACAGCCACCCAACAGTCCCCAAAAAATTAACTGGAGAATAGACGGTCGAACAATTTGTAAAGACTTTCGCGACCCTAGAAATAACCACAATCCTGCACGTTGGTTACTTTTTAAATCATGCCAGAAGTTAATTGAGGGTTTGAGGTCTATCATAAAGATTCTGTTAAGGCGGTGGCTTCAATCAGCCTAACTAGTTTAGGCTTGGCTAAAAAATTATCAATGCTTGATTTAACTATATATCAATAATTCGACTATTATTGAAACAGTTACCAAATTACTCAACAATCTTGTCAACAAATGCGCTGTTAAAATATGCATCAAAACGACAAGCATCACCTAGCCATTGATGATCCGTCGATTGATCATTTAAAAATATAGCTAATCTAGGACGTTTTACCACAACTCGCTTGGCGATTTGTTGAGCTAAGACTAAAAGATGATCCCCTAAATCCATTTCGCCATCTTCGGGTAAAAGCATATGTAACAATTGCATTTGTTTTTTCACTTGCGCTTGTTTTTTTATGGCTTGTTGGTTCTGATCACGTTGCGGAAACATCGGATCTAAATAGACCACATCGACAGTTTTATGCTCATCAATGTGTTGTTGCAAGTAAGTATTTGAATCAGAAAAGACCAAATGGATGCGACTGACCACTTTACTGAGAAAAGGATCTGATTCAGCTTGCTTTTTTGAATCTTCGAGTAAGGTAAAAAGAATAGGATGACGTTCAATCAAGGTCACATTTGCACCCAAATGCGCCATCAATAATGTGTCATGTCCAAGACCCGCAGTCGCATCAATTAAGCTAGGCTTTTCTGAAATATTACACGCACGTGCAATCATTTCAGATTTTAAACTGGCTCTTTTTAAACGCGGAATTTCAGCTTTCCAGTCCGGCTGCATTTTCATGCCATTGGCACTTAAACTAAGCCCTGCATCATCGACACACAGCGCCATCTCAGGATTTAATCTCAAAAAACGTGCATTTAACTTTTCAACGATTTCAATGTTTACAACGACCCCACGTAAAGAAAGCACAGTTTGATAAGACTGTGCTTTCTGAATAAATGTGGTTTCAGTAAATAAGCGAATTTCGCTTACCATAATTTCCAACCTGTTAATGCAAACAATAAAATAATTAAACCTGATGCGATGCGATACCAAGCAAACACCATGAAATCACGTTTAGCCACGTACGCCACTAAAACACGAATCAGAATCAAAGCAGAAACAAAAGAAACCAATGTACCAAAAGCTAAAACAACCCAATCTTGTGTCCCTTGGAAAACATGATAGCTTTGATATAAATCCAATAATCCTGCACCGACAATCACAGGAATACCAAGGAAGAAAGAAAACTCTGTTGCAGCTTTACGTGAAACACCTAGCATCATTGCACCGATAATAGTTGCACCTGAGCGTGATGTACCGGGTACAAGTGCTAAAACTTGTATCAAACCAATATAAATCGCTTCTTTAATGGAAATATTATCAACTTCTTGAGCATTTACTTTTGGCGGATTTTTCTCTACCCACCAAATAATTAAACCACCAATAATCAACCCTAATGCAATGGAAATATCATTAAACAAATAGGCTTTTACCGCTTGTCCAAATGTTAGCCCCACCAACATGATTGGAATAGACGCAAGGATTAAACTAATCCCTAAATGACGACCTTTAGGTTCACCAGAAACTAGTCCAGTGGCTGCTCCCCAAAGCTTTGCCCAGTATTCATAAATAACCGCTGCAATCGCGCCCATTTGAATCGCAATGACAAAAACATCACTTTTTTCTTTGGTCCAAAAGTTCATTAATTCTGAGGCAAGAATTAAATGCCCTGTACTTGAAATAGGTAAGAATTCAGTAATACCTTCAACAATACCCATGATGGCTGCTTTAAGAAGCAGTAAAAGATCCATGTTAAATCCTAAAATATTAAAGCTATAAAACTATTATGGTTTGCCTTGTTCTGGAATTTTTTTCCATGCATTATCACGTAAATATACAGGTAAGGCGAGTTCAGCGCTGAACCATTGCTTTTCAATTGCATCTTGACGAGCAATCGTTGCAATATCTTCAGCAGTTGCAGTAATGCCTTGAAACTCTATTGCATCAGCCTTAATTAAAGCTGAACCAGAACCAATTAAAGTATATTTTTGGTACTCAGCAGCTTGCTGATAATCTAATAATTTTTCTTCATCTACAAGTTGCATAATGTTATTTTGATCAAGCTTAAAACTTGCGATATACACTTCATGCATACGTGCATCTAATACAGCCGTGACTTCAACCAATTGAGCATCACGATAAGCCGCCTGCGCCAATGCTTGCAAGGTTGAAACGGGTATCACAGGAATATCATTTGCCCATGCCAAAGCTTGAGTCACTGCCGCATTGATTCGCACACCACTGAAAGAACCAGGTCCACGACTAAATGCAATCGCGGTTAATTGTGAATTTTCAATTTGGTTTTCAGCAAAACCTTGCTCAATCATCGGCAGAATAGTTTGAGTTTGTGCCTTTGCTCGCGTATCGAGTTGAAAATAAAGTGTTTGAGTTTCATCAACAAGTGAAACGGAACACTGCTCATTGGCAGTTTCCAACGCCAGCAATTTCATGCACAACCTTAATGTATTAAAAATGCAGTTATGATACTCCACTCATCTCAATAAAACGAGGATTTAGAGATAAACTCAATCAGAGAAATTTACAAGATTTTGCTAAAATAATAAAAGCCAAGTATCAATACTTGGCTTTCAATAAAGATCTAAATGCATTCATTGAGTCAACATTCACTCAAATGTAAATTCTTCTAAATCTACGAAGTTCTTATAATGTTCTGCATAATGTAAAGCACTCATTTTCAACATGGCTTCGGCATTTTCATCCAAAGTACGTATGACTTTGCCTGGTGAGCCTACCACTAAGGAATTATCAGGAATAACTTTGCCTTCTGGAATCAAACTATTTGCACCAATAATACAATTTTTTCCGATCACAGCATTGTTCAATACAACTGCATTGATCCCAATCAAACTATTATCACCAATCGTGCAACCATGTAGCATCGCCTGATGCCCAATCGTGACATAGTCACCCACTGTCAGTTCTATCCCTGTATCCGTATGCAAGACTGCATTTTCTTGTACATTACTAAAATTACCGATATGAATTTTTGAGTTATCAGCACGCACTACAGCACCAAACCAAACACTGACTTGCTGACCTAGCTCAACCTGCCCAATCACTGTCGCATTGTCCGCAATCCATCCATCAAATGGAGCATGCAAAACCTTTGGCGCATAACCTTTAAATTTATACATCATAACCTATTCATTCCTTTCATCGGTTGTATTAGAGCGCTTGTGTTGCAAGCTCATATCTTATTTTTTATTTAAAATTTCTGATTTGAATGACGGTGAATTCAATAAAAAAGGCCAATTTTTTTGATAATCCAAACCATACTTAAACAACGCCATTAAAATTCGTGCGGTCAAACCCCAAATGATTTCATTTTCTATTCTTAGGCTTGGAAAATAAACAGACTGATGTGCAAGACGAACTTCATAAGGAATCGGCTGTGATTCCATCATTTTTTTTAACGGTGCATAAAAAATTCGGTCAATTTCTGAGGGTTGAGCTATCAGCTGAACATCGGGTGGAATCAAACCTACGATCGGCTTTACCGTCAGACCGCTTTTAGCACGCTCCATCGGAAGATCGCCAATCAGTTTGACATCAAAGGGATTCAGTGCTGTTTCTTCCCATGCCTCGCGCAAAGCGACCACGATATTACTGGTATCATTTGGGTCACGTTTTCCACCTGGAAAAGATACTTCTCCTGCATGATTGTTCAAATAGGCAGAGCGTCGTGTGAGCAATATTTTAGGATCAGCTTCTTGCGTAATTGCAATAAGTACTGCTGCTTTGGCTGGATGTGTTTTTGTGCCAAAACGAAGACGATTTTGCAACATTTGCGTTAACTCATAATCCTGCATGGACAACCACTCACTCCTTTTTGTTATTCCTCCATCATATATGAAATTTTATGGATAAGGCTATAAATGATGCGAAAGTAGAAATTTTCAGTTATGCTGAGCCATCACATATTTTTCAATGAAGCTTATGAGTTTTTGTACTGCTTGTGGTCATACAACTATAGAAAAAATTCCCTTAGGTGATCAAAAAGTCCGTAAAGTCTGTACAAACTGCGGTACCATTCATTACGTCAACCCAAAAGTGATTTGTGGTGCGTTGGCTGTTTGGGAAAATAAAGTCTTACTTTGCCGTCGTGCAATTGAACCTCGTTATGGATTATGGACACTTCCAGCAGGTTATATGGAATTGTTTGAAACCATGGAACAAGGCGCTGCTCGTGAAACACGCGAAGAAGCCGAAGCCGAAGTGGAAATTGAGCAGCTTTATTGCATGTATAACATTCCTCGTATTGGTCAGATTTATGTTCTATTTAAGACAACCATTAAAGATGGTGTCTTTGGTGCGGGTGATGAAACCATTGAAAGTCGTCTTTTTGAAGAGCATGAAATCCCATGGAATGATTTGGCTTTTCCAAGTGTAGAACGCACCTTAAGACATTATTTTGAAGATCGGAAAAACAATCTCTTTCCAATGCATTTAGAAACTTTAGGTACACGTTTAGATCATACTGGTTAATGACTTTACCTATTAATGGACTTTCCATCGTAGTAATAAATAAACCCTCTATTGAGGGTTTATTTATTTTCAAGTCTAATTACTTCGTTTTAATCGCATAACACTTCGGCACACTTACAGTTATAGCCCCAGAAACACGCTTAGCAATTTCTTTCTGCTCATCAGTTAATTTATCTTTATTCGCATCTGCACCATTAAAAACAGTCTGGTAAACAGCTTGCAAATTAATCCACGTAGCAGGAATCGTTGTATTTCCATTCCAACTGGTAATATTTAGACCATTTACATTCTGATCATTAATCAACCTTTGAAGATTCAGACGAATACCACCAGATCTAATAGCTACTTTACTTAAATCTGTATCTGAGCTTACAGGTGTTGGTGAAACGACAAGAGATTCATTTAGACCAACTAATGCTCCATCAAGACTACCAAAAACTGGATTCGCTAAAATCATACGCATGGTGATAGACTTCTCAACGCTTCCATTGATATAGGCAGTACCAGTCGTCCCTATACGATATTGCTGTACACCTGTTCCTTGATCTACATATGTTGTAGGATCTACATCATTACAAGTGTCTGAATTTAATGCTCCAGCAACACCCAAATTGGTTCGAACATCACCATTTTCATCAATTACAATACCCAAAGTTTGTGAATTCGGCTTCACTTCCTTATTATCGAAAGTAAAAGTAAGGTTTGCATACAATGGGAAATAATATTTATCACCCGTTTTCACAGTATTCTTAGTAAGGAATACTTTCTTGTCTAAATAGTTTGCTGGATTTGTTTTATAGATGTCGATACCACCTGAAAGTTGATCTCCATTCAAATTTTGACGCCATTTTCCATAGATTGTCGTATCTGTCGGCCCAGTCGTTGATCCACTTGCTTGCTTGTACATATATTCTGTACCCGTCACATTGGTATCATTAATCAACTTCCCTTGATAGACCTCTAACTTATCAGTTGAACTTGAATTGGCTTGGAAAACTAAAGGTTTCGTTATTCTCTTGGTTAATGGACTAATCCAATCTTGCTGTGCATTTACATTAAGCTTTTGTGGAGATACTTGATTAATCAGTAAAAATTTTAGCAATGAATCTGAAATAGCACTACCTTCAATTTTTTGAGGAATCCCCACCCACTGCATAGCATATCCAGTGGTATAGCCTTGGCGGTCAGTGACTAAATACATATTTGCAATAGATTCATTTTTAGTATTTAAATCACTCTTACCTGTAAAGCCTTGTATATCAACACTATTGGTACTAAAAATCAGGAAGTTTGTTGCGTAGATATTCACTAAAGATTGCTTCACTAATTTCTGAGCAACTTTTTCAGCTTCTGCTTCACTGATGATACTAACATCAACCCACGGCTTTAATTTCGTAACATAACTACCATCAAGAAAATCAGTGACACTAACATCTTCTGCTAATAGTTTAAGATCATTCTTTTTACTAGATAACAGTTCATAAGGTTGTATATCACCAACTTGATTCGCTTCTTGATTAACACCCAGCGCTTGGAAAACACGTACTAAGCCCACCATAACTTTATACGTACTGTCATCCATCGTCATGGTTAATGGATCTTTGCCTGTCATCGCACTTGCAATATCAATTAAACCAATTGTAGCAGGTTGCCCTGTTACTTTTAATGGACGTATTTTTGCTAAATCGACATCGCCTAAACTTATCTTACGGCTGGAATCCTCACCTTGAAGATAGAATTTGACTTTATCACCAACCAAACAACCACCTGATGCCAAACCGCCTTCTTCGTCCGTCATAAAATGGTTAATTTTATCTGAGCTACAATCGAAATTCAGTCCTTCGACAGGATAATCTACAAAAAAACCAGAACACTTATCAGTTGTATTCGCATCACAACCATTGCTAGTGGTTACTACACCTTTATAAGGATCTTCATGTACCGTTGTTTTTTCACCACCACATCCAACTAATGCGAGTGTCAAACCCGATAACAAAAAAGGGGCTAAAAATTTATTGTTCATCTCGTATTCCTTACTGAATTACACTCAGCTTAATTTGTCCATGATTTGTAAGCTGCTTATTGTCCGCATCTACAGCTGAGGATAATGGTGTTAAAAACATATATGTTGCATTTTCTGGCTTTCTTAAAATACCTTCCATTGCTGCATATTGTGTATTGTTGTCATCTGATTCTTCATTTTTAAAGCCGCTAACACCTTCAATAACACAACCTTGTTGATCTAGAAAAACAACTAAAGGCCAATAATATGTCTGTACTTTTGAAGAAGATGCATAAGATGTCAAGAGTACATTTTGTACCTGACTATCTAATTTTACGACTTCATAAGCAAAATGTTCTTTGATCGGTGCAACTGGCCAAAGACCAAGTTCTTGATTTTTTATAGATAAGCTTTTAGCTTTTGCAACTTTTTTTCCAGTAAAGCAAGCTTGTTCTAAATTTTTAACAACATCATCTTTTGGCAATCTAAAGTAATGAGTAGAAAGTACGACAGCTTTATGTTCTTGAGGTTCTGACTTATTTCTAATCCGATCCAAAAGGCTTGCACTCACACCTTTTTGTCGCTCGACAGTTTCATAACGACCATGTACAGCCCCTGCTTCTGGCGTCATATAGAAGCGTTTTTTACCTTCTAAATTGAATTCACGATCTTCTAAATATTCATTATTAACATATTGAATACCATCAATTTCTGTAAAATTCTTGTTTTCAGTTACTGCTATTACATCTTTCTTTTCGTGAATGCGCGGTTGCTCAATGTTTTTTACTTCAACAGTCTTATTCTGAATACTCGGTGTAATTTCAGTACTTTTCACAGATTCGGGCAAGGCCTGCTGATATTGTTGCTGTTTTTTATCAGTGACATTTTTTTGTAGTTTTTGCTCTGAAATTGATTTAGATGGAACTATTTTTTGAACATACTGAGATGCTACTTGATTATTCTTTGCTTCAACAGCTACTTCTTGCTTAATCGGTGCTTCAGTCTGAACTTTGCTTGAATCATGCAATGGCTGCGTATCTTTTTCAATTTGTTTTGTATCTATTTCTTTTTTTACATCTGTATGTGATTCATGAAAAACTTGAGTTTGCCTCACTTTCTGATCCAATCGCTGCTCCAAGTTATTGTTATTTTTTTTTACCACACGTTGTAACTCATTATCTTCCTGTAGCTTTGGATTCTTTTGAGTAATTGCTTCTGGCTTTTTCTTTGGCTCAGTTTTTTGAACAATCATTGGATGTCCATCAGGCCCAATAATTGTATAAAAACCATCAGCATAAGAGGTCGCTGTGGCTAAACTTAAAGCTAACCACAACGAAGTAACAAGAATATTTTTTTCAACGTTTAAACGCATTACCATCTCGTTCTGTAGTTAATCCCTAAAAGAGTTACTTTGGTATTTGTTGATACATTTAATCCTGCATATGGATTCAATAATAAATTATCTACGCCTGTTTTATTGGCCATACTACTGGTATTCGCAGGAATATTATCTCGGCTACGTAAAAATGCGACTGATAAATCTATTTCTGTATCTTCATCAAAACGATACCCTAACCCTAAACCAAATAATTGTGCATTGTTAATTGGTACTAAAGTATTGCGCTTATCATCAGGAATTGCACTCGCACGAGGTTCATAGCCTGCACGTAATTTCAAACGATCATTTGCTGAATACTCAACCCCAACCCCCCAACTCCATGGTGACTGGAATCCGAGAGGAAGAGACAAAGAAGTATCTGTTACATTATTCGATAAAAGCTTAGCGATTTTTAAAGCTGAAATTTGTCGGTCAAAATCAAATTTAAATTTTTCCCAAGCTTTAAAATCGGTCCAGCCCACATCAAAATTAATCTGTAAATCAGGAAGTATTTTATATTTTATCCCACTTTGAAAATGTGCAGGATATTCTAAATCCATTGAAATTAAACCAGATTCTGTCGGAGGAACATAACCGGGGAAACCCAAAATCGCCGCTAAGATTTGACCTGTTGCAGAAGAGTTTAATCCTTTGATCAATTCACGCGGTGCATTTGCATTGTCTATAAAGTATTTACCTTTTAAACGCATTTTTGCAGGGCTTTGATAAACCATACCAAAACCAAAGTCATCCGTTGGTTCCCACATTAAACCTAAGTTATAACTTGGACTTAAACTCTGTTCCATTGATACTTGCATTTTACCAAATTGACCAAAAGGGTTCATTCCCTCATCAGCATTACAAATACCAAATAACAATAAATCAGTAATCGCATTGGAGTTATTTCGGAACGGATTACAAACAGATTCATCAATCATGCGTAGTACACCGATCATCTCGTTTGGAAATCTCAAATCCGTTTTCAATGCCATTGCGTTATATGACATACCAATGGAAGCGCCAATAGAAAGCTGATCACTGACTTGATAAGCCACCGATGGAGATAAATAAGTGATACGTTCTATTGCAACTTGTTGCCCTAAGAAGTTACCAGGATTACCGTCTTCTGAACCAAAGCCCGCAACCATCGGAGCATAAGCAGCGGTTGCATAAGTGAGTTTCGAACCTGGTGCGTTATATGAAATACCAGCTGTGGGAGCCATTACTGGCCAGCCAGGCCCCAAGTCCACAACTTTTTTCAAAATTGGAACATACAAACTTGCGTATTCAACATCACCGCTGACTGAATCTTTATAATCCGTACATAGGCTTGATGGATTTGAAGGTGAATCATTACAAATCAAAGGGTCATCTGAATAACCAAATACGTTATAACCAACAGGTGCTGAAAATTCCTTTTGAATATCAAAGTTCGCAATAATCCCTTGCACATCAGTTTGTAGCCCTTTGAGTTTGGTCAAACCTGCAGGGTTAAAGTGAATCGCACTAATACCTGGAGGATCTGCCGTTACCGCATTCCCCATCGTTAAAGAACGTATATCGACAGATAAGTTAAGCCCTAAATGCGCAAATACTTGAGGTGAACACCCAGTTAATAAAATAGCAGTCACTAATGGGCGTAAACGTATGTTTTTCATACCTTATACTCCCTTAGTTTGGCTTTTTCTTCTTGCCAAAGCCTAAAATATCCAATGGGAATGATAGGCCCAATGAAATATCTGGTGAATCTTCTGTTAAACCGATTCCAACTGTTCCATTGACAATCGTATCTGGGCTTACACGGACACCAAGCGCAATCGCAAACATACCACTTGATTGCGAAGCTGCTTTGTATTCATCTAGTGCTGTCTGTCCAGGTTTTTGATATTTAAATGTCGTATTCATATTGAATGACTGTTGATATGACATGGTCATAGAAACATCATAGTTAAATGAATATGCAAAACCGAATGAAAAACCAGCCGTCATTCCAGGATCAAACTCTTTTAAGATTTGCCCCCCAGTTTGTGCCCCGCCTTCACCATTCGCATTACCACTATTACCACGTACTTGATTTAAATCTGTTTCTTTTAAACCGTAATTTCCTGAAACTGAAGCAAACAATACAACTGGGTCGATATATTTACGAGTACTTGCACCTACACCAACTGAATAATATCCCTTACCCGTTGATAAATCTTTATCCGCATTGATTTCATACGGACTATCACCTGTTTTAGTTGATAAGCTACCAAATAAAATCAGCGGTAAACGTCCTGCTTTTAATGGGAACGGTTCCCAACGTGCACCTAAACTAATATCACCTAAGCCAGCTGCAGTTGTATCTTTTAAATTGTCTGATTTTGCAATAAATGGGACAGATGCAGTAAATGTTAAATTATCACGCACACCATACTGAGCGGTAAAAGTATTACTTATAGTATGACTCGCATCTTCATCTACACGTAATTGATAAAGTTGTCCATCCTGAATACTACTATTGATCTGACTATCACGATAATATGAATAATCTAAATCATAAAAAGTTGAGATCTCACCTTTTTTAATCAAAGAGTATTGACGCTCATTTGATGTAAAAACTTCTTGTAAATTTGTTTCTTGAGATGCATCACCCTCTTGCTTTTGCAGTGCTTCAGCAGCTTGAGTACCGGCCTTAGGAGCTAAGGATTTTGTTTCATCCTTATTGATCTTTACTTCTTCTTTAGCTGGTGCGATCTCTTCAGTTTGAGTTGCTTCTTCAGCTTTAATAGCTTCTGTCGCAGCGCCATCACTAACAGCACCTGCTGAATCTGTAGCTACGGCTTCAGCTTGATCTGTTGCAACCTCTGGACTGACATCTATATCCGCCGGAGCCGTCTCAGCAGCATATAAACTTCCAATTGCAAATTGAATACTCACTGCAAGTAAAGTTCTTTTCATCCATTGATTATTCATATTATTCCTATCCCAAAAAACTAATTCAATTATTTAATTTTTAATCCGTCTTTTACTTACGTTTATAATAGAGTCTCATATAAGTTGTAATTGGCTGGTTGTAGGTTGGAGAGGTGGTAGATTGGTCAATCACCTTACGCATTGTTGACGCTTTGTCTGCTAACTTATTGGTATAATCAGCTGAGTATTGTGCCTCTACTAATGCATAACGATTGATCGTCGCATCTTCCACATGTCTCATATCTGCATCTTGCAATGCCAACATATTATTTTGTTGGTTTTTCGGAGCATTGATTATAAATAAAGTATTATTTTCCCAAATTTGCTTAAAACGCTCTTGGTCAAAACTAATATTGCCTAATGCAGGATCTGCCACATACACACGTCCATCTTTATAAGCTTTGAATACAACGAAATGTTTAAATCCTGCATATGAGATCGGTACAATGACCGGTTGATTTTGATTAATCAAATCTGTGAATTCACCTTTAAATCCACCACTTTCATAACCAATAGCAGCAACAAAACGTTTCATATCAAGCAATGAAAAGCTTCGTCGTTCAATAATACGATTGTATTCCCCAAATCGTAATAAACCTTCCATGGTTTGTTGTTCTGTTAAATTGGTACCTACATAACCATTCAGCAAAGTTGTTAATGCTGCCGACCCACAACTATAGTCATAAGCTTGGCGAACAATTCCACGAAATTGGTTTTCTAAGGCAGGTTTGACATGAACCATCTCACGATGATTACGTCCGAATGATTGTTCTCGAGAATCCGCAAGCTCTGTATAATAAATCGCATCTTTTGGCTTGGATTTCACGTCTAGTTCGTGGCTGGCAAAATAATACATTAATGCCGAACCTAAAGTAATTTCTAACATAATTTTAACTATCAAGTATCGGCAGTATTTTGCCTAAAGTGCTGATTTTATTTTTAGAGTGAACACTCTACTCTTCCCTATATTTCAAAGATAACGCTTTTTATTTAAAAATACAGCATTTATTTTATATTTTTACAACTTTTGTCATATTTTTTGTAAAAAAAAAGCGCGTGATATACGCGCTTTTTTTACAAAAACTTAGTGACCAGCGATTGTAATTACAGCACCGTTTACAGCAGCACCAGGAGTTAGACCTGCAGCACCATTCCAAACTTTCATGCCTGAAATCGCAACATCACCGATTGAAGCAGATCCAACACCAGTACCTTGGAATGCTGTGTTACCAGACGCAATAGTACCACCACCTAATATTATTTTTTGTACATAAATGTTTGTACCATTAGCACCTTTCATTGCTGTAATTGCAAGACCTTCTGGTTTCACCGCAATATCTGTATCTAAAGCTAAATTAGCATCTGTCGTACCATCTGCTTTTGCATCGTTGATTTTAATTTTACCCAAAGCAATATAACCTTGACCAGCAGTAGAACTGTCTTTCAAAGCAAGATTATTAATTGCCAAACCACCAACCATAGTACCATCAAGTTTAATCATTGCACCCTGCGGAGTATTTCCTAACTGGATATTTGCAGTCATTTTACCAGTTTGCAAGCTTAAACCACTTAAGATTTCAGCCTTTGCAGCACCTGCAACATAAGCACCAGATGTACCAGTCGCATTATTTACTTCAATTTTACCTAAAGAAATATCCAAACCTGACACTGCAGCAGCAATATTCAAGAATGGGCTACCATTACCACCATCCGTATCAATTACCACATCTGCTAAGTGACCAGTCGCCAACATACGAGCTGTATCAGGAACCGGTGTAGAAACCATTGTACCTGTACCATCATCAACCTCTGTTGTTGTCATTGGTGCTGAAACAACAAGGTTATTAATGGTAATCGCACCTGTAGTACCAGTACCACCAACATCAGCACCCTTCACAACAGTACCTTTTGAATTAGTATATAATTCCTGAGTTGAGCCTAAACCATCACCATCAAAAACGTGTAATTTAGCAATTTCAACTTTAGAAATACCGATACCGATAGAGATACCATCTTGACCAGTTGTAGAGCTAAGTGCAGCATCATCCATTGCTTGCATAGCCATTGCATTCGAACTTACAGCTACAGCAGAAACCAAAGCGAGTTTAGTGAATAATTTCATGTTTGTACTCTCCCAAGAGCATTTTTTTTCATTTTTAACCACTCTCCGTAGCCTTCCGTTGTTTTTGTTTTTTTGACAACAGAAACTTCAATCCTTGAGCAGTCCGTTTTGCTCTTTTAAATTAACTGTATGTTACTTTTTGTTCAACTGCTGTTTATCATAATTTAGAATAAACCGATAAACGGTAAACACTTTTTTAACTTGTTTTTTCAGGTAAAATACTATAGTTTTTCAACTATATTTACGGGTTATCAATCCCTATGTTTCGGAAGTTATTAAATTTTCCATCAAATCAAGTTTCGCAGTTACTCCTTAAACTTAATACATTAACGGGTGTGAACTACTTAGCTAATTTAGGTGAAAATGTAATTTCATTTTTACCTGAAAGTTATTGTATTTATATCAAACAACAACAATTCTGCTACTCAAGAAATAATTTATTCCAATATCAATTGGATAATAAAAAAAATCAGCTCAATGATTTTTTAAACTTCTCCGCTCAACATTGTATTGAACAACGTGACAGTTTTCAGGGCGGTTATATTGGTTTCATTGATTACAATTATGCCAGCAACCAACAAATTGATTCTAATTTAAAAAATCAACCCAACTTTTATATCGGTATTTATAAAACATTCATTAAACTTGAAAATGGTCATTTTTATTTTTACAGCACAGAATCTTGCGCTGTAAAACTATTTCACTTCATTCAAAATATTTTAAATAACTCACAAGACTCACAATCAAATTTCTCTTTAAAAGCGCCTTGCACAGCAACGTGGACAAAACAGCAATATCAGCATGCATTTAAACGAGTACAAAACTACATCAAAGCGGGTGATTGTTATCAAATTAATTTAACGCAAGAATTTACAACCACAGCGCAAGGCTCATTATTGGATACTGCTGAAAAGTTTTGGCAATTGACCGATGCACCTTATTCCGGTTATTTAAAAATAGATGATTTTGAATTATTGAGCTGTTCACCCGAGTTATTTATCGACTTTGAAGCCAATCGTAAAATCACCACCAAACCGATCAAGGGCACAATGCCACGCTATGATGATCCTGTGTTAGATGAGCAATCAAAAAACACGCTGACTCATTCACAAAAAGATCAGGCGGAAAACGTCATGATCGTGGATTTATTGCGTAATGATCTCAGTGTTTATGCAGAAACAGGTTCAGTCAAAACGCCAAAACTTTTTAATATTGAATCCTTTAATCAAGTACATCACATGGTCAGTGAAGTCACAGCGATATTAAAAGAAGATGTCAATCCATTTGAAATGTTACTGTCTGCCCTTCCTGGCGGTTCGATTACAGGTGCACCGAAAATTCGTGCCATGCAAATTATTGAGGAACTCGAAGGTGCGCCACGAGGGGCTTATTGTGGTTCGATGGGCTATTTTAATTTTGATGGTACAGGTTCCTGGAATATTCTGATTCGTTCCATTCAAAAATATCAGGACAATGTGTCTTTGTGGGCAGGCGGCGGAATCACCATTGCATCGGATTGTGATGCTGAATATCAGGAATGTTTTGATAAAGTTTCAGCAATGTTAGACCTACTCAATACATGGTATCAACCTGAAAATACTCAAGAAAAAAGCGAATCCTAAGATTCGCTTTTTATGTATTTTAAATATTGATTATTTTAAAATATCATTTCTCAATGTATCAACAAGGCGTTGATTTTGTTCATCTGTGCCAACCGTAATACGCAAGAACTGATTAATACGTGGCTTATTGAAATAACGCACAATAATGCCTTTTTCACGTAGGGCTTTCATCAATTCCCCTGCATCATGATTTGGCAATGTCGCAAAAACAAAATTGGCTTTTGATGGTAAAACTTTAAAACCTAAAGCTTCCAAATCATAGATCAATGTATCACGACATTTGATGACTTTTTGGCATTGTGCTTCAAAGTAATCTTGATCCTCAAAAGATGCTACACCAGCTGCAATCGCAAAACGATCAATCGGGAAAGAGTTAAAACTATTTTTCACCGCTTCAAGTGCAGCAATCAAATGTGGCTGTGCTATAGCAAATCCAACACGTAAGCCTGCAAGAGAACGTGATTTCGAAGTGGTTTGACATACGACTAAGTTGTCATATTTATCAACCAATTTCACTGCTGATTCTGTACCAAAATCCACATAGGCTTCATCAATCACCACAACTGAATCAGGATTAGCCTGCAATACTTCTTCAATCGCAGACAATCCTAATGCAATACTGGTTGGTGCATTTGGATTGGTGATGATAATCCCGCCATTCGGTTGCTTATAATCATCTACTACGATTTCAAAATCATCATTCAACGGAATAATTTTTGATTGTGCTGAAATTCCAAAAAACTGACTATAAACAGGATAAAAACTGTAGGTAATATCAGGATATAGAATCGGTTTATCTTGCACAAAAAAAGCTTTAAAAATATGTGCTAAAACTTCATCCGAACCATTTCCGACAAAAACTTGCTCTACAGGAACGTGTTGTTGCTTGGCGATCGCTTGTTTTAATGCAGTCGCATCAGGGTCAGGATATAGACGCAATGCATCTGCTGAGTTTTCCAATACCGCTTGCACCGCAGCGACCACTTTTGGCGATGGTGGATACGGGTTTTCATTGGTATTTAACTTTAATAAATTTTGAATTTTCGGTTGTTCGCCTGGTACATAAGGTTCTAACTCACGTACATCTGGACTCCAAAAACGCATTTGTTCAGGGGTGATGTTTGGCATTTTATTTTCTCATTTATGTACTCAACTTACGATCACGTAAGCCCTCTCCTCCCAGGAGAGGGTTTGGGAGAGGTCATCTTCCAAACCAAATTCAATATTTCCCCTCATCCTCTTGCGTAGCCTCGCTACTCATTCCAAAGAGAGAGGGATCTTCCAATATACTCCTAATAGTTTTTAACCTATTTCCATTTCAGAAGCATAAAGTCCCCTCTCCTGAGCGTGTTTTAAAGTATAACTTTAAAATTCAGCGCAAGTGAGGGTTAGGGAGAGGTTTTATATAATTAGAGATTATTCATCTCATGACTGATAACGATATCTCGCAGATCTCGCATGTGCATCCAAGTTTTCTTGTTGCGCTAAAATATCTGCAGTTTTGGCAAGTGGTTTTACCCCTTGCTCAGAACACATGATCAAACTTGAACGCTTTTGGAAGTCATATACACCCAATGGTGACGAGAAACGTGCTGTACCCGATGTTGGTAATACGTGGTTTGGACCTGCACAGTAATCACCAATCGCTTCAGGTGTATAACGTCCCATGAAGATTGCACCTGCATGGCGAATATCTTCTGACATTTCCTGTGCTTCATCTAAACACAACATGAGATGTTCGGGTGCAACTTGGTTAATAAGTTCTGCACCTTCAGCACGATCTTTTACCAAAACCAATGCACCACGATTGGCAATCGAAGTACGTGCAATTTCAGCTTTTGGCAATGCTTCCAAATGTTCTTCAATGGCTTGTGCAACATCATTCAGCAACTGTTCATCAGGTGTGATAAATACCGCTTGCGCAACCGTGTCATGTTCAGCTTGTGACAATAAATCCATTGCTAACCATTTGGCATTATTCTGCCCTTCCGCATAGACTAAAATCTCAGATGGTCCTGCGATCATGTCGATACCAACCTGACCAAATACTGCACGTTTTGCCGCAGCAACGAAACGATTGCCTGGTCCCGTGATTTTATCAACTTGCGGAATAGTTTCAGTTCCGTATGCCAATGCAGCAACAGCTTGCGCACCACCAATCGTAAATACACGATGTACACCTGCAAGATAAGCAGCAGCAAGCACCAATGGATTTAAATCACCATTTGGCGCAGGAACGACCATGATAATTTCTTGCACACCCGCAACATGTGCAGGAACAGCATTCATCAATACAGAAGATGGATAAGACGCCAAACCACCTGGTACATAAATCCCAACACGATCGAGTGGTGTTACTTTTTGACCGAGTGTATTGCCCAAAGCATCAACATAAGTCCAACCATCTTGTTTCTGTGCTTGGTGAAATTCACGCACACGATTGGCTGCCATTTCAAGTGCTTCACGTACTTCAGACGTTAAGCCTTCAAATGCTGCTTTCAATTGCTCTTGTGACAGTTCTAAATCTGAAAATTGATGCGCTGGATGTCGATCGAACTGTTGAGTGAGTTTTAGTACATGTGCATCACCATGTTGGCGTACATCTGCAATAATTTGGTCTACGGTTTTTAAAAGCTCAGGATCACTCACTGTTTCAAAAGCCAATAAGTCAGCAAAGACTTGTTTAAAGTCTGGCTCTTGAGTCGATAAACGTCGCATCAATTTACCCACAAGGTTGTTTAGGAAAGATTTAGTTTACCTTGTTTTGAATGACTTGTGGGCAAGTTCGCATGGTCAATTTTATTAAGTTTAATAGGAAAGTTTGATCAAACTTATATTTACGTCACTGTACGAAAAATATTGAAATTTAAATACAAAAAACCGCCCTTTTGGGCGGTCATTCATTTCAAAATCATTCTATTACAAATTACTTTTTCGCTTCACGCTCTTCTACGGCTTTTTCAAGCTGTGCGAGAATTGGATTGAGCAAAGTCTGCTTACGTTTAAAGCTGGCTTTATTCACAATCAAACGTGAAGACACTTTGCAAATTTCTTCCAAAGGCTCTAAACCATTGGCACGCAAAGTATTTCCTGTATCCACCACATCGACAATGTAATCACCTAAACCGACCAATGGTGCAAGCTCCATTGAACCGTAAAGTTTAATCACATCAACTTGCTCACCTAAGCTTGCATAGTATTGACGGGTTAAATTGACATATTTAGTGGCGATTTTTAAACGACCTTTTGGACGTTCCATTCCCACTTTGCCTGCTGTCATTAACTTACAGTTGGCAATTTTTAAGTCCAATGGCTCATAGACGTTTTGCGCGCCATGCTCCATCAATACATCTTTACCTGCTACACCAATATCCGCTGCACCATTTTCAACATAAGTGGGTACATCAGAAGCACGTAAAATCAGGATACGTACCTGTTTATGTGTGGTTGGGAAAATTAACTTACGAGATTTATCAGGATCTTCCAATAAGTTAATTCCAGCAGTTTCAAGTAAAGGCAATGTTTCTTTTAAAATACGACCTTTACTCAATGCCAAAGTTAAACCATGATCAAAATTGCCCATTACGTCAAAGTTTGGATCATCGTTTCTCATATCGCTCATTAACTTGTCTCGCTCACTCGCTTAATTTGGACACCTAGACCCTGCAATTTTGCTTCAATATCTTCATAACCACGATCGATGTGATAAATACGATCAATGGTGGTTTCACCCTCAGCAACCAAAGCTGCTAGAACCAAAGAGAATGAAGCACGCAGGTCAGTTGCCATCACTGGGGCTGCGGATAATTTTTCCACACCGGTGACTACAGCATCATTACCTTCAACCTGAATATTTGCACCCATACGCGCTAATTCAGGTACATGCATAAAACGATTTTCGAAAATCGTTTCTGAAATTGTTGCAAAACCACGACCAATGGCATTTACCGCCATCAACTGTGCTTGCATATCTGTTGGGAATTCGGGATGTGGCAAGGTCTGGAAGCTGACTGCTTTCGGGCGTTTACCCATCATATCCAATTCGATCCAATCATCACCACGGGTCACTTCTGCGCCCATTTCTTCAAACTTATCCAATACCGCTTCAAGCAGGTTTGGATCAGTATGCGTGGTTTTAACTTTACCGCCTGTAATCGCCGCAGCCGCTAAATATGAACCTGTTTCAATACGGTCAGCAACGACAGAATATTCACAACCATGCAGACTTTCAACACCAGTCACCACAAGTGTATCCGTGTCCAAACCTTCAATTTTCGCACCCATCTTAATCAGCATTTGTGCAAGATCGGTGATTTCAGGTTCGCGGGCTGCATTACGGATTGTGGTTACACCATCTGCAAGTACCGCAGCGGTCAGAATATTTTCTGTACCGCCTACAGTCACCATATCAAAGACAACTTCACCGCCTTTTAAGCGACCATCGACACTGGCAATCACATAGCCATTTTCGACCTCAATATGTGCACCTAAAGCTTCTAAGGCTTTTAAATGCTGATCTACAGGGCGTGAACCAATCGCACAACCACCAGGAAGTGATACTTTTGCACTACCATAGCGCGCCAGTAATGGACCAAGCACCAAAATAGATGCACGCATGGTTTTTACTAATTCATACGGCGCAAACTGGTTGTCTAGTGTAGACGTATCTGCTGTAACAGTTTCGCCTTCATAAGTCATGGTGATGCCTAAGCCACTGATTAATTTAACCAATGTTCTGACATCTTTTAGATTTGGGACATTTTTTAGAGTAATAGGTGTATCAGCAAGAATCATTGCTGCCAATAAAGGTAAAGCTGCATTTTTCGCACCTGAAATACGAACTTCACCTTCGATTTTTGCACCGCCTTGAATGACAAATTTATCCATTGACGCTTAAGCTCCAAACATGCTGGCTTTGCGCCATTCTTCTTTAGTCATTGCACGAATAGTCACAGCATGTACTTCACCGCTTGCGATATATGAATTGAGCGGTGCATAAACAGCTTGTTGACGAGGAACAGGACGTTTACCTTCAAATTGATCGTCCACAATACGGAGGTCAAATTTTCCTGCTTGTCCACTGACAGCAACTTCTGCATCAGGAAAAGCCGCTTTTAAAATTTCAGTGAGCTGTTCACTATTCATTGCTTAGACCTCATTTGTAGGACTGACAGTGTAAAAACCGAGTATTTTACTATAACTTGGTAAAATAATTCATTAACTCATACAAAAATTATCGATAAAAAAAAGAGGTATTTTTCAACCTCTTTTAAAACCATGAAAAATTATGTGGTCAATACTTCTAAAGGTACAAAATTCAACTGCATTTTACGATGCTTATCCAATTGTCTTTTTAACTTATCGGTCAATTTGGTAATCGCATTATACATATCATCAGCACTGGCTTGCGCAAACAGTTCCGTACCTGGCAAGCGTACAATTGCTTCAGCAATATGATTGGCACTGCCCTTTTTTGATCTTTTATCAAGCTGATGATCTTTACTGAGTTTGACCTGCATACTATTGACTTGATCAATATGCTTAGTCATCTGGGT
Source organism: Acinetobacter wuhouensis (assembly GCF_001696605.3). NCBI lineage: Bacteria > Pseudomonadati > Pseudomonadota > Gammaproteobacteria > Moraxellales > Moraxellaceae > Acinetobacter > Acinetobacter wuhouensis. The sequence goes on along the minus strand of NZ_CP031716.1, from coordinate 836,956 downwards.
AAATTTATCTCGAATATTTTCTTCTATTGCAGGGGTAATACTTAAATGGTGTCCACGAATTGTAATTTGCATAGCTTTATCCCTCTCCTTTTATAGGAATATGAAAGTCATAACCCAAAAGATTTCATGACAGAATTCACTGAGAAAAACTGTGCTCAGTACTATGCTCAAAATCATGCAATCATTTAAGTTACTCCAAAAAACATCGGGTTTTCATTATTTAGTCATAATGAGCATATAGAATTGCCACACTTTAAAAACTAGATCAAGACTTTTCGGTCTGATGATGAAGGAATATGTAACGATTCACGATATTTTGCGACCGTGCGTCGTGCCACATCGATTCCATCCTCTTTCAATAAATTTGCAATCGTATTATCTGACAATGGTTTACGTGGATTTTCCTCAGCAACCAACTTCTTAATTTTCGCTCGAATTGCCGTTGATGAAGCCTCGCCTCCTGAAGTTGTTCCGACGTGACTGGAAAAGAAATATTTCAACTCAAACAAACCACGGGGGGTCAGTAAAAACTTATTGGTGGTGACACGAGAAACAGTTGATTCATGCAGTTCAACTTCTTCTGCAACATCGCGCAATACCAAAGGTTTCATCCCTTCCGCACCAATTTCTAAAAACTCACGTTGATGTTGCACAATACAACTCGCCACTTTTAATAAAGTTTTGTGGCGTTCATCGACACTTTTAATAAAGTTTTTAGCTTCCAACATTTGATTACGCAAGTATTGATTGTCTTCACTTTGATCTGCACGTTTAATCATGCCTGAATAAAACGAGTTAATTCTCAACTTGGGTAAAATGTCTGGGTTAAGCTGAACAAGCCAATGTCCATTTTTCTTAGACACCACCACATCTGGAATTTGATAATCAGACTCTTTCTGCTCAAACTCAGCACCAGGATAAGGTTTCAGCGTTTTTAACAACATCACGGCTGACTTTAATAAGTCTGCATTTAACCCTGTTTGTTTAATCAATTTGGCTAAATCATTACTCACTAATAATTCATAATGTTTCAGTAATAATAAGGCTTCTTTACGATATAAAGTGCTCGCGGGTAAAGCTTCAATTTGCACAAAAAGACATTCTGCTAGATTACGTGCACCTACACCAATCGGTTCAAGACGTTGAATATGCTTTAAAACAACTAAAACCTCATCGTCCTCAACCTCGATGTCATAATCCATTTGCTGAAGTAGATGTTGTACTGAACTCACGATTTCATCAATACTTGCATCCAAAAAGCCCTTTTCATCTAAAGCATCGACAATACAATAGGCGATTAACTTATCGACTGGAGAAAAGTGAAGTAGATTCACCTGCCCCAACATATGTTCTTTTAATGAGGCATCGGAATGACGATTGTCTTCACGTTCTTCAAATTCAGGACGCTCCATCGCAGATGATTGGTGTGTATAAACATCATCCCAATCTGTATCGACAGGTAACTCATCAGGTAAATGATCTGCATTCAAGGCATCTGAAAGTTCTACCGTTTCTTTTTGTTCTTGCTGAATACTTTCCAAACTTTCATGCGTATCCTCCTCAACTTTTTCAAGCAAAGGATTACTTTCTAATTGGATTTGAATCTCTTGTTCAAGTTCAAGACTTGATAATTGTAGCAATCGAATGGCTTGTTGCAATTGAGGTGTGAGCGACAAAGAGTTTGCAACTTTTAATCCAACCGATAACTTCATACCCATACTTCCCACACTATTTATTTCACATCATTTTGTTTTTCAATAAAGCAAAAATCATGCCTATTTATTTTTTATACCACATGAAATACAAGACAACCAGTAAAAAAACACAATAGACGCGATATAATTATTGATTATTTAGGGATAAATTTTAACCCTATCAAAAGCTCCTGTTTCAAAAGGTCTAAGCCAATGATTCAAAAATTAAAAACAGAACCAACAACTATCAACCATATAAATACATATTCAAAATTTATAAGCAAAAATAAATGAGCAAGGCACTATTTATTTCAAAATATTTAAATAAAATATCAAACAACCTGTGACTTGAATCACATTTGTATTGTTCGAAAAATTATCATTTTTATCCTTTACTTATTGGAATAGTAAGTATAAAAATAATATATAGAAATATGATGGATCATTTTTCAAGGAATAAGCTTGGCATGATAAGTGCTTCATTTTAATAAGAAGCAATCAATCAGCCAAAAAACAATTGTAATGGAGAACTCAAATGAAACAATCTAACAAAACCCTTTCTGCAAAAGTACTCACCACAACTCTCGGAATACTCATGGCAGGCGGTGCTTTTTCACAGGTTCAAGCAGCAGATACTTTGGCTAAAATAAAACAATCTGGAAAAGTTATCATTGGTTATCGTGAATCTTCAGATCCAATTTCTTATGTCGTTGGTGGTAAGCCAATGGGATATGCAGTCGATATTTGTAATAACTTTGCCAATGAATTGAAAAAAACACTGAAGATGCCAAATCTTAAGGTGGAATACAAAGCTGTTACATCTTCTACCCGTATTCCAGAAATGTTAGCAGGGAATATTGATATGGAGTGTGGTACAACCACTAACTCCGTACAGCGCCAACAACAAGTCAGTTTCTCGACCAACTATTATGCAACAGAAGTTCGCATGGCAGTCAAAGCCAATGCCCCAATCAAAACAATTGCCGATTTGAATGGTAAAGCTGTTGTAACGACTCAGGGAACTACGTCAGACAAATACATCAAAATGGGCGAGAAAGGTGAGAAAATCAACGTAAACAATGTTTATGGTAAAGACCACTCTGACTCTTTTGCAATGGTTGCTTCAGGTCGTGCTGCTGCATTTGTAATGGATGACAATATTCTTGCAGGTTTGATTGCTAAGTCTTCAAATCCTAAAGATTTTAAAATTGTAGGTCCTGTGCTTTCTTCAGAACCATACGGCATCATGATTCCAAAAGGTGATGCAGCATATAAGGCTGTTGCGGATAAAGTTGTAACCGCTATGTGGAAAAATGGTCAAATGGCAACCCTTTACAAAAAATGGTTCCAATCTCCAATTGCACCAAAAAATGTCAACTTAAATATGCCAATGAGCTCATCATATTTAAAACTTAAAGCCAATCCTACAGATGCTGGTATCAACTAAGAACTTGCTCTAAAAACAACTGTTTATAGACTAGCAACTCCATAAGATGCTGGTCTATAAATTTTTTAAAATTAAAAATGCAAGGAGCACACATGTCAGTAGGCTCACTTAACTGGACATCATATTGTCTCCCCTCAAATGAATATAGCTTAGATAAAGCAGCATGGGCTGAATCTGTCTGTAAAGCGATTGGTGGTGAAAGTTACTCCCCTGTTGCTGATGCACCAACTTGGTTACAACTCCTCGGTTCTGGTGTATGGACAATGATTTGGACTGCCATTGCTGCTTTTTTTATTGCTTTTCTGCTCGGATCGCTGATCGGAATTTTACGTACAATACCCAATAAACCGTTGTCTTTTATTGGAACATGTTATGTAGAATTATTCCGAAATATTCCACTCATCGTACAACTGTTCTTTTGGGCTTTTGTATTTCCACAACTTCTCCCACTAAGTATGAGTACGGGTAGTGGTGAAATGGTTGCTGGTGGATGGTGGCAAAATATCTTGAATGATAATCCTGCGGTTGTCGGAGTTTTCGCCTTAGGTCTATACACCGCAGCTCGTATTGCTGAACAAGTTCGTTCTGGGATTAACACTGTATCTCGTGGACAAAAAAATGCTGCATTTGCCATTGGTTTGACTCAAAGTCAAAGTTATCGTTATGTGATTCTCCCTGTTGCCTATCGTATAGTTTGGCCAACACTCACTTCTGAAGCCATGAATATTTTCAAAAACTCTGCGGTGCTTTATGCGCTCAGTGTTTTGAACTTCTTTGCTTATACCAAAACGATGCGTGAAGAAACTTCACAAGACATCGTGATTCTGATTCTTTCCACGCCAGTCTACCTAATCATTACCTACACCATTAAATTGATTATGGCTTGGATTGAAAAGCGTATGGCTGTTCCTGGTCTTGGTTCGGGAGGTAAATAGTCATGGAATTCAGTTTATTACAAGATCCAAATGTCACGCAGGCACTCCTATCAGGGCTTAAATTTACAGCCATTGCGACAATTTTATCCATTATTGGTGGGATTCTGATCGGAACGCCTTTGGCGATGATGAGACTTTCAAATAATGTTGTAGCGAGTAATTTTGCTAAAATTTACGTGGATTTCTTTCGTGGTGTACCACTAATTCAAGTCATCTTCATTTTCTATTTCTTATTGCCAAAATATTTTGAGTTTCAGTCGGATACCTATTGGGGGCCGTTGTTCTCAACTGTTGTCACCTTTGCAATCTTTGAAGCCGCTTTTTTCTCAGAAATTGTACGTTCAGGGATTCAGTCTGTCTCCAAAGGTCAGGTCAATGCGGGTTACGCACTCGGTTTCACTTATGGACAAACCATGTCCAATGTCGTGTTACCGCAGGCATTTAGAAATATGTTACCTGTATTGCTGACTCAATCTATCGTACTGTTCCAAGATATTTCATTGGTTTATGTGATCAGTGCACCAGATTTCTTAGGTCAGGCAAATACATTAGCAAATAATTATGGTGCTGAAACAAAAGCAATGTTCTACCTCATCGTAGCCATAGTTTACTTCTGTATCTCCTTTGCGCTTTCTCGGCTTGTGAAGCGTTTACATCAAAAAATAGCAATAATTCGATAATTGGAGAATCAATATGCCAATGATAGACATACAACATATCTCAAAATGGTATGGAGATTTTCAGGTTCTCACAGATTGCACCACCTCGATTGAGAAAGGTGAAGTTGTCGTGGTGTGCGGGCCATCTGGTTCAGGAAAATCAACATTAATTAAGACGGTCAATGCTTTAGAACCGTTTCAAGAGGGCAATATTATTGTCGATGGAACACCGTTAAAAGATCCTAAAACTGACTTAGCCAAGTTCCGTTCTCGTGTGGGGATGGTGTTCCAGCACTTTGAATTGTTCCCTCACATGACAGTTTTGGACAATTTAACTATTGGGCAAATCAAGGTTTTGAATCGTTCTAAAGCTGATGCTGAAAAGAAAGCTTTGCAGTACTTAGATCGTGTTGGTTTGGCTGCACATAGGAATAAATTCCCTGGTCAGTTGTCTGGAGGTCAGCAACAGCGTGTCGCGATTGCACGTGGCTTGTGTATGGATCCTGTGTGTATGTTGTTTGATGAACCAACCTCTGCGCTTGACCCTGAAATGGTCGGTGAAGTTTTAGAGGTAATGAGCCAACTTGCTAAAGAAGGTATGACCATGATGTGTGTAACACATGAAATGGGCTTTGCGCGTAAAGTATCTAGTCGTGTGATTTTCATGGATCAAGGGAAAATTATAGAAGACTGCTCAACGTCAGACTTCTTCAATAAGCCTGATGAACGTCATGAAAGAACTAAATTTTTCTTAGAAAAAATTTCGATTGTGCATTGATATATCTAAAGCTAGGGGCACTATGCCCCTAGCTTTTCATTTATGATTATTTTCGATTTACATAACCATTGACCAGCAACTGAATTGTTCTTAATAACGGATATTGTTCAGGAATGGCTGATTTAGAAATTTTCCCAACTTTTGTAACTTCTGTCTTAATTAAAAACATCATTTCATCTATTGAGAAAATTTTAGCTCCACATAAATAATCTCGACCTAATGGATGTGACGGCAAAACAACAATTTTCTCAATACTTATCTTGTGATCTAACCATGGGAAAACACTGTCAAATATATATTTTTCACCTGCTGTAAATTTTTTTGAAAATCGTTTTTCCCTAACTTCCCAAGAATGCGCATCAGTTGAAGATTCAATATGGACTAAATGCTGATCTAGAGGGTTAAAAGCAATAACATCTAGCTCCATTTCCCAACCGCCAGCAGCTAATTTTCCAACCCTCAAATTTCTTTTTATGAGATAACCTTTCCAATCATAATATTCACTAATCAAAGTTTCTAAGTGGTTCATACCATAATCCTTATAAGACTATTATTTATTCAGGATTAACTTTATTTTGATAGTAGTGATCACTTCATCCCAAAAATCAATTTCAAACCAAGCAAAGTCATCACTCCACCTGCAACACGATCAAATACTTTCTTAAACTTTAAATATACACGGCGTGGTTTTTCCGCAGAAAGCGCAACAGCAACCAAGGAATACCAACCTGCATCAATAAAAAAACATAAAAAAGGCAGTACAAAATAATAATACGTCGGAATTTCTTTTGGTAATAATGCGGTAAAAATACTGGCTAAAACAATCGCAATTTTAGGATTACTCAACTGAGTGATTAAACCCAAACGATAAGCATGTTTATAGCTCATGACAGCCGTTGAATCACTCGCCTGCTCCATGGGTTCTTTAGCATGTTTAATAATTTTATAGGCAAGCCAAAGCAAATACAGACCACCACAAATTTTTAAAACAAGATATGCAGATGGCACAGCAAGAAGAATCGCTTGCAACCCCATTACTGCCAATAAACCAAATAAAGCCGCACCAGTCCCTGTACCCAAAGCTGTGAATAAACCATGCTTACGTGAAATCGCAATTGAGTTTTTTGCCACATAAATAAATGTAGGGCCAGGACTAATTGCACCTAACATCAGCGCTAAGGCAATTGAACCTAAAACCAATAATGATTCCAAAAGAGACCTCAAATAAATATAGTAGCAAAGTTAGACTATTTTACGTCACAACACTGAATCACGGTATAAAAGCTTTTAAATTTCTCTAAATAAATAGATTAAACCCTATCTAATAATACTTTTTAAGTATCATTTAAAAGACACTTGTGTAATATTATCAAGACTGCATTACAAAATCATTTTTTAGAGCAAAAACTCAATAAAAAATTATATTTCAATACCTTAATAATAATTCAATCGAAATAAATATATATAAATCATCCTAAAATTCAATAAAAATAAGCATCTTTATCATAAAAAATAACTTCCAAATTCATAGATTTTTCATATATAAATCCCATAATAAAATTATGTCTTTAAATTTGAAAATCTGTAAATTTACATCTAGAGGTCTATATGAAAAAAAATAACCACAATCTACTCGATGCTAACAAAGCACATCTTTGGATTATCGGTGGCGGTATCGCAGGAATGGCGGCTGCTGCATTTGCCATTCGAGATGCTAAAGTCCCTGCTCAAAATATCCACATCTTGGAAGAGCTAGATATTTCAGGTGGTTCAATGGATGGCGGTCATACCCCCCATACTACACAAGCATGGGTGACTCGTGGGGGACGAATGCTCACAGATGAAACGTATCTCTGTTTATGGGATTTATTTTCAAGTATTCCCTCTTTAGAGAATCCAGAAATTTCAGTGCGTGAAGAATGTCGAGAATTTAATGAACAAGTTAAAACACATGCCCAAGCTCGTTTGATTGATGCAGAACATCAGATCCTAGATGCATCTAAACTGGGTTTAAGTACTTTAAATCGTGCTCAGATGCTACGCTTACTTGCTGCAAAAGAAGAAAAAATAGGAAGTCGCCGTATAGATGAGTTTTTTGATGACTCTTTCTTCAACACAAATTTTTGGCGCATGTGGCGTACGACATTTGCATTCCAAAAATGGCATAGTGCTGCAGAACTTCGTCGCTACTTTCTCCGCTTCATTCAAGAGTTACCCCGTATCCACACCTTAGCAGGTGTTAAAAGAACCAAATATAACCAATATGATTCAATGATTTTGCCTTTACAACGCTGGCTTGTTGCTCAAGGTGTTGATGTACGTTTTGGACATTATGTAACGGATGCAGACTTTGAAATGGACTCAGAAAATCAACAACGTCGTGCTACACGTTTATATGTCAATTTACCTGAAGGAACTGAGCAAATTGATCTGAAAGAACAAGATCTTGCAATTTTCACTTTGGGTTCGATTACTGCAGATTCTCGTTATGGTGGTAATGAAGATGTTCCAGAACTCATCCGCGATCGCCTCGATCATGGTTGGACACTTTGGGAAACATTAGCGAAAAAAGCACCAGACTTTGGTCGCCCAATGACATTCTATGGCAATGTAGATGAACATAAATGGGAGTCTTTTACACTCACCATGCAAGATAATGTCCTACTCAATCGCATTATTGACTATACAGGAAATCAACCGGGTACAGGCGCACTTATGACTTGGTTTGAGTCTGGTTGGCATTTATCTGTCGTTGTACCTGCACAGCCACATTTTGCAGACTTACCAGAAAGTCACTTCACTCTTTGGGGGTATGGTTTCCAAATTGATGAAAATGGTGACTATATTCAAAAACCAATGTCTCAAGCCACTGGACAGGAGATATTAACTGAATTAATTCATCAGCTTGGTTTTGACGATATCTTAGATCATGTGTTGGCAACAACAACTGTGACGACTGCAATAATGCCTTATGCTTCTGCATTATTTGCATGTCGCAAACCAGGTGATCGTCCTCTAGTTATTCCTCAAGGTGCTCAAAACTTTGCATTCTTAGGTCAATTTGTAGAAATTGAAGATGACGTTGTCTTTACAGTGGAATACTCAGTCCGTGGTGCAATGATGGCAATTTATGAATATTTTGGTGTGACTCGAGAAATACCAGAAATTTATAATGGATTATTAGATCCTAAAGTCGGTCTAAAAGCACTAGAAAGCGTTTTCCATTGATCGTTACAAACACTCAGAGCATTTTAATGCTCTGAGTGCATCTAAACTCAATGTTGTGGTTCCACAACATACTCACTCGCACTTAGTCGATAATCTTTTTCATAGACAGGTGCACCCGCAATATAAATCGAACGCACTTCAGTTTTTGTCGGTGTTGGTGCTTTTTTCTCACATCCAACAAGACATACTGCAAGAATAATACTCAAACCTATGGATAGCTTTTTCATCACATACCCTCACTTATTGTTTTATTTTTAAGTTTTAGAATATCATTTTTGGATAAAAAAACAGCTTTTATTATTTTCAAGTTATTGCAAGATATTTATAAAATATCTTAATTCAATCAAGTTTTGAAATCATCTTTAATCCATCACAATTCGATAATTTGCTGTACATGGGTTTTGAACAATTACATTTTGAATCCCTAATTCATTCTCAATAGGATAAGTATATTCAAATCTGAAATCACCATTGTCCTCAAAATTTGCGTTAGATAGCGCATTAAATTTTTTAAATTGTGGTACTTTTTTATTCAAAACTAAACGTACTTTAAAGTCAGGGATACTATAAAATACCAATGAATCAGGCATATTTTTAATATCACGTTCATAAGTTACAAAACACGTCTTTCGCGCATTGATACTTAAGAAGCTACCATAATCTTTTTGTTGATTTTGATCATTGATCACTGTCAAATTATGATCATTGCCTGTCGCTCCGATCATAAAGCCCATGACTTTAGGGCTAAATTGATACACAACAGCCGTCTTACTCCACTGTTCAATCAACGTATTTTTCTTTCCTTTAGCATCATAAACTACATAATCACATGAATAATTTTGCTGATTACAATGTTCACGTTTTAATTTAATTTGTCCAACCTGCCCGATGACTTTATCTTTAAAATCAGCTTCATCATCATATTCTGCATGTATATGACTCGATAAAATCAACAAGATACAAGGTATAAAAATTTGGAATTTAGGTGGCTTTACTTGCTTTAAACTCTTCATATCAATCTACTTATCAACCTTCAGACACGGCGAACTTTTAGATTTAAAATCTTTCCCCCAAGTTCGATAACCTTGTGTATCAATATGATAGCGATTATTTCCATAAATCCCTAAGCCCATTTTGAAATTTTTTCCTTCTATTTTCCAAAATTGACACATTTTTTTGACCAGTTTTTCACGTTCGTCCGCATTACTTTCTTTAGGATTTAAGATGTAAAAATCTACTGCATAATTATTTAAATGCTTACTTTTTCCTGCACCACCGACACACTTATTTAACTCTGGATCACGATAGATTGCAGTGATGCTATAACTTTTAAAATACTCATTACCATTTAACTTTTCGACCAATTGCAAACTACCGACCACATTTTTCCAAAAAGCTTTAGGTGGAATTGCAAAACGCTTGGAATAGCACTTTTCAGGCATGTAATTTCGCGTTGTAGTCAGCTCCATTAAACTCGGTGGATGTTTTAAATATTGCGACATAAATTGATAATATTCTGATAATAACTGTGGATTCTGCTGAGCTTTCCAAAGCTTAAATTGCGCTTCGATCTGCTGATCCAATTTATTTTGCTGTGGTTGATTAGCCTTATTATTTTCAGGCTTTGTACATGCTGTTAAAAACATGAAGCTACTGATCAGAATTATCTGGAGAATATTTAATGTTATATTTTTCACGATTAAAGCACGCTTATTGTTTTATTAAAAAAGGGAATATCTTAAAAATAAGATCAATTCATTGCACAAGTTAAAAGAATAACCTGACTTCCACAGACTATTTTAAACAAACAAAACCATTTTTAAGATTCGCTTTACAAAAAACCACATAGGAAAACATTTACAACGGACAAAAATGTCCGTTAAATATTACCTACAGTATTCAATCCCTCTCCGCTCATGTCTAAACGCCAATTACAAGCTGCGCAAAATCGTGAAGATCTACTCGAAGCTGCTCTTAATATCTTTAGAAAACAAGGGATACGTGCACCTTTACAACTGATTATTGATGAAGCTGGTGTTGGTCGCGCGACTTTTTATCGTAATTTTCAAGACCGTAGAGAACTGGTCATTGCTTTGATGGAACAAGCCTTAGAACGTTTGGAGGAGCGAGCAAAAGAGTATTCAGCTTATCCCGATGGCTTAATTCGATTAATCCGAAATCATGTCAATAATCTGCCTTATCTCACCGCCTTAATGGAATACTGGCGTGTAATCGACCGAAATGATCCTGTTTTAGTCGATATTTACCATAAAAGGGACACCATTTTACAACCACTGATTGATCAAGCGATTGCCCATAAAGTGTGTAGACCAGATCTAACCCCCAAAGATTATGCATTAATTACAGGAATTCTTAGAGCTTCGTTTCAAGGTATGACGGATGAGGAACAAATCCAGCTTGCAACACGCGCTGTAGATTTATTAGTAGATGGCATCAAGGCTTAATTAAGTCATGGATAAATCACCAAGATTACTCGAACCAGCACCAGACTGGACACCTGAAGAACGTCCAACGCTTCCTGGTTCACCTGCTGCTATTGCACATCCAACCTATAAAAAGCTGATTTATTTTTTTATTGGCGTATTTGTAGCAATTTCGGGTAGCTTGAGTAATGGTTTTATCACTGCAAATTTACCGCTGATACAAGGTGAATATTCACTTACACCCTCTGAAGCGGCTTGGATTCCTGCTGCTTATGTGATGGCAAATATCAGTTCCAACTTGATTCTGTTTAAAGCCCGTCAGCAATATGGTTTACGACTATTTTCAGAAATTGGATTGGTCTTATTTATAGCCGTGTTGTTCTTACATATTTTTGTACATACTTTTGAAATGGCACTCATCGTCCGAATCATTAGTGGTTTGGTTGCAGCACCACTGAGTTCTCTGGGTATGTATTACATCATGCAAGCCTTTAAACGTGCCAATTTTGGACGTGGCTTGTATTTAGCACTTGGTTTTCAACAACTCGGGATTCCACTGGCTTGGATCATTTCCCCTGCCATTGTCGATGTCAATGATTGGGTGGTTTTATATACCTTTGAACTTGGTTTGGCTTTATGTTGCTTAGCTATGGTGGTTTCAGTAAAACTCCCACGAAGTTTAAGAATCGATGTTTTTGAGAAGCAAGATTTCTTTACCTTTGCTCTGCTCGCACCAGGATTTGCATTGCTTTGTATCGTACTAACGCAAGGACCGATTTTATGGTGGTCTGAAGCCAAATGGTTAGGTTACGCACTGATTGCAGGATTTAGTTTAATTATTATTGGACTGACTTATGAACATTATCGTGTCAATCCACTAATCATTACCCGTTGGCTGGGCTCTGCCAGTACCCTAAAATTTATCTTCGGGGCATTTGCTATTCGCCTACTCATGTCGGAGCAAAGTTATGCGGCGGTTAATTTTTTAAAAACAATGGGCATGGGCCCTGATCAGTTTGTACCACTCTACGCAGTGATTTTTATCGGAATTACTTTAGGCACAATTTTCAGTGCACTCACCTTTAAACGCGAACGAGTCACTTTACATCTTGTAGGCGCAGTAACACTTATTCTTTGTGCATGTACTTTAGACTATCACTTGACCAGTGATGTACGTCCTGAAAATTTTTACTACAGCCAATTTATCATTGGTTTCGCCAGTGGCATGTTTATTGGCCCACTACTCCTCACAGGTATCGTCAATGCTTTGCAAAAAGGGCCTTCACACATGGTCACTTTTGTGGTGTTATTTTCAGCAACACAAAGTTTTGGTGGTTTGATTGGAAATTCCTTTTTCTCAAGTTATCAACAAGTACGCACTCAAAACTACCGTACGGAAATCATCAGTGATTTAAAACCTACTGATCCGATCGTGGCACAACGATTAGCAATCTATCAACAAGCCAGTGCCCAATACACATTAGATCAAGCACTTGAAAAAAACCAAGCCTATCGTAATTTAAATCAGGTGGTCACACGTGAAGCTCAAGTTCGTGCCTACAATGATGTGATCGCAATGAATGGAATCTTCGCCATCTTATTGTTGCTATGGAGTGGTTTTAATATTACATGGACACGCTATCAACAAAGAAAACAACAACAGATTCTAAATAGTAGTTAGTTAGATACATGAAATTTGATCAATGAACACCTGAATGAAAATACATGATGCATTAACACGATTTGAGAATTTTTATGTCACAAGATCAAGATACAACTGAAAAAGAAGTGCCTACAACAAATGATGCTCCAACAACGCCATCACCATCAAGTAAGCTAATCCCTACGGCAAAACGTACGTTGGTACTGATGTTCTTGGTTTTATTGATCGGTATCGCTGTGATCATGCGAGCTTGGAAAATTGGTCCTTTTGATAGCACGATTGAGTCTACAGATAATAGTTATGTCAAAGGCAAAACCACGGTTTTATCTTCTCAAATTAATGGTTATATCAAAGATGTATTGGTGACTGATTTTGATCATGTTAAAAAAGGTCAAGCCTTAATGCATATTGATACAACGACTTATGATCAAAAAATTACTCAAGCGGAATCAGGTGTAGATCAAGCCAATACTACTTTGGCAAATCAAACCCAAGCGATTGAACAGCGTAAAGCCGATATTGTGGCCGCCCAAGCCAAAGTGGATCAAGCCAAAGCGACTTATGAACTTTCTGTTGCTCAGTTAAATCGTTATCAACAATTGGGAAATAGTGGTGCAGTTTCTAAAACTGAGCAAGATAAAGCCGCAGCAGATGCAAAGAATAATTTAGCACTACTCAAACAAGCTGAAGCCGATGTCTTGGTTGCGCAAGAAGCCTTAAAAACAGCACAAGTTGCAGAATCAGGACTTAAGGCACAAGTCACCAATGCCAAAGCACAATTTGATCAAGCAGTGACGACCAAAGACTATAGTGTGATTACTGCACCAATGGATGGACAATTGGGTGAAGTCACACCGCGTATCGGGCAATATGTCGCTGCGGGGACACAGCTTATGTACTTGATTCCACAACAAACATGGGTGATTGCTAACTTTAAAGAAACCCAAATTGCCGATATGAAAATTGGTCAAAAGGCTTCTTTCACTGTGGATGCAATGAAACATCAAAAATTTACAGGGCATGTTGAACAAATCTCCCCTGCTGCTGGTGCTGAATTTAGCGTGCTAAAACCGGATAACACCACAGGAAACTTTACCAAAGTGGTGCAACGGATTTCTGTCCGTATTGCCATTGATCCAAATCAAAAAGGTCTTGAGTTTTTAAGACCAGGAATGTCTGTCGTAACTTCGGTAGATACCCATTCGAAATAGTGAAACTGCCTAAACATATTAGACCTAAACTCAAATCTGATTTTAACGTCAGATTTGAGTAAGATGTAACAATCTTGATTTACTTCAATAAGCAATATTGTCTATGTTTGATCAAATCGCCCAAGCTATTCCCTATCAAACCATACAGGTTGATTCTTCTACACACATTACCATTAAGCGCCTTGATCAAATTCATCCACAAATTTCAGGCAATAAATTTTTCAAACTTAAATACAACTTTTTAGAAGCACAAAGATTAGGATATAAAAAAATTATCACCTTTGGCGGTGCATATTCCAATCATATTGCAGCAACTGCATACGCGGCACATCGCTTTGGTTTTGACAGTATCGGCATCATTCGTGGTGAAGAACTGATGAATAAAGCACTCAATCATACCCTGAGCACAGCGCAACAATTTGGCATGCAACTTCAATTTGTTTCACGTGAAAAATATAGATTAAAAGACACCTATGAATTTCTACAAGAATTAAAACTACACTATTCTGACAGCTATATCATTCCTGAGGGTGGAACCAATAAGCTTGCGATCCAAGGTTGCCACGAAATCCTGACCGAAGATGATTTAAAAAATTATGATGTGATTTGTTGTGCGGTAGGGACAGGTGGAACGATTACAGGACTGATTGAAGCAAGTGCAAAGCATCAAAAAGTTTTGGGATTTTCAGCATTGAAAGGCGATTTTCTCACTGATGACGTTGCGCAACTTAGCAATAAGCGGAACTGGAAAATATTGGATGATTACTGTTGTGGCGGTTATGCAAAAACCAATGATGAATTACTCGAATTTATTGAAAATTTTGAAAAACAATACCAAATTCCTTTAGAGCATATTTACACAGGGAAAATGCTATTCGGGATATTTGATTTAATTCAAAAAGATTATTTTCCTAAAAACAGTCGAATCTTGGTGATTCATTCAGGTGGCTTGCAAGGACGTATTTGATTTTAAAGTCGATAATAATAGTCCTGAAAATTAATTTAAATTTGACTATAATCCCCTGCTCAAAGTTTCCATGAGTGTGTTATGTCTTCCAACCAATACGATGTGATTGTCCTCGGTGCAGGTGCTTCAGGTTTAATGCTTGCAGCAAAAGCGGCTGCACGTGGTCGTAAAGTTTTGGTGGTTGAAAAAGCCAATAAAATTGGTAAAAAAATCCTCATGTCTGGTGGCGGAAAATGTAACTTCACCAATCTCTATGTCGAGCCTGACAATTTCATCTCGCATAATCCACACTTTGTCATTTCAGCACTGACGCGTTATACCAACTGGGACTTTATCGGTATGGTCTGCGAATATGGCATCGAATATGAAGAACGTAAGCATGGACAACTATTCACACTCAATGGTGCCAAAGAAATTTTAGCCATGTTGCTGAATGAATGTGAAAAGACCCAACGGGTCGATATCAAAACCTCATGTGAAGTTAAAGCAGTAACAACTATAGACGAACAGAATTTTCAAGTTGCGACCAATATAGGTGACTTTGAAGCCGAATCGGTTGTGATTGCATCGGGCGGTTTATCGATTCCGACTTTGGGTGGTTCAGATATTGGTTATAAAATTGCCAAACAATTTGGACATCACATCTACCCGACACGTGCAGGTTTAGTGCCTTTCACTTTTTCAGATCAGTTTAAAGAAGTGACTACACGTTTAAGTGGTAATGCGGTTGAAGCAACACTAAGCAATGATTTAAATCGTTTTACTGAAGCGCTTTTATTTACCCACCGCGGTTTAAGTGGCCCAAGCTCATTACAATTATCGAATTATTGGAATGTCGGGCAAGCCTTCAATATCAATTTCTTACCGAGCCTGGAATTATTTGAATTCTTTAAAGCCAAGAAGCAAAGCCAACCTAAAGTTTTACTCAGAACATTGCTGATTGAGCATTTACCTAAAAGCGTTGTTTTAGAACTACAAAACTTAATTTGGGCAGATTGGGCTGAAACTGCGATTGCTCAACTCAGTGATGAAAAACTTGAACATATTGCCCATAAATTGCATCAATTTGAAGTAAAACCCTCTGGAACAGAAGGTTACCGTACTGCCGAGGTGACTTTGGGTGGTGTTGATACAACTGAAGTTTCATCAAAAACAATGGAAAGTAAAAAACAGAAAGGTTTATTTTTTATTGGAGAAATCTTGGATGTTACAGGACATCTAGGTGGGTTTAATTTTCAATGGGCATGGGCGTCTGCACATGCCGCATCTGAATATGTTTAGATGAGTTTCTGACTTATTCTAAGTAATCGGTTTTGAATAAAATAAGCTGACTTTGGGTCTGCTGTCTCTGCGTCACACGTTGAATAGCAAGATCCATTGCATCTGAAGCGGTTGATTTATTGGATAGCATTTTTTGCACAAAATAGATGATTTTCATTTTAATTCCCTTTGAAAATAGTTCACTTATTAATCTAATAATTAATTAAAAAATACATTATTTATGCTTTGAATTTAGCCAATTTAGATTTATCTGTCTAGCTTTATTTTACAAAAAACTTTTGTGTAACAATTATGTAATCTTCATAAACAAAATTTAATATGGACAAATAGTTCTAGCGTGCAAAGCGTCACGATTCACTATCTTTCTTTTGCTCTAGATCCTGTTTTTGATTTTGTTGATTTTTAGGTTTTGCAAAAACAAATTTATAAGCACTCGCTAAAAAACCAACTGTAATTCCAGCAATCACAATTGGTGCGATAAAATTATTTGGCTTTTTCTTAGACATCATCTTTCCTCTTTCGCATTTGACCTAAAAATAAAAATCGATCAAGACTTAATCCTGATCGATATTACAGCAAATTTAAATGTTAATTCAGGTCATCTTTATCCTTATTTAATGGTTCTGTAATCGATTTATACTCACTTTCAATTGTAGGTGTATCTGAGGTCACTTGCTGAGTATCCACAGAACTTGTATCTGGATGAGTATTTTGACGCAATGGGTTGGGCTGATTTGCCTCTTTCTTTGCCCGATCAATTAAATCGCTCAAGACCCGTTCTGCGGGTTGTCGACCACCTAAACCAAAAGCCAAAGCAAAGGCAACAGCAACTGAACCCAGTGTTAAACCAAATGCAAGATTTACGATCGAATCTGCAATCCCCATCGCACGCAGTCCCATGGCAATCACTAAGCCCATGATTAAAACTCGAACTAAATTACCCAACCACCGAGAGCTATTATATTCACCTCGTTGCACCACATTTGCAACGATATTGGCGAGCCAAAAACCGATCACGAGAATAACAGCACCCAATAGGATATTTGCCCCAAAGTGGATAAACATCGAAATCAAACCACTAATTTGTTCGAAGCCCAATCGATTCGCAGCTTCAGAAACAGCAAATAACATGGTAAAAAATACAATTAAATAGCCAACAACACATGAAACTTTGGTTTCACCTAAGAAACGTTGCACATCTAGCTTTTTAGGAATGTCATCAACACCTGTGCCAGCAATCACTTCTGCCACTAAACGCCCAACAAATCGCGATACAACATATGCCACAATTAGAATCAAACCCGCAGCGATAATGTGTGGAATGGCATACATAATTTCACCGAGCATAGCCGTTGCAGGTTGTGAAATCGCTTGTATACCCAATGCTTCGAATGCCACGATCAATGCCGTAATCATCACGATTGCAAAGACAAAAGAACCTAAAAACCGAGAAAGCCCCTGCTCAGAATTTTTAAATAGTCCGACTTTTTCGATTTGAGTTTGTAAATTTAAGCTACTGATCAACCCTTCAACGATGCCTCGGACAATTTTTGCAAGAATATAACCCACAAAAATAATCACGCCAGCGATGAAAATATTTGGTAGATAAGAAATTGCTTCATTCAACATATTTTGAACAGGAAGCAATAGACCTTCCAAGCCTAAAATTGACAAAACGATTGGTAGGAACAGTAACAAAATCAACCAATAGACAATATCTGCTAAATTTTGGCTGATGGGACTAACACCGACATCAGAACTCAATTTTTCATCTAATTGGGTTCGGTCTAATACCTTTTTCAAACCAACTTTAACCAGATTAGCGACAATCCATCCGACAAAACCAATTGCGACAGCAGCCAATAATGTTGGAATAAACAATAGGAATTGTTGAATCATAGCACTGAACGGGCTACTTACACTACTCAGATTAAGAACATTGAGTGCCCCAATCACCGCAATCACCATCACCACCCAAAAAATGATTCTGGAAAGAATGCTTTCAATATTAGACCGATGTCCTGTTGCTGATGATAACTTTTGGTTCGTTCCTATTTTTTCCAAAAGCTTTTTTATGCCTGCAGCAACAATCAATGCAATAATCCATCCAACAATTAGAATAGCCACAGCAGCTAAAATTGGATGGAATTGATCCCAATAATACATGGCATCAAACCGACCGCGTGCTTGTAAAATTTCATCCATTTTTATTCCCTCACAATATTGATTTATAAAATGTTGAGTTCGCGAATGATTCCTTAGATCTTTTTTGCGTTTTAATTGAATATTTTTTAAACAACAACACCACTTTATAATTTGATTATTTAATGTTCAATTTTAACTGCATAAATACAACAAAAGCGCCAAGAAGGCACAAAAAAACTCCAGCATAAAAGCTAGAGTTTTTGTCATACTATTAACATAATTTTTCAGTTTTAAATGGCGTTTAAAATTCACCCATTTAAAGCCAGTCGGCTGCCATATAAACGAGTAATGAAATAAGAAATAACCCCACAAGAATAAGCATGTAAATAGGTAAGCGATTCTTATGTGCTATATCTTCACGACTGGTTATATAAGATGGTTTATTGAAATCGTGTCTCATAACATCCACCTCCATCATATTGATGATTTTTTATACTATCAGGCAATTGAACGGCTGTGTGTAAAATATTTTAAACAAAAGTAAATTTTAGCGATAAGCAATACTTGATAGTGAAATGGGCTATACTATATGCCCCATTTTTTGGCTACGATCGATATGGCTTATCCACGACAAAGTGTCTCATTAGACTTAGACACTGACGTCACTCATCAATGTTTTTTACATACTTCAAGAGACGGACATCTCGTTGGAATTATTGAGTTTAGTAAGCCAAGCTATGTTTTAAAATGGGGCGACTTAGAATATTTTCGCCGTCGTACAGATGAACTTTCTGTCATGCCATTTCCTGAATGTATCAATGCCATGATCATTGATATTCGAGATGTTGTCACTTTTTTGGATAATGAAGTCCCAATTATTCCTTGGCGTTTGCTCGAAGAAGAATGTCCAATTCGTTTGGTTGTACCTGCTGACCGCTTAGAACATTATGCAGGTTTATTTGAACCGACTTGGTTAACGACGGATGTTGAAACAGCAATTCATGAGTTACGTGAATTTATGGATATGTTTGTGCATTGATACATGCTTTAAATCACTCGACAAACATCCCTAAAGCTTTATTCCAACTGAGAACAAGTACAATAGTTGTAAAACGAAAGTGATCCCATAAAGTTTCATTGCCCAATAGAGCGTCGTTAAATCTTTATCTAAGCTATTGCGATTGAATCCCCATAAGCAAATTGAAATGATCAATAAAATCAGTGTATACAATGATGCATATATGAGGATAACTAGGGAAACTAAGGCTTTCCCTAAATTCCCCCAACTGCCGGCACTCCATGTCATTTCATTATACAAAAGCATCGCAACAGTGATGAATAGTCCAACTACGTAAGCAATCTGAAGCGCTAAACCAATTTTTTTCATTTATTACAATTATAATTTTATGGATAGCGCTTAACATGCCACATTCAATTTTGGATTACCAATAGTTTTCTACTGCAATATTCCCTTCACCACGACGATTCATGACCAAACCACGTGCTTTTAACGCTGCTTTGGTATCATCCACCATTTGTGGATTACCACATAACATTACATGTGTTGTATCTATATTGAATTGAAGATCTGCCACTTTTTCCAGCTCACCATTTTCGATCAAAATCGGTAAGCGATCATGCAAAGTCGCATTTGGATCACGAGTAATAATGGGGATAAATTTAAAGCCTGTATGTCCTTCGCCAAAAGTTTCAGCAATCTCTTGAATACGTTCGACATAAGCGAGTTCTGACTCAGTTCTTACACTATAAACCAAGTTGATATGTTGATATTTAGACCAAGTTTCGAAGTCTTGAAGCATAGAAATAAACGGTGCTAAACCTGTACCTGTTGCCAAAAGCCATAAATCTTTAGGTAACGGTAATTGATAGCGAGCCAAAGTTAAAAAACCGTATGGCACTTTTTCTAAATACAATTCATCACCTACTTGGAGATGCTGTAGATTCGAAGTAAATGCACCATCTGGCACAACAATTGAAAAGAACTCGAGTGTTTCATCAAATGGCGAGGAAACAACTGAATAGGCTCTCACCACCAACTCATCACCTACTTTTAAGCCGATACGGGCGAACTGACCAGCGGTAAATTTAAAATGAGCAGGACGAGTCATGGTGAAACTGAAAAGGGTATTGGTCCAGCGATGAACAGACAAAACCTTTTCTACGCTAAATTTTTCAATTGACATGATTTCTTCGTGGCATGGATGATAGTGCTCATGGTAGCATGACTCCAATTCTATGAAAATTTAAAATGTTAAGGCTATACGCATGAGAATGACTTTACGCCAATTGGCTGTTTTCGTTGCCGTTGCTCAAGAAGGCACCGTGACCAAAGCGAGTGATGCTGTTCGGCTGACTCAAAGTGCGGCAAGTATGGCTTTGGCAGATTTAGAAGATGGCTTAGGTGCGCCTTTATTTGATCGTCTTGGAAAGCGCTTACAACTGAACGATCTTGGTCGCTTCTTGCTTCCTCAAGCTTTAGAAATTTTAGGGCGCTGTGAAGCTTTTGAACAAGCAGCCAAAGGTGAATTACAAAGTATTGATCTTCGAATTGGTGCAACACTGACCATTAGTGATTACTTAATGCCTGATTTAATGGCTGATTTTTTACAAGAACAACCTCAAGCGCATTTACAACTTCAAGTAGGCAATACCCGTCAAATGATTGAAGCTGTTAATCAATTTCAGCTTGATTTAGCATTAATTGAAGGTTCTTGTTTCCTACCACAACTGCAATGTATCCATTGGCGTGATGATGAACTGGCTGTGTGTTGCGCACCAAGTCATCCTCTAGCCAATTTACACCGTGAACTCAGACAATCTGATTTCCAACATGTAGAATGGATTTTACGTGAGGAAGGTTCAGGAACACGTGAAGTCTTTGATAATGCAATATTGAAAGATTTAGAAGATGCTAATATCCGTCTAACACTTGGACATAACGAAGCGATTCTTAAAATCGTTGCTGGTGGTTTAGGCATGTCATGTATTTCTAAATTAGCCATCCAACCTTTAATCGATAAAGGTCAATTGGTGATTTTAAACACACCATTCTGGCAACTGACTCGTCCTTTATTTATGCTAGTTCACCGCCAAAAATATCAGGGGCCTGGCTTAAAAGCTTTTATGAAGTTTTGCGAAGAAAAATAATTGTTAATCTGATATATATATTTCCTATTCAATCAAATGCAAAAAGCTCCACATGGAGCTTTTTTATTTCACTTATCAATAACTTACTTTCTAAAATTTGACAATAAACTATCGGTAATCGCGTTATTGTGTTTAACTACTTTGGTCTTTTTTGCTTTTGCAGAATTGTCTTCTACACGTTCGATTTTAACGGCTTTCACTTTATCACCGTTTTCAACCACCAAAAATTTCACTCTTTCATTGCGCTTAGGCTCACCTTCTTCCAAAGGAAAATCTGAAATGTGAAAGAAAATATCTTGCTCAAGCCCACCAATAAAGCCAAAGCCTTTGTCTGAATGGTATTGCTTTATTTTCCCTTGTTGATATTCAGATTTCATTACAATGCCTCATTACTTGATTTACTCATCGTATTATAGCCTTGTTCCCTTTCGAATGAAAAATATGAGCTTAAAAACTAAAATTACAATGTATTATTTAGCATTCTCATTTAGTGCATCTTTAGACTTTTCACTAAAATGCACTGATTTCACATGCCCAACTTCTTTACGCTGTTGTTCTACAATTTGCCTTTGCTGACTCTCCAATAAGGCAAACTTCGCACTTTGCTCATTTTGATACGTTTTATATTGTCCCCAAGCTGCGAAAACAAAATAAATCAACCCAACAAAAATAACCGAAATAACGACTGATACAATGCCAAATTTACTGCCATTGTGTTTACCTTTTTTCAGAATATTTTTTTGCTTTGAAATATCAACCTTTTTATTTAACAGCTCATTACTCATCGCTACATCTAAACGTACCATTTGATGTGCTTTAATCACGCCCTTATGATTGATGACAATATACTTTACCGTTTCCCCTTTTTTCGGCTGACCACCTTGCCGAGGAAAATCATCAATCAAGAATTTAACTGTTTCTGCTGAATCCTGATCCAACAAGAGCCCATAGCCCTTGTCTTCATGGTATTCAATCACTTGCCCCAAATAAAACATAAACATTCTCTTTTCATGAAAACTGAAACACATCGCTTAAGTCTTTAAACTTATCTCGCATGTGCTTCTTGTTTTTGTTTTTTGATCACGTCCTGTTGCTGCTTTTCATATTGTTGAAGTTTCAATTCCGTTTCAACTTTATACTGCTGATAACGCTCATAAGCATATTTAACACTCCCCAAACACAGTAATACAAATGTCCCCATCACCACAATCAAAGGATTTAAGTGGAAACGTGTACTATCCATTTTCACTTTGGTGCCTTGCTTTCTTTTTGAATATAAAAATTTTACTTTAATTTTTTGAATAAATCTTTGAAAAAAATTAAAGTTCATATTTTTTTCAAGCAACTGTTGATCAACCTGATTACTTAAATATTGATGGTTTTGTTGAATATCAGTTTGTTCGGATAAAACCATCTCAGCTGCGACTGTTGAAGCGCAAGCAGCTGATACAACTTGGTCATTTTCTAATTGCTCATTGTCTACATGATCATATGTATTTTCATTCGGCTGAGTTTGTACTTCTATTGGTTGAATTTCTGCAATTTTAGTTGCAGTTGGCTCATTTAGAACTTCTGACAGATCAATACTTTCAGGGCTGTAATCTTTTAAACTCGTTCTCTCAAGGTCTTCATTTTCATCTATTTCAACTATTTGATTATCAACTGATTTGTTATTTTCCTCAGTAGATATTTGGGTATTTTCAACTTCTGCTGAAACTTGACTAAATTCAACTTCAACAAGGTCATCTAAGATCACTTCGCGCTGTGTGAGTGTATCTTCTAACTGAATATGCTCATCAGGCTGAATAGCATCTATGTGTTCAACTGGTTTTATCTCATTTAACTTAGAGTCTATCGCTGTATTTTCATTTTCAAGATTAATTCTTCTTTTCTTCAGCATCTTTCGAACAGTTTGAATATTCTCAAACGAATGATCATCATTAATCGCATTAACTACAGGCTGTTTTTTTGCATCACCATTATGGTTTTTATGATCTAGGCGAACAATAAATTTTGCCAATAATTCTCCATCTTGTTCTAACACAACACATTTAACCCTCTCACCTACTTGTGGCAAAAGTGATGCATTTGAAAAATCTTCAAGTAAAAAACCAACTGACTGTTGATCTGTATTTATTTCGATGAATCCCTTACCCAACGCATCATCAAAAAATGTAACTATCCCCTTACGAAACATTTTTTTCTCTTTAAATTTATAATAAAAAAAGGAGGCTCCCCATAGCCTCCTTTGATCATACTAAATTTTTAATCTTTTTGCACACTACCAAAGATCTTGTCTCCAGCATCTCCTAAACCAGGTACGATATAGCCATTTGCATTTAAACCTTGGTCAATAGATGCTGTAAAAATCGTCACATCAGGATGCGCTTCTTCGACTCGTTTAATCCCTTCAGGTGCAGCAACCAACACCATGACACGAATATCTTTACAACCGCTAGCTTTTAATACATCGATTGCTGCAACAAGCGAAGAACCTGTTGCCAACATTGGATCAATAATCATGGCTAAACGGTTTTGTACATCTGGGACTAATTTTTTATAGTAAGTACGTGCTTCAAGCGTTTCTTCATCACGCTCTAAACCTAACACTGACACTTTAGCACTTGGAATCAAATTTAAAAAACCATCCAACATGCCAATACCTGCACGTAGAATAGGTACAACCGTAATTTTTTTACCCGCAATACGATCGACAGTCACCTTACCATTCCAACCATCAATTTCATGGTCACATACAGGTAAATCCTTTGTTGCTTCATACGTTAAAAGCATAGTGACTTCTTGGGCAAGTTCACGGAAATTCTTAGTACTTATATCAGCACGACGTAATAAACCTAATTTATGACGAATAAGCGGATGACGAATTTCTTGAATAGACACGGGAGTACACCTAAAAGGATAAAAGTAAATTTCCACTATTATAAATGTTTTTTATATAAGAGATAAGAAAAGCCCTCAATGAATGAGGGCTTTTTTTGTTAACCGCAATAGTTTTTTGCGATTACTGTTGTTGACTCATTAAAAAGTGCAACGGAGATAAAATTTCAGACTTCAATGCAAAATTGATGATTGGGTCTGGGTAAATACCGATTAATAATACTAATGCAGCAGCGCCAAGAACCATGATACCACCCACTTTTTGTCCCCAATGATCAACTGCGTCGATACGTGGGTTTTCTGGTGGAGTCATATACATCACGATCATGACACGTAAGTAATAGTACAAACCAATACCACTACCCACAACAACCATTGCAGCAAGGAACCAATGTTGAGTTGTTACAGCAGCCATCACCACCATGAACTTACCAATGAAACCTGCTGTTAATGGAATACCTGCAAGAGATAACATCATCACAGTCAAAGTTGCAGTAAGAACAGGACGACGCCAGAACAAACCACGGTAATCCGCAAGTGATTCAGCTTCATCAACGTTGTTATATGGGCTAGACATCAACGCAACCGCACCAAAAGCACCGATTGTTGTCAATGTATAAGTCACCACATAAACGCTCACACTGCCAAGGCTTGCATAGGTCATGCTGATTAAAGCAATCAATAAATAACCGAAGTGTGCGATTGATGAATAACCCAAGATACGTTTTAAGTTCACTTGACGAACTGCAAGGAAGTTACCTACAAGGATCGAAAGTACTGCAATCACAGTCAAAATCGTAATCATTGAAGGAACTAAAATTGCACCCGAAGTAAGCAAATAACGAACCATTAAACCAATGGTTGCAACCTTAGCAACAGTTGCTAAGAAAGTCGCGATTGGCGCAGGCGCACCTTGGTAAACATCTGGTGTCCATTTGTGGAATGGAGCAAGAGACAATTTGAAACCAATGGCAAAGATGATCAGACCAAGTCCGATAATCACTGCTGCATGACCCGTTTGAATCGCTTGGAACAACCCTTGGAAAGATTCGTAGAATGTTAATGAACCTGTATAAGCATAGATATATGCCATACCCATCAATAACATTGCAGAAGCAGTTGCTGAAAGCACGAGATATTTAATACCCGCTTCCAAAGATTTTTCACGTTGATACGTATAAGCCAATAAACCGTAAACAGGAATCGACATTAACTCTAAGCTAATAAAGAACGAAGCATAGTGAGCACTTGCCACCATTAACATCGCACCAGCAACTGAAGCCAACATCAAGATATAAAGTTCTTCACGGTTATCTTTATACGTTTCAATATACGCATGAGACAATGTAGAACAAGCCAATGCTGCAATCAGAATTGTAAGCTGGTAAAACAATGTAAATGGATCAACCATAAACATATTCATGACATTTGATGGTGCAAAACTCCCACCAAACATCATGAATAAAATATCAATTGCAGCAAGGTTTAAACCCACCACCGATGCAGTCGCAATCAAATTATGATTACGCTTGATCGCGGTTAAAATCATCACTACAACAGCCGTTAAAGCAACAATAAATACTGGTGCTAAAGGCATGAGATCCGAAAATGATACAGTGGTATTCATGACTATTGGATCTCCACATTTTGTTGAGATACAACTTGTTGAACTGTATCTACAACATTTTGAACAGGGATATAGCTATTTGCAATCCACGCCATACTTGAGTTTGAAATATCAAGGAAGCTTTGTGGGTAAATACCCAACCAAACTAGGCCGAATGCACAAATCAATAAAATCACTGTTTCACGAACATTTAAGTCTTTTAATGGGCTTGCATAATGCTGTTTTTGCTCTTCATTTGGCGTACCAAATAATGCTTTATGGATCAAAATCAAACCATAAAGACCTGCAAAAACTAAACTAATCGCAGCAATGATAGTAAATGTAGGGAACTTAGCAAATGAACCCATAAGAATCAGGAATTCACCAATAAAGTTACCTAGACCAGGAATACCTACAAGTGCTGATACGAAGAACATTAAGAAGAATGGTAAATATTGGAATTGACCACGAATACCACCCATCAAACGTAAATCACGTGTATGTAAACGCTCATACACTTGACCACACATAATGAACAATGCAGCAGAAGATAAACCATGCGCTAACATCATGATCATTAAGCCTTGGAACGTTAAGATATTACCTGCATAAAGCGCGAGTAATACAAAGCCCATGTGCGAAATAGATGTATACGCAAGTAAACGCTTCATATCTGTTTGTTGGAAAGCACACCAAGCGCCGTAGAAAATACCAACTAAACCAAGAATAATTGCAATATCAGCAAATTGTGCAGACGCTGCTGGGAAGAACGGAATCACAAAACGTAATAAACCGTAAGCCGCAGTTTTAATCAAGATACCTGCCAAGTCTACAGAACCTGCTGTAGGTGCTTGCGCATGCGCATCTGGTAACCAACCATGTAATGGGAAAACTGGAAGTTTTACCGCAAAACCGATAAACAAACAGATCATCAATGCATAAGCAATGTGTGGTGCTTGTTGATCTAAAGTATTGGCAACAGCTAATAAATAGTTGTAATCAAAACCGATCATGCCTGTCATCATGTAACCGTAGACCACTAAGCCTAGGATACCGATGAGCATGATTAAACCAGCAACTTGCGTATAGATGAAGAACTTAGTCGCTGCGTAAACACGTGATTTACCATCTGCGCCTTTATGCCCCCAAAGTGCGATCAAGAAGTAGATCGGAACCAGCATCATCTCCCAGAAGAAGAAGAACAAGAACATATCGATCGCAAGGAAAACACCGATTACACCACCCAAAGACCATAAAAGGTTTAAGTGGAAGAAACCGACATTCTTTTGAATTTCACCCCATGAACAGCCCACTGCAAGTACACCCAGTAATGCAGTCAAACCAACCATCAGAAGTGAAAGACCATCTACAGCTAAATGAATATTAATACCAAGAGTTTTAATCCATGGTAAATAAAATTCGGCAGCCCAAGCGGGGACTTTTTGTCCCAACTCATAGCTAAATCCACCTTGTTGCCACAAAATGAGAGTCAAGCCCAAAGTAACGAGCATACCCACAAGTGCGATATAACGAGGTAAATGTTGATCAAGTTTATCGACTAACCAACACGCAAAACCTGCAATAAAAGGTACAAGAATCAGTGCGGGTAAAATCCAATTGTTTGTGATTTCCATCTTATTTCCCCACTACCTGAATCACGATCAAGATCATCAGCAATACCACTACACCGAGTGACATACTTGATGCATATTCACGTAATGAACCTGTTTGACGGGTACTTGTAAATTTGTTACCACCTTTCACAATCGCAGGTAATACAAGCCACAAGCCATCAATTGGATCACGACCTAAAATTTTCGCAATCAATAAATAAGGTTGAACAAATACAATGTTGTATAAAGAATCAAAACCAAATGCATTACGGCAGATATTGGCAAGACCAGCGCCTAAAGTTGTTGCTGCGAATGCTTTAACTGATTTATAAGCAAAAGCAAATAGCACAACACCAACAGCAAGACCAACAAGTGCAATACCCACTGCGGTATATTCAGCAGAATGCATACCGTGTGTTAAAGCTTCTGACACTTCAAATACAGGAATTTTTGCAGCAGTTAGTGCTTTTTCCACAGGTGCTTTTAGGAAATAAGCTAAACCTGTTGAAAGTACTGCAAGAATACCAAGAGGTAACCAGTAAGTTGCACCTTTGATTTCGTGATAAGGAGTTTTTTCTTCACCGAAGAATACAACCCAGATTAAACGGAATGTATAAATCGAAGTTAAGAATGCACCTGCTACACCGACCCAATACAACCAACCGAATGTTGCAATTGACTGACCTTGAACCCATACAGCACCCAAGATCGCATCTTTTGAGAAGAAGCCAATGGTTGCAAATGGAATAGCAGCTAATGCACCACCACCGATCAAGAAACACGCAAATAAGAATTTGTTTTTATGACGCAAACCACCCATTTTGAAGATGTTTTGTTCATGATGATACGCCAAGATCACCGCACCAGAAGACAAGAATAATAATGCCTTGAAGAATGCGTGAGAAAGCATATGGAATAGACCAGCTTGGTAAGCTTCAGCACCTACAGCCATAAACATATAACCGAGCTGACTCATAGTTGAGTAAGCAAGAATACGTTTGATGTCGGTTTGAACCAATGCAGCAAAACCAGCAACCAATAATGTTACAGCACCTGTAATCGAGATGAACTGCATTACTTCTGGTGTCATTTCAAACACAGAGAACATACGGCAGCACAAGTAAACACCTGCTGTTACCATTGTTGCAGCGTGGATTAATGCTGATACTGGTGTAGGACCAGCCATCGCATCTGCCAACCATGTTTGTAATGGGATTTGTGCAGATTTACCCGCAGCACCCAAGAACAACATCAATGAAGTCCAAAGCGCTAAATTATGATCAAGTGCTAAAACTTGTGGTGCTGTTTCAACAATCGTACCGATATGTAAAGTACCAAATTGTTGGTAAAGCAAGAACAACGCGATCAGTAAAAATACATCACCCACACGTGTTACAG
This sequence comes from Acinetobacter wuhouensis, assembly GCF_001696605.3. Lineage (NCBI taxonomy): Bacteria > Pseudomonadati > Pseudomonadota > Gammaproteobacteria > Moraxellales > Moraxellaceae > Acinetobacter > Acinetobacter wuhouensis. The sequence continues at coordinate 807,821 of NZ_CP031716.1, read as the reverse complement.
TGAAAGCTTTAAGTGCAGCAAAACCATTTGCAGGATTTTGGTAGTAATAACCAATCAATAGATAAGAACACAGACCTACGCCTTCCCAACCTAAGAATAACAACGCTAAGTTGTCACCCAATACAAGCACAAGCATGCTTGCAACGAATAAGTTGAAATATGAGAAGAAACGTGCGAAGTCTTCTTCACCACGCATATACCACGTAGCGAAAATGTGAATTAAGAAACCCACACCTGTGATCATGCCCATCATTAACAATGATAAGCCGTCTAAATGTAAGCTGACACCTGGCGCAAAACCACCCACATTGAACCAAGTCCAAAGATGTTGAGTCTGTGCAACTGAACCAGTATTGACAAAGTCCATGCCCGCGATCAATGCAAATAATGCAGAAAGACCAACTGAACCCGCGCCAATAATTGCTGCTACATTTTCAGGAAGTTTATTACGCCCTGCCGCTAAAAGGATAAAACCAATGAGCGGGAATAAAATCGTTAAATATAAATAACTCATCCGCGCATCTCACTAGCAGCATCTACATCCAAGTGATGGAAGCGATGATAGTACTGAAGGACGATCGCAAGACCGATACAAGCCTCTGCCGCAGCAAGAGTAAGGATCAAAATAAACATAATTTGACCATCAGGTTGTGCCCATGCACTTCCTGCCACAACGAATGCCAATGCTGCTGCATTCATCATGATCTCAAGGCTCATTAACATAAATAAAATATTGCGACGAACCATTACACCGTATAAACCCAGTGCAAAAAGGATGGTTGCAACGATTAAACCATGTTCTAAAGGAATGTTGCCCATTACTGTTTATCCTCTTCTGCACTTGGTACACGTTTGCCTAAGTGGTATGCCGCAACAAGTGCTGCAAGCAATAACATCGCGGCAACTTCAACCAATAATAAATAGTGGGTAAAGAGCGATTGACCAACAGCTTTTGGCCCAACAACTTGAGTACCAAGTACTGCGCCACCAGTCGTGTAGCTTGAACCCAACATCCACACTAAACATAAGCCCACGAGGAAGCTCATAAGTGCAGGATAAGCCCAAGCATCTGAAGTCAACCATTTGCGCTCTTGATCAACAGTATGTTGACCAAGATTCAGCATCATAACGACGAATACGAACAACACCATGATCGCACCCGCATAGACAATGATTTCAAGCGCTGCGGCAAATGGAGCACCAATCGTTAAGAACATCCCTGCAACAGCAAGTAAAGACACGATCAAACTTAATAATGCATGTACTGGATTCGCATTGGTCACAACACGAACCGTAGATACGATGGCCACGAGAGCCATTAAATAAAATGGCCACATCATGGTAATAAGCTCCGTACGTCAACAGGTGCGCTTTCGCGTTGCGCTTGACCTTTTTCTTTACCATCAATTGCCATACCAGTTACACGGTAGAAATTGTAGTCTGGGTATTTACCTGGACCAGAAATGAGTAAGTTTTCTTTCTCATAAACAAGATCTTGACGTACATATTCACCTAATTCGAAATCAGGTGTTAACTGGATTGCAGTTGTTGGACATGCTTCTTCACACATACCGCAGAAAATGCAGCGTGAGAAGTTGATGCGGAAAAATTCTGGATACCAACGTCCATCTTCTTTTTCAGCTTTCTGTAATGAGATACAGCCAACAGGACATGCAACAGCACATAAGTTACACGCAACACAGCGCTCTTCGCCATCTGGATCACGTGTTAATACGATACGACCACGATAGCGCGGAGGTACGATTTGTTCGGCTGGAACTTCAGGATATAAAATTGTGTCACGTTTACGTGTCGCATGGCTGAACACCATCCACAACGAACGCACAATAGTTCCTACGCCAGCTAGAATTTTATACATTTTGTACTCCCTGCTGTCCTAGGCTTGATTCATTAGAATCACAGCACCAGTCACCAAAAGGTTAACCAATGCAAGTGGTAAACACACTTTCCAACCAAAGTTCATCACTTGGTCATAACGCGGACGCATTAACGAACCACGCGCCAAGACAAACATCATCACAAAGAATGCTGTTTTGATAATGAACCAGAACGCATCTGGAATGAATGGAATGTTTAAATTAAATGGTGCTAACCAACCGCCAAAGAATAAAGTCACGATCAATGCAGAAATTAAGATGATGTTGACGTATTCAGCAACGAAGAACATCCCCCATTTCATACCACCGTATTCTACGTGGTAACCTTCAGCCAATTCTTGTTCAGCTTCTGGTTGGTCAAATGGATGACGATGCGTAACTGCAACACCAGCCACCACGAAGATCATGAAACCAATAAACTGTGGAATCACGAACCATACATCACGTTGTGCTTCTACGATTTCACGTAAGTTGAATGAGCCTGCAATTGCGACTACACCCATCAATGAAATACCCAAGAACACTTCATAAGAAATGGTTTGTGCAGCAGAACGTAAACCACCGAGTAATGCATATTTGTTATTCGATGCCCAACCACCAAATAACACGGCATACACTGCGATCCCTGCCATTGCCATAAAGAACAATAAGCCAATGCTCATGTCTGCCACACCTAAGTAAGGTGAAACAGGAATAACCATGAACGAAAGCACTGCTGTTGCCATCGCAACACCTGGTGCTAAACGGAAAGTCAGTTTATCTACGAATTTTGGTGTCCAGTCTTCTTTGAACATGATTTTCAACATGTCGGCAACAATCTGGAACATACCACCCGGACCTACACGGTTCGGACCGTAACGGTCTTGCCATAAACCCAGCAAACGACGTTCAATGAACGACATCAATGCTGCAAGCAAAACCACAACCAACAAGATCACAATGGCTTGAATCACGCTATACGCGATTGGCCAATCTTGTGCCCATGTCGGTAGGGCGCGTAAAGATTCATTCATGATTACACTCCTACCGCTACAGATACAGGTTCAGCGAGTGAAACTGTAGGTGCTTGGCCTATTGGATAACCGATATAGCCTGTAGGTAAATATTCAATCACTTGCACTGGCAAACTAATTGAAGTTTCACCTGCTTTAATTGTGATGTTTTGACCATCTTGAACATTTAAACGTGCAGCATCTTGCTCACCCACTGCAAAAGCAGCAGTTGGAATACGAGATTCCATCGCAGGTGTTTTCACAGTGAATTCACCAGAAGCAAAAATGTGATGCATTGGTACAAGACGGAAGCTATCTGGGTTTGCCACAACTGCTGTTGGTGCAACATAGCTACGTGCAGGACGTTTTGCTAAACGATCAAATAAACGAACGCCTGAATCACCACCTTTCAAGTGACCGCCCACTTCGTCTTGGTATTTGTTCCAAGATTGTGGAGAGTTCCAACCTGGTGCCCATGCAAATGGTACCAATGCTGCAGGTGTTTGATTCCCTACATAACCTTCCATAGAGAATGTTAATGCAGAATCTTTATCGATAGGTTGTTTAGGCTCATGTACGTTTAATGGCGCACGAATCGCTGTACGACCTGAATAACGACGTGGTTCACGTGCAATTTTCAAGCCATGAACACGGTAGCCCGCATCTGGTGCAACATCTTGAATCGCTTCAAGTACAGGTACATTTTTAACAACGCTTTCGATTACGTCATCAAGCAATGTCCAAGAAATCGCTTTGCCTTTCACGCCAGTTTCAATGGCATGTAACCAACGCCAAGATTCTTTAATCGCAAGTTCTGGTTTGTAGTAACTTGGATCATAAACTTGGTAGAAACGTTGCGCACGACCTTCTTGAGAAACGACAGTACCATCGCCTTCAGCAAAGCTTGCAGCAGACAATACAACATTCGCAGCTTTCACTGTTTCAGTTTCTGAATGGTCAAGAACAATCACGCTTTGCGCTTTAGCAAAAGCAGCTTGTACTTGAGTTGCAGGTAAACGGCGGAACAAATCATTTTCAACCACAATGATTGAATCATAATCTTGTGCAAAAGCTTGTTCTAAGCTTAAACCACCAAACAATGCCAAGCCCATTGAGTTCACTTCAGGCACAGTTAATGTCAAGCCAGCATTATCAAGATTTTGCGCAACTTGTGCAGCAGCTTCCATGATTGCAGGGTCTTGTAAACTTGTACCAGAGATAACCAATGGTTTTTTCGCAGTTTTCAACGTATCCGCAATGGTTTGTGCAAATGCTTTCGCATCATCATCTAAACCAAGAATCGCTTCGCCTTTCACGCCCGCAGCAATTGCAAAACCTAAACGTGCAATATCGTTTGGAGATGCAACAACTTCACCCGCAGCGACATCGGCTAAACGAGTCTGAGTTGCAGCCAAGATGTAAATTGGAGAATTCTCATCCTGACCAATACGTTTAACTGGTTCAGCTAACCAATCTTGAGTACGACGGTCTGCAGCCATTTGTTTTGCTTTGTTTTTCGCAGCTTGGCGAACAGACAATGCCATACGTGGTGCAGTTTGTGTTAAGTCTTCACCTAAGATCAGCACAGCATCATAGCTTTCAATTTCACGCATACCAGGGTTATAAACACCTTCGGTTTGCATGATTGAAGCAGCCAATTCAACAAGATTTTGTTCTTTCTGAGAAAGACCTGTTGAATAGTTCTCTTGACCAACTAACTCACGTAGTGCGTAGTTAGATTCAAGTGATGCACGTGGCGAACCAATACCCAAGACTTTTTTGCCTTGAACATTTGCAATCACCGTATCCAATGCTGTATCAACTGAAACAGTTTCTACAGAAGCACCTTTACGGAATTGTGGCTGACGTGGACGATCTTCACGGTTTACATAACCTGTACCGAAACGACCTTTATCGCAAAGGAAGTATTGGTTCACTTCACCATTGAAGCGGTTCTCTACACGACGAAGTTCACCATAACGCTCACCCGGAGAGATATTACAACCTGAAGAGCAGCCTTGGCATACGCTTGGCGCATACTGCATGTCCCATTTACGGTTATAACGTGCTGAGTGAGTTTTGTCCGTGAATACACCTGTTGGACATACTTCAGTCAAGTTACCTGAGAATTCAGACTCTAAAGTACCTGATTCTGGACGACCGAAGTAAACACGTGATGCATTGGCATATACACCAAAATCTGTACCGCCCGCATAGTCGTTATAGTAACGAACACAACGATAACACGCGATACAACGGTTCATTTCATGTGCAATGAAAGAACCTAGTTCTTGGTTATGATGTGTACGCTTGGTAAAACGATAGCGACGACGATCGTGTTGTGTCATCACCGTCATATCTTGTAAATGACAATGACCACCTTCTTCACAGACTGGACAGTCGTGTGGGTGGTTGGTCATTAAGAATTCCACGATAGATTCGCGGAAATCCTTTGCTTCTTTATCTTCAATCGAGATATAGGTATTGTCAGATGCAGGCGTCATACATGACATGACCAAACGACCACGAGTATCCTCAGGGTTCGCATATTGAGTCACAGCACATTGACGGCAAGAACCGACAGAACCTAAAGCTGGATGCCAACAAAAATATGGGATGTCGATGCCGAGACTCAAACATGCTTGTAGCAAGTTTTCCGAGCCATTGACTTCATACGATTTTCCATCGACATGAATTGTAGCCATAGTCGAATTCCTTAAACTTGTTCTACGTTGCTTGCTTGCGCTACAGGACGATCTGTCACTTTAGCTTCAAACTCGCTACGGAAATATTTGAGCGCACCCATCAATGGTTCCATCGCACCCGGTGCATGAGCACAGAATGTTTTACCAATCCACAACTTACGAGTAAGCTCTTGAAGATGTTGAATGTCTTCCATCTTCCCTTCGCCATTCTCAATTGCTTTTAGTGCTTTTACAGCCCAAGGTAAACCATCACGGCATGGTGTACAGAATCCACATGATTCACGTGCAAAGAATTCTTCTAAGTTACGGGTAGCAGAAACCATACATTGGGTTTCATCCACAACCATAAGCAAACATGTACCTAAACGTGAACCTGCTTTCATGATGCTTTCAGCATCCATCGGCAAATCAATATGTTCAGCTGCCAAGAAGTCTGTAGATGCACCACCTGGTAACCAAGCTTTTAGTTTTAAACCATCACGCATACCGCCTGCGTAGTCTTCGATGACTTCACGTGCAGTTGTACCGAATGGTAATTCCCAAAGACCAGGGAATTTCACTTTACCTGATGCGCCAAAAATCTTGGTACCGGGATCTTTCGATTTGCCTTGAGATAAACCAACATACCACTCAGCACCACGTAACATGATTGCTGGTAAGTTGTTATAGGTTTCTACGTTATTGACAATCGTAGGACGACCCCATGCACCTGCAACTTGCGGGAACGGTGGCTTAGTACGTGGATTTGCACGACGACCTTCAAGCGAGTTAATCAATGCAGTTTCTTCACCACAGATATAACGACCCGCGCCAGTATGGACGTGTAAATCAAAGCTCCATCCTGAATCAAGGATGTTATCACCCAAATAACCTTTGGCACGAATTTGCTCTAAAGCTTCATTTAAGTAGCCAGCAGCTTCGATGTATTCACCACGAATGAAGATATAGCCTTGTGTAGCTTCAAGGGTATAACCTGCAATCAACATCCCTTCGATCAATTGATGTGGAAGTTTTTCCATCAACAAACGGTCTTTGAATGTACCTGGTTCCATTTCATCGGCATTACAGATCAGGTATCGAGGACCACCATCATTGGGTGCCATCAATGACCATTTAATCCCTGCTGGGAAACCTGCACCACCACGACCTTTTACAGTCGCTGCTTTGATGACATCTAACACTTCAGCAGGTTTCATGCCCAATGCTTTTTTAAAGCCAGCATAACCTTCAAGTGCTTCGTAATCGTCCGCGCTGCGAACGAATTCCTGTTTGCTCAAACGCCATGTGAGTGGGTGAGTTTCAGGATTTCCTTCGCCATAAATTGGTTTTGGTTCGGTATTCATACATACTTCTCCAATAACTGTTTCACAGAAGTCACTTCAACCAAACCGTGAGTATCTTCATCAATCATTAGGGTTGGACCTTTGTCACAATTCCCTAAACAGCAGATCGGCAATAAAGTAAAACGACCATCAGCTGTCGTTTGACCAAATTGAATACCCAATTCACGTTGGAAAGCTTCCGCTAAAGTTTCCGCACCCATCAAGAAACAAGCAATCGAATCACATAATAAAATCACGTGGCGACCAACAGGCTGACGGTAAATACGGTTATAGAAAGTTGCAACACCTTCCAAATCCGCAGTTGTAATTGTCAATAATTGAGCAATTGCATGTAACTGCGCATCATCCACCCAACCATTACGGCGTTGTACGCATTTCAAGGCATCCAAAGATGCTGCGCGTGGGTATGGATAATGACCAATGTGATGTTCAATTTCATGGATTTCTTCAGCAGTTAAAATCCCTTCAACATTCACACGTGGCTTTTTATCAGTCAAAATCATCATAATGCGTACCCCTTAGCGATCCACGTCAGCCATAACGACATCAATCGTCGCTAAATAAATGATCAAGTCAGATACAAGACTGCCGTTAATCACGGAAGGAATTTGCTGTAAATGCGTGAAAGTTGGTGTACGAATACGGGTACGGTAACTCATCGTTGACTTATCAGAAGTCAAGTAATAGTTCGATGCACCTTTCACAACTTCTGCCATCACAGACGCTTCGCCTGCTGGCATTACAGGACCCCATGACACGCTCAAGAAGTGCGTAATCAAAGTTTCAATATCTTGTAAAGTCTTGTCTTTTGGTGGTGGAACTGCCAAAGGATGATCCGCTTTATATGGACCAGACGGCATATTATCCAAACACTGCTTGACGATTTTCAATGATTCTTCGATTTCACGATAGTGAACCATTACACGTGCATACGCATCGCCTTCATACTCTAATGGCACTTCGAAATCATAGTTTTCGTAGCCACTGTATGGACGATATTTACGAACGTCAAAATCAATACCTGTTGCACGTAGACCTGTACCTGTCACACCCCAAGCCAATGCAGATTTTGCATCGTATTGCGCAACATTACGTGTACGACCAACAAATACTGAGTTTTTAAGCGCCGCAGTATGGTATTCCTTCAAACGTTTTGGCATCCATTCGAGAATGTCACGAATCAGTTTTTGCCAGTTGTTTGGAAGGTCGTGTGCTGTACCGCCGATACGGAACCACGCTGGGTGCATACGGAAACCTGTGATCGCTTCAATCGCGTCATAGATTTTTTGACGGTCTGCGAACATATAGAATACAGGAGTCATACCACCCGCATCCTGAATCGCTGTACCGATATACAACAAGTGGTTATTGATACGGAACAATTCAGACATCATCACACGGATACATTGTGCACGGTCAGGAACAGTGATTCCTGCCATTTGCTCAACGCCCATCACATAAGGCATGTTTTGCGCACAACCACCGAGGTAGTCCACACGGTCTGTATATGGAATGAAAGAATGCCAAGTTTGACGTTCAGCCATCTTTTCCACACCACGGTGGTGATAACCGATATCAGGCACACAGTCTTTCACTTCTTCACCATCCAACTGCAAGATCACACGGAACGCACCGTGCGCAGATGGATGGTTAGGACCCAAGTTCAAGAACATGAAGTCTTCATCGTCATTTCCACGGGTTAGACCCCAGTCTTCTGGAACGAAACGAAGGTGTTCTTGTTCGAAATCTTGTTTGGCTTTGTCTTGCATATACGGCGTGTATTCAGTCGCACGTGCAGAATATTCTTTACGAAGTGGGTGACCTTCCCAATAAGTTGGTAACAAAATACGACGGAGCATTGGATGCCCTTCGAAATTGATCCCGAACATATCGTAAGCTTCGCGTTCGTACCAGTTGGCATTCGGCCAAATGTTCGTTGCGGTTGGAATGTTAATATCATTCTCATTCAACGCGACTTTGATACGAATATCACTGTTACGCTCAAGCGATAACAAATGATAGAACACAGTAAAGTCAGATGCAGGTAAACCATCACGGTGATTACGCAAACGCTCATCTACTGCTGATAAGTCAAACAGCATCACATAAGGACGTGGTACTGTACGTAAGTACATTAAAACGTCTTGTACACGAGCACGCTCAACCCAGACCGTTGGAAAATCTTCAAAGGTCGTTTGCACGTAAAAGTTCTCGCCAAATTTGGCTTTGAGATCTTCTACAATCGCAAATGCTGGGCGGGAATCAACAGGAGTCGATTCTGGCATAGCAATTTCAGTTTCAGCCATTGGCTTGGCTTCCTATTTAATACAAATTCTGTCAAATTTTCTGATGATCATACTCTTTGAATATGTCAAACATTCATCAGAAAAAATTACTCAATCTCATCCATAGAGCGTAAGTTTTTCACTGCAATACGTTCAGCGTTCTTACGGTCACGTTCTGGCATCATCTTTGGCTTATACACTGGCTTAAGATCATCACCGATAACCGCAGAAAGCGGACGACGCTCTAATTGAATTTGGTCTTGCAATAACATTAATGCTTGGATCAATGCTTCTGGACGTGGTGGACAACCTGGAACGTACACGTCAACAGGGATAATTTTATCCACACCTTGTACAACTGAATAAATGTCGTACATACCACCAGAGTTTGCACATGCACCCATTGAGATCACCCATTTAGGCTCAAGCATTTGCTCGTACAAACGCTGAATTACAGGCGCCATTTTTACAAAGCACGTCCCTGCAACGATCATCAAATCCGCCTGACGCGGTGAAGCACGAATAACTTCGGCACCGAAACGTGATAAATCATGCACGCCTGTTAAAGTCGTTGCATATTCCACGTAACAGCATGAAGTACCAAAGTTAAAAGGCCATAATGAGTTTTTACGGCCCCAGTTTACAGCTGTATGTGCTACATCCTCTAAACGAGTCATAAACACATTTTTATTCACTTCTTCTTCAAGTGGATCCGTCACGATTTGACGATCTTGAAGCGGATATTGTTCAGCTTCAGGGTTCGCACGGGTTAAAGTATATTTCATTCCCGAGTTACTCCTTATTCAGAGACTTAGCCGGTGTTTTATCTTTCACACGACCAGAAGATTGAGCTGGAATTGTTCCTGTAGGATCAACCACCAACTCTTCAATTGAATTGAAGCGAGTAATTTCTGCAAGATCCATATTTGGAGAACCAATTTTAGCTTTAATACCAGCTGCTTTACGACGATCCGAAGGTGCCCAATTCAACGCACCAGTCGACATTTCATAAATCAAACCAACAAGTAAAACCAAAATAAATATTGCCGCTGTTGTGAATCCAACCCAACCTACTTCACGGACAGAGGTTGCCCATGCATATAGATAGAGAGCTTCGAGGTCAAATACCACGAAAAAGATAGCAACAAGATAGAACTTAGCAGACAAGCGGATACGTGCTCCACCAGCACTAACCACACCTGATTCAAATTGCTCTTGCTTCGCACGTCCCCATGATTTACCCCCTAGGAGTAAAGGAACGGTGAGCATAAAGACACATAAAAATGTCACGCCGATCACGAAGGCTATAATTGCCCAATCGTATGGAGTAATGGCACTCATGCGGGGATAACTCCTGGCAGGCCTATTATTTAACAAAGAATGTATGTATTGGCCTTGCAAATACACCAAACACAAAATAAATCTGGTCAATTGTACCCGATTGATGTCATCACTTGCTAGTTAATAGCTCTAAGTCTTTCGGATGATTTTTTAGGCAAAACACATAATTTTTCATGATTGTACGCTATATAGCATTCACTTATCGCTTTATCTAATCCCTTTCCTGATTATTATTATTTTTTCCGAACCTTGATTCCAATCGATGAATTAAGAATGATTAATCAGCAATTTAACTTATTTATCTAGCCATAAAAAAGCAGAGTTCAACACTATTTTTATCATTTTTCCCGACAATTTTATGATTTTAACCACGATCAATAATTTAATATTTTGTTACATTCTACACCAAAAAATAAACTCCATCCTGCTTATTTCGGGAAACAAATATCACATTATGAGAAAATAATTATTTTAAATTAAAATCAAACAATCCAATGTTCGTTAATTATCAAATTTCTACTACTGCAAAATTAAACCCATTTTTATGTTTAAAATTAGATTCACTTATGCCTACTTTTAACCTACCTGATAAGCATTCAAGCTTATTCAATTATTTTTCAAATGAATAACATCTGTTAATTAACTTTATACACACCAACACTATTTGATGTGTATGCTAAGAATTAACAACATCAAACCAAGACCTTTTAAACCTATAAATCAGGGGTACAACAATATGGAATTTTCAAGTAAACCAAATTACTTTTTATTTGCACAATTACTGATTCGTCATATCGAAAACTACGTCAAGAAACACCAAGATGCACAAAATGCCATTTTTGATTTACGTGATGTTTATGAAATTTTTCGTCAAGACTTAGCTGCAACAACAACCAATTTAGAAGGCATTTTAAATATTGCTGATGAATATCGTATTGACACAATTAATGGTGATCAAAAAATTATTAGCAGTTATAAAATCGACGCTGAACAAAATAGTTTGCTGATTGATTTCAATGCGGATGCATTGCAATCATTAAAAGATGGCAAAGCTATTATTGAGCCAGATGCCAGTATCCAAGAATAAATATGACATTCATAAAAAAGCCCGATCAAATTTGATTGGGCTTTTTATTTCAATCTTTTTTATCTCAATCTATTTTAGAACGAGACAGCATAATGATTTAAGCTTGGTCTTTTAATGTCCCGATTTTTTTCTTTTTAAAACGCTCCATTGGCCATGACATCGTAAAACGCGCACCGCCCAAATCTGGGCTTTCATCAACCTCAATCGTTCCACCGAACCAATAAGCAATACGACTGACAATAGACAGCCCAAGCCCATAACCACCTGATGCACGAGTACGACTATCATCTAAACGTGCAAAAGCCTCAAAAACACGCTTACGATCTTCTTCAGGAATACCAGGACCATCATCTTCTACACAGACATAAGCCATTTTTGTCTGATAATTAATTCCACCACTAATATTAATTTGCTGATCACAATAACGCACAGCATTGCCCACTAAATTTTGTACAACACGGTGTAGATAACGACGCTCCGCTTCAACCATGACATCTGATGACAAAGGATTTAAATGAATCGTTTTCTGCGTTTTCAATGCCTCAGTTTCTACTGCAACCTGTTGCAACAATTCAACCAATACAATCTGCTCAAAATCGAGTGATGGTGTGCCCTGCTCCAATTTCGCATAAGTCATGATCTCATCAATCAAGGTATTTAAAGCCTCAATATCTTTATCAATCATTTCAACCTGTTGTAGACGATACTCATGATCTTCTTCATCTGCAAGCATTTCCATACCAAAACGGATTCGCGCCACTGGTGTACGTAATTCATGTGAAACTGCACGCATTAGCTCACGCTGTGCTTCGATCAAACGCTGAATATGATCAGACATATTGTTATAGCTAGATGCCAAGCTTGCCATTTCATCATAGCCTTCTACAGGTACACGTTGTGACATATCCCCTGTTTTCATCACATCTAAAGCTTGATTGACTTGACGTAATTTACGTTGCATTGGCACAATCAAACCGTATACGCCCAAGCACAATAAAAACATACTCAATAAAGTAATACCCGCAGCAAGTTTTACAGGCATCCAATTAAACATTGGGACAGGACCGAGGGTCAGAACATCAGTTGGAGAGTTTGGCAAGGGCGAAACAATAGAAATCGTTGTCCCACGCGCTGTCGCACTATCTCGCCATAAGATCACACTTTGATCTGAACGCAATCGACCGATTTGTTCGGAATCTAAATTGAGTTGTGATATTTTTTCAACACCCACTTTATAAGAAAAGTGTTGCTGAATTTTTTTGAGATATTCTTGTTCTTGACCTGGATAATAGACCAGATAATCTAAAATAAATACTGGAAGCGCTTTCATTTGGCGCTCACCAATTTGATCTACTTTGATATAAAGATAATGTTTGGGATCACTACGAATTCCCAACACCAAATAGGCAATCCCCTGTTCTGCATCATAGCGTACAACTGCTTTTTGCTCAGAGATCCGTTTTTCTTCTGTACGAGATAAATCTACTTTTGCTGAATCTAAATAATAAATTGGAAGTTCAAGTAAATCTGATGCATCTGAAATCCAATCTAAGCGCTGTTGCTCAGTTTGTTGGCGTGCCACACCCTCACTGATGACATAGGAAATTCCATCAGTCAAAGACTCACGGTATTCTTGTGCACGTTGGTAGTTAATAATTTGAACCAATAAATATCCAAATAATGCTACCAAAACGACAAGAATAACCAATCCTGCGTAGATACGTAAGAATATGCTGTGTTTAGACACGCAAACTAACCTTCTTGCTTGCTACTTATCTTTATTACAAGGATAAAAAATAAGTAGCTTAGATAAAGAATGAATTGCTTATAAACCTGTTTCTTTTACGAATAAATAACCTTTACTACGTACGGTTTTAATGCGTTTTGGATTTTCGGGATCATCACCAATTTTTGGACGAATACGTGAAATACGCACATCAATTGAACGGTCTTGACCGTCGTATTCGATACCACGTAAGCGTTCAAAAATATCTTCACGAGAAAGGATACGACCCGCATTTGATGCAAGTAACCAGAGCAAGTCATATTCAGCACTGGTAAAATCAACCAATTCGTTATTCAAGGTAACTGAACGACCACCGTTATCAATCACAAGATCATCAAACTCGATACGTTGTGCAACTTCATCTTCAGGCGCTTTATCTGTACGACGTAATAAAGCACGAATACGAGCAAGTAAAACACGTGGCTGAACAGGTTTAGCGACATAGTCATCTGCACCCATTTCCAAACCAAGCACTTGATCCATATCTTCGGTACGAGCTGTCAACATTAAAATCGGTTGATGATAATGTGGACGCACTTCACGGCATACCGTTAAGCCGTCTGCACCTGGTAACATCACGTCTAGAACAACTAAATCAGGTTGTTCTGCAATAATACGACGAATGGCACGGTTGCCATCTGGTTCTACCCCAACTTCAAGTCCATTACGGATTAAATATTCTTGAGTTAAACGAGCGAGACGCTCATCATCTTCAACAATCAGAATTTTTGGTAACTTTTCTTCTTGGCTCATTTAATTTGCCCCTATATTTAATTGGGTGACTACTACAAATCTCGTAGATTCAACACACTATGATTTGCAATATACACACGTTTACATTGTAAACAAGACCCTATTCACCAAACTGATACATGAGCGTATCAATTTGTAATATTTTTATTAACTGTTGAATTGTCGACACTTTTGAATTTTTAAAACTTTGATTAAAAATTTTTCTTTATAACAATCAATATAGACGTGATTTTCTATACAAAATATTTCATTGTACATATTCTGTCTCATCAGTTCATCGCTTTTTGAGTTATCCACACAGTTATCTATAAGCACTCTTTGCAGTCTTTGCTATGCTATGCCCTTGTCATATAAGGCATATAACAAAAACGGTTCTTTTAGGAAAAAAGACAGGCATAAAAATTTACTGTTTAGGGATAAAACATTCTTAAAATGTCAATATTGATATGCACATAAAATTCCCGTATCTTGTGTTCTAAATTAAATTAAACCACTAAGTATTGTGTTTTAGTCCTCAAATATCGTGACAACTATCCTTTTCAGTATGTCCGATTCAAATGGTCCATAAACATAACAATGAAGACAATGGAGCTACGCTGACAATGAACGCCATTACAACCCCCGGTCTACTTCAAGTGATTAAACGCACTGGTGATGTTGCCGCTTTTGATGCAGATAAAATTTCTGTAGCAATTGGTAAAGCTTTTTTGGCTGTAGAAGGTCAACAAAGTGCTGATTCAAGCCGTATTCACGATCGCATCACTCAGCTCACTGAGATGGTGATGAATACTTTTAATCGTCGTTTACCATCTGGCGGAACAATTCATATTGAAGAGATTCAAGACCAAGTTGAATTGGCTTTGATGCGTACAGGTGAACAAAAAGTTGCACGTGCTTATGTGATCTATCGTGATCAACGTTCCGAAGCACGTAAACAAACAGGTGCTCATCATCACCCTACCTTACAAATCACAGATGCGAACGGTCAGCTTCAGCCTCTTGATTTGGGTAAAATTCAAGCCACGATTCAAAAAGCCAGCGAAGGCTTAGAAGGCATTGAAGTTCAAGCCATTGTCGATGAAACAGTTAAAAACTTATATAACGGTGTAAAACAGTCAGACATCTCAACCACCATGATGATGGCTACACGTACCCGTATTGAGCAAGAACCTAACTATACTTATGTCACTGCGCGTTTACTTCGTGATGACTTGGTTGCGACTGGTCTTAAATTCTTAGGTTTAGCGCCAGATACTTTAGAAAATGACGCACTTGAAACCTATTTGAAAAAAGGGATCGAGTTAGAGTTACTTTCACCAGAGCTTTTAAACTTTGACCTTGCACAATTGGCGGCTGCGATCAAACCTGAGCGTTCAAACCAATTTACTTACTTAGGTCTACAAACTTTATTTGACCGTTACTTCATTCATTCAAATGATATCCGTTTCGAACTTCCGCAATTGTTCTTCATGCGTGTTTCGATGGGTCTTGCGTTAAACGAAGATAATAAAGAACAACGTGCAATCGAGTTCTATGACTTATTGTCTAGCTTCGACTACATGGCATCTACGCCGACATTATTTAACTCCGGTACTTTACGTCCTCAGTTATCGAGCTGTTATTTAACCACCATCCAAGATGATCTATATGACATCTATGGTGCAATGCGTGACAATGCCCTACTTTCTAAATGGGCGGGCGGTTTAGGTAATGACTGGACGCCAGTGCGTGCTTTGAACTCATACATCAAAGGAACAAACGGTAAATCTCAAGGTGTTGTACCTTTCCTTAAAGTTGCCAACGATACTGCTGTTGCGGTAAACCAAGGTGGTAAACGTAAAGGTGCGGTGTGTGCATACTTAGAAACTTGGCACTTGGATATTGAAGAATTCCTAGAGCTTCGTAAAAACACAGGTGATGACCGTCGTCGTACCCATGACATGAACACGGCAAACTGGGTTCCAGATTTGTTCATGCAACGTGTATTTGAAGATGCTGAATGGACATTATTCACACCATCAGAAACACCTGATCTTCATGATTTAACAGGTGCAGAATTCGCTGAACGCTATGCGTATTACGAAGGCATTGCCAAAGAACAAAACATGCTGCATAAGAAAATCCGTGCGAAAGACTTATGGCGCAAAATGTTGTCAATGTTGTTTGAAACGGGTCATCCTTGGATCACATTCAAAGACGTATGTAACTTACGTTCACCACAACAACACGTTGGCGTAGTTCATTCTTCTAACTTATGTACAGAAATCACTTTAAATACCAATAAAGATGAAATCGCAGTATGTAACTTAGGTTCGATCAACCTTGTACAACACGTTCAAGGTGGCAAGTTAGATCGTGAAAAACTAGCTCGCACAGTGAAAACTGCTGTTCGTATGCTCGATAACGTGATTGACATTAACTACTATGCGGTTGAACAAGCACGTAATTCAAACTTGAAACACCGTCCAGTCGGTATGGGTATCATGGGCTTCCAAGATGCTTTATATGAATTGGGCATGGGTTATGGTTCGGATGAAGCAGTAGACTTCGCTGATGAATCTATGGAAGTGATCAGCTACTACGCGATTGAAACGTCAAGCAACTTGGCTGTTGAACGTGGTGTTTATTCAACATTTAAAGGTTCATTGTGGGATCAAGGTATTCTTCCAATCGACTCTTTAGAAATCGTGGCGAAATCACGTCCTGAACGTATGTTCGAAGTTGATCGTACACAACGTTTGGACTGGGATACTTTACGTACCAAAGTTCAAAAAGACGGTATGCGTAACTCAAACGTGATGGCGATTGCACCAACTGCAACTATTTCAAATATTTGTGGTGTTTCTCAGTCTATCGAGCCTACATTCCAAAACCTTTATGTGAAATCTAACCTTTCTGGTGAATTCACAGTGATCAACCCGTACTTAGTACGTGCGTTAAAAGATCGTGGTCTTTGGGACTCTGTGATGGTCAATGACTTGAAACACTTCGAAGGTTCTGTACAAAAAATTGCCCGCATTCCTGAAGAATTAAAAGCAATCTTTGCCACTGCATTTGAAGTCGATACTCGTTGGATCGTAGATGCTGCATCACGTCGTCAAAAATGGATCGACCAAGCGCAATCGCTTAACCTTTACATCTCTGGTGCAAATGGTAAGAAATTGGACATCACCTATAAGATGGCTTGGTTACGTGGTCTTAAAACGACTTATTACCTCCGTGCATTGGGTGCGACTTCTGCCGAGAAATCGACAATCAATACAGGTGCATTGAACGCAGTTAAACCAACGACTGTTGCAGCTCCAGTTGCTGAAACTAAACCTGCAGCACCTGCTGAAGAAGATGGTTTTGCAAATGCAGCGCCAGTTCCTCAAGCATGTTCAATCGACAATCCTGATTGCGAAGCTTGTCAGTAATTTTTAATCCTCCCCGCCCCTCCTTTTTCCAAGGAGGGAGAAAAGTCCCCCTTAACAAAGGGGGATTTAGGGGGATTCCAAATTTAGGCAATAAAAAAGCCCTCTAGCGTCCGTCAAAACTAACTAGAAGGCTTACAATCTCGAAGTGATACATAGATGGTCACAACGAGGCTGGCATATGTGAATGCGAGAGTGATTCTATCATTGAATTAGTTATCGAGCCAGTAAGAGTCATCTTAAGTTTGTATCAATGAGGTATGAGTCATGGCTAATAAAGCTGCTCGAAGTGCTATCACTGGTCAATATGTGACTTTGGAATATGCAAAAAAGCACCCCAAAACCACAGTTATTGAAACAGTAAAGCCTACTAAATCATCTAAAAAATGATTGAAAGGAGCCTTACTTTAAGGCTCTTCCAAAAAATTAATTAGGACTAAGAAATGTTCCATTTAAGTCATAACTACGAGTTAGGCGTAATCGCACTGATCTTAGCCTTTTTAATTTTTTATATACCAATGGCATACGCATTCTTTGCCATTCGTAAGCAACAAAAGCGTAAGCAAAATAAGTAGTGTGGGTATCTGTTCTTTCGAACAAGATTAAGACAACTATCGGCAAAACTTAATTTTGCTTACACAGAATGAGCGTATAGTAGTGACATCTTCGTTTGTAAGATGTCCATAACAGATATAAAGCAACGAAGAGAGAACAAACATGTCTATCCTAAGTTGGGACGATTTCGAAGATGATGAACCGAAACAAGCTGCACAAGCTCACCAGCCTGCGCCCGTCGAACCGAAGAAAACGACTGATTCGCAAGTGGTATCTGATGCACAGCAATCATCGCAGAATTTGGCAACTGCACAACCCGCTGGAACCAATCAAAGAACCACAAAACATTCAACCGATTCCTTGGCAAGAGCATCTGCAGCCTTAGAAACATTGGATGTTGCACCTGGCTTAGAAGAGCTTGAAATGGGTGCACAACGTGTACAAGTTGATGATAAAGCCATGATCAACTGTCGCGCTGACTTGAACCAACTTGTACCATTCAAATACGAATGGGCTTGGCAAAAATACCTAGATGGATGTGCAAACCACTGGATGCCACAAGAAGTCAACATGAACCATGACATCGCACTTTGGAAGTCTGAAAATGGCTTAACCGAAGATGAGCGTACTATTGTGATGCGTTCTTTAGGTTTCTTCTCAACTGCCGATTCTTTGGTTGCAAACAACTTGGTACTTGCGATTTACCGTCACATTACTAACCCAGAATGCCGTCAGTACATTTTACGTCAAGCATTTGAAGAAGCGATTCACACACATGCTTACCAATACTGCATCGAATCTTTAGGTATGGATGAAGGCGAAGTCTTCAACATGTACCGTGAAGTTCCATCAGTAGCGCGTAAAGCAGCTTGGGGCTTGAAATATACGCAGTCTTTAAGTGATCCTACTTTCAAAACTGGTACACCTGAAAACGATCAAATCTTACTACGTAACTTGATCGCTTTCTATTGTGTACTTGAAGGGATCTTCTTCTACTGTGGTTTCAGCCAAATCTTGTCAATGGGTCGTCGTAACAAGATGAACGGTGTTGCTGAGCAATTCCAATACATCTTGCGTGATGAGTCTATGCACTTGAACTTTGGTATCGACATGATTAACCAAATCAAGATCGAAAATCCAAACTTGTGGACTGCTGAATTCCAAGAAGAAATCGTTCAAATGATTCTTGAAGGTACGATGCTTGAGATCGAATATGCGCGTGACACAATGCCACGTGGTGTATTGGGTATGAATGCAGCGATGATGGAAGAATATTTGAAATTCATCGCAAACCGTCGTTTGGCTCAGTTGGGCTTACCTGAACAGTTTGCAGGTGTGAACAACCCATTCCAATGGATGTCTGAAATGATGGACTTGCGTAAAGAGAAGAATTTCTTTGAAACGCGCGTAACAGACTATCAGACTGGTGGTGCGTTAAGCTGGTAATACTTTTTTACGTCGTCACGCGACACATAAGTTGTCATTTGCGACACATAAAATGTCATTGCGCGACACATAAGTTGTCATTGAGAAACCGCCATTAATGGCGGTTTTTCCTTTAATTCAAATTGAATTTTAATCACATAAGTTAATCTAATTTAACTATTTGATCATTCTTCCAAATATAAACTTGTTATGCCGATATTGGTTAGTTCTGAAATATTCATATACCTCTACACCACCGTTATAGTTTTGTCTCCTCTCCCCCGACAATACCCACATAAAAGTTTGTTCAGTTTCCGCAAGATATTTTTGAAAAAGATCTTTTCTTAAATATGATAAATTGCCTTGCAAAATATCATTATCAGATTTAAAGGTTCTAAAAATAGATGCTACCCCATCAGGATCATATAAGTCTGGATCACCATTATGATATTTTAAACCTAGTCTCTCGCATAGTTCAGGGGTTGGAAAATCTATTCCCCCAGCTTGATTTAAAGTACTATGATAAGACTCCCAAGAATAAGAGTGCACAGGAACTTCTATTAAAAAGCTAGATTCATCCCATGAATCAAAATTCATTCGACTGCTTACATTACCATTCAGTTTCAAAAATGTATTTCCCAAAACCATTTCACCTGCGTATTTGTAATGGTTTTCAGGAATTTGTGGCAAAGTAATACCACCAATATCATCTTCATTTAAAATAAAATCACTTATTGTGGAAATGTGTTCATTAGAAATAAAAAAACCTCTCATGAATGTAAATATTTCACGATAATCCGCTTTCGAGCCCTCTTTCAGAAATCCATTCAGTAAAATCCAACTATCAGTTTGGGTAAACTGCTGAGTCTCTAATAAATCCAAATAATTCGGGATTGGCCCATTTACAATCCACTCACCAATATCATTTGGAGCATCGGTAAATATATCTGTAAGTGCTGGATTCCAAGAATTAGTAACGTTAGGGAATGTTGGATCGATGCTCACATCGCTACATCTTTCATTACTACGCCAATCATCTAAAAGCTCTCTATCAGCTTTCCACCCATACATTTCATAGAAAGCAATCCAACTATATTTTTTCCCATATCTATCTATTTTTACATCACGATCATAATAAGAACTCGAGCCTATATCTCTATCAATCTCTTGAAATTTCTCAGGCTCATATCCAAGTTGAATCATTCTCTTTAAAATAGTTTTTCTTGTTTTAATATAATCAGGATGTGAATCATCATAATTAGCTCTATTAGTAGTTAGCCTTCCAATAGTGTAATTATTAAAGTCCATACGAAGAGCTACTTTCTTGACTTCAATTATTCTCTCTTCACTAACATCAGGAAGACTCTCAAACAAGTTTGGTAAATGCTTATAAGGCTTTTGACAATAATTTAAATATTCTTGACTGACAAAATTTTGATCTACACTACAGTTAAAGCATGATTAATAATACCTAAGAAATATTCTCTCAAAATTGTATGAGTCGTAAAGTGTCGGGCATTTGGCAAAAAACAAGATTCAATTATTCGTATCGCAAAATTACAGACATTACTATTTATTTCTTTTCCATCAGTAAAATCAGCACTTAAAATAGCTCCATACGCTGCAGCAAAAGTTCTTTCAGGCACATATGGATCCGTAATATCTAATGAATTAATTGCCATCTCAAAAAATGTTTTTGGATCTTTTTTCGCATATATAGAAAGTACTTTTGTAGCTTGATCTCTTAAATCTCTATGGTTAGTTGTTAATAACCATTGGAGCCATATAGCTCGACCTTTTTCATTAGAACCAATTTGTATTTCAGACCATCTTTTTTCAAGGACTTCTAGGTCATTTTTAAGTTCTCTAGAATTTTTTCTTATCCATTCAGACCATGTTAAATCACGGTATGTATTGCTCATATTTCTTAAAGATTTATCTAAGAAATTTGCATCAAATGGATAGGCATATGCAGAACGAGTAGTTTTCAGCTTTGCAAATGCTTTAGAAGCAAATTTTTCTGAGGATAATAAATACGTCTGAAATTGCTCTATTGTTTCTCTATTGATAAGAGCCGCTTGCTCTTGCGTAGTTTTTAAAAGAGCCTGCTCCCTGTAATCGCCATCCAACAATTGCCAAAATTGTTTTCTAGAATTAGATTTAGGATATAAGCCAACCAATGAGTTAAAAACATCATAAGCTAAAGTATTTGAATGTGATTGGTTATACTGAATTTTATTACTATTTTGCATTATCCAACTATTAAAATCTCCTTTCAATAAGTATTCAGCTATTTTAAAGCCCGCCATTAGATCATAAGTAAAACCAATCTCTTGCCTTCCACTCTGCGATCTATATCTTAATAGAACACCTTCAGATTCAAGACTTTTTATTAAACTACTCCCCCAATCAACAATATCATTAGCAATTCTACGAGCCTGTCTAAACTCTAAAGTTCTACAATTTTCTTTCCATAACACTTCAGCAATATTCAATAAAGCATCTTCAATATCCTCATGGTATAGCCTTTGATTTGATGAAGATAAAGCCACAATACGGTCAATTGCATTTTTAAAATATTTCTCAAATATAGCAACTTGAGAACGAGGTAATGCTTCTACACCTACAACTATTTGATGTGTGCTGATAAAAGTGGAGACTTTAACTTGGTAAACTAAACGTACTTATCAGGAGTTTACCATGAGCAAAAAGCAAAAGATTTATACAGCAGAATTTAAAGCTGAAGCAATAAAACAAATTGAAGAAAATAAAGGCAATGTTTCGGAAACAGCAGCGTACTTTGCCAAGGAAAGTCAGTGAGGTACGCCTGTATGAAACAGTATAAAGATACATATCCAATTACTATGATGGCAAAGCTGTTAAAAGTGTCAGTTTCGCGATTTTATGACTGGTTGAAACGAGGCATGAGTAAAAGAGTTGTTCTAAGAAACCAGCAGACAATCCTAGTCAAAATAGCATATCAGGAAACCCATGAAAGCTATGGTTATGTTCGTCTAGCGAAGTATCTACAGTCACAAGGCATTCAAATCAGTGAGTATGCAGTCCGTTGTATTAAAAAACTAAATCAGTTGTACTGTAAGCGTCATAAGCGTTTTAAAAGGACAATAAATAGCGATCATAATCGTTCAGTTTACAATAATTTGTTAGAGCAAAACTTTGCAGTAACTGCTCCAAATGTTGCATGGGTAAGTGACATTACCTACATTTGGACAAATGAAGGATGGTTATATTTGGCTGCTTTAAAGGATCTTTGTAGCAAACAAGTGGTTGGCTATAGCTTAAGTGAACGTATGACAGCAGATCTCGTTTGCAATGCACTGAGTATGGCGATTCGCAATCATAAGCCATCTCAAGGCTTAATTGTTCATTCGGACAGAGGTAGTCAATATTGCAGTCATGAATATCGTAATATGATTGAAAAATATGGATTTCAGGGTTCAATGAGCAAAAAAGGAGACTGTTACGATAATGCACCTATTGAGAGCTTCTGGGGCATACTCAAAAATGAGTTGGTTCACCATCGCAACTACAAAACAAGGGAAGATGCTAAAGCAGATATTATAAAATACATAGAGCTATTTTATAATCAACAAAGGATTCAGAAAGGACTGGATTTTAAGACACCAAATCAAATGGCAGAGGACTTTTACAAGTTGGCTGCCTAAAATCTCCCAAGTGGAAGTCTCCTGTTATTTCAGCACACATCAGACCTATGCAATTGGTGCAATTTATCAATTTTTGGGTAGAAATTTTTTTGATAACTGAATTGTCTGCGCACTGAGTAATTGTTATGGATAATGCTACATTTTATAAACGACAAGATACCCAAGATTTATTAGCACAATATAAACATCAGATACTTTGGCACTTTATAGCCCAGATTTAAATCCCATTAAAAAATATGGGCATGAATAGGGGAGGAAGAAACGGAGAGAATGGTTAGTTGAATCAATAGATACTCTTTTCAAGTTATTTTTCACATTTGTATGGGGAATTAGGCAGTTTTACTATATCTTTAATTATTTTAAATCCTTTTAATTTTCAGGCAATAAAAAAACACCCCGATCTCGCTAGAGATTGGGGTGTTTAAATTTAAAAGCTGGCGATGACTTACTCTCACATGGGTAACCCCACACTACCATCAGCGCTAAGAGGTTTCACTTCTGAGTTCGGGAAGGGATCAGGTGGTTCACTCTTGCTATTGTCGCCAGCAAACTGTTTATGATTAATCACTTGGTCTTATTTAACTGTATTTACAGTGTGTGCCTAGCTTTGGTCAAATGAGTTATTAACAGAATAATTTGAGTTGGTAATTGTATCTAGCTTTTGAACTAAATCAAGATCAATCATTGCTGATTGTTTGGTTTTGAATCGATTGATGCATACAACACAACTGTTTGGGTGTTGTATAGTCAAGCCTCACGAGCAATTAGTATTGGTCAGCTTCACATGTCACCATGCTTCCACATCCAACCTATCAACGTCGTAGTCTTCAACGGCTCTTTAGAGGACATAAAGTCCTAGGGAAATCTTATCTTGAGGTAGGCTTCCCGCTTAGATGCTTTCAGCGGTTATCCCTTCCGAACATAGCTACCCGGCGATGCGACTGGCGTCACAACCGGTACACCAGAGGTTCGTCCACTCTGGTCCTCTCGTACTAGGAGCAGATCCTCTCAAATTTCCAACGCCCACGGTAGATAGGGACCGAACTGTCTCACGACGTTCTAAACCCAGCTCGCGTACCTCTTTAAATGGCGAACAGCCATACCCTTGGGACCTGCTTCAGCCCCAGGATGAGATGAGCCGACATCGAGGTGCCAAACACCGCCGTCGATATGAACTCTTGGGCGGTATCAGCCTGTTATCCCCAGAGTACCTTTTATCCGTTGAGCGATGGCCCTTCCATACAGAACCACCGGATCACTAAGACCTACTTTCGTACCTGCTCGACTTGTGGGTCTCGCAGTTAAGCGCGCTTTTGCCTTTATACTCTACGCGTGATTTCCGACCACGCTGAGCGCACCTTCGTACTCCTCCGTTACTCTTTAGGAGGAGACCGCCCCAGTCAAACTACCCACCAGACATGGTCCTCGTCCCGGATAACGGGACAGAGTTAGAACCTCAATATTACCAGGGTGGTATTTCAAGGACGGCTCCATGGCAACTAGCGTCGCCACTTCAAAGCCTCCCACCTATCCTACACAAGTAAGATCAAAGTTCAATGTCAAGCTGCAGTAAAGGTTCACGGGGTCTTTCCGTCTAGCCGCGGGTACACCGCATCTTCACGGCGATTTCGATTTCACTGAGCCTCTGCTGGAGACAGCGCCCCCATCATTATGCCATTCGTGCAGGTCGGAACTTACCCGACAAGGAATTTCGCTACCTTAGGACCGTTATAGTTACGGCCGCCGTTTACTGGGGCTTCGATCAAGAGCTTCGCTTACGCTAACCCCATCAATTAACCTTCCAGCACCGGGCAGGCATCACACCCTATACGTCCACTTTCGTGTTTGCAGAGTGCTATGTTTTTAATAAACAGTTGCAGGGGCCTGGTTTCTGTGGCTGTCGTCAGCTCAGGAAGCAAGTTCCATCACCAACAACAGCGTACCTTCTCCCGAAGTTACGGTACCATTTTGCCTAGTTCCTTCAGCAGAGTTCTCTCAAGCGCTTTGGTCTACTCGACCTGACCACCTGTGTCGGTTTCGGGTACGATTCCTGTGTAACTGAAGCTTAGAGACTTTTCTTGGAAGTATGGTATCAGCCACTTCGCTAGTAAACTAGCTTGCTATCAGTTCTCAGCATAGAGCACCCCGGATTTGCCTAAGATGCATGCCTACTACCTTTCACCTGGACAACCAACGCCAGGCTGACTTAACCTTCTCCGTCCTCTCATCGCATTACACAGAAGTATTGGAATATTAACCAATTTCCCATCGACTACGCCTCTCGGCCTCGCCTTAGGGGTCGACTCACCCAGCCCCGATTAACGTTGGACTGGAACCCTTGGTCTTTCAGCGAACGGGTTTTTCACCCGTTTTGTCGTTACTCACGTCAGCATTCGCACTTCTGATACCTCCAGCATGCTTCTCAACACACCTTCATCGGCTTACAGAACGCTCCCCTACCACTTACACTTACGTGTAAATCCGCAGCTTCGGTACTATATTTTAGCCCCGTTACATCTTCCGCGCAGGCCGACTCGACTAGTGAGCTATTACGCTTTCTTTAAAGGGTGGCTGCTTCTAAGCCAACCTCCTAGCTGTCTATGCCTTCCCACATCGTTTCCCACTTAATATAGATTTTGGGACCTTAGCTGGCGGTCTGGATTGTTTTCCTCTTGACTACGGACGTTAGCACCCGCAGTCTGTCTCCCGGATAGTACTCATTGGTATTCGGAGTTTGCATCGGTTTGGTAAGTCGGGATGACCCCCTAGCCGAAACAGTGCTCTACCCCCAATGGTATTCGTCCGAGGCGCTACCTAAATAGCTTTCGGGGAGAACCAGCTATCACCGAGTTTGATTAGCCTTTCACCCCTATCCACAAGTCATCCCCTGGCTTTTCAACGACAGTGGGTTCGGTCCTCCAGTTAGTGTTACCCAACCTTCAACCTGCTCATGGATAGATCACCCGGTTTCGGGTCTATACCCAGCAACTATGCGCCCTATTAAGACTCGATTTCTCTACGGCTCCCCTATACGGTTAACCTTGCTACTGAATATAAGTCGCTGACCCATTATACAAAAGGTACGCAGTCACCGAACAAGTCGGCTCCCACTGCTTGTATGCATGCGGTTTCAGGATCTATTTCACTCCCCTCACAGGGGTTCTTTTCGCCTTTCCCTCACGGTACTGGTTCACTATCGGTCAGTCAGGAGTATTTAGCCTTGGAGGATGGTCCCCCCATATTCAGACAAGGTTTCACGTGCCTCGCCCTACTCGTCATCATTATATGTGCCCTTTCGTGTACGGGACTATCACCCTCTACGGTAGCACTTCCCAGAGCTTTCCGCTAAAACACATATAACTTAATGGGCTGATCCCCGTTCGCTCGCCGCTACTGAGGGAATCTCAATTGATTTCTTTTCCTAAGGGTACTGAGATGTTTCACTTCCCCTCGTTTGCCTCGTAACACTATGTATTCATGTTACGATACCTATCTTATGATAAGTGGGTTCCCCCATTCAGAAATCTCCGGATCACAGGATATTTGCCGCCTCCCCGAAGCTTATCGCAGGCTATTACGTCTTTCATCGCCTCTGACTGCCAAGGCATCCACCACATGCACTTAATTACTTGACTATACAACCCCAAACAGTCGCTTGTTCCTACAAGTAGAACAATCAACATTACAGTTTGAAGTACTGTGCACCTAAGCACCGTACAGCTTCAATCTAAATTCATATACCAAAACGCTTGATTCAGTTTAATCGCTAGTAACTCAATTTCTCTTAATCATTCAAACATGTCACTTGCGTGTCATATTCTTATGTTTAATTGAAATGAGTATGAACAATTTATTTCAACTCAAATATATTCTGTTAATGATTAACTACCATCTCGTCGATGCGTAGTAAACTGTGATAAATCACAGAAGTTAACAAGACGCGTATAATACGCCGACTTCTTATTAATTTCTATAATCTAGGACTTCGTTCGATTAAAGCCTGCGCAAAGCATAGCTTTTTGCTTAAATTTTAAGGAAAAGCGTTGCTTTTCTATTCTTAAAATTTGGTGGAGACTAGGAGAGTCGAACTCCTGACCTCCTGCGTGCAAAGCAGGCGCTCTACCAACTAAGCTAAGTCCCCAGCTTAAGACCAATATATCTAATTTTCTGTATTCAGCATTTTCATGCTTCGTTAGTCAGAATGGTGGGTCTGACAAGACTTGAACTTGTGACCCCACGCTTATCAAGCGTGTGCTCTAACCAACTGAGCTACAGACCCTCAGATACATCAATGAAGAACAACTTGTTGTGGATTCTTACCAATCGTCAATCTTTCGTTAAGGAGGTGATCCAGCCGCAGGTTCCCCTACGGCTACCTTGTTACGACTTCACCCCAGTCATCGGCCACACCGTGGTAAGCGTCCTCCTTACGGTTAGACTACCTACTTCTGGTGCAACAAACTCCCATGGTGTGACGGGCGGTGTGTACAAGGCCCGGGAACGTATTCACCGCGGCATTCTGATCCGCGATTACTAGCGATTCCGACTTCATGGAGTCGAGTTGCAGACTCCAATCCGGACTACGATCGGCTTTTTGAGATTAGCATCACATCGCTGTGTAGCAACCCTTTGTACCGACCATTGTAGCACGTGTGTAGCCCTGGTCGTAAGGGCCATGATGACTTGACGTCGTCCCCGCCTTCCTCCAGTTTGTCACTGGCAGTATCCTTAAAGTTCCCACCCGAAGTGCTGGCAAATAAGGAAAAGGGTTGCGCTCGTTGCGGGACTTAACCCAACATCTCACGACACGAGCTGACGACAGCCATGCAGCACCTGTATGTAGATTCCCGAAGGCACCAATCCATCTCTGGAAAGTTTCTACTATGTCAAGACCAGGTAAGGTTCTTCGCGTTGCATCGAATTAAACCACATGCTCCACCGCTTGTGCGGGCCCCCGTCAATTCATTTGAGTTTTAGTCTTGCGACCGTACTCCCCAGGCGGTCTACTTATCGCGTTAGCTGCGCCACTAAAGCCTCAAAGGCCCCAACGGCTAGTAGACATCGTTTACGGCATGGACTACCAGGGTATCTAATCCTGTTTGCTCCCCATGCTTTCGTACCTCAGCGTCAGTATTAGGCCAGATGGCTGCCTTCGCCATCGGTATTCCTCCAGATCTCTACGCATTTCACCGCTACACCTGGAATTCTACCATCCTCTCCCATACTCTAGCTTCCCAGTATCGAATGCAATTCCCAAGTTAAGCTCGGGGATTTCACATCCGACTTAAAAAGCCGCCTACGCACGCTTTACGCCCAGTAAATCCGATTAACGCTCGCACCCTCTGTATTACCGCGGCTGCTGGCACAGAGTTAGCCGGTGCTTATTCTGCGAGTAACGTCCAAGCATCTTGGGTATTAACCAAGAGCTCCTCCTCCTCGCTTAAAGTGCTTTACAACCATAAGGCCTTCTTCACACACGCGGCATGGCTGGATCAGGGTTCCCCCCATTGTCCAATATTCCCCACTGCTGCCTCCCGTAGGAGTCTGGGCCGTGTCTCAGTCCCAGTGTGGCGGATCATCCTCTCAGACCCGCTACAGATCGTCGCCTTGGTAGGCCTTTACCCCACCAACTAGCTAATCCGACTTAGGCTCATCTATTAGCGCAAGGTCACAAGTGATCCCCTGCTTTCTCCCGTAGGACGTATGCGGTATTAGCGTTCCTTTCGAAACGTTGTCCCCCACTAATAGGCAGATTCCTAAGTATTACTCACCCGTCCGCCGCTAGGTCAGTTACCGAAGCAACTCCCCCCGCTCGACTTGCATGTGTTAAGCCTGCCGCCAGCGTTCAATCTGAGCCATGATCAAACTCTTCAGTTAAAATCATTAGTGACTTAAGGTCACAATTCTGGCTCATCAATTTTCTGACAAATTCTCTCAAATAAACTTCGAGTAATTTAAACCAATCAATCAATGATAATATTTCGATCAATCAATCAGTAAAAATCCACACAAGTTGTTCTTCATATTCTCTTAATGATCTTCTCAATGCTTCGTCAGCATCAAGCTAGGTCGGCTATATTACTCCGAATCTCTTCAAAGTCAACCAGTAATTCAAATTATTTTAAACTTTCTCTCTAAAACCCAACCCAATCAATCTTAACTAAGTCACTGTTTTATCAGAAGTTTTAATCTTCATCACCGCCGATGGATGTGCATTCTACAGCATTTCTGATGGGGTGCAACCCCTTTTGGAATTTATTTTTAATTTAATTCATTAACTGTGTTTTATTTAACCAATTTAACGTGATTTAGAGCATAATTATTCAAATTTTAAGCTATTTATATTTGTATTTTTTCTTTAAACTACTCAATGTAAGTTAATGTCCAATAAATTAATTCGAATATGGTCCACTTAATAAATAGAAAAGCTTTCTGTTTAGGGGTTTTGCTCTTTTGTAGCAACTACTCCTTGGCTGATTCGTCACATAATATTTTTACAATGACGCTTTCTATTTTAAGTTATGCAAAATTAAAGAATCCAAACCCTGAATTGTGTGTTGTTGACAACCCTACTTATGCCAACCAATTTTCCAGCTACATAAAACCCAATAAATCCCTGTTTAATGTCAGTGCAATACATTCTTCCGAATTGAAGAATCAACATTGTGATGCTGTATTTTTTTCTAACACCTCTGCACAAACTGAACAATTACTAATAAATAAGTCCCACAACCCGTTAATTTTATCATTCAGCTCTAGTAATCTCGAATGTGAAATAGGGAGTGTTTTCTGCCTTTCTACCAATAAGTCAGGAAATACTATTTTTAAAGTGAATTTAGATAGCTTAGCTCAATCTAAAGTACATATTGATCCACGAGTTTTATTGCTCGCAAAGAATTCAGGATAACAACATGATTCTGAATTTATTTAAATCAACCTCATTACAAACTTTATTTCGCAAGTCCCAATTTACGATCTTTGCGATTACCTTATTTATATGCACTTCAACGTTTGTCACTATTTCAGTATTTACCGTTGAATCTTATGCAAAGCAGAATCTACTATTGATCAGCCGTACTGTTTCCGAACGTGTGCAACCCGCACTGGTCTTTTCAGATAAAATCACAATTTCACAAATTATTAATGAATACACCTTTCAACATTCAGTTCGCTTGATTGAAGTGTATGACATGAAAGGCAATAAAGTTGCTGAAAGTTTAAAAAATGCCGAGCATTATTCTTATATTCAAAAGATTTTCGATCAATTTTTCTTAAAAGAACCGATCAAGTTAAAAGTCCAACACCAAGGACAATTGGTTGGTCAAGTTATTCTTTATGGAAGCTCTAATGAGATTTTGATGTTTATTATCAAAATTTTTATTGGCTTAGCATTTGGGATGTTGTTTATGATTTTTGCAGTTTGGTGGTCGGTCAATTTGACCTATCGCCATATTATGGAATCTTTTTCACCCTTAATTCAGATTGCACAGCTTTTAAAACAGCAAAAAGCCTATAATTTACGCTTCCCTCAAAGTGATATTAAAGAATTCCAAGAACTCAATGGAACATTCAATCAACTATTAGATGAAATCCAAACGTGGCATACACACTTACAAAATGAGAATAATGCGCTCTCCCATCAAGTACAGCATGACCATTTAACCCAACTACCCAATCGCAGTTATTTTTATCAAGTATTATGTAATTTATTTGAAGATCCAAATCAGCGTCAGAATCTCGCGCTCGTTTTTATTGACAATAACAACTTCAAAGCAATTAATGACCAATATGGACATTTAGTCGGTGACGAAGTGTTAAAGGAAATGTCTAATCGTCTTAAGCGCCATATTCGTCAAAATGATTTTGTTGCACGACTTGCAGGCGATGAATTCGCCATTATTTTGCGCTCAATTTCTAAAGTTGAGCACCTCATTTCGATTGCAGAAAACCTAATCAAATGTTGTGAAGAACCTTTAATCTACAAGGGTCAACCAATTGCCTTTAGTTTCAGCTTAGGCATTGCAATCTCAACTCAAGCTTCGAGTCCTGAGGATCTAATTTCTCAAGCAGATCAAGCGATGTATAAAGCAAAATCTTTGCAGCATCACTGGTTTATTTATCATTCTTAATTTTTTATTTACTATTTTCAATATTCGGGGTTCTTATGACGTTTAAAAATATGCAACTTTCTATACTCGCAATACTCTGCCTAGCACTTACTGGATGTATGAATTTGGGTGGACTGAGTTATAAACAAGCCAAAGCTGTGAAAAAAGAAGGCTTTGTACTGACTGAAGAAGGTTGGAGTCTAGGATTACCTGAGCGTTTATTATTTGGTTTTAATGAATCCAATATTAAACCTGAACATCAAACTGAAATCATTCGCTTAGCCAATCAATTGAACAAGTACAATCTCAATAAGCTTAAAGTGGTTGGTCATACCGATAATGTCGGTGCTGCTGAATATAATTTAAAATTGTCTGAAGTTCGTGCACAAAATGTTTCTAATATTTTTATTGAGCAAAAATTTAAGCCACAAAATATTCAAGTCGTAGGTAAAGGTGCTGAACAACCCATCAAACCGAATGATACAGAAGAACATAAAGCAGAAAATAGACGTGTAGCTGTGATCATTGTTCCTTAACCAATAAATCATTTCCATTGAAAAGACCTCTTCGGAGGTTTTTTATATTCTAAAGTTTTTTGAATTATAGTTTTATAGTCGCAAATTTCAGACATAAAAAAACCGCATTTAAGCGGATAATTTATTATTTAAGCTTTTCATCATGGGTTAGCTTAAATGGTCGGAGCAGTAGGATTCGAACCTACGACCCCCTGGTCCCAAACCAGGTGCACTACCAGGCTGTGCTATGCTCCGTCTCACAAACAACTTAATTAATTGGGGTGAATGATGGGGCTCGAACCCACGACAACCGGAATCACAATCCGGGGCTCTACCAACTGAGCTACATCCACCGTCACATTAAGTTTTCAGGATCTATAATATCAAGCTTTGGTGCGCCTGACAGGATTCGAACCTGTGACCATCCGCTTAGAAGGCGGATGCTCTATCCAACTGAGCTACAGGCGCAGAACAATGATATAAATATCATAAATTACCTTGCCTTGAAGAATTGGTCGGAGCAGTAGGATTCGAACCTACGACCCCCTGGTCCCAAACCAGGTGCACTACCAGGCTGTGCTATGCTCCGTTCATCTCAGCTTTTGTATCAAACTTGTCGTTCGGTACGGTGTGCATTCTAGGCGTGACGCCCTTAGACGTCAACACCTATATTGAAAAAAAGTTAAAAAAACACGTCAAATGTATATTTATCAAGCATTTCAGATGTTTTTTATACAATTTTATCGTTTTAATTGTGCACTGAAGTTCAACATGCGGTCTAAAGGCAATTTAGCACGTAGTGCCAATGCAGGATCTACGAATATTTCTTGATCACCCTTTTGCAAAACGTCCAAAATTCCATCTAGCTCATTCATCGCCATCCATGGGCAGTGTGCGCAAGAACGGCATGTTGCACCTTCCCCAGCTGTTGGCGCCTCAATTAAGGTTTTATTCGGCACAGCTTGTTGCATCTTGTAGAAAATGCCACGGTCTGTCGCGACGATTAAGGTATCGTGAGGAAGTGTTTGTGCAGCTTTAATCAGCTGTGAAGTACTCCCTACTGCATCTGCAATATCAATCACAGACTCTGGCGACTCTGGATGAACCAACACTGCTGCATTTGGATATAACGCACGCATATTTTCAATGCCACGAGCACGGAACTCTTCATGTACGATACATGAACCATCCCAAAGCAGCATATCTGCGCCAGTTTTCTTTTGAATATAACGTCCAAGATGTTGATCTGGTGCCCAAATAATCTTTTCACCCAAACTATCCAGATGCTCAACAATTTCAACTGCACAGCTTGATGTGACTACCCAATCCGCTCGTGCTTTAACAGCAGCAGACGTATTGGCATAGACCACCACTGTATAATCAGGGTGTGCATCACAGAACGCAGTAAACTCATCTACAGGGCAACCAAGATCAAGTGAGCAAGTCGCTTCTAAAGTTGGCATCAGTACTGTTTTTTCAGGAGAAAGAATTTTCGATGTTTCTCCCATAAATTTCACACCTGCAACAACCAGTGTCGACGCCTCATGATCACGCCCAAAACGCGCCATTTCTAATGAATCCGAAACACAGCCACCTGTCGCCTCAGCAAGCTCTTGCACTTCAGGATCACAATAATAATGTGCAACCAATACAGCATTACGCTTTTGTAATTCTGCTTTGATTTGTTCAAATTTCTGCTGTTTCAGCTCAGGACTTAAACGATTGTCCTTTGGCTCACCTAAACGATCTAAATGCGCTTGCACAATCGACTTCGCTTCGTTGGCAATTAAATTATTCGCATCATTCATAAGAGGTCTTCTCTTTCCTTGTCGCTGGCGTCTTGCTAGCGTCTACACATTTGTGAATTGATTGTACTTTTTATCGCACACAAATTCACCACGAAAAATGTTTTTGTGAAAATACACCGTTATAAAAAAGCCTCACGAATGAGGCTCTGTTTTTAAAATGTAAAATTAAGAACGATAGTCTGCATTGATTTTGACATAGTCATATGACAGGTCGCAGGTATAAACCGTGTCTTTAGCCTGTCCACGCCCTAAATCCACACGAATAGTAATTTCTGTCTGCGCCATCACTTTAGCACCCGCTTCTTCGGTATAGTCCGCAGCAGCGCCACCATCTTTACAGATTTGCACATCATCCAACCAAACTTGGATTTTCTCTACATCTAAATCTTTGACACCCGCATAACCAATCGCAGCAAGAATACGTCCCCAGTTTGGATCAGATGCAAAAAATGCAGTCTTAACCAATGGCGAATGCGCAATACTATAAGCGATATCACAACACTCTTGGGTATTATTACCACCTTCGACAGCAACAGTCATAAATTTAGTTGCACCCTCACCATCACGAACAATGAGTTGTGCCAAGCGCTTCATTACACGTACCAATACTTCTAAGACATCGTCATAGCGAGCATCATCTACAGATTGGATTTCTGTACCACCTGCAAGCCCTGTTGCGGCAAAAATACATGAATCATTGGTTGATGTATCACCATCAATGGTAATACGGTTAAATGACTGCTCTACCGCTGTTTTTAACATTAACTGTGTTAATTCACGTGAAATCGGTGCATCCGTTGCCACAAAGCCCAACATCGTCGCCATATTCGGGCGGATCATACCTGCGCCTTTGGAAATACCCGTCATGGTATAAGTCACACCATCTAGCTCAAACTGCTCAGAAGCGCCTTTAGGGGTGGTATCAGTGGTCATAATGCCCGTTGCAGCATCCGCCCACGCACTTTCATTTAAGGTGCTTAAAGCAGGTTGTAAACCTTGCGTTAAACGCTCGATTGGCAGTTGCTCACCAATCACACCTGTTGAAAATGGTAAAACTTCAAAAGCTTGTACACCTGCCAATTCAGCAAGTTTAGAACAAGTCGCTTCAGCATTTTCCATGCCTAGCTTGCCTGTACCTGCATTGGCATTGCCTGTGTTAATGACTAAATAGCGTGGATTGCCCATTTGCAAATGCTTTTTAGAAACATGCACAGGTGCGGCACAAAATGCGTTTTGGGTAAAAACACCCGCAACATTGGTGCCTTGAGCAAATTCAAAAATCACTAAATCTCGTCGATTCGGGTAACGTACATACGCCTCAGCAGAGCCAATTTTTACACCTTTTACCGCATGCATTTGCGGCATAGACACGTCACCAACAGCCATTTTTAAATGTCCACAGAATTAATTTGAAAACACAGCTTATTAGAATTCTCGATAAAAATCGAGCTTATTAAAATGCTTATTTATTTATACGATAAGAAATTCTTATTGATTTAAATATAAAATTAAAAAAGCCAGTAAATATACTGGCTTTTCATGCTTTTAGCATAAAATTATTCTCAATGACACAGCATTGAAATCATTACTGAGCTGTAGCTGGTGCAACTGCTGCCGCTGTTGTTGCATCCACACCAATCAAAGCTTGTTTTACTTTTTCTTGACTTGATGCTGACAATGCTGGATTTGTCGCAACTACACGATTAATCGTCGCAGGTGTAACTGCTGCAATCGCTGCAGTTTTCAGGATAATCGGACGACCTCCTGTATTACCTAAAGTATAACGAATGCCTGTGCGTGGGCTGATCACTGTTGTTGTATCATTTTTAACTTCAGCTTGTGCAGAAACCGCACCAGTCGCCGCTTGAACTTTTTCTACAGTGGTTGTTTGTGGAGCCGTATCAGCAAATGCTAAAGCAGGAACAGCTAGCGTTGCAATAAATAAAGGTTTTAATAATTTTGTCATTGTCGTCATTCCAGTGAATCAAATCAATTGTGCAAGTTAATACCATTTAATTGCTTTTACTGCAATGAAAATTAACCTACTGTAATATCTTGTAAAAAAAGCAGAACATTTGTCCTGCTTTTCCCACTTTCTAAAATATCTTTGAAAATATCAAAAAATTTAGATCTTGCCGTGACACTGTTTGTATTTCAGACCTGAGCCACATGGACATGGTGCATTACGACTTTCTGGCACTGGTACTGCTTCAGTTTCTGCAAATTTTGCATCAACAATTTCATCAGAACCACTGATACCATCAATATCATCATGTGCGAAGTTCAAACGCATTGCTTCTGCTTGAGCTTGCTGTTGCGCTTCCATTTCAGCCAGTTCTTCTGGTGTTGGAATATGTACACGTGAAATATCTGTCACGACATCAGATTTGATCACACCCAACATATTCACGAATAAATTGAATGCTTCTTTTTTGTATTCTTGCTCAGGGTTCTTCTGCGCATAACCACGTAAATGAATCCCTTGACGTAAATAGTCCATTGCCGCCAAATGATCTTTCCAATGACGATCCAATGAACCCAACATGAAATGACGTTCAAGTGTCACTGCTGTTTCATCGCCCATTTGTGTACGACGATCACGATAACGCGCTACGATTTCATCAGAAATACGTTCAACCAAAGCTTCTTCATCTAAACGACGATCTTCTTCCAACCATTGGTTAACGGGTAAATCTATACCGAAGTCTTCACGCAATGCATTTTCAAGCCCATTAATATCCCATTGATCATGAATCGACTCTGGTGGAATATAGTTTTCAATTAAGCCTTTTGCCACTTCGCGGTGCATTTCTTCAATATAATCTTGAAGTGAACTTTCTTCTAAAATTTCATCACGTTGTGAGTAAATAATCTTACGTTGTTCATTATTTACATCATCGTATTTCAATAAGTTTTTACGAATATCGAAGTTACGTGCTTCAACTTTACGTTGTGCATTTTCAATCGAACGTGACACCATTTTATGTTCAATGGCTTCGTTTTCTTGCAAGCCCATTGCGCGCATCATACCAACCACGCGATCACCTGCGAAAATACGCATCAGGTCATCTTCAAGTGATAAGAAGAAACGTGAAACACCTGGGTCACCTTGACGACCAGAACGACCACGTAACTGGTTGTCGATACGGCGTGATTCATGACGCTCAGAACCAATGATATGTAAACCACCTGAACTTAACACCATTTCATTATTTTGTTCCCATTCAGCTTTAAGACGAGCTTCGTCTTCGGCTGTGTGGTTTTCAATCTTCGCCAATAACGCTTTCCAGTTACCACCAAGCAGAATATCTGTACCACGACCGGCCATGTTGGTTGCAATGGTTACGGCACGTGGCGCACCAGCTTGAGCAATAATATCGGCTTCACGTTCGTGTTGTTTCGCGTTCAAAACCTCATGAGCAATGCCTGCTTCTTTCAATTTATCAGAAAGAATTTCAGACGCTTCAATTGTTGCCGTACCAATCAAAATTGGTGCAACACCTGCTTCATGAATTTTTTGAATTTCTTCAATGATCGCGTTGTATTTACCATTGCGGTTTAAATAAATTAAATCGTTTTGATCAACACGAATCATTGGGCGATGCGTTGGAATCAGTACCACATCCAAACCATAAATTTCTTTCATTTCCGCCGCTTCAGTATCAGCAGTACCTGTCATACCTGAAAGCTTTTTATACAAACGGAAATAGTTTTGGAATGTTGTCGTCGCTAAAGTTTGGTTTTCAGGTTGAACTTCTAAACCTTCTTTTGCTTCAGTCGCTTGGTGCAAACCTTCAGACCAACGACGACCAGGCATGGTACGACCTGTATTTTCATCGACAATGATCACTTCACCATCATGCACGATATAGTGAACATTACGTTGATATAAATAATGCGCACGAATTGCCGCTGAAACGTGATGTACAAGGTTTAAATTTGATGGTGAATATAAACTTTCGCCTTCAGCCAACAAGCCCATTTGAATCAATTCTTGCTCTACAGCTTCATAACCCGCTTCAGTCATTTCAACTTGACGTTGCTTTTCATCAATCCAGAAATGTCCGCCATCAGGGACTTTTTCTTCTTTTTGAGCATGTAGCTTCGGAGGAATGCTATTGATTGCCACATAGAGTTGTGATGAATCATCACTTTGACCAGAAATGATCAATGGAGTACGTGCTTCATCGATTAAAATCGAATCGACCTCATCGATAATCGCATAAACTAAACCACGTTGTTTTTTCTCTGCCATAGAGAAAACCATGTTGTCACGTAGATAGTCAAAACCGAATTCGTTGTTGGTTCCGTATGTAATATCTGATTGATAAGCTTCTGCTTTTTCAATCGGTGATTGCATAGAATAAATCACACCGACAGATAAACCTAAAAACTCATATAAAGGACGGTTTAACTCAGCATCACGCTGTGCCAAATAATCATTGACGGTAATTACATGAACACCTTGTTCACTGATTGCATTGAGATATACAGCCAAAGTACCCATCAGGGTTTTACCTTCACCTGTACGCATCTCTGCAATTTTACCTTCGTGCAAGGTAATACCACCAATGAGCTGTACATCATAATGACGCATTCCCATGACACGTTTTGCAGCTTCACGACACACCGCAAACGCTTCTGGCATTAATTTATCTAGACTTTCGCCTTTCTTATATCTTTCTTTGAATTCTTCAGTTTTTGCAGATAAGTCTGCATCGCTGAGTGCAGATATCGTCGGCTCGAGCGCATTGATCTTTTCGACAATTTTACGCATACGTTTTAGTTCGCGCTCGTTTTTAGTACCGAAGATTCCCCCGATCAGACTTGCCAACATATAAACTCTCTAAATCTTTGTGAAATAAATTTTTCTCAGACGATATTATGGTGGTAGAAATTTGAAGTACAAGGGTTTTGCACAAATCCTATCAAAAAAATCTGACGACCCGTTCTAGCACGTATCAGCTAAGGCGCATTAATGTAGCAAATTTAACCGATATTTACAGCGAGGTCGCGTTCAATTCTATATTTTTTTTCATCTGCACTTTTTTATAGCTATTTTTTTCATAAAGAAATAAAAAAACACTATTTTTAATTATAAAAAAACTACGCAATAGTATTTAGGACGAGCTAAATAACGAACAATTTTTTCAATTTCTAAATGAATATGAGGTTTAAAATGACTTTACGATTAGGTGATATTGCACCCGACTTTGAACAAGACTCAAGCCAAGGCACAATTAAATTCTATGACTATTTAGGAGATCATTGGGGTATTTTATTTTCACACCCTGCTGACTATACGCCAGTATGTACAACAGAACTGGGTTATACCGCCAAACTCAAAGATGAATTTGAACAACGTGGGGTAAAAGCGATTGCGCTTTCAGTCGATGATGTTGAGTCGCACAAAGGTTGGATCAATGACATCAATGAAACGCAAGAAACGACTGTCAACTTTCCAATTTTGGCTGACAAAGATCGTAAAGTTTCTACCTTATATGATTTTATTCATCCAAATGCCAGTGAAACACTCACAGTACGTTCATTGGTGATCATTGATCCAAATAAAAAAGTCCGCTTAATCATTACCTATCCAGCATCTACTGGTCGTAATTTCCATGAAATTTTACGTGTAATCGATTCTTTGCAACTTACTGATAACTATAAAGTTGCAACGCCTGCAAATTGGCAGCAAGGTGAAGATGTTGTGATCGTACCATCCATCAAAGATGAGACTGAACTCAAAGAACGCTTCCCAAAAGGCTATACGGTGGTTAAACCTTATTTACGTTTAACGCCACAGCCGAATAAATAAAACATTTTAAGTATCAAGCAACATTCACTAGATCACAACTTTGTTGTGGTCTTTTTATTATTTTATGCTCAAAAAAATGTACCAAGTGCTATCCCACCAAACTTCATAGAAAATCTAAATGTATAGCCATAAAAAAAGACCCCATCAAGGAGTCTTTTTTATTCAACAATCCATTACGCAGGAATACGTAATACTTGTCCTGGGAAAATATCATCCGCATTTTTTAACAATGGACGGTTTGCTTCAAAAATTTTGTTGTACTGGTTCGCATCACCATAAAACTCTTTTGAAATTTTAGATAAGTTATCGCCTGATTTCACAGTATAGAACTTACTTTCAGGTTCTGGTGTAGCCACTGTCAGTTGATCATCCACTTGTGCAACATGATCAATATTACCTACAGCAAGAATAATTTTCTCTTTATCCGCCTGTGTCTGTACTTGACCAGAAACTGTCGCCAAATCTGTTGCGCCGTTATAACTCACAGACAACCCTGTCACAGGAAGACCTAAAGACTTAATATGTCCTAATAATTTATTAGCAATCTCTTGTGCAGATGGTTCAGCTGGTGTCGCAGGTGCAGCTTGTGGCTCTGCTGGTGCTGTATTCTTTTTACCAATGCCTTTAACAAAATCAAAAAGACCCATTTATATTCTCCGTCTATTTATTAAAACTTGTTGTACTGTGAATGTTGCATTGAATTATGAATATTTCATCGACCGTTTTTAATTGAACGCCGAATATTTCACTGCAACCTTATAAAAATTTAGAACTCTATTTTTATAGCTAAAAAATATACTGAAATGCGTAGTCATTGGTGACAGAAAGGTAACGATATGTAACCAATGTTTTTGATTTTAAACTTTTTTCTGATTTGAATATGATTTCAGACATAAAAAAACCACCGAAACGGTGGTCTTTTCATGTAACACCGAAGTGCTACACCATCAACGTATTAACCAAGTTTCTTAGTTACGTAGTCAATAGCAGATTGAACAGTTGTGATTTCGTTAGAATCTTCATCAGGAATCGTGATGTCGAAGTCATTTTCGAAAGACATAACAAGTTCTACTAGATCTAAAGAGTCAGCGCCCAAATCATCCATGAAAGATGCTTCGTTTTTGATTTCTTCAGCTTTAATACCTAGTTGTTCTGCAACAGCTTGTTTAATGCGTTGTTCGATATCGCTCACAGGAATTCTCCTCATTGCTTGTGGCGGCGTTTAATTGCCTGATAGTTTAATTGAATATTAAGTTTTTTCAAAGTTTATACATCGCATTACGCCATGTATAAACCACCATTTACGTGTAATACTGTGCCTGTAATGTAACTAGCTTTGTCAGAAGCCAAGAAACTTACTGCATTTGCAATATCTTGCGGTTCACCAAAACGATTTAACGCAACTTGATCGCTCATTTTTTTACGAATATCTTCGCTTAACTGCTCAGTCATTTCTGTCGCAATAAAACCAGGCGCGATGCTGTTTACAGTAATCTGACGACTGCCCATTTCTTTTGCAAGGCTACGACTGAATGCTTCGATCCCTGCTTTAGCAGCAGAATAGTTCGCTTGACCTGGGTTAGCAAAGTGAGCCACCACAGAGCTGATATTGATAATGCGACCAAAACGCGCTTTGGTCATACCTTTCAATACACGCTTAGATAAACGGAACACTGCTTTAAGGTGAATATTGAGAATATCATCCCAATCATCTTCCGACATACGCAACAATAAGTTGTCTTTGGTAATGCCTGCATTGTTCACCAATACCAACACTGAACCATATTTTTGTTCAATATCAGATACCAAGGCATCAATTGCAGCACCATCACGTACATCTAATACAGCACCTGCACCATTTTCAGCAAATGCAGTCGAAAGTTTTTCTGCTCCAGCTTCTGAAGTTGCTGTACCTACTACAAAAAAACCGTCTTGAATGAGTTGCTGAGCAATAGCAGCTCCAATCCCTCGACTTGCACCAGTGACTAATGCAACTTTACGTTCCTGTTTCTCGATTATAGTCATGCAATTTTCCCTTCAGCCACTAAAATGGCATTAAGTGCATCTTCCATACGACTTTGCGTATCCAGTGGAAATGCTTTTTCGATTTTTGGTAAGCGTTTAGCAAGATTTGCCAATACATTACCTGGACCACATTCAGCAACATATTGAATTCCTTGGTCTTGAAGGAATTGCATTGTTTGAGTCCATTGTACAGATTGATAGAGTTGTGCAGTCAATGCTTGACGTAATTGCGCAACATCTGTCGCGATTCCTGCGTTGACATTTTGTATTACAGGAATACTTGGTAGCTCAATGGCAGTTTGTTCCAAAGCTTCTGCAAACTGTTCAGCCGCAGGCTTCATCAAAGAACAATGCGATGGGACAGATACTGGTAAGGCAATCGCTTTACCACTATTCTCTTTCGCAGTCGCCATCACCGCTTCAACTAAAGTTTTGTCACCTGCAATAACCACTTGCCCTTGAGCATTGTAGTTTGCAGCCTCAACAGAACCACGACCTTGAACATTGGCTTGTTCGCAAAGTTCTAATACTTTTGCATCGTCTAAACCAAGGATCGCAGCCATTGCACCCTGACCTTGAGGTACTGCTGATTGCATCAATTTGCCACGCAAATTCACTAATTTCACAGCATCTGCCAAAGTCATTGAGTTTGCAGCCACTAAAGCGCTGTATTCACCCAATGAATGACCTGCAAGGTATTTTGGTGCAACACCACCCAAATCCAACCATACGCGCCATAAGGCTATACTTGCAGTCAATAAAACTGGCTGAGTATTTTCAGTTTGGTCTAAACCCTCACCGCTTTGTGCAATGTTCCACAAATCAAAACCAATCGCATCAGAAGCTTCTGCAAAAGTTTCTTTTACACCACTGAACTGTTCAGCAAGTTCAGCGAGCATTCCTACTTTCTGTGAACCTTGACCTGGAAACAAAAATGCAGTTTTTGTTGCTTGAGCTGCTTGTTCGAGTCGTTTGGCAGACATATAAAAAGTCCTTTATGTAATCTTGATCGTTTCCGATGCGGCAATTTTACAGAAAAAAAAATTTAATTTAATTGCGAAATACAACAAAAAAAATGCTTTTGTAAAATCTCAAAACAAAAAAAGGGAGCTTTCGCTCCCAATTTTTCACTAAGCTTTCGCCTAATGCATCACCAATTATTCAGCATCAGCTGCTTTAGCGAATAATTGACGACCACGGTAGAAACCATCTTTAGTCACGTGGTGACGACGGTGAGTTTCACCCGTAGTTTGGTCTACAGTTAATGCATTCTCGGTTAAAGCGTCATGTGAACGGCGCATGTCACGGCGAGAGCGACTTTTACGGTTTTGCTGAACGGCCATGATGGCTCCTTACAAATCGAAAAAATGGATCAGAACAAATTCGGTTGTCTTAACTAAGATTATAACACAAAATTTAGTTAAGTTTACCCTTCAAACTTGCCAAAACTTCAAACGGATTATCCCGTTTTTCTTCGACAATGTCCTGAACGGCTGGTTGATGCTTATGCTCACAAACGTCATGCTTGGGAGATAAAGGCATCAACAATAATAATTCATCTTCTAAAAGTGCAAGTAAATCAACAGTTGCAGGGGTATTAGTTGCATAATCACCCTTTGTTGTCGCTTCACTTTCACCTAGTACGATGAAATCAGCATCCTCATCCAAGCGCTCTATCAGTGACTCATCGTCAATTAAAGCCAAATGGAAGTCAGAAACTAAAGGAATTTCTACAGAATCCAGACAACGCTGACACTCCATAGGTGCTTTTGTCTCTACATGACCATCTAACCAAACGATACGATGATACGCATCCATTGATAGCTTACAGTCTATAGTGATCAATTGATCATCAATTGATCCAACAGCTTCACGGGAAATACGAACAAAGCGAGACAATGGCAGTGTACCTGACCATGTAAAACCTTGTTCAGCCCATTTAAACGGCTCAATCTGTGCCGGAAAGGTATTTGCTGACATAATTAAGGCGGCAATTCTACAAATTCATAGGTACTCTGTCAAAGATTAAGATACAATTTTGTACTTATTTAGACAGATCTTTTGGGTAATACAAGTCATGCATCAGTTGCAGCCGCAACCTGAAGTCACCACTTCATTACAGTTCAACACACATTTAGCTTCAAATTCTGCTCAAAACACCACCCAAGTGCAACGCTTCGCTTGGGAAAATTTACAGACCGAAGTTCAACAGGTCGATTGGCTTATCTTACACTTTAATGATTGGTTTTCCCACTTAAATGTGACGCTTGTTCGTGGTGAGTTTGAACCAGAATATTTCCCAGCGACAACTGAGTCCCCTGCGCGCATCCAATTTGCTCATGGTTTTTTTAATAGTGCGTTACATGAAATCAGCCATTGGACCATTGCAGGAGATAAGCGTCGCCTACTACCAGATCTAGGTTATTGGTATGCGCCAGATGGTCGTACAGCGGAACAACAAGCTTTATTTGAACAAGTTGAAATTAAGCCTCAAGCGATTGAATGGTTATTTTCCAAAGCCTTTGGACGTAAATTTCGTGTATCACTGGATAATTTAACTGGTGACGGTGGTGATGGTTCAACATTCAAAGACAATGTTTATCTACAACTACAAAAGTATTTAAGTGGTGAGGCTAAACTTCCACGCGATGCAAAACATTTTATTGATTGTATTTGCGCAGTAACACGAGGTGGCAAAACATTACAAAGTGATGAATTTCAGCGTGATGCATTAGACTAAAGAATGAAACAGTCAAAACAATGATTGCAACACACCTTATACTCAAGTGATAATTGAATACATAATAAATCAAGGGGGAAATCATTATGTTGCATTTAAGAGTACATCCTGACAATCCTCAACCCCGTTTAATCAGCCAAGCGGTAGAAAGAATCCGCGCGGGTGATGTCGTGGTTTATCCAACTGATGCAGCTTATGCGATTGGCTGTCAGATTG
The DNA here is from genome assembly GCF_001696605.3 of Acinetobacter wuhouensis. Lineage (NCBI taxonomy): Bacteria > Pseudomonadati > Pseudomonadota > Gammaproteobacteria > Moraxellales > Moraxellaceae > Acinetobacter > Acinetobacter wuhouensis. The sequence goes on along the minus strand of NZ_CP031716.1, from coordinate 763,322 downwards.
GAAATAAAAGCGCGATGGAACGTATCGCACAAATCCGTGACCTCGGTGCAAAGCATCAATATGCGATTATTTGTGCAGATTTATCTGATATTGCCACGTATGCCAAAGTCGACAATGCTATGTATCGTCTACTGAAAGCCAATACACCTGCTGTCACGACTTATATCTTACCAGCGACCAGTGAAGTACCTCGTCGCTTAATGCATCCGAAGAAAAAAACCATTGGTTTACGTGTTCCTAGTAATCCAGTCTGTCAAATGTTGCTTAAAGAGTTAGGCGAACCGTTATTGACCAGTACCTTAATTCTTCCAGGGCAAGACGCACCAATGGATGACCCTTATGATATTGAACAACTTTTAGAAAAGCGTATTGATGTGTTCATTGATAGTGGTTTAGGTACGCTTACAACGACAAGTATTGTTGATTTATCGGGTGCTAATCCAGAAATTATTCGACGTGGTGTCGGTGATGTCAGCGCTTTTGAGTAAGCACTTCGCACACTATCTATAATAAAACATACACGACAAAGTACACTTTAAACCACTTGGTCGTGTTTTGAGTATCTAATGGTATTGAAATGAATCTATTTACAGTTTTACTCAATATCCATGAGTATTCTGATGAAGACATACTCTATGTCGAACAACCTTGGGCTTTAGAATCAGACGCCATATTAACAACAAAAGAAGATACACAGCCAATCATGTGTGACAACATAAAATATGAATATTTTTTAGAGATTTTTATCATTAAAGAACTTTTTGAAGACTATGAAACTCAAAATGTATGTCTTCAAGATCAATGTTTAAAAGTTATTGAATACGCGCTAAATGATGCTTAACTTAAATTTCAAATCGGCATTTCTATCATTCGCAAGGCTTATTTTTAATTCTCTCTTTCTTAAATTTCTACACTTTAACAATATGAATAATGCAGCAAATTAGGCAAGATCATACAAAATTAATTTGCTGTGTAATCCAATGAAACAATGGCTCTCCCTCCTCACAATCAGTATATTTTCTATAGCATCTGCCCATGCTGATATTTCAACACTCAAACAAAATCTAAAGACACAATATCCTGAAATAGAAGCTAAATCGGTAAATACAACGCCTATCAAAGATATTTATGAAGTCTATATGGGTGGACGTATTGTCTATACCAATCAAGATGCTAAATATTTCTTTGTTGGGAATTTGATTGATCTCAAAGCACAAAAGAACCTGACAGAAGAACGTCAAAGTGCTTTAACTGCGATTGATGTAAAATCCTTACCACTCAATCAAGCAATTAAGCATGTCAAAGGCAAAGGTGAACGTGTCATTTACTTATTCAGCGATCCTGATTGTCCTTACTGTCAACATCTTGAAAAAGACTTGAAAAATATAGATAACCTGACGATCTATTTATTCTTATACCCAATTAAATCATTACATCCAAATGCCGAAAAAATCGCTCAACAAATTTGGTGTTCTAAAGACCAATATCAAGCATGGCAAGACTATTTAATTGATAAAAAACAGCCATCTGTGGTAAAAGTATGTAATACGCCAATCGAGAAAAATATTGCGCTCGCCAAAAAATTAGAGATAGATGGTACGCCAACCTTTTTCTTAAAAGATGGTTCACGTATCTCTGGTGTCCGAGATGCTGAAGAAATTGAATCACTTTTAAAATCAATAAAATAACAAAAGCCAGATTGATTAGGGTCTGTTGACAATTCGTCTATGTTTGCGACTTTGTGTATTTTTTAGCTGATACTAGGCGTGAAATACGAAACTTAGTCATTCTAAGTGAGTAGTTCATAACGAAGTAGCAGCAAAAAATACACTAGTCCCGAAGGGTTGTGGCTAAAATTATCACAAACTTCGTTATGAAATTTAAAAATGGAACCACCATTCTTTTCATTTCATGCCTCGTTCGCTCTATTTTAGCCGACAACGCAAGCCATTTATGAAATGTCAACAGACCCTAAGCGTAGTTAACTTTATTTCTACGCTTAATTATCTTTAAAAATCCTTAATTTCTTGGTATTTATTCCCAATTTATACATAAATACATCAACATACACATTTGCTATATTTACATTTACAAATTTCAAATTAAGATAAAATATGTCTTCAACGATATCCTCTCACGAAAAATGGAATTGTGTTGAAATTAAAACAAGGTATATAGTCACAATGAAAAAAATTCTTTTAGCAACATTACTTAGCATTTCATGTGTTTCTGCGTTTGCAGCAGAAGCACCGCAATCAAATGTAGATCCTGCTTTTGCCAAAGCACAGGAATTGATCCAAGCGAAAAATTACACTGCTGCTTTTCAAGAGTTAGATCGCCTTGGCAAAGCGGGAAATGCTCAAGCCTTATATAACCTTGGTTATCTCACTCAAACTGGACAAGGCACAGCAAAAAATGATGCAAAAGCCCTCAAATATTATCAAGACTCATCAGCAAAAGGCTATCCAGTAGCGAGTTATGTACTCGCGCAAAGTTATGCTGTAGGTCAACTCGGTTTGCCCAAAGATCCTAAAAAAATGCGTGAATTCTTAGAAAAATCATCAAATCAAGGTTTCGATGATGCAACTGTAGAATTGGCGGTACTACTATTTTCAGAAGGTACACCAGCCTCAGACAAACTAGCTTTACAAAAGCTTGATCCACTATTGAAAAAAGACTTTGCTCCAGCCATTCATGCCAAAGCATTGTATGACATCACCGAAGGTGCAAAAAAGAAAAATGCAACGCTCATTAACCAAGGGCTTACTGCAATCCAAAATTTAGCGAAAAAAGGTTATATTCCTGCATTGATGGCTGTAGGTAATATGATGGTGAATGGCAATATCATTGATCAAAATCTACCTGAAGCGAAAAAAATCTTCTCAGAACTTGCAAAGAGTAATGTACCTAAGGCCAAAGAGTCTTTAGAAATCGTAAATAAGCTGATTGCTGAACAAGGGAAGAAACCAGTAGCGAAAGCACCTGCGAAAAAATAAATCAGTTTATACACTTTTCAAAAATACTCTCTACGGAATAATGCCAGACTGTTAAGGTTTTTTAAATCCTCCCCAACCCTCCTTTTTCAAAGGAGGGGGCTTCATTACTAAAAATTATTTTAGTTACAAGAAGTTCCCCTCTTTCTTAAAGATGAGTAGCTAGGCTACGCAAGAGGGGAGATTTTAGAAATTTTTCCAATAATTTTGCTTAACTGATCAGCATTATCTCTACGGAGAGTATTTTTTTAACTCAATCTTCGCTACCACCAAAGACCAATCAGAACACTTACCACAACAAATCCCAAAAGCGTACTCACCATTAACGGTGTTAATGCTTTCTCATTAACCCCATAAACCTGCCCAAATATGCCAAAGATTGACGGCATTGGCAGTGCAGCAATCAATGTTCCTGCATAAATCATTTTTTGTTCTAAATCCGTTAAATAAGTCAGCCCTAAATACACCAAAATTGGCATACAAATATTTTTAGAGACGACAAGATAGACTGTTTGCAAATTAAAAGATTGGATACTCAACCCAACCATTCCCCCACCAATAATGAATAAAGCCAATGGTGATGCGGTTTGACCAATCATTGCAAACACTTGATCGACTAGATGTGGAATTTGGATTTTAAAAATGGCACAACTCATTCCAATCAGAACTGATAAAAAGAGCGGATTTTTAAATAAAGTAATGAATGTCGTTTTTAAAATTGAGAATAAATTGGCTTGCCGTTGTCGCCCTATTTCTGCAAGTGTCAGCATCAATGGAACAAGGAATACACTTTCAATAATCACGATCAAAGAAATATAAACCATGGCTTCATTGCCCATGAGCAGGGTTAAAATCGCCGCACCTAAAAGTCCTGTATTGGACATCGAAGCACCCAACGAATAAACCGAAGCATGGGTAAACGAGTTTTTAAAGAATTTTTGACCAATAAAAAATGACAAACCAAATAATAAAGCCGTGATGCCAATATAAGTAAAGAAATACGAGGGATACCAAATCTCATGCAAATCTTTAGAAGAAAGCGCGTGAAGCAATAAAGCAGGCAAAGCAATTTTGATAACAAAAGCACCTAAAGCCGTAATTTGCTCTTTGCTAATCAATGCAATTTTGACAGAAGTAAAACCAAGAAATAATAAGAAAAATACAGGAAAAATTACCGAAAAAATCATCTAAAGCTTCCTGTAATTTATCAACACAATAAAACTCTATCCTAAAATAGAATGAATCAAAACTTAAATACTTTAAAGGAATAAGTACTTACTCCTTTGCAATAATCAGAGCGCATATCAATTTAAAATTCTTTAAATAAATCTCTTAATCCATGAGGCTGACAGCGTAAATATTGTGGCGCAATGGCGACTTGAACACCTAATTTTGCTGCCGCATGCCATGCCCAACGCGGGTCGTATAAAATTGCTCTTGCCAGTGCGATCGCATCTGCTTGCCCACTTTGCAAAATCTGTTCTGCTTGTTCTGCTTCAGTAATCAACCCAACAGCAATTACTGGAACATTCACTTGCTTTTTAATTTGTTCAGCAAAAGGTACTTGGTAATTTGCCCCAATTTTGATGTCTTGATTTGCATGTAATCCACCAGAAGACACGTGAATATATGCAACATCTAATTGTGCTAAGGCTTTAGAAAGTTCAATACTCGACTCAATATTCCAACCATTTTCATGATCCATCCAATCTGTTGCCGAAATACGCACACCGACTGGATAGTCTTGTGGCACAGCATCTCGTATGGCTTTAAAAACTTCTAACGTTAATTTAATACGATTTTCTAAACAGCCTCCATATTCATCTGTCCGCTGATTGGACAATGGTGACATGAATTGATGCAATAAATAACCATGTGCCGCATGGATTTCTATTAAGGAAAATCCTGCGTCTACTGCGCGAACTGCCGCGGATGCAAAATCTTGAATGATTTTATTTATTTCAGTTTTTGACAATTCATGCGGTGCGATATCCGTTGTATTAAAAGCAACAGGACTTGCTGAAACAGTCTGCCAACCATGTTCATGATTAGGCGAAATTTGCCCTTTACCCAACCAAGGTTTATCGGTTGATGCTTTACGCCCTGCATGTGCAAGCTGTACCGCAAAAGGCATCGGTGAAAGTGTTTTGACTTTATTTAATAGTGTTTTGATTTGATCACGTTGTTGATCATTCCAAAGTCCCACATCAGCATAACTGATCCGCCCTTCCGCTTGCACCGCAGTGGCTTCAATAATACATAAGCCTGCGCCAGACAAAGCATAATTTGCCCATTGTTGCTCATGCCAATAGGTGACTTCACCTTGATCAGTCGCAGAATATTGACACATCGGTGCAATAATAATTTTATTGCAAAGAGAAAGTGATCCGAACTGGATTTGCTCAAACAACTTAGACTGTTTTTTAGGCTGATTTTCTGACATCACTCTTTCCTTATATGCTATAAAATTTGTCGCCTTCAATTAGAACTGTTTAGTTATACTTAGACCAGCACTAAAATTACGACCTTGGGCAGGTTCGAAATATCGTCCATTACCTTCATTTACGATAACCGAACCAACATAATTTTTGTCAAACAAGTTATCTACACGAGCATAAGTATTAAACTTCCAATCCTGTATAACCCTTGCATATCCGATATTAGCACCAACCACAGTATAGTTTGGCGCAGAATCTGAATTGATATCGTTTATATAAATTTTGTCAGAATAGCGTGCATTGATTCCACCATATACACCTTGTTCAGGCTGCCAAGCTAAACTCATAAATGCCTGATTTTTTGCAATACCAGGAATATAATTTCCTGATGGAATTGCACTTACACTAGTACCAATCGCAGGGATATCAGCGTCAAATTTAGCATCAAGATAGCTATAGCTTGCTCGAGCAGTCAGATCACGCCAAAGCTTTTTATTCCATGTTAATTCAGCGCCTTTTCTTTCCGTCTTGTCTGCATTTCGATATGTTGCACGCCCTTCAATACTTTCTGCTGCAACAATATCGTTTTTCGTTTGTATATCAAATACAGCCAAAGTGAAATCACCTAAAGGATTTGAAGACTTTAATCCCACTTCGTAGGTATCACTTGTTGCAGGTTTTAAATCAAATGAATTTGCACTACTCAACCCCGTTGGTGCATATGACATTTCTGTAAATGTAGGTGTTTCAAAGCCTTTAGCATAACTTGCATAAGCCATGAGTTCTGGAATAATTTTCCAACTCAAAGCAGCTGAAGGAAGCAATTTATCGTAATCAGATTTACCACTATTATCTCCATTAGCACCTTGGATGTAGTGGTCTTCAGATTTAAAATGCACATTACTATAACGCAGACCTGCATCTAAACTCACAGATGGCAGAATATTCCATGAAGCCTGTAAATAAGGATCTAAGTTCCAAAGCGTATTATCTTCATCACGGCGTAAATCACCTTTTACACCTAGTTGATCTCCTGAAAAATTATTATAACCTGTTCGATCTTCTGTCATTCCATCGGCAGCTAAACCTAAACTAAAAGTTGTATGTGGTAATAATTCTTTTCCAGTCCAACGAAAATCTGCTCCATAGAAATTACGATCAAAATCAATGACACCACCTGCTTGATACGGTATTGTCGTTTTGGTTTGAGTTATTTTAGGAATCGATTGATATTGTGTCACTGAACGTTGACCAGCATAGACCATTGCATAAAGATCATTATGATCATCCAAAGGTTTATCCCAAGTTACACCTGTTTGCACTTGTTCAATTTCTTTACGTGCATTGTAAAGCGAGACATTACTCACAACTTGTTTAGGATCATCTTTCCATTGATCACGTGTTAAACCACCTGGATCTTGCGCTCCAATTTTAACGTAATTTGTAATCCAATTGATTTTAGACCCATCATCCAAATTCCAAGTGAGTTTGGCATTATTCAAAACTTTATGTGCTGCACTATGGTCACGATAACCATCTGTATCAAAATAGGATGAACTAATGACATACGTAGGTTCATATTGATTTTTTGAACCACCTTGTAAAACTAAGCCAATGTGATTTTTTTGATCGCTACCGCCTGCATAACTTAAAGTGATTGAATCTTTTCCATGTCCTTCTTGGGTTGTACTTAAAATCGTACCACCTGATGAGTTTCCATAAAGTGATGAAAATGGCCCAGATAAAACCTCTAAGTGATCAAGACTCGCCAAGTCAATGTTGGAAGTTTGACCCTGACCATCTGGCATGGTCGCAGGGATACCATCGACATATAAACGAATACCACGCACGCCAAAAGTTGAACGTGCGCCAAAACCTCGCATAGAGATCTGTAAATCTTGCGCGTAATTTTCACGATTATTAATTTGTAAACTTGGAATACCTTTGACAACTTCTGTCAAATTTACATCAATATTATTCTGATTGATCGGAGCATCGACACGAAATACAGAAGCAGGCGTATCAATAAGCGTGGTATCTGTTCGTGTTGCTTCGACTTTTATGGTGGGTAATTGCTGAGTGGAAACCTGAGTTTCCTCTTCAGCATACAAATTTTGTGCAATGCATGCCGTTAAGCAAAGTAGTGTTGTTTTAAAATTTAAATATTTCACACTTTGCATAACGGTTTCCTCGGGAGCTTGTAGAAAATAACTCTAGATAATAATTTTAGAAAATAACTTTAGACCCCAAACCAATAACAAAGGCATTGTCTACTTGATTCGTCGCACCTGGATGCACCACATACTGTATCAAAGGGCGAAGCATGAACCATTTGGTTGGGTAATATGAGTAGTTCAGCTCAATATTATACTCTGCATCTTCATTTAACTGTCTTGAATTTGTGCCAAGGCGGTTATTATTCACATAACTGACATAACGATCGTTTAAATGCACACGATTGACCGCTAAACCTAAAATATCATTGGAACGACCTTCTAATAATCCATAATATTTTAGCCCTAACTGTTGTGAGTCATTGACAGCTGTTGTGGTGCGATCGTGCAACGTAAAATTACCAAAGCTATGTAAACCGCGTTTACCCTCACCCGTCGAAGTCAATTGCTGTTCAAATGCAATCCATCCACCATAGCTACGATCTTCGCCTTTTGTTCCTGCTTTATGAGCAATATCGTACTGATTTTTCGCATCATCTGCTGTGTTGTAAAGCGTACCAAAGCGATAACTACCAGGAAGATTATTCAACCCTTGTTTTGGCGACCATACAACTTCTGACAGAATATTCACACCATCGGCATGATCTGTATCAAGATTCCACCCTTGACGCTCCAAAGCATTTTCAGGGTTATATTCAAATACCCCCACTTGGGCAAATAATTCAGGATTGAACTGATATTTCACACGACCGCCCCATTGTGAAACTGGTGTGTTATACCAAAGCTTGCCTTGCCATTTCCCCATTTGCGCTGCACAAAAAGCATTGCCTTGGAAATCACATGCCATGGTATTAAATTCGGTCCCTAAGCCCATACGCCCCAAACGGACATCCCAACCCGAATCAAATTTTTTATCAATATACAATTCACTCAAACGGCTACCAGAGTTACCACGCCCCCAGTTGGCTTGAGAATTTGCCCACTGTGGAGCATCAGGTGCTTGAATCCCGCGTAAAGACGTACTTTCACCTTGACGCGCAGTCACCAATGCACGAATCGTCACACCGCTCCAGCCTGCGAGCTTTGTCATATCTAAGGTTGTGCCTAAGCCAAATTGCGTCGCAAATGTTGGCGACTGGTGTGCATCATAACCACCATCGGCAAGATACGAGCTATCCATTGCAATCGTACCATCGAACTTGACCCCTTTATCAGCCAGTTCAGTACGCGTACCACCCCAGTCACCGGTCATGGTTGAGCCATTTAAATCAAAAGCATCTTCTGCAAATGAAACCGAAGACATCATGGTACAAATCGAGATTGCCAATAATGAATGCGCAATTTTTTTCATGGGAAAGCCTAGTGTGAAGCAAAACAAAAATAGTGAGTTAATCAATATGAAAACTTCGAAATTTCAAAGACCTAAATTTCAAATATTTAATTGAAAAATCAACTTATAAAAAAACAAAATTCCTCTACTTAATTGACCTTTTAAGTCAATAAAGAGAAATTGTTCACTAGAAATTTACACATTTTTTTACATATAACTATCAGATAATTTTTATTAGTTTCATAACTTCTCGTTATAAGTTAACTTTGTTTTAAATAACAGATGTTTATTTCTAAATAATAAATCTGCACTTAGACCAATGTAGAAAAAGGCAACAAGTAAATACTGTGCTTTATCCCACTGTGATTCTTGCTTACAATAGCCCACTCCCCAATCAGAAATGCTGAGCAATGCCTGAATTACCAGAAGTTGAAACCACCAAAACCAGCTTACTGCCCCTACTTGATCAAAAAGTGATGCAGGTACAAGTTCGCGAATCTCGTTTACGTTGGCCAATTCCTGAAGATATTCAGCAACTTCAAGGGCAAAAATTAACCAGCCTGAGCCGTCGTTCAAAATACATCTTGGCAGAGTTTGAACGTCACACCATGCTATGGCATCTAGGTATGTCTGGTAGCTTTAGAATCTGTAATCCAGAGGATGAACTGAGAAAGCATGATCATTTGATCATTCAATTTGAAGACTGTGAGCTACGCTATCACGATCCTCGTCGTTTTGGTTGCATCATTTGGCTGAATCAAGAAAGCCGAACCAAACTGATTGATACACTTGGTCCTGAACCACTAAGTGATGCTTTTAATGCTGAATATCTTGCTTCAAAGTTTAAAAATAAAAATGTCGGTGCAAAAGTTGCGATTATGGACAACCATATCGTCGTGGGAGTCGGCAATATTTATGCCACTGAAAGCTTGTTTAACCTCGGTATTCATCCTGCTCAACCTGCTTCTAGTCTAAGTGTCGATCAGATTAAAAAACTCGTCATCGAAGTAAAACGCATTTTAAAACAAGCGATTGATTTGGGCGGTTCAACGTTAAGAGACTACAGCAATGCTATGGGGGAAAATGGTTATTTCCAACAAACTCTTTTGGCTTATGGTCGTGCAGGTGAAATGTGCGTGAATTGCGAAACCACCTTGGAAAACTTAAAGCTTGGTCAAAGAGCCAGTGTTTTTTGTCCACAATGTCAGCCACTCAAAAAAGTTAAAATGATCGCAAAGAAAGTATCTAAAGGAAATAAAGCATGAAGTCTGCTATCGTTCGTCACATTTTAGTGAAAGATAAAGAACTCTGTGAACAACTGAAAAAGAAAATTAAAGCAGGTGCTGATTTTACCAAAATTGCCAAACAACACTCGACTTGTCCATCTGCTAAAAAAGGTGGTGAACTCGGTGATGTTAAAAAAGGACAATTGGTGGCACCGATTGATAAAGCAGTTTTTACATTAGCTGAGTGTGAATTGCATGGACCAATTAAAAGTCAGTTCGGTTGGCACTTACTCGAAATTAAATTTCGGATGGATTTTTAATCCAAGCTTTCACATTCTGCTTGAGAGGTAGAAATAAGATCGCCTTGTTGTGCGATCTGCGCATTCGACTCACCTTCAAATTGGTAAACACTTAGCCATGCTGTTGTAAATGGTGTCTTTGATTGATCTATATAACCACTTAGACCCTTTCCATTTCCTTGCATGATACAGATGGGTTGGTTTTGATGTAATTTTTGAAGCGTTGGGGTCGAAATTCTAATCTGTTGTTCCACAGCTGTTTCAGGATCATCATTTTCTGCTAGTTGTTTACGAATATTTTCTGCAAACTCTACTTTCAAATGTAAAGGCTGCTCTAAGACCAGCGCTTTCATTTCATCAGGAAGATTCTTAAAATTTGGTGCAAGCTCTTCCTCGCCTTTATACGCCTTATAATCTTTGATATTACAATGAATTCTCTTAAAAAAGGATTGCTCCAACCCCATCGTGTTAGACCATGAAATTGAATTAGCAACATCCTCAATGTCTTGAATTAAAAACGATGCTGTTGGGCTATTTAAATAATATAATTTCTCAAAATTATCTGAAGATCTTCGCTGAGGAGCTGAGTTTTCCGCGTGCTCTGTTTTAAAATTAATCCAATTTTTATTTTGAATATAATCTCCAGAATGAGAAGAAACATCCGTTACTTTTGAATTTGGAAGATAACGTCGATCTGTAAAACGTAAAATTTCAAAATTATGATTCTTCAAACCAATGAATGTATAAACGCCCAATGCTTGATTGCTAAAATATATACCTTCTTTCTCGTGATCTATATCATAGCCCTCACATAATGATTGTACTTTAGCTCGAATAGATGGACTAAATTCATTGAGAAAACTTTCATCTACTTTTGCTTTAGACTGACAACCTGCCAGTAAAAAGCATGTAAAAGTAAATAATGGTAGACGCATTTTCATCAATTTATATTGCCTTATTTTCTAAATTTTCTTTCTGAATTTTAAAATCATGAATAAATTTTGCATATTCATCAATATAAGGTCTAAACATTTCAGCGCGTGTTGTGAAGTAAAAAACTTCCTTGCCATTTCTCACAATATTTTCAGGTGACTTACCATTACAATAGCCATTGGCTGAATGCACCGCAGATGCAATGATTTGAAAGTTTTGCTCCGCAATTTGTTCATTTTCAAAACCAAAAACCAAAAGCACGAAGTCTGGACGTACCTTTCTATCTTCACCTACTTTTTCATTACTCACCGCAGTATAAGAACGTATGCCTTGTCCTTTGACTTGAATAATTTTATTTAAACTACAGTCATTTTCTGACCATGATGTACCACTGTCTTTTTCAATAAACTCAAAATTGGCTTTTAATAATCGAGTCTGCAATGCCAACATTAATGCATCATTTTCATCAATTGTATCTGTCTCAATCGTAATGTAGGTGGTATTTTCATTCGGCATCTCTTTAAAAGTTAAGCCTGTTTCAACTGTTTTTTGTTCTTCTTTTTTTGATTTTTCAATATCGGCTGACGAATGATCAGAACAAGCATATAAACTTATAACTACAGTCATGATCCATATACTTTTGTTCATCAAACTCATCATCCTTAACTCAATTTTCCATAAAAAAACGGTACTTGATTGCACCGTTTTATTCAACTGAATTCGAATTATTTTTAAGTATAAGCCACCTAAAATAACCGCTTTGAGTCAATTAACCCTGAGGGCGATTTTTTAATTGATCACGAATTTCACGTAATAATTCAATATCTTCTGGTGTAGCTGCAGGCGCTTCTTCTGCAGGCTTACGGATTTTATTCAAGAATTTAACCAATAAGAAAACGACCCAAGCCAAAATCAGGAAGTTTAAGAAAATAGTAATAAAGTTACCATAAGTTAAAACGTTTACACCTGCTTTAGTCAATTCATCTAAAGAAGTCAGATTGTTTGGATTAGCACCTAATACGAAAAATTTTTGTGTGAAATCTACACCACCACCAGTAATCACAGTGATTAGTGGCATGATAATGTCTTTTACTAATGAATCAATAATTTTACCAAATGCACCACCGATGATTACACCGATCGCCATATCCATCATATTGCCTTTGACAGCAAACTCTTTAAATTCAGCAATAACACCCATTTGTATCTCCACGCGCCTTGTGCGTATTTTTATGTGACGAAGTATACATTAATTTCTAATATATATAGTTAGCTAATTTACTTGGTTTTTAAAAAATTCCAATATTTATTTACATTTTATGCCTAAAAACACTTTTATTTTCACATTACGGCTTCTTTTCCTATTCACTTTCCGACCAAAATAAGCTTAAGCAGAATTTTTCGTCATATTTGGCTTGTAATAAGCGATCAGCCTGTGGAGATAATAAGATCCCACGACGTACATACTGACGGATATCATCACTAGATCGCGATGGGTTTAAAATAAATCTGAGCGCATACGCATCTTTGATCTGATAAACCGCTTGTTTAAAACCCTGCCCCTGACCAAATTCGTCAAAATAATAATATTGCGCACCATTTTTCCATATCGTTGCGGCACGCCACCTGCCATCACCATATTTCACTTCAGCAATTTTCTGCCAACGATTTACAGGTGCGTTCTTCAACCGATAAAGTACGGTTGAACGATAGCAGAGTTTCGTTCCCCGCCCACTGCGGATGTATTTATCGTACAGTCCCAGATAATAGGTATCCTGTCCATTATGAAAAACATCAGGAGCCAATTGTGTCATCTTTTGACTGAATGGATTATCACCTGTACGCTGTAATTTCTGTTCTTGTCGATGATAAAAATAAATGCCCTGCTGACTGAGAAATAATGGATCATGCGCATGTTCATCATCTTTATTGAGCAGAAGATAAGGCGAATATTTTTGTGAAAATGGCGATGTCTGATAATAAAAATTCTGTGTTTCTGGATCATGTAAAAATTCAGACTCAATCCCACCACCAAAATCAAATACCATTAACTGAGGATGATCCTGAACAGGCACACGCTGGTTCTTATAATAAACATGTGTTCCATCAGCGGTGTAGTGACTACTCTCCCTTAATCGCTCAGAACTACCTGAATAAGATGGCAAATATCGCATAGTATGACCATTTGCCTGCTCAACCAGTTTTCCCCTGAAATAGGTATTCTCCCCATTACTGACCGTTCCCTGAACAGTTAATTGATACGGAAATTTGCTCACTTCCAGTTGATAATGTGGATACCAGTAATTTTGCGGTTTTGAACCTATTCCAGTGTGATGAAGCAAAATCTGCCAGACCTCCTTCACAACATTCAACTCAGTATTACGTTCCGTGATCTGCGAACAATAATAACTGACCTTACCATCGGTAATATAACCATCACCAATCGAGCGAACTGTCTGCGGATTTAAATTATTTAGAATCATATTGCCACAATAGACATGCTTTTGATCCACAGCTATCTGTCTGGTCGCGATGTCATCCGAAAGCATGCGAATCGTCTTTAAATCAGCCTCAGGAATGACATAATGACCATTACTCGGTACAGCAACATAGATCTGCTGATTATGAATTCTAAACTCTGTCGGACCTGAGCCCATTTTCTGACCCTGCTGATCAAGTTCAAAACTACTCAGTTCCCGAGTGGGTTTAGCGATTGAAAAAGTAAATACAAAGGTGATCAGTAAAATGCTGAATATCACCATGAGCTGTTTCAGTTTTTGCTGTTTTTCTGTGGGTAAATGACTGTTCAAACGCCATACCTATATCGTCATATTTATTATAAAACCACTATAGCAAAATATTCAGCCATAAAAAAACCGCCAATGAATGGCGGTTTTCTTCAACTTAACGGTAAGGCTTAGCCGTTACGGTTACGTTTACGTTCGTTTTCAGTCAACCAACGTTTACGGATACGAATTGACTTAGGTGTTACTTCAACTAATTCATCATCTTCAATGAATTCAAGCGCTTGTTCAAGCGTGTATTCGATTGCAGGAACAAGAGTCAACGCATCATCAGTACCAGAAGCACGTACGTTTGTTAACTGTTTTGCTTTAGTTGGGTTAACAGTCATGTCGTCTGAACGTGAGTTAATACCTACGATCATACCTTCATAAACTTCTAACTGTGGTTTAGCAAATAGACGACCACGGTCTTGTAGTGTAAACAATGCATAGCCAAGGCAAGTACCTTGAACCATAGAAATCAACACACCATTTTGACGCTTCGCAACAGTACCTTGTTTCATAGGACCATAGTGAGAGAAGCTTGAAGTCATGATCCCTGTACCAGAAGTCATGGTCAAGAATTCAGAACGGAAACCGATCAAACCACGTGAAGGAACAGTTGCTTCAATACGGATACGACCTTTGCCGTCAACTTCCATATTGGTCATTTCACCTTTACGGTGACCCATTTGTTCCATTACAGAACCCTGGTGCTGTTCTTCAACGTCAAAAGTTACGTTTTCGTATGGCTCTTGTTTTTCGCCATCAACTTCTTTCAAGATTACTTGAGGACGAGATACGCCCATCTCGAAACCTTCACGACGCATGTTTTCGATCAATACAGAAAGGTGAAGTTCACCACGACCAGAAACTTTGAAACGGTCTGGACTGTCAGTATCCTCAACACGAAGTGCTACGTTGTGAATCAATTCGCGGTCTAAACGTTCACGGATGTTACGTGAAGTTACGAATTTACCTTCTTTACCCGCAAATGGTGAATTGTTGACTTGGAAAGTCATAGACACTGTAGGTTCATCTACAGAAAGTGCTGGAAGCGCTTCAACTGCTTTAGGATCACAGATTGTGTCAGAGATATGAAGTTCATCAATACCAGTTACACAAACAATATCACCAGCAGATGCAGTTTCAACGTCGATACGTTCTAAACCGTGGTAACCCATGATTTTTAAGATACGACCGTTACGTGTTTTACCGTCTTTGTCGATAACAGTTACAGGTGTGTTTAATTTCACTGAACCGCGTTGGATACGACCAACACCGATAACGCCTACGAAGCTGTTATAGTCAAGTGAAGACACTTGCATTTGGAATGGACCATCAACGTCAACTGCTGGTGGTTCAACAACATCAACAATTTTTTGGAACAATGGTGTCATGTCTTCAGCAAGTTCTTCTGGAGATGGACCAGCCACACCACGAAGACCAGATGCATATACAACTGGGAAGTCTAACTGTTCGTCAGTACCACCTAAGTTATCAAACAAATCAAATACTTGATCAATAACCCA
This sequence comes from Acinetobacter wuhouensis, assembly GCF_001696605.3. Lineage (NCBI taxonomy): Bacteria > Pseudomonadati > Pseudomonadota > Gammaproteobacteria > Moraxellales > Moraxellaceae > Acinetobacter > Acinetobacter wuhouensis. The sequence continues at coordinate 747,614 of NZ_CP031716.1, read as the reverse complement.
GTCTGGACGCGCACTTGGCTTGTCGACTTTGTTAATGATCACGATTGGTTTCAAACCACGTGCGAACGCTTTTTGCGTTACGAAACGAGTTTGTGGCATTGGACCTTCTTGTGAGTCTACAAGAAGCAATACACAGTCAACCATCGACATTACACGTTCCACTTCACCACCAAAGTCGGCGTGTCCTGGGGTGTCCACGATGTTAATACGGTATTCAGTATCAGTACGTTTGTCTAACCATTTGATTGCAGTGTTTTTTGCAAGAATGGTAATACCACGTTCGCTTTCAATAGCGCCCGAATCCATGACACGCTCAATCTCGCCCGCGCGATCACCAAGAGCACCAGATTGCTGTAAAAGTTTGTCTACAAGAGTCGTCTTACCATGATCGACGTGCGCAATGATGGCAATGTTACGGAGAGTTTTAATATCTGACATGTAAATTCGATACGCCTAAAGTTTGAGGGCAAATTATACAGAAAAAATATAACTTTTAGTAGTGACAGTTTATTGACAGTTACAAGTTTTTTTCACAACAGTCGGCTTTTTGTTTTGTAATAGTGTGTAAACAGATTAGAATAGCGCCATCTTGCTGCTTTCTCTCTCTGTGTCATGTCTGATATTCATACCTCTCCCGAGCAAAAACAGGGTCAAATTGATCTTGTTTATGGCTTAAATGATCGTCCAAAACCACTTATCGCTTTTTTTGCAGCCCTGCAACATTTGCTTGCAATCATTGTTCCAATTGTAACGCCGGGTTTATTAATTTGCTTGGCATTAGGAGTGTCTCCACATGACACCAACATGATTTTATCCATGTCTTTGGTGATTTCGGGGATTGCAACATTCTTACAATGTAAAAAAGTTGGTCCATTTGGCGCTGGTTTATTAATTGTTCAAGGAACAAGTTTTAACTTTATTGGTCCTATCATCGGGATTGGTTCTGCCATGGTTGCAGCTGGCACACCTGTAGAAGCTGTCATGGCGTCTATTTTTGGTGTCGTCATTGCAGGTTCTTTTATCGAAATGGGTGTTTCCCGTATTTTACCTTGGGTAAAGAAACTGATCACACCATTGGTTACAGGTATTGTTGTACTTCTCATCGGTTTAACTTTGATTAAAGAAGGTCTCATCAGCATGGGCGGTGGTTATCAAGCCATGTCAGATAAAACCTTTGCCAGTGCTGACAACTTAATCATGTCATGTACCGTATTAGCCATCATTATCTTGCTCAATCGCTTTAAAATCGTATGGCTGAAAAGTTCAGCGATCTTAATTGCATTGGTGATTGGTTACATTCTGGCAGGCTATATGGGGCATTTAAATTTTGCAGGTTTAGAAAATACACCTGTGATTCAAATCCCTACCCCTATGCACTTTGGTCTTAGCTTCTCTTGGAGCTTATTTATTCCAATGGCTTTCATTTACCTTGTGACCTCTTTGGAAGCAATTGGTGATGTTACCGCAACCTCTAAAATTTCAAATCAACCGGTTGATGGTCCAATTTGGATGCAACGTATTAAGGGTGGTGTATTGGTAAATGGTGCAAACTCTTTCCTTGCAGGTATTTTCAATACATTCCCAAGTTCTGTTTTTGCACAAAATAACGGTGTAATTCAACTGACTGGTGTTGCGAGCCGTTATGTCGGGATCTGGATCGCAATCATGCTCATCATCCTTGGCTTATTCCCTGCGGTTGCAGGTGTGATCCAAGCTGTGCCACAAGCTGTACTTGGTGGTGCTGTAATGGTCATGTTTGGTGCTGTTGCTGCGTCTGGTATTAACATTTTATCGGGAATTCAGCTAGATCGTCGTGCTTTATTAATCATCGCAATTTCTTTAGCACTAGGCTTAGGCGTTGCGCAAGTTCCTCAAATTTTAGAACATTTACCAGAACTACCGAAAAACATTTTTAGTTCTGGTGTTGCAACTGGTGGTATTGCTGCCTTGATTTTAAATTTAGTTTTACCTGAAACTAAAAAATAACGAATCAATTCTTTGTATAATGCCCAGCTTAGTCTGGGCATTTGGTTTGTTTAAGCTTCATTTTAATGAAGATAAACATACTTTTTTATTTAATGATGGATGGTGAATATGGAGCCGAGAAGTGAAGTTGTCATTCGACAGCATGACTACCTTTCTGGACGCGTGTTATTGGTCAATGCACCAATGGATGACCTACTTTCAAATTTAGCTCATGACATCGAAGCAAGTGTTTGGACGTGGAATTTTAATGAATTTCAATACTTCCAAAACCAACAATCAGATGTACATTTTGGAACAGATCTTCCAGAATCTAGCTTTGATCAAGCTGTAGTTTTTGTTCCCAAATCAAAAGAATTACTCAATTATATTTTGCATAATTTAGTCAGTCGCCTACCGATTGGTGCATCCATCTTTTTAGTTGGAGAGAAAAAAGGCGGCGTAGAACGTGCTTCCAAGCAATTACAACCGTTTGGGCAAGCGATTAAGTTAGACAGCGCACGCCATTGCCAAATGTGGCAACTAACAACTGATAAAACTGTCGTTGCCAAACCTCTTACTGAATGGGTTCAACATTATCCAGTGGAAACACCAGCTGGAGAATTGACGATTTGCGCATTACCAGGCGTTTTCAGTCAAAATCGTTTAGATGTCGGTACTGCAGTATTATTGCCTTATTTAAAACAGGTTAGCTCAGGTAAAATTGCTGATTTTGGTTGTGGTGCAGGCGTGATCAGTGCATATTTATCCAAATTAAATCCTAAAAACCGTATCTTTGCTTTAGATGTAGATGCATTTGCATTGGCTTCGACGCAAATGACTTTTGAAAAAAATGCGTTGCCATTAGAGCAACTTGAAGTCAAAGCTGTAACTGGAATTGAAGATGCACCGCTATTCTTGCACGCAATCGTCAGCAATCCCCCATTTCATCAGGGGATTCAAACAGATTACAATGCCAGCGAAAATTTATGTAAAACGGCAAGACGACATTTAAAATCGGGGGGTGAGTTGTGGATTGTGGCGAACCGCTTCCTCAATTACCCATTACTGATTGAGCAAAGCTTTGGTCGATGTGAGACTAAAGCAGATCAACAAGGCTTTAAAGTGTTATTTGCCAATACTCAAAAAAATAGTAAGGAATCATGATGAGCGATAATGGTCATCCAAAACTTCAGCGAAAGCTTGGAGCAAGACATTTAAATATGATCGCCATTGGTGGTTCAATCGGAACAGGTTTATTCCTTGCTTCAGGTCAAACCATTGCGACAGCGGGTCCAGGCGGTGCATTACTTGCCTATGTGTTAATTGGTGTCATGATTTATTTCTTGATGACCAGTCTTGGTGAATTGGCTACGCACAACCCAACTTCTGGAGCATTTTTTACTTATGGTAATAAATATGTAGAAGAAGGCTTTGGTTTCGCACTAGGCTGGAACTATTGGTATAACTGGGCAATTACGGTTGCATTTGAATTGGTTGCCGTTCAGTTCATCATGAAATTCTGGTTTCCAGACATTCCAGGCTTCTGGTGGAGTGCCCTGTTCCTTGCCATCATTTTCTTTATCAATGCTTTAACGGTTAAAGGTTTTGGTGAAAGTGAGTTCTTATTTTCACTGGTCAAAGTCATTGCGATTATCTTCTTTATTGCAATCGGTCTGTTCATGATCGGTAAAATCATGCTTGATCCAACAGATTCAATTACCAAAAACTGGACGATTGGTGAAGCTCCTTTTGTAGGTGGTTTCCAAGCTTTAGTTGGTGTGGCAATGATTGCTGGATTCTCTTTCCAAGGCACTGAGATGGTCGGTGTTGCAGCAGGTGAATCTAAAGATCCGAAAAAGACCATTCCGATTGCGATTAAGCAAATCTTCTGGCGTATTCTTTTATTCTATATCTTGTGTATTTTCATCATCGGTACATTGGTGGCATATACAGATCCAAACCTTGCTTTGGCTGCTGAAGGCGACGGTAATATTACCCTTTCGCCATTCACATTACTCTATGAAAAAGCAGGTTTAGCCTTTGCTGCGGGCTTAATGAATGCGGTGATTTTAACTGCGATTATGTCTGCGGGTAACTCAGGTATGTATTCTTCAACACGTATGCTGTTTGACATGGCACGTGAAGGGAAAGCACCAAAAGTATTCTCCAAACTAGATCTTCGCGGTGTTCCAATGAATGCCCTTTATGCCACAACTGCAATTGCTGCACTGTGTTTCTTAACAACATTTATTGGTGAAAGTGTTGTATTTACATGGTTGCTCAATATGTCAGGGATGTGTGGATTCATCGTGTGGCTAGGGATTGCAATTTCACATTACCGCTTCCGTAAAGGTTATTTAGCTCAAGGCTACAAACTTGAAGACCTTGCTTATCGTGCTAAGTTTTTCCCATTCGGTCCATGGTTTGCATTTATTCTCTGTGCGATCGTGGTCTTAGGTCAAAACTATGAAGCCTTTATGAAAGGTGACTGGATGGGCGTATTATCAACCTATATCAGTATTCCACTCTTCCTTGCAATTTGGCTAGGTTATAAATGGAAATTCAAATCAAAATTTGTTGCATATGATGAAATGGATGTAAAACCAATGCAGATTGAAAAAGAATAATTTCTTTATTCATCAATATGAAGCAGCCTCAGGGCTGCTTTTTTTAATTCTTACCGAAAAATAAAATTTAAAGAATAAATTGACAAACTTTTTTTTATTTATAGAATAACCTGAAAATTGAATAAGATTAGTTCAATTCCCCTATACCGAATTCTTACAAATATCGAATTCACAGATTTAAGGAGTACATCATGCCATTTACAGAGAACAAACAAAACTAAACAAGCAGATGTCTACTTACGGGCACTGTTTACAATTGTGTCCGAATGCAAAATATTACAATGTAATAAAGCCTAGCATTCGCTAGGTTTTTTTATGCCTCTATGTTTGATATGCGCGGACAAAATAAAAATTCAAGAAGAGAAAATCATGGCAATACAAATGATTTTGAACGCCAAAGCAGAATATGGCGTCCCAGTAAAAATTTATACACAAGATGTGGATGAAGAAAGCCTAACGCAACTTCGGAAAATGTCGCAATTACAATTTATTCACTCGCATATTGCGGTGATGCCTGATGTACATCTAGGTAAGGGTGCAACTGTAGGTAGTGTCATTCCAACCAAGAATGCCATTATCCCTGCTGCAGTTGGTGTGGATATTGGTTGTGGCATGAATGCACTACGAATCAGTTTAAAAGCATCACAGTTGCCTGATAATTTAAGTGCCTTACGTAATGCGATTGAAAGAAAAGTACCCATTGGTTTTGAAATGCATAAGCAACTCAAAGCCAAGGCCTCTACGCTTTCTCCTTTAGACAAAAGGCTGAAATTGATTACAGATAAGCACCCTGCGCTGAAACGTATGTTACGTAGCTTTGATTCAACTTGGCAAAAACAGCTTGGTACTTTAGGTGGTGGAAATCACTTTATTGAACTATGCTTAGATGAAAATGATGATGTTTGGATCATGCTACATTCAGGCAGTCGTGGTTTAGGCAATGTGATTGGGACTTACTTTATTGAACGCGCCAAAAAAGAAGCCCAAAGCCGTTTTGGGCATGTGCCAGATAAAGATTTAAGTTACTTTGCCGAAGGTTCAAATAACTTTGATGATTATTTTGAAGCTGTAGAATGGGCACAAGAATATGCCTATGAGAATAGACGTGAAATGATGCGTTTAATCTTAGAGGCAATTCGCCCATTACTGCCAAGTTTTCAAATGAACAAAGAAGCAATTAATTGCCACCATAATTACGTCCGTAAAGAAATTCACTTTGGTGAAGAGGTATTTGTGACACGTAAAGGGGCAATTCGTGCAGGGCTTGATGAATATGGCATCATTCCTGGCTCAATGGGCGCACAATCTTTTATTGTTAAAGGCAAAGGCAATCCCGATTCATTCTGCTCATGCTCACATGGTGCAGGAAGAAAAATGAGTCGAACTAAAGCCAAGCATTTATTTAGTCAGCAAGATTTGATTGCACAAACAGAAGGTATTGAATGTCGTAAAGACAAAGGCGTTGTGGATGAAATTCCGAGTGCATACAAAGATATTCATCAAGTCATGGCAAATCAAAGTGATTTAATTGAAGTCGTTCATACACTTAAACAAGTATTATGTATCAAAGGATAAATAGCTAGAATACCTATTTCAGCAGAGTTCGCTTTGCTGAAATACATTTTCATCATATTTTTATCAATTAAGCTGATCTAGAAAAAACTCAATTTACATCATATTGAATAAATTACGCATCACGCATGCAAAATTTTCGATCATCAACGATGATCACTTGACGACAAATTCCTTCAACTTGACGTTGCTGTTCAAAAACAGTTTTAGGCATAGGCTCGAAACTATCAAAGAAACTAATTTCGACATCATCAATTGAATATACCAATGAATGGTACCCAACACCTTCTAATGTGTCATAGTACACAATCACGAAATTACCATTTTCAACTGCGTACTGAATATCTTGATAACTACAAGAAGGTTGTTGAACACTGATTCCAAGCACTTGAGCCTCTTGGTAGAACTCGACTTCTGTTGAATGCTGAACCAAATCTTCATCACTATAAAAAGTAACATCTAAACCTAACTTTTGTAATGCAACAGCAAGTGAGATACCAAAAGTACCATCTTGATCATTATGCTTACAGAGTTTCACAAGATCTGGAATATGAAGATCTACACCATAATGATGAAAAATCATCCAGATCGCATAAATACCGCAATTTGCTTCTAAATCTAATAACTCATCAGGTAGCTGCACGCTTATTTCACCACATAGTTTCAAAACCAAGAAACATAATTATAAGCGATAAAGCATTTTATATAGAGAGGCTATATCTCTTGTTATTTTAAATTTCAATTATTTAATTTTTAAAATAACCTCTACTCGTCTATTCTTCGCTTTACCATCTGCTGTTTTATTATCTGCAATCGGTTTTGTAGGCCCAGAGCCTAATATCATTAACTGCTCAGGATTAACTTTATATTCATTGATTAAATAGTCTTTTACAAGATTTGCACGATTTAATGATACTTTATTATTCGATGCCAAAGATCCAGAGCTATCAGTATGTCCCTCAATTTGTAAGGCAAAATTCTTATTTGCTTGAAGTAACTGTGCTGCAACAGATAAAGCTGGTTGATACTCTTCATCGATCATTGTTGATTTTGGTTGGAAATAAATTCGCACACCTTTTTTTAAGGACTTAACCTCTTTAGGGTGTTGCTTTTGAATCGCAACAGTTATTGAGTTTGTTGGCATGAGTGGATCTGCCGTTGTACAAGCGACTAGACCCAATAGCATAAATCCGAGAATAATAAATTTCATTGTTAACCTTTAATTATTAATTTTACATTCAATTATTATTTAGCATAATTTTAATTATAGATATTTCCATTAAAAAAGCGACTCTATTGAGTCGCTTTTTTTAAACTAAATAACAAATTATTTAGTTACAGTACGGCTACCAGTGATCGTAGCGAATACGCGACGGTTCATAGCACGACCTTCTTTAGTTTTGTTGTCAGCGATCGGTTGATCCCATGCAAAACCTTGAGTAGTCAAACGAGAAGCATCAACATTATATTCGCTTACTAGCGCTGATTTAACAGAGTTAGCACGAGCTAAAGATAAACGTTCGTTCAATTTACGTGGACCAGTGTTATCTGTGTGACCTTCGATACGAGCAGTCGCATTCGGGAACGCAGATAATGCATCAGCTACTTTAGCAACTTCTGGTTTGTATTGATCTTTGATGTTTGATTTGTTTGTATCAAAGAATACGCGAAGTTCCATTTGTAGATCTTCAACTTGTGGTTGAGGAGCTGGTTCAACTGGAGCTGGAACAACTGGAGCAACTGGAGCAACTTCTACTACAGGAGCAGCAGGTTTCAAGTGACCACCAAGAACTACGTTAAGACCTGCAAGTGCAGTATAGTTCCAGAATTTTTCGTCGAAGTTATAAGTACCACGAGCTTCTGTACGAAGAGATAAAGCATCGTTTAAGCGCCAGAAAGCACCAACACCAGCGTTACCTAAAGTACCTTCTTCGTTGTTGTGGTAAGACATGTCATCAAGTTTGTATTTATAGTGACCAGCACCTAATAATACGTATGGCTTGATTTTGCTGTCATAGTTTTTAGTGATCAAATCAGAAGTAGCATAGAAGTTACCGTTGATTTGAGTTTGTTTGTATTCAGAACCAGCTACGCCAGTACCGTCAAGATCACCTTTAACTTGGTTATATTCAGCCTCAAAACCTAACCATGGAGTAAGCTCAACACCTAAAGCAGCACCAACGAATAAATCGTCTTGTAGCTCAGGACCGTTAGTTAACTCACCTTTATCACCACCGTTATTGTGTTGAGAGTCTTGGAAAGTGTAACCAACTAGTAAAGGTGTAACAGTTACGCCAGCATTAGCAGCAGCGAATGGAGCAGCAACAAGCATAGCAAGTGCGATACGACTCAATTTCATGGATATCCTCCAGAGATAACAATTGTTGTTCAAGCTTAGCCTAAAATTTTTTGGCTTATCCGAGATAAACTTAATACCCCAGTATTATTTTTAAGCTACTCACGTTGAATCATACAAACACTTGAGGCTTTTTCCAAGTGCTTGATAACTTTAATCAAGTAAATTATTGACAAAATTACTTACAATTTCCGTTGTAATTCGGTAACTTTTTACTCAATTTTTTTCTGCGAATAGCTTATCTTTTACTTGCTAGTATTTTAACAGCAAAAGAAAGCGATAGTAATATTTTTTTTCCACTATACGCAATTCATTTAAATTTATAAGAAAAATTATTATTTTTCAAATAAAAAACAATACTTAAACGAAGATTAACACATGTATTCTTATTGTAAAGAGCAAGCTTTCACGCTTGTAGAATTGATTGTCACTATTTCAATTCTAACCATTCTTGCAACTTTAGCATTTCCCTCATATTTAAATTTCAAAGCGAAACAAGAGTTAAATCACATTACAGCACTCATTCACACCCTCAACCAATCTGCAAAAAGTAATGCTGTCACTTACCATTCTATCATTGTGATTTGTTCATCTGCCAATGCAACTCAATGTGCCAATGATCAATGGAATACAGGCATAATCATGTTCAGTGACCTCAATAGCAATCAACAAGTAGACCCAGATGAAAGAATCCATAGCGTTGTAGATACAAAACTTAAATATGGTTCACTGACTTGGGATGGGGGTGTTACAAGTACCAAAGTATTAACCTTTCAAGGAGATACTGGACTACCGCGTAGCTCTTTCGGAAGTTTTTATTATTGTAGTCAGCACGCTTCCTCATTACACCGTCGATTCGCCCTTCCCAAAACGGGGTTATTAAGAGTCGAGAGCTATGCCTGTTAATTGATCTGTGTTTGTTAATTGATCTGTGTTTGTGAATTGAATGTAATTAATTTTCAAAAAACTGACCTGTTTAGTCCACTATTCTTGGCTGAATAGACTTTATTCTCCAATTTATTTTTATATACTGCTTAAGTTTGGATACATTCTCAGAATAATCAATTGGAGCTTAGAACAATGACTGACATCGTAATTGTCAATGGTGCACGTACTGCAATGGGTGGCTTTCAAGGTAGTCTTGCGAGTGCAACTGCCCCTGAACTGGGTGCTGCATCAATCAAAGAAGCCATTACTCGTTCTGGATTACAAGCAAGTGATGTTCAAGAAGTCATTATGGGTTGTGTACTTCCAGCAGGCTTAAAACAGGGTCCTGCGCGTCAAGCCATGCGTAAAGCGGGTTTACCTGATTCTACCGGTGCAGTCACCATTAACAAATTATGTGGTTCTGGTATGAAAGCAGTGATGCAAGCTGCTGATGCGATCAAAGCTGGCTCGGCAGAAGTGATTGTTGCAGGTGGTATGGAATCCATGACCAATGCACCTTATTTACTTCCAAAAGCACGTGGCGGTTTCCGTATGGGTCACGGCGAAGTGAAAGACCATATGTTCTTTGATGGTCTAGAAGATGCTGAAACAGGTCGCTTAATGGGTTCTTTTGCTCAAGATATGGCTAATAACAAAGGCTATACCCGCCAACAAATGGATGATTTTGCGATTCGTTCTTTACAACGTGCACAAAAGGCCATTACCGAAGGTTGGTTTAAAGATGAGATCGTGCCTGTAACCATTTCTGGTCGTAAAGGTGATGTGGTTGTTGACCAAGATGAACAACCGTTTAATGCCAATATTGAAAAAATTCCAACTTTACGCCCTGCTTTTGCAAAAGATGGAACAATTACAGCAGCAAATGCCAGCTCAATTTCAGACGGTGCATCAGCTTTAGTGCTAACTTCTGCTGAACATGCTGCATCAAAAGGTTTAAATCCTTTGGCGAAAATTGTCGCTTATGCATCAAATTCACAACATCCTTCTGAATTTACCATCGCACCTGTTGGCGCAATCCAAAAAGTGTTAAATAAAACGGGTTGGGATGCTCAAGACGTTGACCTTTGGGAAATCAATGAAGCTTTTGCTATGGTGACTATGTGTCCAATGGATGAATTCAAACTAGATGCTGAAAAAGTCAATATCAATGGTGGCGCATGTGCATTAGGTCACCCAGTCGGTTCAACAGGCTCACGCATTATTTTAACTCTGATCCATGCTTTAAAACGCACAGGCGGTAAAAAAGGTATTGCGGCATTGTGTATCGGTGGTGGTGAAGCAACAGCGGTTGCAATTGAAATTCTTTAATATTTTCAATCCATCAAAAAAGCATCTAGACCTCTAGATGCTTTTTTGTTTTATCTATTATCACAACGACTTAATTTTCTTTTAGCTCTGGAATTGGTGCAATATAAGCAATAATTAACATAATAAAACCAGCACCCAAGAAAGAAATCACACGTGTTAAAGTTCCTATATGAGAAAGATCAAATAACACCAATTTCAATGTCACAATGACAAGAATACTGCCACCTAAAATCCACAAAGGGCGAATAACTTTTCGAGTTGCATAACTCATGGCAATAAAAGCCAAACTGACCCACAGCAAAGTTAAACTCAGTTGTAATGTTGCATCTTGCCACAAACTTAAATCGTTATACGGTGTCGCAAAATACACATGCAAAGCACGCAGTAAAATATAACTGCTGAGCCACAACACGCTAAGTACAGAAAGTACCGCCAAAATCCCTTGATCCATGCCTTGTTGATATTGTTGCTTGACTTGTAAATTTAGCATCCATAAAAAACCGATCAATATTGCAATGCTCACCGCATCGAATGGATTCAGTATAGGTAATAAATAGGCTTGAAATGCTTGTTGCGAAAATAATTGCGAACAAACCATCCACAGCAACATCAACGCTAAACTGCTACGTGTTTGCCAAAACATCGCCCATTCAGCATTCTTTTGAAAGAAACACCATCCACAGAATAGTAACGGTAAAATCACCACACTGATATAAGGCATACTCGGAATCAAACTTAAACTGGCAAGATTAAGACTGGTTAAAACGCCCAAACTCACCCATTCATTTTCAAGGCGAATTCCACGTAAAGGTCTTAACCAAATCCGTGTTAATAATAACCCTGAAACAAGCATGCCCCATCGTTCTACAGAATTTGTCCAAACTAACACACCATTTTGGCTGATATCTAGAATGAGAATCAGCGCAAAAACATACAGAGGAATAACACCAATCCATTTAGGAATGAGCCATGTCCAAGCGGCTTGAAGCTTTAATAACACTTCATTCAAGACTAAATAGCCAAAACTCAGAACCAGTAAACTATAAATATATTGATGATCACCTTCAAAATAATCCAATAATAAATACAGCATCATCGCAGTTGCAGACAGCATTAACACACTTAAAAATAAGGTTGTCATCGCACTAATTTGCTTTTGAAACTCAACACAACTATTGGCTAAAACTACGACAGCAACATAACTTAGACTTAAGCACCAATACATGGTGGTTGGAAAATTTGCCAATTCAACCAAATAATACAGACTCGAACATCCTGCAACGATCAGCAATGACATAGCCATATAACGGCTAATATTGGATTGTTGATATAGTGCAAAAGCAAATATCAACAAACCTTCAGTTGCCCAACCGACAACACTCCATTGCCCATGCAAAAGAATTGGTGGAATTAAAGCGAGGAAAATCAAAGCCAAACTAAAATAGCTTTGAGAAATCAACTGAATGGATTGATTCCGTTTTGAAAGTTGATAAATAATGGTGAAAACAATAGAAAAAGCCAAACTAAAACTGGCTAGATGCCATTCTTGATGAAAATACATCAAATATAAGCACAGAAAACCGATGATTGGTGCACCGAAAATTAACGCAATATCTAGGCTAGGTTTCAATTTGAATTGTTCTAGATCCTGTTTCGCAATCAATTGACTAAAGCGAAATCCAAGCCAGACAAAGATTGCAATATGTGCCACAACCAAAAGCGTTAATCGTGATTTTTCTTGTGCATAACCATGATAAAAAGTATAAGCCCCGCCAACAATAGCGGTCACTAAAAAACCAATTTGATTCAGGTATTTCCAAGGTCGCAGTGTACTCAATATCGCAATCGCAATATTAATCACCAAATAATAGGCAACTAGCTCGGTTGCTGTTGCACTACGAATAGGTAAAGTAAAAGGCGCAACATAGGCAATCAGCATTGCCATTAAAGCCAATTCGATACTTTGCTGTTTTAGACTTAATCCCAAAGTCACCAGCATGATGACCGCAAAACATATTCCTGCGATGAAAATATTAGGAATCACTTGATTGTAATAGGCAAAGAATAAAGTCAGAAAAAGCCCTGCCAAGCCTAGCCCTTCCAATGCCAAAGCAAAACTATGATTTTTACTCTGTAAAATAAAACCTAATCCCGTGATGCCAATACTTACCAAAGCAACGATAGCGAGCTTAACCGCCAGACTCAGTTGCCAATGTTCCGTTGCAAATCGCAGCAATAACACAGTCCCGATCACCAAAACTAGGATGGCGACTTTTAACACGGGATTGCCTTGAAAAATCCATTGTCGAACTTGTGTCATCAAGCTATCTGTTGGCGAACGATCTACTGAAGCAATTTGAGCATGTTGAAGAGATTGATTTGCTAGATTATCTGTTTTAAATGGTAAATCAGCTGAAGACTGTAAGCGCTGTAATTGTGTTTGCACTTGAGTCAAATATCGCTCTAAACGTCTAAGCCATCGCAGAAAAAAGAAAATCCAAGCGGTTAAACCTAAACCGACCAACCAACTAAAATGTAGAGTTAATCCAACGACAGAAACAATTGAAGAAATATAAAGCGGGACTTTAGAGGTATTCTGCACAGGAATTCGAGTTTGCGCAGCAATCTCTTGCATCGGATTTTGAATTGCATCCACGTAGTGCATCACACTCATGACAAATGCCAAGCCACAGATATAGGTCACGATTTTTGTATCAAAAAACCATGCACTCACTGCAATAATCATCAGCATCATCAACCAAATAACGCGAATTTCACTCTGCCCTTTCAGCATATTTGCTCTTTCTCTGTCCTGAGTCATTTGATGATACAACAGTCATGTGATGACATTGCATGTATTCATCAGATATTCAGTAACACAAGGATGACCGTTGTCGCTTCGCAATAGCGAAAAATCACGTACAATAAAGCGGTTATTTGGATTAGGAAATTTTCAATGCCACCATTTGTATTGGTCGATGGGTCATACTTTTTATTTCGTGCCTTTCACGCACTCCCACCTTTAACCACATCAACTGGATTACAAACCAATGCGATTCGTGGGGCAATTTCTGCAATTCAAAAATTGATGCGTCGCGTTCAGCCAACGCACATGGCTGTAATTTTTGATACCGCTGAGCCAACTTTCCGTCATGAGTTATCACCGATTTATAAAGGTGATCGTCCAAGTATGCCTGACGAGCTCTCTCAGCAAATTCCGTATTTACATGCATTAATTCGTGCGCTGGGCATTCCTTTACACATGCTTCCGGGTGCTGAAGCTGATGATATTATCGGGACTTTAGCTAAACGTGCCGAAGCCGCTGGTCATCAAGTTTTGATTTCAACAGGTGACAAAGACATGGCTCAACTTGTCACTGACAAAGTGACCTTGGAAGACAGCTTTAAAGATAAACCTATGGATGTGGATGGTGTCATTGAAAAATTTGGCGTGCGTCCAGATCAAATTATTGATTATTTAACCCTCATGGGCGATGCCTCTGATGGTATTCGTGGTGTGCCAGGTGTTGGTGCAAAGACGGCTGCAAAACTTTTAAATGAATATGATTCAATTGGTGGCATTTTAGAGAATGTCAACAATATCAAAGGCAAAATTGGTCAAAATATTAAAGACAATGTTGAAGGGATTGCACTCGATCACCAACTTGCAAGTATTGTCATCGACTTAGATTTAAATCTGACTTATGACGATTTAAAACTGGCTGATCCAGATGTTGAAAAGCTTCGTAATCTCTATACTGAACTTGAGTTCCGTAACCAATTACAATCACTTGATCATCCGAATAATCCAAACAGTTCAGTCTATAAACAAACCACGAAAGAAATTGCCAAAACTGAACAAGTATCAGAAGCAACACCAGATCAAGCAATCAGTTCGAGTGTTGATGACCGTTTAGGTGAGGCAAATTACCATACCGTTTTGACTCAAGCAGATTGGGACAAATTATTCCAACGTTTAAGCACTGAAAAGCGTTTTGCAATTGATACTGAAACCACAAGTTTAGATTATCGTGTTGCTGAAATGGTCGGTTTTTCAGTGGCTTTCGATGCTAAAGATGCTTATTACGTTCCGCTTGCGCATGACTATGAAGGTGCACCTGAACAACTCAATCGTGAAATCATCATTCAGCAAATCAAACCTATTTTAGAAGATCCAAAAGTTGAGAAAATTGGACATCATTTAAAATACGATGCACATATTTTTGAGAATCACGGCATCCATTTACAAGGTTGGTATTTCGATACGATGTTGGCATCGTATGTACTAAATGCTGTAGCTACACGTCATGGTATGGATGATGTGGCACGTGTTTATCTTAGCCATTTGACCACAACCTATGAACAAGTTGCAGGTAAAGGTGCAAAACAAAAAACCTTTAATCAAATTGAGCTTGAAACGGCTGCACATTATGCAGCTGAAGATGCCCATGTCACTTATCGCCTCTATGAAGTTCTCGATCGCAAACTGAAAGAAATTCCTGAACTCAGCGGAATTTTGCACAATATTGAAATGCCTGTTGCCAGTGTTTTAACGACAATGGAAGAAAATGGGATTGAGCTAGATTTAACTTTCTTAGACCAACTCAGTGTCGATTTTGCGGAAACCATTCAAAATTTGGAAAATCAGATTATTGAAATTGCGGGTGAATCATTCAATGTTGCCTCACCTAAACAAGTCGGTGAAGTATTATTTGAAAAACTCGGCTTAAAAGGTGGTAAGAAAACTGCAACGGGTCAATACAGTACTTCGGAAGCTGTTTTAGAAAAAATTGATCATCCAATTACAGCTTTGATCATTGAATATCGTGGCTTAACCAAACTCAAAAGCACGTATACAGAAGCTTTAGTAAAGCAAGCCAATAATGATACTCATCGTGTGCATACCAGTTATCACCAAGCATTAACAGCGACTGGGCGTTTATCATCGACTGATCCAAACTTACAGAATATTCCAGTTCGTGAGGAAATTGGCCGTCAAATCCGTAAAGCCTTTATTGCTCCAAAAGGACGTGTACTGCTCGCAGCCGATTATTCTCAAATTGAACTGCGTTTAATGGCACATTTCTCTCAAGATGATGCCTTAGTCGATGCCTTTAAGCATGGTCAAGATGTCCATCGTCGTACAGCTTCAGAAGTCTTGGGTGTAGCACTGGAAGATGTGACTTCAGATCAACGTCGTCAAGCTAAAGCAGTCAACTTCGGTCTTCTTTATGGTATGTCAGAATTTGGTTTGATTCGTCAGCTTGGTTTTACACGTCAAGAATCGCAAGATTATATCAAGCAATATTTCCATCGCTATCCAGGCATTTATGAGTATATGCAACGTACGCGTCAGGTCGCTTTGGAACAAGGCTTTGTTGAAACCATTACAGGTCGTCGCTTATATACACCTGATATTGATGCACGAAATATGATGGTACGTAAAGGAGCTGAACGTGCGGCAATTAATGCACCACTCCAAGGTTCTGCTGCTGAAATTATTAAAATGGCCATGATTGAAGTGGCTAAAATCCTACCGAATGATCAAGCTAAATTATTATTGCAAGTACACGATGAATTGGTGTTTGAAGTCGATGAAGCCATTGCAGATCAGTTGGCTGAACAAATTAAAGACGTGATGCAAAAAGTATGTACTTTATCTGTGCCTTTAGTGGTTGAAGTTGGTAAAGGCAACAACTGGGATGAGGCACATTAAGTCTGGAGTAAGTTCCCTCTCCTTTTAGGAGAGGGTTAGGGAGAGGTGATCTTTAAAAATAAGAGCTACAACCTTATAAGGAAAGAGAAGTATTACAAGTATCTCTCTTTCCTATAACCTCCAATAAAATCAATCTTCAATATCCAAATCATGATCATCCATTGATAACAACATTCTTAAACCCATACTTTCATAATCTAAATTTAATAAAATATTCAAACATTTATATTTTAACTCATCAATCATTTTCTGTTGTCTGCCAAAGCAATTTTGTGGATCTAGTTCAGCCCATGTAGTAATTTCGTCCATACATCCAATGACATATTTGAGATCATTGGATAACACTGGAGAGTTTTCAAACTGTTGTGAACATTGTAATCGTCCTAATGACCAAACCCCGATTTCAGGATGTACAACTCCCTGCTTCATCGCTTCTAGAATACCTAGAGCTAATGAAGCTAAATAGAATTCCGCATTTAAATTATTGGTTTCAAGTTTCATATTTTTAAATAAATATTTTAGTAGTCATAACAACCTATACATTTCATCAATTCTAAGCAATAAAAAAGGACTCCTTCGAGTCCTTTCTTTTCCAACCAATCTATTACAAGCCAGTCAATAAAACCTTAGCGACTTCATTCATCAGGATTTCAGCAACATAGAGTGCTAGGAATGCCAAGATCGGAGATAAATCAATCATCCCCATATTGGGCATAATACGACGAAATGGCGCCAATAATGGTTCAGCAAGCTCTTGAATCACTTCAATATAAGGTGAACGTGACTGTGTAAACATCACCACCCAACTTAAGATAATCGTTGCAAAAATTAAATAACGGCAGAAACGAATCAAATCCTGAATCATCGTCACAAAAGTCAAAATAATTAAATGCACAGGGCTATTCGGTATCGCACCTTGCAAGTACATCATGCCAAAAATCTTCAGCAGATATAGAACAACGACTAAAACCAAAGCAGCAGTATTTACACGACCTTTCGCCAAAGTTGGGAAAATTCGGCTAAACATATCCACAATTTTAGTTGCTCTGACCGTCGACAAAACCACTGGATTGTATGGACTGACCATCGCCAACTGCATTAAAAAACGAAAGAATACGAGCAAAATCGCTACGTTAATGATAATGCCAAAAATTTGCGCAGAATTTGCACCCATATTGGAACGTTCCTAAAAAATCAATATATGCTTAAAACGATGATTAAAAAATTATTTAATGCTGTCACTTAACTCTACAGCCAATTCCTGACTACGTTTTTGCGCAGCAGCCAAAGCTGTTTGAATATTCTGTGAAATTTGTGCGCGATCAAATACTTCGATTGCGGCTTGAGTCGTACCATTTGGTGAGGTCACATTTTTACGCAACTCTGACGGCGCACTTGAACTGGTGATCGCCATTTGCGCAGCGCCTAGCGCTGTTTGCAAGGTTAAAGCCGTTGCCACCTTTTCATCCAAGCCCATATTCTTACCTGCACGAATCATACTTTCCATCATATAGAAGAAATATGCAGGACCTGAACCAGAAACCGCAGTTACAGCATCAATTTGCGCTTCTGAACCTACCCAAATGGTTAAACCTGTTGAAGCCAAAACTTGTGTCGCCAACTCGCGATCTTTTGTTTCAACTTCTTCATTCGCATACATACCATGCGCACCCGTTTGCACCAAAGCCGGTGTATTTGGCATCACACGGACAATACGATTATTGCCAGTCAAGTCTGAAATCGTTTTAATTTCAGCACCAGCCACAATCGAAATAATCAATTTATTCGCAAATAAACCGTTTAATGGTTTTAATACTGTGCCTAAAACTTGCGGTTTCACAGCAAATACAACAATATCGGCATCTTTAATCGCTGCAACATTATCATCAGTCACATGCACATCTTTTTCTTTGAGTAATTCACGAACTTTTTCAACGGGGTCTGAAACTGTAATACGTGTTGCAGGTAAACCACGACTCAACAAGCCACCAATCAGGGCTTGAGCCATATTTCCACCACCAATAAAAGTAATATTACAATTTAACACTGCACTCATGAATCACACTCGACCTTAGTTTTGTTACGCTGAGATTAAATTTGGTTGCCAACCGTCGACTTCACAATATTCAGATTGCGCCAACCAAAAACCATTTGGTGTAAACACACCAAGCATAACATTATCTACACTTAATATTTGAATTGTATGACGCTTCCAAGGAAAAATATGCGCATCTTGAATGGCTTTTTTCAATGGCCAAGCACCGACCCGACCGTATAGATGAATTTTCTCTCCACCTTGACGTGCTTTCAATGTCAGTTGTTTTCCAAGCAATGTAAAAGCTAAACCTATTTTAGAACGTTCTAATTGAAAGTTACCAGCGGGTAATTGTAGCTGTTGATGGAGCTGTAATTGCAACGCTTGTATGGGAATCAATTGCTTAGATTTTGATGCTAAATATTGTGTTTGCGCAATCCGATAAAGTTGATTTTGATAACGTAAATAATAAAACTGATTCCAATGTAAAGCCGCTTGTGAATCTGTTTTTGAATAAATCACTTCATCTTGTAGGCGTTGCACCATTTCAAATGCGGGGCGATAAGTATCCTGCCCTTTCATCCAAGCTGATAAAAGCTGGCGTTGTCGGGCCAATGACAATTGTTGTAGTTTTTCTAAATCAAGCTGTTCAGCATTTCCACACAACTGTAAATCTTGCTGTAGAACTTCATTGAGAATTTCATCCGCATCTTGCATCAAATAACTGGTTCGAGCCAAAGCCTGCTGCATTTTGGGATAACGGCTTTGCAAAATATGCCAAAGTTCATGTCGACACCATGCACGATCATGATGCGTATCTAAGTTCGTAGGATCATCAACATAGCAAATGTGTAATTGCTCAACCCATTGGCAAATCTGCTCACGCGTCGTATTTAACAGTGGTCGCCAAATGGTCAAATCATCACGCTGATCAATGGCTTGCATTGCTGATAAACCCGCAACACCAGCGCCTGAGAATAGACGTAACAATAACGTTTCAGCTTGGTCTTGTTGATGGTGAGCTAAAACAAGAACTTCATTTTCTTTTAAATGTTGTAGATATGCATCATAGCGCGCTTGGCGTGCTTGATTTTCAAGATTACCTTGAGCAACTTGAACAGGCTGAATAATATAAGGAATATTCAGTTGTGTACATTGTTCAGCGACAAAATCAGCCCATTCATCACTGACTTGTTGTAGTTGATGATTGACGTAAATCGCACGAATTTGATGAGGAAAAAGCTGAGACATCACATGTAGCAATAGCATGGAGTCCATGCCACCACTACATCCGATCAGAAATTGCGTATTTTCAGCAAATTGAGAATGCTGTTTTAAGAAGCGAGTCCTAAGTTGTCGCTGCCAAACTTCATTAAACGTTGATAACGTGCTTCGCATCGTTCTTCCGCAGTTAAAGGCTGTAATTCATCAAGCGCTTGTTGTAACACATCCTTGAGTTTTTCCATAACTTCTAATGGATGTAAATGCGCGCCCTCACCTTCATCTACCACGTATTCAACAATACCGATTTTTTGAAGTTTGTCTGCGGTTAATGCAAGTGCTTCACTGGCTTGTTCTGCTTTTTCAGCTGTTTTCCAAAGAATTGATGCACAACCTTCTGGTGAAATCACAGAGTAAATACTGTGTGAAAGCATTACTACACGGTCAGCCACACCGATACCGAGTGCGCCACCTGAACCACCTTCACCTAAAACGGTTGCAATAACTGGAACTTTTAAGCTAGAAAGTTGAGCCAAGCTTGTCGCAATCGCTTCTGCTTGACCACGTTCTTCTGCACCAACACCTGGGTAAGCTCCCATTGTGTCAATAAAAGTAAATACAGGTAGATTGAAACGCTCTGCCATATCGAGCAAACGCTGTGACTTACGGTAACCTTCAGGATTACACATACCAAAGTTATGTTGTAATTTTTCACGGGTACTACGACCACGATGCTGACCAACCACCATCACAGGTTGACCATTAAAACGTGCTAAACCACCGACCATTGCACCGTCATCACCATAAAGACGATCACCATGCAAGGTATCAAATTCTGTAAAAATTTCGCCTACATAATCCAAAAATTGCGGACGTTCAGGATGACGTGCAATTTGAACCGTTTTCCAAGCTTTAGATTGAGCAGCTTTACTTTTCATAAGTCGAGTATTATCCCTAATTTACCGAGGGTTCACCCTGCGGAAGTTTAGGTTCGGGTGATATTGCATGACTGATCTCAGACAATCATCACCCGACCTGAAGTTAATCGATAAACTGTTCCGACTGAATATTCAATGCAATGTCCCAATGCTTAAATTGCACTTGCTCATCATGCAAATCTGCAACCAGCAGTGGCCATTGTTTGGCATCACCAGAAACGCTGAGATGCCATTGTTGCTCATTATCCACCGTCAATTCAATGGCAGGAAGCATCTCATCGCTACGGCTGTGATTCAGTAAAACGGCAAGACGAAGCAATAAGCATAAGTAGACAAGCTTGTGACTACCGACCTTGAGCACATCTAATTTGGCATCTGGACGTAATTTACGACGATGATGAGCGACCAAATGTGACAAATGGTTTTGATCGATTTGCGAAAAACCAGGAATGTCAGAATGCTGTAATAAGTAAGCACTATGTTTATGATAACCACTGTGACTTATTGCTAAACCAATTTCATGTAAATACGCAGCACGACGCAATAAATCACTATCATCACTGTTTAAATTCAGTGCAACAGCCACACCATCAAATAAATGCTGTGCGGTTTCGACTACACGTTCTGCTTGTTTTTGGTCTGCGCCATAGCGCCCCATCATGGCTTGTACGCTACGATCACGGACATCTTCGTGTTGAAAACGCCCTAGAAGATCGTACATAACCCCTTCACGCAATGCGCCATCGGAATAAACCAATTTATCAATATTCAATACTTCGAATACAGCATACAAAATCGCAACACCTGCTGGTAAAACAGCTCGACGATCTTCTTTTAAACCTTCAAACTCCATATCTGAAATGTGTTTGAATTTCAGCATTTTTTCTTTTAATTTTTCTAAGCCTTCACGGGTCAAGTTTTCTTGTTCATCACTCCACCCCATATTGACTGCGATTTGGCGACAAGCCTTGATTGTTCCACTTGAACCAACAACCGTATCCCAACCAGCAGCTTTATAAGTATTGGCAATTGAGGTCAATTCTTTTCGTGCTGCCACTACGGCTTTATCAAAGGCTTTACTATTAATATCGCCTTCTGGGAAATAGGCTTTGGTAAATGCAACGCAACCCATTTGCAAAGATTCGGTATGAATGGGTTCAAACTCTTCACCAATAATCAGCTCAGTCGAACCACCACCAATATCAATCACCAAACGACGACCACTATTGACCATGGTATGCGAAACACCTAAGTAAATTAGACGCGCTTCTTCACGACCTGCAATGATTTCAATCGGTTTTGGTAAAATTTCAGCAGCTTTTTGAATAAATTCGTGACCATTTTTAGCTTGACGCAAAGCATTGGTCGCGACGATACGAAGACGGGTCGGTTGTACAGAACTCAAACGCCCGACAAAACGTGCTAAACACGCTAAACCACGCTGTTGTGCAGCTTCAGTTAAATTCTTATTTTCATCCAATCCAGCAGCAAGCTGAACTTTTTCTGACATAGAAGCAACTTTCTTAACTTCACCATGATCCACACGTGCGATTGCCAAGTGGAAACTGTTTGACCCCATATCAATGGCAGCAAGTAATTCTTCATCAATCAAAAAATCAGACATTATTTATACAAACTCATACTGAATTGTTGCCTAGATTAATTCACATGCACGCAATTTAAAAGCCATTTATTTAGACAATTTGACGAGTCATTATTTTTTCAGCATATATGACAATTGTGTTACAGAAACCACCCTTTTTTCAAAGTTCCGATTGTAAATATCGTGAGCATCAATTGGACAATTTAATCAATTCGCCTGAAAATTTACGCATTCCCCTACATTGTTAAAGATGACTGTGTAATACTTATATCCATAGATAGATTCATCTTTAAAATATTTTTGGAGCAAAATCCATGTCTGGCAATATCGTAAATACAACTGATGCAAACTTTGACGCTGACGTTCTTCAATCTGACATTCCTGTAATTGTTGATTTCTGGGCAGGTTGGTGTGCACCATGTAAAGCCATTGCACCTGTATTAGAAGTACTTTCTAATGAATACGAAGGCAAAGTTAAAATCGTTAAGGTTGATGTAACGGCTTGCGAACAAACTGCTGTGAACTACAACATCCGTAATATCCCAGCATTATTAATGTTCAAAAACGGTGAAGTTGTTGCGCAACAAATCGGTGCAGTGCCAAAGTCTAAATTGACTTCATTCATTGATGAAAATATCTAATTTTAGATTTTTGCAGTACTGATCTGCAAAATTTAAAATATTCAAAAATACGCTAGAAAAACTAGCGTATTTTTTTGACTATAATTTGACAAATACATTGATCTCACTTATATTTCATGCACAAGGAACATTAGGATTATCTTTTTCCTGTTTCTTAAAAGACAACACATAAGATCGCCGCTCGGCAACAGAAATTGTTTAACACATTTCTCCTCGAAAGAACTACATAGCTTCTGAGTCTGTTTTTGCTCAAATGCATTTTCAGCTCAACGATTGCACTGCGGACGACTTTTGCTTCTTTTCTCTTTTATCTGTGTTCCACACATCCTTATTCAATCTGACCATCTATGAATTTAACTGAACTCAAGAAAAAACCGATCGGCGAACTCATTAAAATTGCTGAGTTTATGGGCCTTGAAGGAATGGCGCGTAACCGTAAGCAAGACATCATTTTTGCCATCTTGAAACGCCATGCAATGAATGGCGAAGAAATTTTTGGTGATGGTGTTCTAGAGATTTTGTCGGATGGCTTCGGCTTCCTCCGCTCAGCAGCGGGTTCGTACCTTGCTGGTCCTGATGACATTTATGTAAGCCCATCACAAATTCGTCGTTTTAACCTACGTACAGGTGATACGATTACAGGTACGATTCGCCCACCGAAAGAAGGTGAACGTTACTTTGCATTATTAAAAGTAAACCAAATTAACTACGATACACCTGAAAACTCACGTAATAAAATCTTATTTGAAAACTTAACACCACTTTTCCCAACTGAGCAATTAGTCATGGAATTGGGTAATGGTTCTTCTGAAGATTTAACTGCACGTGTAGTCGATTTAATTGCGCCAATTGGTAAAGGTCAACGTTCAATCATTGTTGCACCACCAAAAGCCGGTAAAACGATGTTGTTACAAAACATCGCGCAATCGATTGTTCGTAACAACCCAGAATGCTTCCTCATCGTACTTCTTATTGACGAACGTCCTGAAGAAGTAACCGAAATGGAACGTACAGTTCGAGGTGAAGTTGTTGCTTCTACATTTGACGAATCGCCTGCACGTCACGTACAAGTAGCTGAAATGGTGATTGAAAAAGCTAAACGCTTGGTTGAGCACAAAAAAGACGTTGTGATACTACTCGACTCAATCACACGTTTAGCACGTGCGTACAACACTGTTGTTCCTTCATCTGGTAAAGTGTTAACTGGTGGTGTAGATGCACATGCATTAGAACGCCCTAAACGCTTCTTTGGTGCTGCACGTAACATTGAAGAAGGTGGCTCACTCACCATTATCTCTACTGCCTTAATTGAAACAGGCAGTAAAATGGATGAAGTCATTTACGAAGAATTCAAAGGTACAGGTAACCAAGAGATTACACTTGATCGCCGTATTGCTGAAAAACGCGTCTTCCCTTCAATGAACATCAAAAAATCAGGTACGCGTCGTGAAGAACGTCTCATGAGCGAAGAAAACCTACGTAAAGTCTGGATTTTACGTAAATTACTTCACCCTATGGATGAACTTGCAGCAATGGAATTCTTGCTAGATCGCATGAAAGAAACCAAAACCAATGATGATTTCTTTGATCAAATGAAGCGTAAAGCTGCAAACTAATTTAAAGAAAATGATAAAAAGGCTATCTATAACGATAGCCTTTTTATTTGGTTGACATTATTTACATAAATATACAATTGCAGCGTTTTGATTTAACACAAAGTTGCAAATGTTTGAAAATTAAAATTAATAAATAGTTTTCCCCATGTTTTTTAAGTATTTACCCTTTAATAAACCAATCTAAAACTCAAAATCAATTGTAAATATCTGTTAAAAAACCATCATTTTTGCATCATTTTTGACAGTTTTTTTAATTTAGACAGTAGCAATTCAAAATGCGCAGTGATAGCATATTCGCATACCAGTTAGACTGCTCATGCAAAAAGCAATAAACAGGCTAACTTGGGTTTTTTGTCTCAATTTAATTTATGAGAGTGATGCCATGTTATTCAAAAAAATCGCTATTGCTGCTGCAGTTGCTACTACTTTAGCTTTCGTTGGTTGTGCTAAAAAAACTGAAGAAGCTGCTGCTGACGCAACTGCTGCTGCTTCTCAAGCTGTAGAAGCTGCTTCTGAAGCTACTGCTGCTGTTGACGCTGCTGCTGCTTCTGCTACTGACGCTGCTGCAGTTGCTACTGACGCTGCTTCTGAAGCTACTGCCGCTGCTGCTGACGCTTCTGCTCCAGCTTCTGCTGCTCAATAATAATCACTTAGATTATTATCAGAAAAAAGAGAACCTTAGGTTCTCTTTTTTTATGTCTATAAAAAATATCTCTATACTCTAGTTTACTCACACAGCAATAAACTTCTTGGCTAATTCATAAAGCACTCAAACTATATATTTAAAATGTATTCAAAGTGTACTTCTATTAACTATATATGGCTCTGAAATGAAGAGCACAATTCCACAAGAGAATGAAGTTTCTCCCGCTTGCAAAACACTGATTCTCACTCCATAAGGAAAGAGAACATTCATTATTGATCTCTATCTATTCAAAACCAACTTTTGAAAATAGGCTGATCTTCAAAACGATTATATTCACCTTTGCTCCGCACATACAAAAAAGCCCCAAGTAAATACTCAGGGCTTTTATTTATACATAACGAATCGAAAATTAATCTTCTTGTTCTGTACCTACACGTTGTCTGAATTTCTGACCTGCACGGAACGTTACCACTCGACGTGCTGAAATCGGAATTTCTTCTCCAGTTTTTGGATTTCGACCTGGACGTTGACGTTTGTCACGTAGTTCAAAGTTACCAAAACCTGAAAGTTTAACTTGTTCACCTGCAATTAATGCTTGGCTAATTTCGTCAAAGAACAATTCAACCATTTGTTTCGCTTCACGACGATTTAAACTCGTAAGCTCACTTAAATGATCAGCCATTTCTGCTTTTGTTAATGCTGTCATGAGGCCCTCAATGTCGCTTGGTAAGTGCTTTCTAACACTTGAATAATATGATCCATACCGGATTTAATTTCAGCATCTTCAAGTGTACGAGTTGGATGTTGCCATAACAATGCAAATGCCAATGAGCGCTTACCTTGTTCAACCCCTTGCCCAGTGTACACATCGAATAACCAATTTGAGTCGAGTAACTCTCCACCAGTCTTTTCGATAAGTTGCTGAATTTCACTGACATTAATCTTATCACTAATTACAAGAGCAATATCACGTCTAACCGATGGAAATCGTGATAATTCTGTAAAATTAGATACATAAGTTTGCAAAACAGCCGATTGATCGAGCTCAGCAACCCAAGTTGTGCCCAAATCGAGTGCATTTTCTAAAGATGGGTGCAAACGACCTAAATAACCAATCGATTGACCATTCACCAAAATTTCAGCAGATTGACCAGGATGTAGCCATTCACGTTCAGAACGTACATACTCAACTTGGACGCGACCTGCGGCTAAAACTTCTTCAACTTCACCTTTTAAATCAAAGAAATCCATCGCTTGAGGCTTAGCATGCCAAGATTCTGCTTGCTTAGCCCCCACAGCGATCATCGCCAAAGTAGGGATCTGTTTAAGATCATCAATATTTTGTGCATTTTGATAATCAAAACGTAAACCAAGCTCGAAGAAACGCACACGGCTTTGCTGACGATTGATATTGTACTGAACACAAGGTATCAGGCTTGAAAGCAAGGTTGAACGCATTACTGCCAAATCGCTTGAGATTGGATTTGCCAATGCCAAAGGATTCACTTGTGAATTCAATTGCTTTTCAAGTTTTAAATCTGCAAAGCTAAAGCTAATCGCTTCTTGGTAGCCTAAAGCCACCAAAGTTTGGCGTAATTGTGGTAATTCAAACTGGTCTTGATGTTTTGCTAATCTCACATCAATGACTGGCAAGCTCATTTGAATATTGTCATAGCCATGAATACGCGCAACTTCTTCAATCAAATCCTGATAAATTGCCATATCGTAACGATGTGATGGCGGAACAACTGTCCATTCACCTTGTGCTTTAACGGTTACTTCACAACCTAAACGCTGCAAAGCATCGGTAATAAAATCTGATTCAACTTTATAGCCAAGCAATTGATCCACTTGCGCTTGATTCAATTCAATCGCTTCACGTTTTGGCAATAACGCAGTTTGTTCAGCAACAGTAATCGGACCAAATTCACCACCGGCAAGTTCAGCGATCAATTGCGATGCACGATGCATGGCAATCATTGGTAATTCAAAATCCACACCACGTTCATAACGTTGTGATGCATCGGTATGTAAACCAAAACTACGCGCACGACCTGCAATCGCAAGTGGAGCGAAGAATGCCGATTCCAAGAAAATCTCAGTAGTTTCATCAGTCACAGAAGAAGATAAACCACCCATAATGCCTGCAATTGCCAAGGCTTTGGCATCATCTGCAATCACCATCACATTTTCAGACAATTCAACTTCTTGTTCATTTAACAATACAAGTTTTTCAGCAGCAGTCGCTTGGCGTACATGAACTGAACCCTGTACCTTGCCACCATCAAAAGCATGTAAGGGCTGACCCAACTCCATCAATACATAGTTGGTAATATCCACCAAAATACTGTGCTGACGGATACCTGAACGTGCTAAAGCTTGCTCCATCCATGCCGGTGTCGGTGCTTTAGTATTGACGTTTTTAATCACACGACCTAAGTAACGTGGGCAACCTTCAGTTGTAATCACAACTTGTTTTTGATCTGCAATTGTCGCTGCAACTTCTTGAATTTCAGGTGCAGTCACAGGCAACTGGTTAATCACACCAATTTCACGGGCAATCCCACAGATACTGAAACAATCACCACGGTTTGGCGTGATACTGATATCAATCACATGATCATCAAGATTTAGATATTCACGGATATTCACACCAACAGGCGCATCATCTGGAAGTTCTAAAAGACCATCAATTTTATCTTCAAGATCAATTTCAGAAGCACCGCACAGCATTCCTTGTGACTCAACGCCACGAAGTTTGCC
Organism: Acinetobacter wuhouensis; assembly: GCF_001696605.3. Lineage (NCBI taxonomy): Bacteria > Pseudomonadati > Pseudomonadota > Gammaproteobacteria > Moraxellales > Moraxellaceae > Acinetobacter > Acinetobacter wuhouensis. Next base: position 719,659 of record NZ_CP031716.1, on the reverse strand, counting down.
CTTTTTGATTTTAAAATCACCAGGTAATACTGCACCAATCGTTGCAACAGGTGCTTTCATCCCTGCACGGACATTTGGCGCACCACAAACGATTTGCAATGGTTCACCCGAACCAATATTGACTGTGGTTACACGTAAACGATCTGCATCAGGATGTTGCTCTACAGTAAGAACCTCACCAACCACTACATCTGTAAATGGTTTTGCTGCTGGTGTTAAATCATCAACTTCTAAACCAAGCATAGTCAGCTGGTCAGATAAAGCTTCGCTATCAATTGCAGGATTTACCCACGTGCGTAGCCAATTTTCGCTAATTTTCATTTCGTAAAAACCTATAATTTCTAAATTTCTAATCCCCTCTCACTCCACTTTTAAAAGCAAAGTACCCGTCATCTCATCACAATGGACAACCCCTCTCCTTTCAGGAGAGGTCAGGGAGAGGTATAAACTTGTTAAGCAAATTGGCGTAAGAAACGCACATCATTTTGATAGAACATACGCAAGTCATTGATGCCATAACGCAACATCGCAAAACGCTCTACACCTAAACCAAAAGCAAAACCTTTATATTTTTCAGGGTCAATGCCCGCAGCTTGGAGTACATTTGGATGCACCATACCGCAACCTAAAACTTCCAACCATTTACCACGTTCATCCATAATATCCACTTCTGCACTTGGCTCTGTGAATGGGAAATAAGATGGACGGAAACGGACTTTCAAATCTTTTTCAAAGAATTCATTGAGGAGATTGACCAACAAGCCTTTTAATTCAGCAAAGCTGGTATTTTCAGCAACGTATAAACCTTCGATTTGATGGAACATTGGTGAATGGGTTTGGTCAGAATCACAACGATATACACGACCTGGGCACACGATACGAATCGGTGGCTGATTCTTTTCCATGGTACGGACTTGCACACCTGATGTGTGCGTACGCAACAAATGGTTTACATCAAAATAGAAAGTATCATGCATCGCACGTGCAGGATGGTGTCCTGGAATATTCAATGCTTCAAAGTTGTGATAATCATCTTCAACTTCCGGACCTGTCGCAACGGTAAAGCCTGCTTTGGTAAAGAATTGGCAAATACGTTCTTGAACTTGAGTCACAGGATGGATACTACCAACAGTTTGCCCTCGCCCAGGCAACGTAATATCAATCGTTTCGCTTGCAAGTTTTTGTTCTAATGCAGCTTTTTGTAATTCAGTTTGACGTTCAGTGAGTGCTGTCGTAATTGCTTCACGTACGGCATGAATTTGCGCACCAAAAACTTTACGCTCTTCCGCATCCATTTTACCTAATGATTTCGACTGTTCCGCAAGCTGGCTTTTTTTCCCTGTAAATTGCACTCGAGCTTGATCGAGTGTAGCAAGGTCTTGAGCTGCTGCAATCGCAGCGAGCGCTTCAGTGGTCAGGGCTTCCAGTGACATAGTAACTCTCAAAGCAACAATTTAGAAAAATAATATAACTGCATATTCTAACAGTTTTTATGCAGTTGAATGAAGTTTCCGCTTGATGAAAAATACGATTAGACAGCACTTATTCCAAATAAATTGTGAATTTCCCTGTGTGAATACTGTTGCAATGCTAGAACTTTGATTTATAAAAAGTATAAAATGGATTCAATGTCACTGAGATTTATAACAAATGGCACTCGATCAAATCTGGAAACGACAACTTACCCTTGTGACTTATGGTAATGAATATTTAACCCAAGAGATCGGCTTCTCTCGCTGGGTTAATCACGCCATTTTTAATCAGCATGCCTTTGGCTTTCGTGATTTGATGACGCAACATTTGTTAGCACAACATTTTCAAATTTGGCTGGAAGGTTTAAAAAAACAAGGCGTCTATCGTCTGAGTTTACATAGCTCAAGCTTGCTGAATGATGAACAGAATCCAAATGCCAATGTTGAGCTTTTAGCCATTCCACATTTTATTGTCAGCCACGATAAGCAAAAGAAAACGGCTTGGATCTTCGGTAAAGAACTGGCTGAATGGTACAGTGCAGACAATGACTACGAAGCACCATTAGCTCAACGTCCTAACATTCGTACAGAAGTTTTTTGGCGATTTGATCTTAACGCTAAATTGGTGAAACGCATCGAACAGGATTTGGTACAACCCAATTGGGATGATATTCAAATTTATACAGATAATGAATTATTTGATAGCAAATATGCCCAAGGCTTTGTTGAACCCTTCAATAAAGATTTGCCTTACTATGGCTTAGAAAATAATGATCAAGTTGAAAATGATGCGAGTGTAAAACTTTCATTACTTCCAACTGATTACCAATCTGATTATGGACATGAAACTTTCTATCGTTTTGACGCTTTAGAAAGCTTTATTTCTACAAAACTACAGCATCCTTATGATGAAAATGAACAAATTCTCAGTCCAGAAGAACAGATGAATTTGCGTCATTTTTTACAAAAAGTTGAAGATTTAAAAGCCAAGTTTATTGTCAAAATTGCAAACCACTATAAAACAGCACGATTAACACCCAAAGTCGTTGAATCGCCTTTTGACAATAGCAATTTCAATACAAAGACGGAGCAACGTCAGAGTTTTAGCAGCAAACCAAGTGGTGAGCATAAACCAGGGAAAACCAGTGTTTTTGCTTTAATTGTGATTACGATTTTGATCTGCTTAGCCGCGTATTATTTTGGTTTGTAATTTTTTAGCCGGGTTAATCAAATAGAAAGTGACTTTAGAGTTGCTTTCTCACTTCCATTAAAGCAAAACCCAATAAATTCAATCCTTTCCATTGCAATGGTTTTTCAGCATTTTCATCATCAGCAGATAATCCAATTCCCCAAATTTTATCTACAGGTGATGCTTCAACCAAAATTCGATCATGTGTGCCCAATAAAAAACTTTTTAAATTAGGATGTTGTGAAAACTTTGCAATATTGCCTTTTACAACAATATCAAAACGGTGTTCTAACCAAATATTTTCCTGATATTGTTGAATTTTACGACCCAACATTTTTGCTTCATTGGGATGATCTACTTGAATAATTTTTTCAAAAATTTCATCATCTTCAAATAATTTAGCCTTTTGCGCCATCATATAATGTTCTGCTGTTTTATATTGGATCCCATCGACTTCAAAATGTGCAGGAAACCACTGACTAAAACAACTCTTATCCACAACACCTCTTTGCTTTGCTGTATGCCCCCAAAAGCATAAATATTTAAAACGCTGACCCTTTCTGATCTGTTCTTGTAAGTCTATTAAAAATTGTGAATCTATCATGCTTATATTGCTCTATGCTTTATGTAGTTCCCATTGATAAAATACTTCGGAAATTCCCTTTCCATATTCAGGAATTTCATCTTCACCCATCATTTTTCCACCCATTTTCTCATAGAAATAACGGCTGGGATTTTGATTAATCACACCCAATTGCAATCGCTGATAATGTGCAGAATTCGCAAGCTGATAGAATTGTTCAAACATTGTACGACCAATACCTTGCCCTTTAATTTCTTTTAGAAAATAAAATGCCTTAATTTCAGCAATATTGTTATTTGGATTTAAATAACCATCTAAAAACCCCAAAATTTGACCTTCGTGTTCATATACAAAGATTCGATGATTCTGATCAATGACTAATTTTTGCCAAAGTTGAATCCGTTGTTCTACACTTAACTCATCTATGACGTGTTGACGAATTATACCAATATAAGTTTCTTTCCAACTCTGCACATGAACTTGGGCAATTTGTTGCACATCATTTTGATTTGCAATTCGAATCACAATTTTACTCTGGTGAAATAATAGGGCGAATAGTGAGAATCACTTTATGATCATTGGCATGTTGGTTGATATAATGTTGTAAACCAGTCACTTCCCCCTTCACTTCCGCATCTGCTCCATACATCACTTTAATGGTTTCTCCGATTCTTGGAAGGAGTTGTAACTCAACTTCAATTGCGCCTTGTGGTACACCTTCAATTTCTACACGCATTATTCTTTTCCTATCTTTTTATTTGGGGGGACAGTCTTAATGTATGCGAGCGCAATTCAATTCGACAATCATTTCATGTTGATATTGTGTAATTTAGCTTCAAAGTCTTTATTTATTCATCGTCATAATTCAAGTCATCTGCATCAACATTAATAAAATCAGGTTGTGGCGTAACTTCAAATTTGACTGCTTGAATGGTCAATTGTCCTTGTAGTTTAGCTTTAGCAACACGATGCATTCCATCCATTACGCGCCCTTCTGCACAGACAATAATCGGATATTTTAAATCAGCATCTTGAACCAATTGAATATGATCAATTATTTCTTGCGTCGTTGGATGTGTATCAGGAAACCAATAACTTTCATTCAATTCTCGAATTTCGGTCAAAGGAATTTCAATTGTTGGAAAGTTTTGGCTTAACTCAACCAAGCGATGTACATCCCAAGTACAAGTGTCGTCACCCACTTGGCGGAAATGGTATTGTTTTCTCATATTTTTTCACACATGCTATATGACGATCAGAAAATATAATAACAGGAAAATACATGCATTTTGAAAGAGCTTATCGCCAAGTGGCTTTGGTCAGTTATGGAAATGAATTTTTAACTGGCGCAGTGGATTCAGAAATTTTAGATCGCCATCCCCTACTCTTTACTCATTTTCCTATTTTGCGTGATCTTGAAAAAGGTACTTTACTGGCAGGTTCTGCTTCACATTTACTCAATCATCTCAAAGTACAGGGGCTTTATAAAATTAGTTTACACTTTGCATCTGATGTATTACAGCCACGTACTGATTCTCAAATCTTTGATTTTAATGTAGGTGAATACAATTTTTGCATTGTCTGTCATTTCCCAAATCAAATATTTAAAGTGCTCATTCATGTTGATGAAAAACCACTATGGCAAGAATATGATCCGAATCAATTTCCATTACAGTCTAACTATAATAATTATCATGATAGCGTAGAAAACTATGTATTGATGGATGTATCACCTGATTTTTCAGACAAAATTTTAGCGGATTTACAGCCTCTTTCATGGCAATCTTTTTATGCGGAATATCAAAAAGAAGTCTATGATTTTGAAATCTCAAAGCGCTATGGTTCTTTTCCCGTTCCACTGACAGAAAGTAATTGCTATGAAGGTGATCTCTATCAAAAAGAGGAACAATTTCCCCTATTACCGTATAATTTAAAACGAAATTATGTGAGTAATTTAATTATCAATGCGGCTGCACTGCGTCATCGCTTTAATAATGAATCTCATGCTAAAAATGAATATGCAGATTATTGGCACATGGCAAGTAATGAAAAAGTTGAATTTTCTCAAGCCTCAAATATTGTAGAGAAATTTCTTCCTATTATCTTAAAACATTCAGCTAACCATTATCAAAATGCAACCCTCGATGCACAAACACAATCAAACATGCCTTTTGTTTCCACCTCAAAAACAATAGAAAATTCACGCGATGCGTCAACATCAAATTTAGAAAATATTGAACCTGAGAAACCTGAATCAAATGAAGTATCTTCTGGTTTCAAATGGTTTGGGATGATTAAGTTTTTATGGTTTATGTTGTGGTGTTACTGCGCCTTATGGACATTGGCATATTTTACGGTACATTGGGGAAATATTTTTGTACTCGGTATCGCTTTTTTATATGCACTATACAAAATACTGCCTAAATCAAATGAACAATCTGAATAGCTATTTTTAACTCATTAGAATTATTTTTCTTAAAATAAAAAAGACCGCTAAAAGCGGTCTTTTTTAAATCATCAATGATGATTAAGCAGCCAATGCACCTTTAGCTTTTTCAGCTAAAGCAGCAAATGCAACTGAGTCATGCATAGCGATGTCAGCAAGTACGCGACGGTCGATGATCACTTGAGCTTTTTTCAAGCCATCGATCATACGGCTGTACGACAAACCATTTTGACGAGCACCAGCATTGATACGTGCAATCCACAAAGCGCGGAATTGACGTTTCTTTTGACGACGGTCACGGTAAGCGTATTGACCTGCTTTGATTACCGCTTGGAACGCTACACGATAAACACGTGAACGCGCGCCATAGTAACCTTTAGCACGAGCAAGAATTTTTTTATGACGGCGATGAGCCTGTACACCACGTTTTACACGAGCCATTTATAATCTCCTTAGATGTATGGGCACATACGACGAACTGAATTCATGTCACTTACGTGAACCATGACACAACCGCGCAATTGACGAATACGTTTAGCAGATTTTTTGGTCAAAATGTGGCGTTTGAACGCTTGTTTACGCTTGAAACCGTTAGCAGTCGCTTTGAAACGCTTAGCTGCACCACGGCGAGTTTTTAACTTAGCCATAACAACCTCTTTAAACACCTGTTCGGAACGTTCGCACCATTGCGAAGACGACCTGCAGGTAAGGGAGGCAATATTCTAAATCATCTCTGTATAAAACAAAAGCAAAACTACGGACTATTTCTAACTTCCTTAATGTAATTTCCGATGTTAATTTCACGCATGATGACAATTAAAAAGGCTTATAAATCTTTATAATCGTCACATCATGATAAAACTGGACAGTTATGAACCCTGCACAGGATGCTTTTGCTGCGCTCCGCTATCGAGATTTCTCAATTGTCACCATCAATCAATTTTGCTTAACACTGGCAATTTTAATCCAAGAAATTATCGTGGCTTATTCACTTTATCAAATTACCAAAGATCCTTTGACCCTCGGTCTAATTGGTTTGGCTGAAGCCATTCCATTTATCGCTCTGTCACTTTGGGGTGGATATTTCGCAGATAAGTTTAATAAACAAACGATCATGAAAATTTGTTTATTTTTCTCAGTTCCATTACCACTCGTACTGTGGTGGTTATTCCATAGTTTTGATCATGCTCAAATCAGTATTCATACCTTGTCATGGGGAATCTATGCGGTGATTTTTGGTTTAGGAACGATTCGAGGTTTTTATAATCCATCAGCAACCTCTCTCAAACCATTCTTAATTCCCCGTGAGTTATATGCCAATGGTGCAACTTGGACTACGATTGGATGGCAAAGTGGCGTCATTATTGGTCCAATGCTCGGCGGTTTCATGTTGGCATGGTTAGGACGTGAAAACAGTCTTTTATCTGTAGCCGTACTTCTATTTGTCTGTTTTTGTCTTATTGCACGCTTAAAGAAAAGAACCTTTCCAAAAATGGAACAGAGTAATTTAAAAGACAGCTTAAGCGAAGGTTTCCGTTTTATTTGGAAAACCAAAATTGTCCTTTGGGCGATCTCATTGGATTTAGTTTCCGTGCTATTTGGTGGTGTGATTGCCCTACTGCCGATCTTTGCTGAAGATATTTTAAAAGTTGGTCCCGAAGGTCTAGGCTACTTACGTGCAGCGCCATCCATTGGTGCGCTTATCACAATGATTGCACTGACCAAGTTTCCACCGACCCATCATGCATGGCGAAATATGCTTTTAGCTGTTGCAGGCTTTGGGATTTTTACCATCATCTTCGCATTCTCGAACAGTATGTGGCTTTCATTGATTGCTTTGGCAATGACTGGGGCATGCGACAGTATTTCAGTTGTGGTTCGTCAAACTATTTTACAAGTTTACCCACCTGAAAATATGCGTGGTCGTGTTGCGGCGGTCAACGGCATGTTTGTTTCCAGCAGTAATGAACTCGGTGCGTTTGAATCGGGATTGGCTGCAAAATATCTAGGCACCATCGCTGCAACGGTTTTTGGTGGATGCATGACCATGGCTGTTGTCATGATCAGTTGGATTAAAACCAAGGATTTATTCAAAGTTGACATTACCAAAGGACAAGAACAATCGAAATAGAGTTAAAAACTGAGAAAAATGTGCCTTCGGGTACATTTTCTATTGCGAGATTTGGTATTTCGATAAATACTTTGCACAATTAAATTATTTACATGCAAGTTCAATTTGCATGAATTGCCAAAGCTATGAATAAAGTTATTTTTACAACATGCCTCTTATGCCTTTCTACATATAGTTATAGTGCTGAAAAATTACCTACCATTAAAGTGCAAGGTAACCAATTAGAACAAAATGATTTACAACATTTAACTACTCGTATTCAATGGCTTAAGTTCCCGCAAGTTAAATACCAAAGTAATGAATTAAAAGACCAAGAACGTTCAGCCATTATTCGCGTCAAAGCAGATCATTCAGGTAAAGTGATTGATGCTGAAATTCAAGAAAGCACAGGCATTCGCCAGCTTGATCAAAAAATTATTGATGCTGTTGAAGTTGCCAAAGTTAAACCTGCAATAAAGAATGGTAAATCCGTTGCAATGGTGGGTTATCAGACATTCACCTTAACCATGAATAATGCAACAGACCACAAGCCATCAGCACAATGCACCTATACATTTCATTCAAATCATTGGAACAAGCAGGAAAATGGCAAATCTGTTGCATTCCGCTATACAAAACAACCTCAACTTGCACTTGATGAATCGTTATTGAAGTTTAAAAATCGCGTAGTGAAATTCAAATTTAAAGTGGATAAACAGGGTGATGTGACTCAAGCAAAATTGACCAAACTTTCTGGTGTCAATGCTTTAGATCAGCAAGTACTTACAGCGGTTGAAAATGCAAAAATTGAAGTGAAACGCTCATATCGAACTTTATGGACATATAAGCCTTCGACTTTTAGTGATGAAATTCATTTCAAAACCAATGATTGTCAATAAAATAAATTCAGTAACTTGGTGAAAAATAACTGAGCTACTGGTCTAACTATTTTCGTTTTTACAACTAAACGACTAAAACTGCGATAAAACACTTTATACGATATGAAAAAAATATTTTTAATCAGTACCGCACTCTTACTTAACCAATCAATCCTTGCAGATGTCGCGCAAACATCTTCTGCCCAACAAGTGGCTGAACTTACACGGGATTCAGCACAATGGCGCATCGCACCTCGCATTCGTATCCAACCCTGCGACCTTGAAAATCAAAACCGTAAACTTGATCTTCAGATCACAGCAAATCCGCAAGGGAAAGTGACTGATGTAAAAGTTTTAGAAAGTACTGGGGTTGACCATCTCGATCAAAAGATTATAAAAACGGTATATACATCTCGCTTTAGACCCACTGGCGAAACTTTTACTGTGAGCCAAGCATTTGCTTTAAATTTCACAGGACAACCAACAGCATCATGTAGACCTGTAAAACAGCAAAATACTTGTGTGTATTTATTTGAAACCAAAATTTTAGGCGAACAGATTTTAAAACATAAGACGCCTTTTCAATATAAAGAAGTGCCCAAGTTTTTTATTCACAAAGATGAACTGAAAGGCGAAAGCAGAGAAATTCATTTTTCTTTTAAACTTTCAAATAAAGACCAAATTTCAAATATTAAAATCAATAAAAGCTCTGGTTTAAATCATCTTGATCAACAAGTGATTTCAGCACTCTCCACAACGAGAATCACTTCTGATAAAAAATGGTGGCAGTTTTATAAAGTGACGCATCAAGATCAGATTGTATTTGACCTGAATAAATGTCCTTAAATCAGACCTAAGTAAACCCAATAAATAAACAGATAGCGCCCTGCTTTTGCAATTGTGACGATGAATAGAAAGCGCCAAAAGTTTTCTTTCATCAAACCTGCAATGAGTGTGATTGGATCACCTATCCCGGGCGTCCAACTCAGCAACAAAGACCAAAAACCATATTTTTGGTAAATTTTCTCCGCTTTTATCATATTTTTTTCAGAAACTGGGAACCATTTTTTATTTTTAAATCGCTCTATTCTCAAACCTAAATACCAATTCACACACGAGCCTAAAACATTACCCATCGTTGCAACAATAAGTAATAAATAAGCTGAATATTGCGTTTGCAACAACAGTCCAACCAATACCGCTTCAGACTGTAAAGGCAGTAATGTTGCTGCACCAAAGGCAGATAAAAAAAGTAAAAGATAAGCCATGAAAATTCAGAAAATAAGCGATGCTTAATTTACAAATTTAAAGATTTTTTGGTTTTAAAATATTGAATATTTGCAACAATAATTGCCACGATAATCACTGCAAGACGTGCCCAAGAATAACGTTGCGCGATTGGATCAATCGTCGCACGTAATGCTGAAGTATCTTGTACTTTTACATCGGGCAATAGGCTCTGAATATGCACCACTTCCACGATATATAACACTGAACATAGGGCGATCCCCATAATCACGCACCAATAAATTTTAGGATTCTTCTCTAAAATATACGTGAGATTTAAAAAGAATGTTTTCATCGCTCATATCCAACATTAAAAAAACCACCAGATTTGGTGGTTCAGCAGTTTAGCATATTCTGATTTTAAACTTTGATGGATAATGCACGTTGAACGGCTGGACGTGCAGTTAAACGCTCAACATATTCTTTCACATAAGGATAATCATCTAAATCAATTTGTTGCCATTCATGACGTAACACCCAAGGTAAGATTGCCATATCTGCAATCGAATACTCACCTGCCACATATTTCTGACCGATCAATTGATGATTTAGAACCCCATATAAACGCTTTGTTTCAGTCACATAACGATCAATTGCATAAGGCACCTGTTCTTTGGCAAATTTACTGAAATGATGATTCTGTCCAAGCATTGGACCAAAACCGCCCATTTGCCACATCAACCATTGTTCAACCTCAACACGCTCTTGCTCATTTTCAGGATAATATAAGCCTGTTTTACGCCCTAAATATTGCAAAATCGCACCAGACTCAAACACTGAAATCGCTTCGCCATTTGGGCCATTTTGATCGACAATTGCAGGAATTTTATTATTTGGGGATATGCGTAAAAAATCAGGTTGGAATTGATCATTTTCTAAAATATTGATCGGGAAAATTTGATAATCCAAACCCATTTCTTCAAGTGCGATGGTAATTTTATGACCATTGGGTGTTCCCCAATAATACAGATCAATCATATTTCATCCTTCCGCTTTCTCGCGTATTTTCTATATTTTATGACTTTAGTATTGTACTTTTATAACATGATTTTGCTAAATCGAATATGTCATCAATCAAGATATTTTCATAATTTATTCTAAAATAAAGCAATAAACTTATATTAAACAATCCTTATTATCATATTTTGATATTTGAATTAGGACACTATTAAAGTTTATTTATCCAAAAAAACAGCGCCATTAAATCTGAAAACGCTACCTATAAAAAAAGCACTGCAAATGCAGTGCTTTTTTAAGATCAACAAGGGATTACTTTTTCTTTTTTGGACCAAGTAACATACCCATTTGACGACCTTCCATTTTTGGTGCTTGTTCAACAACACCACACTCAGCCACATCTGCTTCAATTTTTTGTAATTGAGCAAGACCCAACTGTTGGTGAGCCATTTCACGACCACGGAAACGTAGAGTAATTTTGACTTTGTTACCTTCCTCAAGGAACTTGAGAATAGCACGCAACTTAACGTTGTAATCACCAACATCTGTACCAGGACGTAACTTGATTTCTTTGACCTGAACTTGATGCTGTTTCTTTTTTGCATCTTTTTGCTTTTGCTTCAGATCAAATAAATGTTTGTTGAAATCCATGATTTTACAAACAGGCGGTTCTGCATTTGCCACAATCTCAACAAGGTCAAGATCTGCGTCTTCAGCAGCACGCAACGCTTCTGCAAGCGTTACGATACCTTTCTGTTCACCATCTGCAGCAACGAGACGGACTTCTTTTGCCTTAATCTCGTCGTTCAATGCAGGACGATTGCTTTTAGCACCTTGTTGTTGGTTACGGTCAGGCTGTTTAATCTTTCTTACTCCACAATGTACCGGCCGCGTTCGGCAACGGCTGCTTTCACTAAGTCAACAAATGCATCAATTGACATAGTACCTAAATTTTTTCCAGAACGGGTACGTACGTTTACAGTACCTTCTTCCACTTCTCGGTCCCCAAGTACCAATAAGTATGGAATACGCTCTAATGTACGCTCACGAATCTTAAAGCCGATTTTCTCATTTCTCAAGTCTGAAATTGCTCGAATTCCATTTTCTTTGAGTTTTGCGACCACTGACTCACATGCTTCCGCTTGTGAATCTGTAATATTCATGACACATGCTTGGATTGGCGCCAACCATGGTGGCATAAAGCCAGCGTAGTGTTCAATAAGTATACCAATAAAACGCTCGAAACTGCCAAGAATTGCACGATGCAACATCACAGGATGGTCACGATCGTTATCTTCTGTTACATAAGAGGCATCTAAACGTAACGGCAAGTTAAAGTCACACTGAATTGTACCACACTGCCAGATACGACCTAAACAGTCCTTCAATGAGAATTCAATCTTCGGACCGTAGAATGCGCCTTCACCAGGCTGTTCTTGCCAATCAAGACCGGCCGCATCTAAAGCATCTGCCAAAGATTTTTCAGCAACATCCCAAAGCTCATCTGCACCGACACGTTTTTCAGGACGTGTAGACAATTTCATTTGTACTTCTTCAAAGCCAAAATCTTTATACACATCTAAAGTGAGCTTAATGAAATCTGCAACTTCTTTACCAATTTGTTCAGTGGTACAGAAAATATGTGCATCATCTTGAGTAAAGCCACGTACACGCATGATGCCGTGTAAAGAACCTGATGGCTCGTTACGGTGACATGAACCGAACTCAGCCAAGCGAATTGGCAAATCACGGTAAGACTTCAAGCCTTGGTTAAACACTTGTACGTGACATGGGCAGTTCATTGGTTTTACAGCATAGTTCCGGCTCTCAGACTGAGTCGTAAACATATTGTCTGCATAGTTGGCTGCGTGACCTGACTTCTCCCAAAGTGTAAAGTCTACAATTTGCGGAGTACGGATTTCTTCATAGCCATTGTCTTGTTGAATTTTACGCATGTACTGTTCAAGCACTTGGTAAATTGTCCAACCATTTGGATGCCAGAACACCATACCTGGTGCTTCTTCCTGCATATGGAACAAGTCTAAAGCTTTACCGATTTTACGGTGATCACGCTTTTCAGCTTCTTCAATACGTTTGATATAAGCAGCGAGTTCTTTTTTATCTGCCCAAGCTGTACCATAAATACGTTGCAGCTGTTCATTCTTCGCATCACCACGCCAGTAAGCGCCTGACATTTTAGTCAGTTTGAATGATTTTAAGAATTTAGTATTCGGTACGTGTGGACCACGACACATATCTACGTATTCTTGATGATAGTACAAGCCCATTTGCGTTTCATCAGGCATATCTTCAATTAAACGTAACTTATAATCTTCGCCACGCTCAGTGAACAATTTGATCACTTCAGCACGTGGTGTCATTTTTTTGATGACATCATAATCTTCATCAATCAGCTTTTTCATGCGTGCTTCGATGGCAGCCATATCTTCAGGTGTAAATGGTTTTTGACTGAAAATGTCGTAATAGAAACCATCTTCAATGACAGGACCAATCACCATTTTAGCTTCAGGAAAAAGTTGTTTTACCGCATGTCCCACAAGGTGAGCACATGAGTGACGAATGATTTCAACACCTTCCTGATTTTTAGGGGTAATGATTTCCAGTGTTGCGTCTTCGGTAATTAAATCACTTGCATCGACTAAGCGACCATTCACTTTACCTGCCAGCGTATTTTTCGCCAGTCCAGGTCCAATACTTTGTGCAACTTCCATCACAGAAACTGCTTGATCAAATTGTTTTTGATCGCCATTTGGCAATGTGATAATAGGCATATTTAAAAATCCTTAAGGAGTGATGCCCCGTACAATAGAGCATATCACCGCGAGATTATGATCGAGGGAAACCCTCAAAAGATAAAATCGGTGGAACAGAATAAAAGTGTGTCGAATTTTACACCTTAAATCGGCTTTTATAAACCTTTGTCAAAAAATTATGTTCAATCCACTTCTATTAAACCTCTTGCGTAAATCAAAAAATAAGCAAGCATTAAATCCAAATATTAATCTAAAAAGTATCAGGAGTTCCTTCTCCCTTTGGGATGAGGAGGTAACTCCGCAAGAGGATGAGGGGATTTTTAAAGAAAAACCTCTCCCTAACCCTCTCCTAGCAGGAGAGGGAACCTCCATTTTTGGCTCATTCACTTTGGAAATTACTTTCGCAAGAGGTCTATTAATTCGAAATTTTATGAGAAAATATAAAAACTACTCTCTAAACGTCTCGCACGCTTCAAATTGCCGATTTTTATAAAACCAAAGTTTGGCAAATTGCGGAATAATCGCTTCACTCTGTGTCGGTCTTAAAAAAACAAAATCATCGACATCAATTTGCGTCTGTTTTGGCACATTGACCATTTCCTGATTGGTACTGCGTCCATACAGTACATGTGGATGAATGCCTTGCGGATAGACATAGTCCGCCATCCAATAACCACCATACACAAACAAAGCCTTAGTTCGGTGTGGTAGACGATCTAAAAGCGTTAATCCTGGTAATTGCGTATAAGGCAATACTTTCAATACAGGGGTTGCGATCCACAATGCGGATTTTAAAACCTGTAAACTCTCAGAATCAAAATCACTCGGTTTCAGCAACATCGAACCAAAAGCCAAATCATTACATACACTTTGTTCCACATGAAACGCAAAAGTTGGACTTCCGCCACCATTGAAGCAAAGTCCATCATGCCAAAGTTGTGGAAATTGCTGTTGAATCAGCAATTGATAGTTTTGATAGATTTGCTGAGATTCTGCATAAGCATCTTCAGCTTTTTTAATGATCGATGGGAGTTTTGTTACATGTGCGTCATAGCCCATCAACCCTGCAAATTCTAAATATTCAGCATGTGTCTGAATGAACGCTAAAATAGATCGCAAATCTTGTTCTGATGACACACCACCACGATGCAAACCGACATCAATTTCTATACTTATTTTCAGTTTGATCGCAAACTTTTTAGCAACGTCTAAATACTGTTCAAGGCGTTGTTGTGTATCCACCAACCATTGAATTTTTGCATGTTGCCAATGATGGTTTTCCTGATAAAAATGTTGCAACAACGACACAGGCATTGGCTTTCCAAGCAAAACATCCGCATCTGAAAATGTTTCCAAAATCGGCAAGAGTTGTGGCAAATGAAACACCATAAAGCGTTGCGTCGCCAGCCGTTGACTGATCTGTTTCAGTAGTTCCAAACATGCCAATGACTTCACCACCAAACGAGGTTGCACATGTGGCGCATACTGAAATTTCTTTTCTGCATAATGCAGGTTTTGTTCAAATGCTTGAGCATCTACAATCAGTCGTGGCAAAGCCAATTCACTCTGCTTCAAGTCTTGATTGAGTTGTGCAAAAAAATGATTCATATCCTGCCCTTTTTTATATTTTAAACGTCATGCCAATAGACCTCTTGCGTAAGTCAAAAAATGTTCAAATTTTAGATTAAAAACATATCCAAAAGAATATCGGAAGTTCCTTCTCTCTTTGGGATGAGGAGGTAACTCCGCAAGAGGATGAGGGGCTTTTAAATAGAAAACCTCTCCCTAACCCTCTCCTGAAAGGAGAGGGAACATTCAATATTGATTTAGATCTCGCCGAAAATAACTTTTGCAGGAGGTCTAATGTTACTTTTCCATCAATAGTACATTCAAAGTCCATCAACTCAATTCTGACAAAAATAATTTTTCTAAATACGGATTCAAAAATTTCCGTTCAGGATCCAAGTACTCACGTATTTGTTGAAACTGATCCCACATCGGATACATAGCGCGTAATTGCGCTGTGGTCATGCTGTGCATTTTCCCCCAATGCGGACGACCTTGATAGCGCTGTAAAATAGGTTCAATTTCATTAAATAACAATTGTGGATCTTGCTTAATGTATTGATGTATCGAAATCGAAATCGAATCACGCTGATAAAATGGACTTAGCCAAATATCATCGCCTTTGACAAAACGAAACTCTATTGGGAAAAAAGTTTGCTGTTTGGATTGTTTCATCTTGGCAAGCACTTCCTGTAAACAATCCACGCCCAGCTCGACAGGAACTTGATATTCCATTTCATTGAACTTGGTATTGCGTGGCGTTGGAAATATCTTGCTCGACCAATCTACAAAAGTTGTCGGCTGAATAAATACCCCCAACAGCTTTTGCAATTTCGGATTTAATGAAGGAAATGTCTTGGTCAACTCACAACACACCGTCAATAATGTATCTTCTGATGGAAAAGTATTTTTACGTGGCTGAATTTCTTCTTCCGAAATATCCAAGGTTTTCAACATCAACTTAGACGCATGTGAAAAAGCAAAACATTCGATATGCCGATGTTCATTTTTCCATTGTGCAATATTTTGTATAAAGTCCTGCACATCACAGAGCTTCACATGTTCTTTGAGCTTATAACGTGGTTTATTTTGCATGGTGATTTTGGTCAAAATCCCCAATGTGCCAAGTGATACCCGCCCTGCATTGAAAATATCAACATTTTCATGACGATTACAACGCAAGATCTCGCCCGATGCAGTGAGTAATTCAAACGCCTCAACATAGGCTGAAATACAATGCAAATCAGTGCCCGTACCATGTGTTCCTGTCGATACAGCTCCCGCCAAACTTTGTTGATCAATATCACCCTGTTGCATCAACGATTGCTGAATCGGTTGTAAATACTGATCTAAGTTAAATAAGCGTGTTCCTGACCAAATACTCGCTTGCGACAAAGCAGAATTCACTTGCTCTACCCCTGCAATATGATCCAATGACAACAATGTTGCATCGGTGCAGACCAATGGCGTGAATGAATGCCCTGCGCCCACCACTCGAATTTTAGAATGGTTTTGTACGATATTTTTTAACTCATCAATATTTTGCGGTTTGAGAATCTGTGTAGGTTGTGACTTTTGATAACCCGACCAATTATTCCATGTCAGTGAATTTTTATTTTGAGTCAATGCTTGATTCATAACGCTCATCCTTTAGCGTACGGCTGTTTTTAAATTGCCGTGATTGGTTCTTTTCTCTAATTCATGTTTTGGAATCTCTGCGGGGCGTGTCGTCTGATCATATTGACGCTGCGAAGACTCTAAATTTAACTGCTGCGAAAGTTGTTGAAACTTGAATTGAATCGCCGCATGTGTCCATTGCCCATATAAGGTATGTGCACCCTCATAGGCTTGTTGCTGATATTCTTCATTGGTGGTGATATAGCCCATATAGTCATTGCAATAAGACACCAAACAGGTTTTTTCCAATGCAGAATTTCCTGCCAATTGCTGACTTACGGTTTGAATCAAGCGATTCCCTGCTGTTGTGGTGATTTCACCTGGACAGCAAACCAATGCCAATTGACCAATTTTTAAAATTTGCAGTGGAATCACACTCGGTACCAATGGACTGACTTGAATCGCACCGGCTTTGACTTGCCGATTCATTTCCGCAATTAAAGGATCAATAATGCTTGGTGAAATATCTATATTCTGACCAAATAATCGATTTTCAGCGCTTTCCAATACAATATCTTTTGGAAATTGTGAATCATAAAGTGCTTTGTATTTTAAATAATCTGGCGCATTTGGATTCGCCAAGCGTTTTTTACGCACTTGCTTTGAAAATAAAGACATCACTTGGGTAATCGGTTTTGCAGCGCCTTGACCATCGATAGGTGTTCCGCGAAAAAAACCTACACCATGGCATGCCACACTGGTTTTAGCATTTTCAACACCATTGCTAAACTCAGCAGGTACATCGATTTGACTCAGATTCACATAACTGAGCACACCATCCAAATCGCCTTTCAACCATGTCACTGACGCATGATGGTTACTCAATGCTTTTATTGCCAACTCACTTTGATAACGCCCATTTTGTTCAGCATATTGATATTCTTTTTCGCCTTTAATTTGTTTGCGAATCTTATCTTGCTTCGGACCATGAAAATGTGGCGATACATCACCTGCGGTCGCTTGCGCAAAAATCGCGACAGGATATTCAACACCTTGGTCTTGTAAATATTGCTCACTTAAAGCAGAGGCATAGCCCTTATTGTCTCCATCATGGGCTTTTAAAGTATTGCCCAAACAGGTTGCATGCACGCCAAAAAGAGAAATCAAAGCATGCAACTGTTTTTCTTTTTTCTCATTATGACGGTAAAAACCGAGTAATTGCATTTCACGATTCAACGCCAAATGGGTTTCTGTTTCAACTCTTTGCACGACATCTGGATTGCGATTATAGGCTTGCAGTGAACGATTCCAAGCGACGGGGATTTGATCTGAAAACTGACAAGTTTGATAACTAATCTCAGTTTCCTGTTCTGCATCCATCGCATTGAAAATACTTTGCGTAACCGCTTCAATCACAGCATTTAAATGTTCAGGTACAAACCCAGGTGTCGGCATATTATAAAGTGCTTCATAGGCACAGCCTCCTGGTGCTGAATGCGTATGCGTTGCCATCATCAATAATTTTTGTTCATCAAACTTATCTGCTAATTTTTGTTTTAAAACGTCCACGACACCTTGGCGCATCGCATAGGTAATACAACCAAAATCCAAACAACACATTATCGTAGGCTGTGTCTGTACAGAATCTCGAATCGTAAATGTTCTGGCAAATAAAGCGGTGCGCTTTTCATAAGCACGATGCGTCCAGGAACCAAAGCCGAACATAGCAAAACCTTGTGCTTGTATGTGTATTTCCTGCTTATCCCAGCCGACCATAAACATAATTAAAATCCTTTATTTTCCGTCTTTAGTGTAATTAAATCTTTTACAATATCAGAAGTAGATTGAATCTTAATCAAAAATATGCGATACCAACGAGGGTAAAAGCAACAATAATATGGGGGGCGAATCGGACTTCATGAGCGAACAGCAAAAGGAATTTGCCAATTCTCAATACTATATACCACCGATGATTTTGACCAGTTTGATCCACTATGCAGAACAACAACACTGGTCTTATGCGGAATGGTTTTCAACACAAAGTTTAGACTTGGAACAAATACGCCAAGGACATGGTTTTGTCGAGTTTTCAGAAATTTGTAGCGTCATTTCTCAGGCAATTCAACAAACACAGCAACCGCACTTAGGCGTTTTACTGGGCAGCAGCGAAGGTCAAATTTCAATGGGAATTTTAGGTTTCGCGATGCAAGCCTGTAAAACCGTAGAAGAAGCCATGCAAACCGCCCTGCACTATCACCCCATTTCAGGGAGTGTCTTAGACATTTCTTTTAATATTGTGAATGATTATTGCGAAATTGAACTGAGTGAGCGGAGTCATTGTGGGGATTTAACCGCTTTTTTTTGTGATGAAGCCTTTGCCAGTATGATCACCTGTTTAAACATGATGCTAGGGGATCATCATGATTTGGTTCGCTTAGAATTAAGTTATGATCATTCTGTTTATTTAGATGACTACCAAAAGTTTTTCAATTGTCCAATCCTGTTTAATGCCCATAGAAACTTGATTCGATTTAATGCGGCAATTTTAGCAAGAGCCATTAAAACTTATAGCCCTGTCAATTTTCAATCGGCAATTCAAATCTGCGATCAAGCCTTAAAACAGTTTGAGCAAATGAATCAACATAGTTTGGTCAATGTGTTACAACATCTTATTGAAAGTCACTTACCTGATCGTTTCGACATGCAACAAGCAGCTCAACATTTTCATATCAGTGAACGCCATCTACGCCGTTTATTGCTTAATGAAGGTCTAAATTTTCAACTACTCAGACAACAAGTTTTAGAAACGAAAGCCAAACAATGGATCGAAGATAATCAATCCATCAGTGAAGTGAGTTTCAAATTGGGCTTTAGTGAGTTGCGTGAATTCCGCCGTGCATTTAAAAAATGGACAGGATATTCACCTACAGAGTACAAAAAAACTAAACTCTTGGGTTCAGTTTCTTAGTGCTTTATTTAACCAAATGTAAATAGCAGCAAGATTTACGCGAATAAAAAAATTATATTATTTGATTTATTTTCAATAAATTAAATAAAAAACTTATTCTTCAATAAATTCTAAGTATGTAAATGCATTTACATTTAGAATAAATACTCGACTAAAGAATAAATGCATTCAATTCACGATATGCATATCTTTTAGGCATGGAAAATAAAACAAATACAGATGGAGCTTTACATGGTCAGTGCATACGATGAATTACCACGCACACCTGCCAATTTCGTAGCATTATCTCCGCTACGTTACTTAGAACGCGCAGCTTATATTTATCCACATCAAGATGCGATTGTGCATGGTGCACGACGTATTACTTGGCGTGAAACTTATACCCGTTGCCGTCAATTTGCCCATCAATTACAAAATCTAGGCATCCAAAAAAATGATACAGTTTCGGTGCTTTTACCGAATACTCCAGCCATGGTTGAAGCACATTTTGCTGTACCAATGGCAGGTGCCGTTTTAAATACACTAAATACGCGTTTAGATGCAAAAACTATTGCATTCATGTTGGAACATGCTGAAACCAAAGTACTTTTGGTTGACCCAGAATTTGCAGCAATGGCGCAGGAAGCGGTTGCACTGGTACCACAAGAGATTTACATCATTGATGTGGCAGATGTTGAATATGAAGCCAATGACACGACTGCACGTATTGGTCAGATCGAATATGAAGAATGGCTCAACGGTGGCGATGAAAACTTTGAATGGCACTTGCCTCAAGATGAATGGGATGCGATCAGTCTAAATTATACTTCTGGTACGACAGGCAACCCGAAAGGTGTGGTTTATCATCATCGTGGTGCGTACATCAATGCTGCGAGTAATATCATTGCCTGTGGAATGACACCACGCTGTAAGTATTTATGGACTTTGCCACTATTCCACTGCAATGGCTGGTGTTTTGCATGGACGATTGCAGCCAATGGTGGTACCAATATTTGTTTGCGTAAAATTGATCCTGAACTTATTTTCAAACTGATTGATCAGTACCAAGTGGATTACTTCTGTGGTGCACCGATTGTCTTGTCGATGTTGATTAACACACCTAAAGACAAACAAATCAAATTTAATCATCGTGTTGAAGTGATGGTGGCAGGTGCAGCTCCTCCTGCTGCGATCATTGAAGGAATGCATCATATTGGTGTGCAAGTGAATCATGTGTATGGTTTGACTGAAACTTATGGTCCTTCTGCGCTGTGTGCATCACAAGCAGGTTGGAGTGAGTTGTCGATTCAGGAACAAGCACAGCTTCATTCGCGTCAAGGTGTACCTTATCCATTACAAGATGGGATGCGTGTCCTTGACCCTGAAACCATGCAGCCTGTACCGAATGATGGCACGACCATGGGCGAAATCATGTTCCGTGGCAACATCGTGATGAAAGGTTATTTGAAAAATACCCAAGCCACTGAAGAAGCCTTTAAAGGTGGTTGGTTCCATACGGGTGATTTGGCAGTGTGTCAACCTGATGGTTATGCAAAAATCATGGATCGTTCAAAAGACATTATCATTTCAGGCGGTGAGAATATTTCATCGCTTGAAGTTGAAGAAGTACTTTATACCCACCCTGCGATCATGACTGCGGCTGTGGTAGCAAAACCAGACCCTCGTTGGCAAGAAGTCCCTTGTGCATTTATCGAACTGAAACAAGGAGCTGAAACCACACCAGAAGATGTGATTGAATTCTGTAAACAGCATTTAGCTCGCTTCAAAGTGCCAAAAGATGTGGTGATTTGTGAGATTCCAAAAACCTCGACAGGTAAATTACAGAAATTTGTACTACGTGATTGGGCGAAAGAGCGTTCAGTCGGTGAGTTTAATTAATCGGGATAATCCCCATTCATTAATAAGAGAGGTGGCATAAGCCACCTTTCTTTTTGAGCTATTTTTCCTTCTAGCGATTAAGAGCTGACCCACCATCTTCGTTTCTCTTTCACTAACTGATTTAAAATCGTCAAATCAGCAACAATTTAAATTACTTTTCAATACACATTCCACGATATTTAAACGATATACGCATCAATCCCACAAGACACAACTTTTTACGATTTTGACAATTTGTATCCTTATTTTTCAGTGAAAAGTGTTTATACTCAATGCACTTACAACTTTCAAGCTATTTTTCTTTGACTTTACAGTCACAGAGAAATAACCATGAAATACTTGTACGTCACTATAAGATGTTGCACGATGTACTAGAACAAATATGTGTCAGTGAAGACACATTGTATTTATCAAGATTATAAATCTGGTTTAACCAGTATTGAGGAACCCGATATGCCACAATACAAAGCGCCCTTACGTGATATGCACTTCGTTTTGCATGAATTATTAAATGCTGAAGAACATTACGCGAAACTACCTGCATTCCAAGAAACCGTAAGCCGTGAATTGATTGATCAATATTTAGAAGCTGGCGCGGATTTCTGTGAAAATGAATTATCTCCATTGAACCAAATCGGTGACCGCGAAGGTTGTACTTGGAACGATGGCGTTGTAACCACACCTACGGGCTTTAAAGCGGCTTATGACAAATATGTAGAGCTTGGCTTCCCTTCTCTTTCTGTACCTGAAGAACATGGCGGTCAAGGCTTACCAGGTTCTTTAGCAACCGCTATTTCTGAAATGGTCGGTTCTGCAAACTGGGCTTGGGGTATGTACCCTGGTCTTTCTCATGGTGCAGTACGTACCATTGAGCATCACGGTTCTGCTGAACAAAAAGCAACGTATTTACCAAAACTTGTTTCAGGTGAATGGACAGGTACCATGTGCTTAACAGAATCACATGCAGGTTCTGACTTGGGTATTATCCGTTCTAAAGCTGAACCACAAGCAGACGGTAGTTTTGCAATCTCTGGCGAGAAAATCTTTATCTCTGCTGGTGAACACGATATGGCAGAGAACATTGTTCACATCGTTCTTGCTCGTCTTCCTGGTGCGCCTAAAGGTACCAAGGGTATCTCTTTATTCATCGTTCCTAAATTCAATGTCAATGCTGATGGTTCTATTGCAGACCGTAATGGCGTACGTTGTGGTTCGATTGAACACAAAATGGGTATCCATGGTAATGCAACGTGTGTGATCAACTTTGATAACGCGAAAGGTTTCTTGATTGGACCTGAAAATCGTGGTTTACATGCAATGTTCACATTTATGAACACTGCACGTATCGGTACTGCTGTACAAGGTCTGACTGCTTCTGAATCTTCATTCCAAGGTGCTTTGGCTTATGCAAAAGACCGTTTGGCAATGCGTTCACTGTCTGGTCCTAAAGCACCTGAAAAAGAAGCAGATCCAATCATCGTACACCCTGCTGTACGTAACATGTTGATGACACAAAAAGCGTATGCTGAAGGTGGTCGTGCACTGGTTTACTTCCTTTCTCAATACGCTGACGTTGTTGAACAAGGCGCAACTGAAGAAGAACGTAAATTTGCTGACAACATCTTGTCACTACTTACACCGATTGCAAAAGCATTCTTAACTGAAACGGGTTCAGAATCTGCAAAACACGGCGTACAAGTATTCGGTGGTCACGGCTTTATTTCTGAGCATGGTATGGAGCAAATCGTACGTGATACACGTATCTCTTGCTTATACGAAGGTACAACTGAAATCCAAGCACTTGATTTGTTAGGTCGTAAAGTTTTGGGTACTCAAGGTGCAATGTTGAAAGACTTCACTAAGATCATCCACAAATTCATCGAAGCAAACAAAGACAATGCTGAATTAGCTCAGTTCCTTGAGCCACTTGCTGCGCTGAATAAAGAATGGGGCGACTTAACCATGCAAATCGGCATGAAAGCAATGCAAAACCCTGATGAAGTTGGTGCTGCTGCGGTAGATTACCTATACTTCTCTGGTTATGTAACGCTTGCATTCCTATGGGCACGTATGGCACTTGTTGCACAACAGAAATTGGCTGAAGGTTCAACTGAAACTGGTTTCTACAATGCAAAAATCAAAACAGCTCAATTCTACTTCAAGAAAATCTTACCACGCGTTCGTTCACACGTTGACGTGATCGCAGGTGGCTTAGATCCATTGATGGCATTGGATGCTGAAGACTTTGCATTCTAATTTGACTGTCTAAACAGTCAGCTAAAAAACTGTACTCAAGAGTGCAGAAATAGAGAAAGGACGGTCATAGCATTCACCGTCCTTTTTCTTTATAAATAACCACTATTCAACTTAGGTCCCCTAACAACATTCACAAATGTTGCTTAAACTGATCTGAGTTAACAGATTCAAACAATAAACAGGTGAACCCACATGCCAATTTATAATGCGCCACTTGCAGATATGAAATTCATTTTGAATGATGTTTTCAATGCAGAACAATTCTGGCAATCAAATGAAAAACTTGCTCATGTTGATTCAGCAACGGCTGAAGCAATTTTGGAAGAAATGGCGAAATTTGCCCAAAATGTCACTCTGCCTTTGAACCGTACTGGTGATGAAGAAGGTGCGCATTATGAAAATGGTAAAGTGACCACACCTGCAGGCTTCAAAGAAGCGTTTAAACAATATGCTGAAGGCGGTTGGATTGGTCTAGGTGCAGATGAGGAATGGGGCGGTCAGGCAATGCCAAAAATGCTGACTGTACTTGCGGACGAAATGCTATTTGCAACCAACCCATCATTCATGCTCTACCCGCTTCTTTCTGTGGGTGCAGGGATGGCGTTGAACAGCTATGCATCTCAAGAGCAAAAAGAAACCTATTTACCGAAAATGTATACAGGTGAATGGTCAGGTACCATGTGTTTGACTGAACCTCATGCAGGTACAGATTTAGGCATTATCAAAACTAAAGCTGAACCAAATGCAGATGGTACGTACAACATCACAGGTACAAAAATCTTCATCACAGGTGGTGATCACGACCTTTCTGAAAACATCATTCACCTTGTTTTAGCGAAAACACCTGATGCACCTGCGGGTTCACGCGGTATTTCACTCTTCATCGTACCAAAATTCATTGTCAATGCTGACGGCTCTTTAGGCGAACGCAATACCGCAGGTCCGGGTTCAATCGAACACAAAATGGGGATCAAAGCGTCTGCAACATGTGTGATGAACTTTGATGCTGCCAAAGGTTATCTTGTAGGTAAAGAAAACCACGGTCTTGCAGCGATGTTCGTGATGATGAACTATGAACGTTTGTCTATGGGTATCCAAGGTCTAGGCGCTTCTGAATATGCATATCAAAATGCTGCACAATATGCGACAGATCGTTTACAAGGTCGTAGCGCGCAAGGTGTTCAATCACCAAGTAAACCTGCGGATAGCATCCTAGTACACGGTGATGTACGTCGTATGTTGCTTAATGCTCGTGCAAACAATGAAGCGTCTCGTGCATTTGCAGTTTATGTCGGTCAACAATTAGACATCACCAAATTCTCTACAGATCCTGAAGCGGTTGCTGCTGCCAATAACCGTGTTGCACTACTCACACCAATTGCAAAAGCATACTTAACTGATACAGCATTTAATGCTGCAATTGATGCACAAATGGTCTTCGGTGGTCACGGCTTTATCCGTGAATGGGGCATGGAGCAATGTGTACGTGATTTACGTATTGCACAAATCTATGAAGGCACCAACGGCGTTCAGTCACAAGATTTAATTGGTCGTAAAACCATTAAATGTAATGGTGAATTCATTGCTGAATACATCGCTGAAATCCGTGATTTTGCCAATGATTTAGACTCTGACTTGAATTTCATCAAAGACGCAACGTTAGACGTTGCCACTGAAATTGAAGTCGTGACTCAGCGTATTATTGAACGTGCGCAAGAAAATGCGGACTTCTCAAATGCTGTTGCTGTAGATTACTTACATGCTGTGGGCTTACTCAGCTTCACGTATATGTTTGCTCGTATTGCCAAAGCAGCAAAAGCCAAAGAAGGTCAATTCTACCAAGACAAATTGGCATTGACGCATTACTTCATTCAGCGTGTATTGCCTGAATTAAGTTCTCGCGTTGCGAAGATTAAATCTGGTGCAGAAGTGATTATGAGCTTTAGCGAAGATTACTTTACCAATCAAGCTTAAGTTCAGAACTCTTAAATAAGTTTTAGACTTTGAAAATACCCTCAACTTGTAAAAGTTGGGGGTGTTTTTTTGCTGTCATATCAAATACCCTCCTGAGCCATAAGCCAAAACATTCTTCCTTGAATCAAAGGGGCATCACTATTATCCTGATAATATAAAAAACCTTTAAACCAATAATGTCATTCAAAAGGATTATATTTGTCATGAAAATTAGAAAGTTTATAGGCTTATCAGCACTAATCAGTGCCCTGTCCACTTCTCTATTTGCAGAACAACAATTCAAAAGTTTAGCTGAAATACAAGACTTAGCTGATCATGGAAATGTCTTAGCGCAATTCTCTATGGGTTTTCATTATCAACAACAAAATAATGATCGCGATGCATCAGTATGGTATGAAAAAGCAGCCCAACAAGGTCATGTAACGGCTCAATATCTATTGGCTAAAAACTATCTTGAGGGAAAAGGCGTCACTCAAAATACGCCTAAAGCATTTGAATGGTTTAAAAAAGCCGCTGAACAAAATGATCTATATACCCAAGTACAATTGGCTGATATGTACTGTAATGGAATTGGAACAAAACAAGATAAGAAAAAGGCTATTGATTGGTACACAAAATCTGCGGATCAAGGATCAAGTGATGCACAATATAAATTGGGTGAAATTTACGCAAAAGGAGATGGTATACCTAAAAATATTGAAATAGCTTTAGCATGGTATACAAAAGCAGCGCAACAAAATCATCCATTTGCCCTATCTTCATTATCAAAAATGTACCGTTTAGGACAAGGTGTGAAAAAAGATTTGGATAAAGCAAATTTTTGGCGAGATAAATATTTAGAGCAAATCAACATGCCTATGCAAATGAATAAATAAGCTCAGTTAAATCTTCTTGTTTAAAGTGGGTTGGTAAATACATTTTTATTGTCATCAAATTACGAGAGTAGAAATAACATAACATCAAAAATGATTATTTCTAAATCGAAGAACATTCATTTTCCTTTCATGTGCATGAAATTTGCATGGTTTTAAATAACTTAAAACCTTGAAGATGGAGGATGTGATGAATAAAGATCCACGTATTGAAAAAATTGAAAAACTCCTCGATAAATTTGGCAATATCGCCGTAGAAGCCTTTCACTATTTAGCACTTTTTATTATCGGCTGTATGATCGCATGGTCGGCAGTGCATACCATTATTGATATTTTAACCGTAAAACAATACGCTACGATTGATGATATTTTATTGTTATTCATTTACTTAGAATTGGGTGCAATGGTCGGAATTTATTTTAAAACCAATCACATGCCTGTCCGTTTCCTGATTTATATCGCCATTACCGCACTGACCCGCCTACTTATTTCCGATATTCAACATGACCATAAAGCGGATATTGATCAGCTCATTATTACAGGCTCAATTCTGATTTTAGCCTTTTCAATTTTAATTGTACGTTTTGCCTCTTGGAAATTTCCTTCTGTGATTCGGGAAAAGCACCAAGACCAACCACTGCCTTATGGTAAAACGCCAAAACCTGAGGATGATGAATTGGCTTAAAAATCAAATGTTTTACAAAAATCCACCTCACCCTAACCCTCTCCTCAAGGAGAGGCAATTATCTTAGTGATTGATATCAATTTATCTAGCGATCATTTGGAATCTGTACATAACGTCCATTTTCATAGACCCAATGCATCCCCACTTGTGGATCAGGCAAACCATAACGGCGCCAATCACTAATCAAGGTATATTGCGAACTTTTAATCGTCCCATTTCCATTGACATAACCATAACTGTTTCCAGAGTAGGTTGTCTGTGTTGGAAACTGATGGTTATAAATAATCGTTACACCATTTTGTGGCGGATAAACAGGATAAGGGCGATCTGGATAACCATGATCTGGGTAATTTTGATGAGGATAATGCGGGTAGCTTGGATAACTAGGATAGTTTAGATACGGTCGATTATTCTGAGGTCGTATCGGGACTTGTTCAGACATCGGACGACCATATTGATCGGTATAAGTATAGGTTCTCGTCGGGGATTGATGCTGATGGCGCTCTACACTTCGATAATTGCCCCAGTCCTTTCCATCTGCCCAAGTTGTTGTATAAGCACCCGAAAGCAGTAATGCAAATAAACTAAAATTGAGTATTTGTTTCATTTCTACCCCCACGTAGATGACTCATTAACTGTAATCATAATCCACAATCTAAGACAAATAATGAATAATTTATAGACAAAATTTAACTCATTTCTATGATTATTGCCTATCCAGAGTCTATTCTGAACTGAATCTGATAAAATATCGTTTTATTCTGATGGATGCTGAATTGTGGCTGAACTAAGTTTTGACCGTTTACATCAATTTTTCTGTAAAGTGCCGAGTGTGCAAGAGGCTTTTATTGACAGCTATGGTTCAGATGGAAAGTCGGCTTGGTGGTTTAAATTTCAGATTAATATCGAACATCCTTTAGCATGGCAGACCGTACAAGAATTAGGACATGTGCTCAATTACATTTCTAAAAATGAACGCCTACCGACTCAATTTTTACCTGTTTCACCACCACCTTATATGAATGGTGATGCAAAACAATTCCTTTCATGGGTGATTCAATGTAATCATGCTGACTTCCCACCTGACGTTGTTTGCGATTGGCTAGAAGCACGTTTACCGAAACCTGTCGATGATCTTGAGAAATGGAAAATTAAAACCGATATCAAAGAATTGGATCAGGTATCTGATAAAGATTTGGATAAAATGGTTCCACCGAATCCTGAACCTAAAAATTAAAAATATCTTCCCCTAACACTCACCTTAAAAAAGTGAGAAAAGTCCCTCTTTGGAAAAGAGGGATTTAGGGAGATTCAATCGTATATTAAAAAGTCGACAACCCACTCCATTCCATAAAACGATAGACGCCATATTTGAACTTAGATTCATCCGCAAATTTACTGTAATCTACACTCATATTTCGACCATTTAAGTTAGACCAAGCTGTATTAAAATACTGATCTGCGTCAATGAAAACTTGTTGCTGTGGCTGACCAACAACACGTAAATCAGTTTCCAAATTATAATTTTTTAAATTACGTGCGGTGAAATTCGCTGAACCTAGAATCATTTCCGCAGATTGCGCATTACGTTTCACAATCATTTTGCTATGGCATTGCTCACCTTGGGTATTACACCAACGCACATCAACACCAGCATCATGTAACTCAGATGCGACCTGACGGTTGGGAATACCATTCTTTTGACGACCAAATGCATCTTTATTCGGATCAAGTAGAACTCGCAATTTTACACCACGTTCTTTCGCAGCAATTAAACCTTTAATAATCTTACGTTCCGACAAATAAAACATTGCTAAATCAATTTGATCACTGGCTTTAGCCGTATCTAACATTTTCACAACTGCATCATAAATTGCTTTTTCTGTGAGTACTTGAACTTGTGGATCATTTCGGTCTTCAGGTAGTTTGCCTAAAATCACAAAAGGCATATCAGCACCTGACATATGTGCCACAGCTTGTTCTGTTTTTAAAAGATCAGTGGCAATTGCACCATCAACCATCAACGCCACATTGGAATGACGTGAACTGCCATCATGCGGATTTGCCGAAGTCACTAAGGTTTTCCAACCATCATCCGTGTCGACCACAATCGTTTTACGGTGATTGGCTTTGAAATTAAATAAATTTAAATAGCTTCGTACTGTTATTTTTTCTTTACCAAAAGGATTATTTAACCAACCTTTTTCAGGATTATTGCCTATATCTTGACAACACAAATACCAAATTCCAGACCATGTTGGATTAGATGTACGAAGCGGTACAAGATTGGTTTCTATAACTTCAATTCCGCCTAAACGTAACTGGCGATATTGTTCTGGTTGAATGCCACCATACACGGAGTTAATTGGATCGGTAATAAATTTAATCTCAAGGCTTGGATTAACTATTTTTTGGTTAATCAAAGCTTCCGTCAATTGATGAGTTAATGCTCTTTGCTGAATTTTAGACTCACCCACCTCACTGTTAAATAAAAACATATCGACGACAATGGTGGTTTTCGCTTGCTTAATCAATTGCAAAGCTTGATCAAAGATACGTTGATCAAGTTGTTGTTGCTCTTGAGCATCGATATACGTTTCATCTGCAATAAACTTGACCTTGGCATGACGAAGTTGACCTGTAAAATTCAATCCCTCTGGTAAAGGTTTGTAGGTATGATAAATCGCGGACGATAAATATCCTAAAGCCAATACACCCAAAATGATACTGAAATAGCGTCGCTTGGACCAATTCAGCTTGTCATGAATTTTATTAAAAATACGCATAAGAAAAAACCTAGTCTACTTAGGCCAGACTAGGTTTTTTCCCATTATTTTTCAATAATGATTTGGTGAATGAATGCGAATAATTTAGAACTTATAATTTACACCAACCACAAAATTACGTCCGATTTGTGGAATATTCGCTAAGAAAGAGGTGTGTTCATAAACGGTTTCATCAAGCAAGTTATTGGCATTGAAAAATACATTTGCTTCTTGCTTACCTGACAATGGATATTTATATGCAACACCCACATTGACCATATTATAGCCTTTCGTTTCAGCCTCATAAGCTGCAAATTTATCTTGATTAAACACGTGATAATATTCAGCAGAACCAGACCAATGCTCATCAAAATCCGCTTTAACACGTGTACCTAAGCGACCTGCAGGCACTCGTGGTGCATTTTCATCTTCAATTTTACCGCGCACATAATCACCAAATAAACTGGTGTTATAAGTATCATTCCACTGATAAGCTACCTCAGCTTCAGTACCATAAAACTTCGCATCGGCTTGACGATATTCAATCAAACGAAAGTTTTCATACTGATCTAAAGTTTTGGCATAAATATAGTGATCGAACCAATTATGATACACATGCACGTGATAACTCAGTTGATCACCCTCATAATGTAGCCCTAACTCAACATTATTAGATTTTTCTTTATCTAAATTCTCATTGCCCAGTTCATAAGTATTGGTGGCGAAATGTCCACCATTTGAATACAGCTCTTGCGCAGTCGGTAAACGCTGTTGATGTGAAGCTGACAGAGATAATGTGTAATCTGGTTTAAACTCCCAATTTGCTGCACCCGATACTGAAATCGCATTGCCATCATAATTTTTTTGCTTCGAGTCAATCTCGATTTTTTGATGATCAAAGCGTGTGCCTAACTCCACATGCACATCGCCAAACTGACGGTGTTCTAAGCCAAATAAACTGTATTTTTGAGTTTTATTTGGAGCAAAAATCGCTTCTTCACCTGAAATATCCAATTTTTGCTGGCTGGCTTGCACACCCCATACACCTTCCCACTGTGCAATTGGATTATGGACTAGCTCAATACGACCTTCATAAGCTTTGCTTTCAAAAGTCGTCATGGCTTCACTACCTTCGATTTCATCATGTTGATAATCGGTATAGCTCGCCTGTGCACGTAATTTTTTAAAACCTGCAAATGGCTCATTCAGCTCAGAACGAAAATCATAACGCTCAGTTTTCATATCAATCCACGGCCCTGCACCTGAATGATCGTGATCGTGTTCATCATGTGCAGAATGCTCATGTTCATCCGAATGATCGTGATCGTCATGTCCGCCACAATGTAAATGATCACCATGTGGATGACAGGATTCATATTCATGACTATGCCCTGGCAGACCATATTTGTCTTGGCGATTGCTATAAGAGACACCTGCAAAACCACGTTCACCAATCCAAGATAAACCGACATTGACGTTGTCAGATTCAGAGAATGTATTGCCTACACGACGTTCTTTTATAGTGTGAGTATGATCACCATGATCTTCGATCACACTATAATTTGGCGTAATATAATCATTGGCTTCACGTTTTAAGCCTTCCACACGCAAAGCTACATTTGAACCCAAGCCGAGTGTTACACCTGCATGTCCTAGTTTTTCATCATTGCCTGAGTTGTAACGTACGCCAACATTACCTTCGTAACTATTTTCAGGCATGACTGTTGGAATTTTAGTATCTACAACATTCACCAAACCACCGACTGAACCTGCACCATAGAGCAAGGTTGATGGCCCACGAATCACCTCAACTTTCTGCGCCAGCTGAGGGTCAACAGTAACAGCATGATCGGGAGATAAACTCGATACATCCATACTTTCTGTTGCATTTTGTGTCACTTTCACCCGAGCGCCGTCCTGCCCACGAATCACAGGACGACTTGAACCTGAGCCAAAAGAATTAGAATACACACCTAATTCATCTTTCAAAGCTTCGCCTATCGTTGTGCCTGCTTGTTGCAATTTTTCACGTGAAACAGTCTCATCCACCTCCCCAAAATCTTTGTCTGAACGAACCAAAGGATGTGCTGTTACTTTGATTGTTTCTAATTGTTGAGGTTGCTGTGCTGTATGCGCTTGAAATGAACTAACTTGCGCAGAATTGGTTTGATCATCTGCCCAGATAGATGTAGTAAAAACAGCGGTAATAGAAAGTGTCAGGACACTTTTTGAAAAAGACATGGAATGCTCTCGAAGCTCAGTATTCTTAATAAATGTTATATTATAACATTTCTATTTTTTTGCAATAAAAAACATTCCCATTAAAAGATTTTGTTTAGAATCAAATGAAAATGATCATTCAACCTTTTAAAGCAATGCCTTTTACCCTTTCTCATGCTGTTTTAGCACCACCACTTTCTAAACTTTCAGGCAATCGTCTGCCAATAGCAGCAATAGCGATTGGGACAATGACACCTGATTTATATCGACTGTTGGTTAAAACAGAAATTCATTTGAATCATCAATTTAAAGGCATTATTTATCCTGACCTTTTGGTCGGTTTATTATTCTGTTTTTTATGGTATGGCTTATATCGCCCATTTCTTTTTAAATTTTTGGGCTTAAATAAGCCCTTAAATATCAACTCGATCACAACTTTCATTCAATTTTTTATCTGGATGATTTTGGCAATCATCATAGGTACAGCGACACATATTATTTGGGATGGTCTAACTCACTTAGATTTTAGAACCTTTGCATTTAAAACTTTTTTAGCCCAACCTGTGACACTTTTTCAGCATACCTATCCCATGCACAAGGTTTTGCAAATCGGCTGTTCTGCTATTGCGCTACCTTTTTTAGCATGGATGGGAATACATTATTTTTTTAAATATCGAATGGATCATATCTCAACTTATAAAACTCAGGTATTTGGTTTTTTCTTATTTCTCATTTCATTATTTAGTGGCTGTTTTTATTATATATATTTCGCAAAAACTCAAGGTTTCATCCCACAACAGACTGACCTATATAATTGGATTGGGTTCTTTGCCAAAGGTTTTACCCAAGGTGCGATGCTGTGTTTTACACTAGGTTGTCTTTTGTTTAGTATTTTGAACTATCGTAAATATTTTGATGAGATTTAAACTTTGCCGATTTTGTCACTAAAGTTTTATTCAAATCAGCTTAAATTTATGAGGCAATCTCTTAGTTTTTAGTCGAAGTCCTTGTGACTGACTGCTCAAAGAGGCATAATCTCACATTACATTTTTAGGCGATGCGCTGTTTACGTACTCGCTTCCTTAACCCATATAGTTGGATTTCTAACGCTATGATGCGAACTCATTATTGCGGTTCTTTAACCGAAGCTCAAATTGACCAAACCGTTACCTTATGCGGTTGGGTTCATCGTCGCCGTGACCACGGTGGTGTTATTTTCCTTGATATGCGTGACCGTGATGGTCTAGTGCAAGTTGTAATCGACCCAGATACACCTGAAGCTTTTGCAACAGCAGACAAAGCACGTTCAGAATTCGTATTAAAAATCGTTGGTCGTGTACGTCGTCGCTATGAAGGCACAGAAAATGCCAATATGGTGAGTGGTCAAATCGAAGTTTTAGGTAAAGAAATCGAAGTTCTTGCTGCATCTGAAACTCCTCCATTCCCATTGAATGATGAGAATGCCAACATTTCTGAAGAAGTACGTTTGAAATATCGTTTCCTCGATATTCGTCGTCCTGAAATGATTGACCGTTTACGCTTCCGTTCTAAATTGACCAACTTAATTCGTAACTATTTCGAAGAAAATGGTTTCTTAGACGTTGAAACACCTGTTTTAACACGTGCAACACCTGAAGGTGCGCGTGACTATTTAGTACCAAGTCGTGTATCTAACGGTAGCTTCTATGCACTTCCACAATCACCACAATTGTTCAAACAGTTGTTAATGGTGGGTGGTATTGACCGTTATTACCAAATCGCTAAATGTTTCCGTGACGAAGACTTACGTGCGGATCGTCAGCCTGAATTTACTCAAATCGACGTTGAAACATCGTTCATGAGTGACGATGACATCATGGATTTGATGGAAACTTTAACCATTAAAATGTTCAAAGAACTTTTAAATGTTGAGTTCGACAAATTCCCGCGTATGACTTATGCAGATGCGATGCGTGATTATGCATCTGATAAACCAGATATGCGTATTCCTTTGAAATTGGTTGACGTTGCAGACATGATGCAAGACGTTGAATTCAAAGTATTCGCAGGGCCTGCAAAAGATCCTAAAGGTCGTATCGTTGCACTTCGTGTACCAGGTGCAGGTGCGCTTCCACGTAGCCAAATCGACGAATATACTAAATTCGTTGGTATCTACGGTGCGAAAGGTTTGGCTTATATCAAAGTCAACGAACTTGAAAAAGGCATTGAAGGTCTTCAATCTCCAATCGTTAAATTCATCGAGCCAATCGTACTTGATTTGTTGAAACGTGTTGGTGCTGAAAATGGCGACATCGTATTCTTCGGTGCAGATAAAGCCAAAGTTGTAAACGATGCAATGGGTGCTTTACGTATCAAAGTTGGTCACGATATGAAACTTGCAACATGCGAGTGGGCGCCGCTTTGGGTTGTTGATTTCCCAATGTTCGAAGAAACTGATGATGGCAAATGGACTTCTGTTCACCACCCATTCACACTGCCAAAATCAAGTGTTGAAGAAGTGAAAAACAATCCAGGCGCTGCACTTTCAGTTGCGTATGACATGGTATTGAATGGTACGGAAGTGGGCGGTGGTTCACTGCGTATCTTCAACCTTGAAATGCAAAAAGCGATTTTTGAAGCGCTTGGTATTGGTGAAGAAGAAGCAGAAGAAAAATTCAGCTTCTTATTAAATGCATTGAAATTCGGTGCGCCTCCACATGGTGGTTTGGCATTCGGTCTTGACCGTTTAGTGATGTTGATGACAGGTGCATCTTCAATCCGTGACGTGATTGCATTCCCGAAAACCAAAACAGCTGAATGTCCATTGACACAAGCGCCAGCACCAGTTGAGCCAAATCAATTGCGTGACTTGGGTATTCGCTTACGTGAAAAACCAAAAGCTGAAACAAAAGAAGCTTAATTCTTTTAGACCAGTGAAGACCCTGCCATCGTGCAGGGTTTTTTTATTGATTTAAACAAGTTATATGTAGATAAATACATCGAAGCTGATATTAAATTGAGATTCGTTCTCAAAAATGGCATACTAAGCTCGTTCTTTGACAAGGTAATTCTCCCATGGCTATGCGTCCCAATGTTCGTCGTCATACGATTATTCTTATTGCGTTTTCTCTGATTCAATGGGGCTTTGTCTTATATATCCTCAACCATCAACTTTTCGATTTAGATAAATATCAACGTATTTTATTATTCTGCTTAAGCTGTTTTGGTGGTGGTTTCCTCATTATGGCATCTTTGATTTATTTGGTCGTGAAAGGCAATGACAATCGTGATGAAGCTCGATAATTAAAGCCATACATGTATAACTTACTCAAAAATTTCTCGCGCCTACCAATGCCAATACTTCAGACATTGGCACGTGGTGCTGGTAGTATATTATTTACTACACATTCTTCAGCACGACGTACGACTGAATTAAATATCAATGTGGCATATCCAGAACTCAATGATCAGCAAAAAATTCAATTGGTTAAGGCGAGTTTAAAAAGTCAATGTATGACTTATGTGGAATCAATCAAAATTTGGGGTTCATCTCCTGAATTTGCTTTGTCACAAATCAAACAAGTACATAATGCTGAAATTTTTCTGGAAGCTTTAAAAAATCCCAATGGCACTTTAGGTGTGGTTCCTCATTTTGGGACTTGGGAAATCATGAATGCTTGGGTGAATCAGCATACAGCACCTGTCATCATGTATAAACCGAGTAAAAATAAAGATCTCGATAAGTTCATGATAGAATCAAGAGAACAACTCAATGCAACCCTTGTTCCTACAGATGATACGGGTGTTCGCGCTTTATTTAAGCATTTAAAACAAGGTGGATTTTCAGCAATTTTACCTGATCATATTCCAAAAGATTCTGGTGGCATCTATTCAGATTTTTATGGGCAAAAAGCTTTTTCTTCCACCCTACTTTCTAAATTAGCAGCAAAAACCCAATGCTCAGTCGTTGGACTAAGCTGTATTCGCCGTCCAAACTACTCTGGCTTTGATCTACACTTCACTGAATTATCTAAAGATATTAACTCTAAAGATTTACAGCTTTCTGTCGATACGTTGAATAAAGAAATGGAACGAATGATCAATATCGCACCAGAACAATATTTATGGGCTTATAAGCGTTTTCGCAAGTTAGAAGGTGGGAAGAATTTGTATAAACCTAAATCGTAATATTTTTAGCTTAGCTTAAGAAAGAACATAAAAATTACTTTATAGTTGTACCAATAACTAAGTGTAATCTAGAATTAAGACCATGCTTATTATCCTTACAAAACTAAGCTATCATATACATTTAGAAACTTGCATTAAAATATCATTTCTAAATTCTGACTTGACGTAAATTAATTTATATACAGCATAGATGTATATATAAGGTAATGACAATGCTTAACCCATTTTATTATTGGCTAGTAATCCCATTTGTGATTACTCAATCGTCTTATTCAAAATATACAAGATATATTTTAAGATTTTTATTAGACTGGAATAATAACTTAAATTGGGTTAAATATCTAAATTCAGATCCACAGATCATCCAATGGCGATCAGAACATGAAGCTGACTTTTATCTTAAATTTCACAATGCTTATTTAAGTAATAGCTTTGATAATAATCAAAAACTACTAAGCCTCACCAATCATTATGATTGGTTATTTTCAAAAGTTAACACTGAACTATGTGAAAATAAAGCTCTCCCATTACTTCAATATCAAATTGAAGGAGAAAATCCACAGCTTTTAACACTTAATTTACATTTTAAAGGTAAACATCGTAGAGAGGGGGAAAGTTGTATTCTTCTAGAATTAGATGGACAAGTTCAATATGCTTTGAGTTTCTCATATATTATTCTAAATGGAGAACCAACATTCTTTATTGGAGGGTTACAAGCAGGAAAACAAGATAAAATTAATCTGGATACGATTAAGCATTTAACAAAATCATTATATGGTTTACGACCTAAACAACTGTTATTACATAGTTTATCTACACTTTGTGAGTTCTATGAAGTTAAACATATTGTAGGTGTATCTAATCAAAATCATTTCTATCAACATAGTCGTAAAAAACGCGATCAAAATCGTGTAAAAACCAATTTAGATGAGTTTTGGTTAGAATTTGGTGGATCATTAGACCCTTTAGATAACTATGTATTTAATCCACTAAACAGTCAAATTGATTTATCTGAAATTGTATCCAAGAAAAGAAGTCAGTATAGAAAGAGACAGTTAATTTTAGATGCATTAACCGAACAAGGAAATCAACAACTTGAAATGGTAAAAAAAATTAGTTAATACCCAAAAAGATATAGTATTGCTTACTTTTAAATAAGAAATACTATATCGACTCTAAGTTAAATTTTATAGAAATTTATCAAAGACCTATTTTGTTTTTGAGCTTTATAAAATTAAATTTAAAAAAGTATACAATCATAAAAAAAGGATTCGTTCTTATATCTTTCAGTAATTTATTTTGATATTCAAAGTCGCGCTCTATCAAGTTAATGCGTTTCATTTTTTTTGTATACTGCTTTTGCGCCTCTAACAGATTTAGACTTGCTACCTCTTCAACATTTAAATGATTCAAGGATTCATTTTCTGCTACGATTCTTTGCAATTTATTTTTTATTGCTTGTTGATCATCAAAACGTACCCAATAACACGATAATAAATAAGCTAAATATTTTTTCTGAAATAAATTCAAACTGTAATTCTGCTCATCGTTAGTAAAAACTTGTTCAATCTGATCTATTTGAGTGATGCAATGAGTAATAACTGACCATTCACTTTGACCAAAACAATACACTTTTTTATTCAGTATTAACGCTTCTAAACTCACGCCTGAGTTACAAGCCAAAATACTTTTACTAAGTTGTATAAGTTGAGTGATATCACTATTAGAAACTTCGAGCCATTTATTTTCCTGACATAATTTAAAAACTTGCGCTTTTAATAACTCAGAATCACATTTAGGATGAAGTTTAATCACAACTTTCTGTTGAAATTTTTTAGCAAATAGAGAGACTTCATTTAAAACACCAACAACATCTAAATACGCGTGATCTGCAACACTATCCGTTCTAACTTGAAGTGCAAATAATATAAAACCATCATCTAAAGTCACTTTGGCTTTTGACTGTTTATATTTAGACAGACCTTTTTTCAATTGTTGTATATAAGGCTCTAAAATATCATCTGGTTTTTGAATTTTCTCAATTTCACTCTTATACTTATCTAAATTTTGAGCAATATCAGCCCACCCACCATAACCCTTTGGATCTATAGAATACAGCCCCTTTATAGGAGCCTCTTTATAGGACCAGATATTTGATGGATTCTCATAACTATGAAACGATAAATAAGGATTCGAAGAATTATTACGAGGTATTCCATAGGTCGGATAGCTCACTGGAAGCAAACTCACCACTAAATTCAACTCAATTAAACTAGTCGTAATATTATTCAAAAAAATCATATTATGATGATCTGCTTTTTTTACCCAATCTTGTGGGTATTCAAAAATAAATTTCTTAGCTTCCACGATAAAAAACATAACCAGTTGAATTACTAGGATTTTAACATCTTCACACATCCGTTTTAAAAATTTTTAACTTTATTAAAACAATTATTAGTGTTAAATTAGTACCAGAATTCGAGCAAAAAATAATGCTTTGATTTTATTATGTATTTTATGGTGTACCCATGTCTCAACATACGATTGAAATTGTTAAAATATCTCCTTGTATTATTCCAGATAACAAGCCATACAATCGTACAGCTCCTCGTGAAGCACATTTACAACCAGATGATTACCAAGAGAAGTTTGATTACAAGACATTAAGTTTCGATACTTTTTATTCTGAAGGTAAAGTTGTCTTATCTGGGCCACCTCTGTACGGCTTAGAAAAATTTATTGAGAATGGTAAAATCTTATTAGATGATCAAGATCATACTCAAAATATTAAAACTATTCATTTTGATCGCACTCAAAGCAATCATATTACTCAAATTGAAACACAACCACATGAGCTTACTTGGGAATATGAAGATGTTTCAATTCACACCCAAGTTAATCATAATTTCCTAAATGAATTCAAAGGTAAAAAAGTTCTTTTTACGCTATCCAAAAATAATAAATTTGAATGGATTTATGATTGGATTTTGTTTTATAAGAAATATCATCATATAGATACTGTTTTATTTTATGACAATAATTCAAATAATTACTCACTTGATGAGCTTAAAATCTACCTCGAAGAAAAAGAATTAGATATTGATATTTATCTAGTTCCTTGGAATTTTAAATATGGACCACAAGGTGGTATTTATAGTGGCAAAGGTAAAACACCTTGGGATTCCGACTTTTGCCAATATGGTATGTTTGAACATGCAAAACACCGCTTCTTAAAATATTCTGCTGGTGTAATTAATGCAGATATTGATGAGTTAGTCATTACTCCAAATGGATCGTCTATTTTCGAATTACTCGCTGATCATAAAGGGCTACTCTATCCAGGCTATTGGATTCAATCCATTCCATTAGGGGATAATAAAGAGACTCGTTTCTTTAATTATGCCTATAGAAGTAAAGATGACAAGCATAGTGATAATAAATGGTGCATAAACCCTTCTAAATTAGATGATCAAACTCAATGGAAAGTACACTCTATTCGAAAAACTAATTTAAAGAGTTTGAAAGGTGTCTATTATGCGCATTTCAAAGCTATCAATTACAATTGGAAAACTCAACGTGTAGACAATGTAAGTTATGACGAGTCTAAACATTATATAGATCATAATGTTTATACCCAGCTTAACAACTTGTTTCCTCACGAAACCCCTAAAATTGCACTATCCTCTCAGACCATATCGACAGGATTTTTTGAAAAGATTAAAGCAATATTTAAAGCATAAATCTAAAAATGGAAGTATTAAATTTTACTTCCATTTTTATTTAATAATTTATTATTCATCGCGATAAAACGAGTTTTCCAAGTTCTGATTTGTTTTTTTACACTGAATGAGAGTGTATTCTTCTTCTTATTACTTCTGTTTACATCAATCACACTTTCAAAGCCACTTGGTCTAACCAAGGGTTCCCAAACAGATAAACCTTTGCTGCTCTCACTCAGCCAAGCTTGTAAAAAATTATCAATTGGCATAAAGATTTCTAATCCACTTTCAATGAATTCCTGAGCACCTTTACGCGACCAGACAAGTCCAATAGTTCGAATTGGGAAATAATAGGCCTGCAATAATTCATGTCCGTCAAAGGTTTTAAGCGTTTTACAAATTTTCTTTTTCTTAGGACCAATATTAATTAAGTTCCATTCAAATGTTTGATTATTTTGTAAAAAATCTAAGATCTCATCTATACTTTTTTTATAATCATCTGCCAGCTTCATATCATCTTCTAAAACAACAAGATAATCCGCATCAGTAGCTAAAAATTTTTGGATACATCCAACATGACTCAAATAGCAGCCAATCTCACCATTAAGTAGGCTACGTCCCATGACTTGTTTTGCTTTATCATCATTATAAGTTTCAAAGGCTTCCAAAGGCTTACCACGACCATCTACAGCAGGAAATCTTTCAAACTTAACATTTTGAGCTGTCAAAATTTCTGAAGCATTTTTTAAACGCTCATCACTGCCATCTAAATTAATCAGATATGTTTCAACTTTCATGAAGAATTCCTATTATAAAACTTTGGCAGAAATTACAGCTTGTGGTAAATAACCGCGTAATTTTTCGATCATTGCATTTCGCACAATTTCAGCATCTTGAGCATTGAGTTGGTCCAAACTTTGGATACAACCATATTTAATCTCATTCTGCTTTAGAGCCGAAACAAAAGTTTCAATACTCTCAGCATTTTTTAGATAAGCCAATTCTAAATCAGGCTTTAAAACCGCTTCATCCTTTTGAATTTTCAAATGATTCATCAATGAAATCGGATTCAACTGTTCGACGCTTCTAAACTTATACTTAATCTGAGTTTCCAATAAATCAGGATGATTGAGTAGATATTCACTCAAAATTTTTCGATCTACGCAGTGAGGATAATGATGAATTTCAAAAAACTCTTTGAAACCTAAAATATCTGCACCGAGCATCTGCCCGATTACATGACCTGGTTGAATTGGTTTATTAAAATGTTTGTTCAAAAACTTACGATATTTCAGTTTGGTCTTATAACTAAAGCAACTCTTCCAATGTCCATAAGTCACAATTTTATCACTTTCTAGAAAGTCTTCAGTTTGCGCTGTCGAATTAAAGAAAAAGTCATCATTTAGGTAGATAAAATAATCGGAAAGCCCTTGGATATTCCACAGCATGCTCTCAATTGAACGTGTATTAAACGTCGGCAAGAACTGCTCATAGCCTGAGAAAATTTCACGATGGTCTACAACACGAATTTTATCCGCATCACACAAACCTTGCGAAACAAATTCATTTAAAAATTCGGGCTGTTGATTGTCTGTGACAATATGAATACGGCGACAAAATGGCACATATTTCAAGATAGACGCAATATTGTAATAAATCTCATCATTGCTCGCAAAACGGGTATCACTGACTGCATCTGATGCATCTTCACCAGTCAAATACTTATGACGTTTACGCTTTAAT
Source organism: Acinetobacter wuhouensis (assembly GCF_001696605.3). Lineage (NCBI taxonomy): Bacteria > Pseudomonadati > Pseudomonadota > Gammaproteobacteria > Moraxellales > Moraxellaceae > Acinetobacter > Acinetobacter wuhouensis. The sequence goes on along the minus strand of NZ_CP031716.1, from coordinate 677,533 downwards.
TCAACGTCATTGCCATCTACCCAAGCAATAACAATATCCAACTCTTGCATCTAACTTACACTCAAATTTTGTCAATCATTTTACTTTATTATTGCCAAGCATCTTTAATCCAATCAGATGGCAATACATGACGATACCATTTACCACCACCACCAGAAACAGCATCAGGCGGATTGATTTCACCATGGAAAATGATAATTTTTGCATCTCGTGGTTTTATAGGTGGCTTAAAATACGCCAATGGAATCTTTTGTAGGCAATGATATTTATAACTCTTACACCATTCTTTCGGCCAATAGCTCAGTTTTTTCTGCTGATTTACGTACCAAGAAAGATATTCTTGCTCATTACGGAATTTATGACTAACTTCGTCAAAATTTTCACGAAAATACGATAATATCTCAGGAAAAGCACCGATTTTAAAACGATAAACTGAACTGTTCCCTGTCACACGCCAAGGTCGCTTCCAGTCGTGAATAATCAGGAATTCTCCAGGATGAGTAAAGAATCCATCAATATTATCCACAATGACCACATCTAGGTCTAAAAATAATAAATTACCTTTTAAACCATATAAATCAGGCTCAAAAGTTGAAAGTTTATTCCAACCACGTTCAGGGCTTCCCTCTGGAAGTGCCAATGAAGGAATTGGAAAACATTTCACATCAGGATTGATGCCTTCTGTGCGATCAGTCAAACAGACCATTTGAAAATCGACTGTGGTGTGACGCCTAACCATATTGTAGAGTCGATTGACATAATCAGCACCATATTTGGTGCCCCACTTCATACACAGCACAATATTTTGTTCTGATTCAGCTAAATTCGACTGTAAATTTGATTCATTGACCTGCATGCACCAATCTTCCACCTGAGCAATGTCATATCATACCATTACCGTCGCCAAGTTACTGTATTCGATTGCATAAGCTGAACAATTTGTTTCATGAGAATATGTTATGATGTCTTTATCATTAAACGGCTGAATTATGATTTGAATAAGTCATTTTTATCGTTTCGCTGATTCATGATATACATTTTGCAAGCACATTTTCTAGATTAGGTTTTTATGAAAATAGCAGTCGCTGGAACAGGTTACGTTGGCTTATCAAACTCTATGATTTTTGCACAACACCATGAAGTTGTTGCAATAGATATTATTCAAGACAAAGTCAACCTACTGAATAATAAAATATCACCCATTCAAGACGCTGATATTTCAGAGTTTCTAAAAGAAAAAAAATTAAACTTCAAAGCCACAACCAATCCTGAAGAAGCTTATCTGAATGCTGATTTTGTGATTATTGCGACACCAACCGATTATGATACTCGAACCAATTACTTTAATACCCAAAGTGTTGAAAGTGTGGTGCAACAAGTTTTAGAGATCAATCCTAGTGCAGTGATGATTATTAAATCAACCGTTCCTGTTGGATTCACCAAAGGCTTAAAAGAAAAATTCAAAACAGAGAATATTATCTTTTCACCTGAATTTTTACGTGAAGGTAAAGCATTACACGACAACTTATATCCATCTCGGATTATCGTGGGTGAAAAGTCTGATCGTGCCAAGCTCTTTGCAGACTTACTTATTGAGGGCGCAATTAAAAAAGATAGCCCTGTTCTATTTACAGATTCGACTGAAGCTGAAGCAATTAAGTTATTTGCCAATACTTATTTGGCAATGCGTGTCGCTTACTTCAATGAATTAGATACTTATGCGCAAATCTTTGGTTTAGATACCCATCAAATTATTGATGGCGTATGTTTAGATCAACGTATTGGCAATCACTATAACAATCCTTCATTTGGCTATGGCGGGTACTGTCTACCTAAAGACACCAAACAATTGTTGGCAAATTACAACCATGTACCAAGTAATTTGATTCAAGCAATTGTCGATTCAAACAGTACCCGTAAAGACTTTATTGCTGATTCTATCATCGCGAAAAACCCAAATACTGTGGGGATTTATCGCTTGGTTATGAAAAGTGGTTCGGACAACTTCCGAGCTTCAGCCATTCAAGGTGTGATGAAACGCATCAAAGCCAAAGGCATTGAAGTGATTGTTTACGAACCGACTTTGCAAGAAGAGGAATTCTTCAAGTCTAAAGTGGTCAATGATTTAGAGCAGTTTAAACAACAAAGTGATGTGATCATTGCCAATCGTATTTCAGATGATTTAAGTGATGTATTAGAAAAAGTGTATACACGAGATATTTTCGGAGCAGATGAATGAAAGTCCTTGTCACAGGTGCCGCAGGTTTTATTGGATTCAGTGTTGCGAAAAAGCTATTAGAACGTGGCGATGATGTTGTCGGTTTTGATGTAGTGAATGATTATTATGATCCTGCATTAAAAGAAGCCCGCCTTGAAGTTTTAGAGCAAACTGCACAACACACTCAAGGAACATTCACCTTTATTCGTGCGAACCTTGCCGAGAAAGCGATTGTGGATCAATGTTTTAAAGATCATCAGTTTGATCGTGTGATTCATTTGGCTGCTCAGGCAGGCGTGCGTTATTCACTTGAAAATCCATTGGCTTATGTAGAAAGTAACTTAATTGGATTCACCAATATTATTGAAGCTTGTCGCTACAACAAAACTCCGCATTTGACTTATGCAAGTACCAGTAGTGTGTATGGTGCCAATACCACCATGCCATTTAGTGAAAAACATGGTGTCAATCACCCTGTTCAATTCTATGCCGCAACAAAACGTGCCAATGAATTGATGGCGCATAGCTATAGTCACTTATTTGGATTACCTACAACGGGCTTACGCTTCTTTACGGTTTATGGTCCTTGGGGTCGCCCAGACATGGCGCCTTTCAAATTCACCAAAAACATTATCGAAGGTAAAACCATTCAAGTGTATAACCATGGCAATCATAGCCGTGACTTTACTTTTATTTCAGATATTGTTGAAGGTGTGATTCGTACCAGCGATCAAATTGCACAACCTAATCCAAATTGGGACAGCAACAATCCTGATCCATCAACCAGTTATGCACCATTCCGTATTTTCAATATTGGCAATAATAACCCAGTGAAATTGATTGATTTCATCAATGCGATTGAACAATCAACAGGTCATTCAGCGATTAAAGAATTGCTTCCATTGCAACCTGGTGATGTGCAAGATACTTTGGCAGACAGTACAGCTTTACAAAATGCTGTGGGTTATAAACCTTCAGTGTCAGTTGAAGATGGTGTACAACAATTTGTAGACTGGTATCGTGATTTTTATAAAGTCTAAATAGAGACGATTGGTGTTAATTATTAGCATCAATACCTTGAAATAAAAAAAGGATTCCTATCCATAAAGACAGGAATCCTTTTTAGCATTCAGCCACTTATTTTACATAAGTTAACCAATGTGCATATTTAGGGTCTTTACCCTGAACAGCATCAAAGAATGCTTTTTGAATTTTTTCAGTGATCGGACCACGCGCACCAGAACCAATTTCACGGTCATCATATTCACGGATCGGCGTTACTTCAGCAGCAGTACCTGTAAAGAATGCTTCATCACCGATGTAGAATTCATCACGTGTAATACGGCGTTCAACCACTTCAATACCCAAATCTTTTGCAATAGTAATGATCGTTTGACGTGTAATACCGTCCAACGCTCCGCCCGCAATATCAGGAGTATGTAAAGCACCATCTTTCACTAAGAATACGTTTTCGCCAGAGCCTTGGCATACATAACCTTGTGGATCCATTAACATTGCTTCGTCATAACCCGCTTGAGCCACTTCTTGGTGTGCAAGAATAGACAAAGTATAGTTACCCGCAGCTTTTGCTTTACACATGGTCACGTTAGGGTGATGGTGAGTAAATGATGAAGTTTTTACACGGATACCCTTCGCCATTGCATCATCGCCAAGGTAAGCACCCCAACTCCATGCAGCAACAGTCGCATGAATCGTATTATCTGATGCAGCGATACCTAATTTTTCCGAACCAATGAAAATAATTGGGCGTAAATAGCAAGAAGCCAATTTATTTTCACGAACAACATCAATTTGAGCTTGTTCAAGAGTCGCCTGATCAAATGGAACTTTCATTTGATAAATTTTCGCTGAATTTAACAAACGTTTTGTATGGTCTTGGAGACGGAAAATCGCAGTACCGTTAGGAGTTTCATAAGCGCGGACACCTTCAAACACACCCATACTATAATGTAGCGTATGAGTTAAGACGTGGACTTTAGCCTCACGCCAATCCACCATTTGTCCATCTTGCCAAATAAAACCATCACGATCAGCCAAGTTCATGGCGCACACTCCAAATTTTTATACAATTATTCACGTTCCAAAGCGAATGTCGCTGTTGGATCAATTAATCTTTGCCACAATTTGCAAACGACCTCTCTGGTATCGTGCCAATCGGCTGCACTGACTTGCATATTATGATTTGCAAGGGCTAAACGATGGCTCTCGGCGCGTTCACTAAGATAAGCTTGAATCAAGGCTGAAACGTCGTCACTGGATAAGCAACCGGCTTTAGCAGCGTCTTCTAAGATTCGTACATTGTCGGAATAATGGGCGAGATCTTGATTCGTCCCACTCCAGGCTAACACCACATACTGTGCCATAAATTCGATGTCAACGATACCACCTGCGTCCTGTTTTAAATGAAAAATGCCATCTTTTTTCTGTTCTTTTGATGAACCAAGATGATCTTTCATTTTCTGGCGCATGTTTAATACTTCATGGCGAACCGTTTCTTCTTCTCGTGGCAAGGTTAATATTTTACAGCGCAATTCTTCAAACTTATTTCGTAAACTTTGTTCACCCGCAATAGAGCGTGCGCGAACAATCGCCTGATGCTCCCACAACCACGCACTTTTCAACTGATATTGTTCAAATGCCTTTAAACTGGTCACCAATAAACCGGCTTCACCAGACGGACGTAATCGCGTATCAATTTCATAGACACGGCCATCCAAAGTTTGCGTGGTCATCAAAGATATAAATTTCTGTGCTACACGCATAGCAAACTCAAAACTACTGATTGGCTTTTGCCCATCGGTGTCTGCCTGCTCATCCATATAGTGAAGAAAAACGAGATCTAAATCAGAACCATAACCCAGCTCTATTCCACCCAACTTGCCATAACCTGCCACAGCAAAAGCCATGTGATCAAGCGAACAACGAACGCCATCAGCATCTATAGGATAGCCATGACGTTTGGCAACCATTTGATAGGCTAAGTTTAATGTTGCAATGACCGATACTTCTGCAATATCCGTCAAAGCATCGGAAACTTTCATCAGTGGGCTTTCTGCCAAAACATCACTGGCTGCAACGGTGAGTACATTGGATTTTTTGAATAGACGCAAGACTCGCATTTGGTCTTCAACTTGGTCAATTTCAATACGCAATAACTGCTGGCGTAATGAATCTTCCAAATCCTTACGCTTAGGCAATTCAAAATCCATCGACAGAAATTCATCCAAAAGTACAGGATAATGAGTGAGCTCTTCACAAATCCAAGGGCTGACCGTTGCCATTTTCACTAAGCGTTGTAAAGCACCTTTGCTTTCAATCAACATGACCAAATACACCGTACGGCGCATTACTGATTCAACCAAAGGCATTAACCGAGTCAGTGCCATTTGAGGATGATTTGACTGTAAAACAGCCTCAACCAAATGTGGCCAAAACTCTTTTAAACGCTGAACCGCTTTGGCAGGTAGTTTTTTAATCGCATGACCATACCAAAACTCATGAATTAAATTTTTTGCGTCATCATCCAGAACCTCGTTAAGCTGGCTTTCAAGCTGACTAAAACTTTCCGTTGGAGATTCCAAACCTTTTTCTTTGATCAAATGTTCAAATTGGAAAGTCACTTTGCTACGTTTTTGGTTTAGGAATTCTAAGAAAGCATCCCAATCTGTAAAGCCAAGCGTATCGGTAATTCTTTGACGCAGTTCAGGTTCAGTCGGTAAAGACTGTGTTTGCTGATCATTAAGTGCTTGAATCGCATGTTCAACACGACGTAAGAATAGATAAGCGTCCTCAAGGTCTAATACCGATTGATGATCAAGCAACCCCACCTCACCTAAATGACGTAAACTCACCAGACATTGACGATCTTGTAATTCTAATTTTGAGCCACCGTAAATCAGTTGGAAAACTTGGACAATGAATTCAACTTCACGAATCCCACCTGCACCCAACTTAATATCATCAGCAATATTTCGACGAGCAACTTCTCGCTCAATCATTGCTTTCATTTCACGCATGGCTTCAAAAGCAGTGTAATCTACATATTTACGGAACACGAACGGACGTGTCATTTCCAGTAAATCATCGCCATCTTTTCCACTGGTGATAATACGTGCCTTGATCCAAGCATAGCGCTCCCATTCACGTCCATGCTGGCTCAAATATTTTTCTAAAGCGACATGACTAATGGCGAGTGCAGAACCATCACCCCAAGGACGTAAACGCATATCGACACGGAATACAAAACCATCAGCAGTAATATGATCCAGTAGATAAATCAGCTTCTGTCCCCACAAAATGCAGAACTGTTGCACATCGATACATTTACGACCATTGGTTTCACCTTGTTCATCAAAAGCGAAAATTAGATCAATATCACTTGATAAATTAAGCTCTTGTGCGCCCAATTTCCCCATACCAATAACAATAAGGTCTTGAACATCACCATGATAACCAATAGGTTCACCATGTTTTGCAATGAGAGGAGGAAGTGCAAATGCTTTTGCAGCAACAATACTAACATCTGCAAAATCAGACAGTTCTCGTGTTAATGTCACCACATCAGTCAGTTGATTGGCGTCTTGCCAAATCCAACGAAACATCAAGCGGGCACGTAGAATGCGCAAAGCTTTCATCCAAGCCATTTCATCTTGAATATCTAAGAGATTGTCATAAACCAATTGTTGTATTTGTTGAGTACTGAGCGATTTCTGAAATCCATCAACTACATAATCTTGTTCCAATGCAATTTGATGTAAACCTAATACTTGTTCTGCATACTGACTTGCATGTAATGTTTTTTGCAATTGTTCAGCGTTCATTGAAAAAGCCTGTACTTCTAATTTATCTATTCTTTTATATCAGTTTACATGGCTTTTAGGGAAAATTTATGGCATCGCCATCATACACAGTTTAAAAAATACCCATCCAAAGATTTATTGTATTTCACGATCTTTAAATTTCATCAACAGTTTATGAAACTGTGAGTTTAGGCACTTCCGTTTGAAGCAGTACCATTTGCTCACATCTTGCCTTTGTTGCAGGAAGCATCATAGTAAATGTTGTACCAATACCTTTTTGAGAGGTCACAGAAATTTGCCCATGATTTAAATCAACAAAACGTTTACACAGCACTAAGCCAAGCCCCGTTCCTTGTTCACCGATCGTACCTTTATGACTTGCTTTAATTTCAGGTTCAAAAACATGGTCTATTTGAGATTGTGTCATGCCCAAGCCTGTATCATGAATCTTAATTTCTATATTTTGATCTACCTGTCTCGCGGAAATAGAAACACATCCTGAACCATCAATTGGGGTAAATTTTAAAGCATTGGAGACTAAGTTCTGAATAATAGATGTCAGCATATTCATATCTGCAAATACACTCAGGTCATCGGCAACATTTACAATTAACTCAATATCCTTGTTAACGGCTAAAGGATTTAAAACATCATAAATAATTTTTGTGACTTCTTTTAATTTGAAGTTAATCGGGTGATAAACAAAACGTCCACCTTCTGCCATCGCCCAATTTAATAAATTCTCTAGTAATGAATACGTCGACTGCAAAGTATCATATAAATACTCTGCAATGTTTTGAATACTTTCCTCATCAAGCGTATGACGCTCATTGGCAAGTACATCAGAAAAGCCTATCAACCCGTGAAATGGCGCACGCAGATCATGCGCAATCACTTGGAAAAACTTAGTTTTACTGAAGTTGAGTGCACGTTCTTGTTCGTAGAGTTCAAAATAATCTTGAGATTCAGATTTACGTTGTAATATCGTGACCAAGCCTGATGTAAGTTCTTCTAAAAGTGCTTGTTGTTTGGCACTAAAGTCTCTTGACTCATCATCATAAAAATAAATATGTGCAATAGATTCATCACTTTCAAGTTTAAAGTCATAGCACAATAAACGTTGATGTTTGACCCCAGCATCTTGTGTATATGAGCTGAGTTTTTCATAATTCTTATGGGTTCGAGTCATAATTAAATTATGATCAAAATAATGTGAAAGATTCGATTTATCTGACATTATTGCAACATTAAAATCACTGTCTTCTGTCGCAATCCAAACGTATGGTTCATTGTGAAAGGTAAATATTGCATTTTCAACATTCAAGATTGCACGAGCAACTCTTAGATAACGCTCGATTTTATTATCAGAACTATATACACCTAAAATCAGAGATCGGCGACAAGCGCTTAATTCATCTGCTTGTTGAGCTTCTAACACGCTTAAAGTCATGGTTACCTCATTTGCACTTTCAGTACAGCATTACTTTATTAAGCATTCGATTTAAATATTTTAATTTTTTGCACTGAAAAAGTGAAATATGAAAAAATGAATGATCCCACAGCGATTACAATTATTTACATAAATCAATATAACAGATTATTAACCGAATAAATGAACTGTTTTTAATTTCCGATAAAAATCACATTTTTTGTAATATTTGCAAAAGGTTATAACTTTATATCTGTTTATGATTTGATTAAATTATTTAGACATCTTGTGAACGGCTATATAGATATACACCTCTCGAAAACGTAATAAAACTAAAGTTTATGTGGATGTTTAGTTTCAATAATAGCTCCCGTTCAGAATCCAAAGTAACCAACCTTTTGATTAGGCAATAAAAAAGCCCCTAAGTCTTAATATGCTTAGAGGCTTTTCCAGATCATCTGGTCCCGAGGGTCGGACTCGAACCGACACGTCATCGCTGACAGTGGATTTTGAGTTCCATGACTTTTACAAATATATCAAAACACACCACAACACACAACCACACATCATATTGTTTTAATTGAATATATTTAAATTATTACTGATAATCCACAACAATTCAGATCACTATAAAACAATCTAGCAGTCTACAGAAAAGCTACAGAATTTTTTGTAGACTTTTAAAAATTTAAACAGTTCTAATATTATCTTTGAACTTTATGATACTTTTGCTTCGGGCTTTTCGGCTTATCTGGAATAGTACGCTCAATCAAGCCAGCTTCTATAGCAGGATTTAAATAATTCTTTTGGAACGTTGCTCGATGGGTTAATCCTACCAATTGCATTAACTCAGCCAAAGTGTAGTCATTTTGCTTCATCACTGAAATTAACCGTTGTACTTGATCACTCATTTCGTTATGAGCATGTACGACAGCTTGAGCGGTAGCATGATCGCTCTCTTGAGCGGTGTCATTTGAACTGAGAATTGCATCTAAAATCATCTGTAAAATGAATTCGATAAATGGTGCAGAGTCAGTACGATCTGTACTTGTTTGTAATGCCTCATAATAGGCTTTTTGATTTTGATAGATCAGACTCTCAACAGGAATATTTGCAAAGATTGGATTCCATCTGCTTAAAATCAATGTTTGCCATAATCTTCCCATTCGACCATTGCCGTCTGCGAATGGATGAATAAATTCAAACTCATAGTGGAAGACCGAACTTTGAATCAGGGGATGTATGTCATTGTCATTCAACCAATCAAGTAAATCAGCCATCAGTCGATTAATTTGGTTTGCAGGTGGAGCCATATGCACCACTCGATCGCCTGACATCACACCGACACCACCATGACGATATTGACCAACTTCATCAATCAAGCCAGTCATTAAAATTTGATGTGCATGTAGTAAGTCGGATTCTTGACTTGGTTTCCACTGCTGAAAGGCTTCATAGGCTTTAATGGCATTACGCACTTCCTGTACATCTTTTGGAGGTGCAATCACTGTCTTACCATTAAGGATCGCCGTGATCTGCTCGGTACTTAAAGTGTTCCCTTCAATCGCAAGTGAACCTTGAATGGTTCGGATACGATTAGCTTTGCGTAGTTTCAGACTATCTTGGATTTCCTCTAAAACAGTTAAACGCCCTATATTCTCACTGATCTGTGCAATCAGATGAATGATTTTGGAAGTGATGGTATAAGGCGGTTGGTATTTCATTATTGGTTCACTCCACCAAATTGTCCATTAGAAAAAGACTCACTACTTTCACCCCAAGAAATCAAGCGTCCTTCAAACTCAGGTACTAAAAACTCAATAAATTGATTTAAATCATGTTTATAAATTTTGGCATCTTCTGACTGATGCACATATTTCTTATATCGTTCTTTCCATTTACCCGAACTATCTCTCTCATTCAATAAATTAGGTTTTCCAGTCACTTTTAAAGTAAGCATGAAATGCTTAATGTAAGCTGGATGATGTTCCATCAAGTTATGAGCCACACTAGTCATATCGTTAATATTATTACCTACAGCATAGCCAAATTTTGCACTTAAAATTGAGTTAACCACTGTTTTATAGGGCGCATGTAAAAGATATTTAGGAGTACTAATTCCCATTAGCTCAAGCTCTTTACGAATAGAAAACCACTCATAGTTGAATTGATTGTCGGTAAGATAATGAGTTTTTATCCATAGTTTAGTAAACTCGACCAATAATTCAGATTTAGTTTTTGATGGAACTTGTGTGTCAAGATCATCCTGTTCTAGTGATTCGATATATTTCTGAACTTTTAGTTTATCTTTTTGATTCTTACTCTCTTGTAAATAACTATGTCGTAAGCCTAATTTTTGCTTTAACTTTCGATATTCAGCTTCATAATCAAAAAAGTATATTTGCTTTGTAGCTTCGTTCTGGACTAAGTTTTGAAATTCGACGAACTCAGTATTCCACTGATTAATGATTTGATTATTCTGTATTTCAGGCTTTAAATAATGACACTCTAAAGTAAAAACTTTTGTTTTAACTGATTGAGCGGCTGTATAATCATTCACTACAAATGCATTTGCATTATTGTTGTAGTAAATATCTTGCATTGACTGCTTCTTCGCTTTTTCTGTTGGTTCAAAATGATTAAAAATCCACAGTAAGCAAGCATTGTTATCTTGATAAAAAATCTTACGATCAATGATTACATTCAAAAAAGTTGTAGAAAGTTGTCCTTCAAAAACAACTAATTGCTTCTTGTAAAACGCGGATACATCTGGTCTCCGCCATTGCTTCAAATCTATACTTTTACGGACTTGCTGAATATGAATATCACTAAAGGATTCATCCACTTGCAGGCTCTTGTAAATATTCTCTTTTAATAGTTTATGTTGTTGAGTTTCTTTCGCAATTTGATACTTTAAAGCAGTTTTTTCTTGCTCTGATAGCTGTTTAATATGTTTTACAGGACACTTGAAGTTTGGGTTATTTTCCAACTCAGGAATATGTCTGAAAAAGAATGTTGCTGAAGTGTTGATCTGCATGTGATCTGTACGTCTAGCGAGGGTTACAGGTGATTGACACCAAGCACATGTAAAATGAGGCTTGGTTTTATCCCTTTTATATTGCTCCCTTATTTGACTACGCCATTGTGTAAGTTCCATTTCAGATTGTTGAAAGAATACATCAACATCAATCCACATATTTTGATCGGCATCAATGATATGAATTAACTTCATGTACTCTCCCAACTATTACTTAAATTAGCTTAACAAGCTCTCAATCATATCGAAGCGCTTATCTTTAATCATAATAAATTTACATTGTCCTTCTGATAAATTAGTCCATAGCTCTCCAATTTGGCGATCATCCTTAGCAGCTTCCCACTTATCAGCCCCTTTATATTCAACCACTAAAATTTTTCCATTAGGTAGTTTACATATAAAATCTGGATAGAAGCGACCATTTCCCTTTTGCAAGTAAAAAGAACAGCCTTCTTTACGAACTAAGTTTCTCACCCAAAACTCAATATTTCCTTTAACTGCTTGCTGATCCAACCAACATGCACAAGCAAACTCTTCACCACTATCAAAAGCCCCAATACGGCCATAGTAATGTTTGTTAAATGCATAATATCCGTATTCACCATTATCATCGCGAGAAGGTGCATAAATATTTGGATGGAAATTAAACTGATATTCTTGTTCGTTTGAGACTGTTATTTTATGAAGCTCATCATTGCCAAATAAGAAATTTTGGTAAGCATCATTAACAGCTTCCTTTCGTAAAATATTAATTCTTTTTTCAATCAACTGACGAATTATATATTTCTGAGTATTTGTTCGAGCCAAATCAAAATCATCTTTACTTAACAAATCATTTAGCCACGCAAGAACAAAATTTCGTTTAGCCTCATGAGTTAATGATTCTTCTAAGATATTCTTACATAACCAAGTTGCTAATTTGACTTCATCCCAATTTTCAGGTTTATACACCAAACCTAAATCTCTCTGAAGTTTTGGAAGAAAAGTAACTTTTACCTTACCTTTAGTCTCATCAATATCTAAAGTTCCAAAATCATTTGAAGCATAAGCTGAATTTAAAATTGAAATATCATCATGCAAAACTTTTGCATCTACTGTTGTTAAATTCCAAGGATATTCAAGAGCTTCTGGATCATCAAATAATTGAAGCTCGCCCTGAACCGATAATGCTAGTAGTGGGACTTTAAACTCTTTACCCAATTCCGCAGGTGTCTGAAAATATTCGATAGATTGACGGCTAACCTCAGCCCCTTTCTCAATCTGCTGCACTGACTCTAGTTGTGAAACAGTTTTCGTTAGTTCCACAGTCTCTTCTTTAGTCAACGGGGTAATAATCGTCAATTCATTGGTTTTATTATTCCATTCTACTTTCTTTTTTACCGTAGGTGTAACAGACTTTAAATCTGGCTTTTCAGTTAACGGAATTGTTATTGGTTTCACAATAATTTTAGAATTTCCAAAGTCCAAACGAGCTTGCTCACCCGTACCTGCTTTAACAAATTCGGCCGCTTCTTTAGTATCAAAACCAGCCCCTTCAACTAGGCTATCTCTTAAAGCTTCAGCTGTGTCAGAAAAACTTTTTGATACAACATAAGCATAAGATTGATTTAACTGTTCACTCTGTCTATGTGATGCATTTGGCTGTCTAAGAATACGCCCTAATAATTGCTCTACTGCTGTACTTGATTGCACAGAAGCCATACTCACTAAAATATAAGCAAATGGACAATCCCAACCCTCAGCTAAAGCCTTTTGAGTAATTACATACTTAATTTTACAAGCCTTATCTAAAATTCCTTTAGGATATTTTGCTGTAATTTTTTCAAGTTCTTTCTCATCTCCTGTGGCAAGAGCGATCTGCTCTCTTGGAATATTCTGATTATTTTCAAGTTCATTAAGTACAGCATAAATATCCAATGTTTCACGAACTTTACTTTTTGCTTCAGCCTGAATAAGTACTATCGGTCTCAGATATTCAAAACCCTGTCTCTGTTCTTCTAACGCTATATGTTCTAAAGACTCTCTTTTATGAATCGCATATGCTAAGCATTGTTGCCAATTTGATTCTGTTTCTAAAACAATCGGCAATTTAATCATTTGTTCTGCTTTTAATTCAGCAGCAGAGACGCTATGTAAAACATTTGTTGGAGTTCTCACTGTATCTGGTGTTGCTGTAAGCTCCATAATGCCACTTGGCTTAAAACGAGCTAACATATCAAAAGCAAGTTCAGTACGACTATTATGTGCTTCATCAACAATAATAAAAGGGCGATGTAATCTAAGAACGTTAGCTAAAGAATTTGGAACTATTAGATCACTCACTTCCCCCTCTGTTAATAATTCTGACTTTTTGATCCTAGACAGTATCGTGGACAATCGATCCCTCTAAATTCTTGAAATATTTCTGTTCAAAGGCTTCTGGACTTAACCAGCCGTTTGCAGAATGCCTTCTGACCCGATTGTAATAAATCTCAATATAATCAAACAAGACCGCATTCGCCTCTTTTCGAGTCGAAAACACACTGCCATGTACCACATGACCTTTTAATGTATGAAAGAAGCTTTCAGTCACTGCATTATCCCAACAGTTTCCACGTCTAGACATACTCTGAGTACAATCATTTTTCAGTAACAGCGCTCTAAAATCACGACTACAGTACTGTGAGCCTTGGTCCGAATGAACCATAACACCAGTTGGATAACCCTGACGAGCCATTGCATAGTTAAACGTATCACACACCAACTGGCGGTCTATTCGATGGCTGGTTTGCCACCCCACGATACGACGGCTAAATAAATCTAGCATCACACATAAATACAACCAACCTTCTTTAGTGCGGATATAGGTAATGTCTGTTGTCCAGACTTTATTAGGCTGAGTAACTGTAAATTGGCGATCCAACAAGTTGGGTGCTGTAGGCAAACGATGGGTTGAATCAGTCGTATGCTTGTATTTACGCGCAATCCTGCTACGTAAACCAAGCTTTTTTAGCATCCTTCCAATAGTACGTTCGCTCATGTTGTAACCTAAATCATGCATGTCATGTACTAATGAAGGTGCACCCAATCGTGCATGATGCTGCCAATATACGGCTTTTAAGTCATTATATTTCTGTGCCGTATTGGCTTGACGTTTTCGCCAGGCATAATAGCCTGAAGTGCTGACACCTAGGTATTTACAGGCAGAAGATACGGTGACTTCATTCATATCTAGATCTTGAATTACCGTGTACTTTTCTTGGCATGATCTGTTAGAAAGTACACATGCGCTTTTTTTAAGATGTCATTGGCTTCCTTGAGCTGTTTGACTTCTTTCTCTAATTCCACGATCCGCTGTTGTTCTGGTGAAAGTTGACGTTTGCTTGAACCTGCCGGATTGGTTTCACGAATCCATTTATCTAATGTTGAATAACCCACACCTAATTTCTGGGCGATTGCAGCTACAGACTCGTGTGAGTTTGAAAGTGCATAATCAATCGCTTGCTGTTTAAATTCGGGACTAAAACGTTTAGCCATTTCTTGAATCTCCAAAGATTAAAGTTACGTTATCTTTAGAGGGACGTGCTGTCCATTATTTTGTCTAGGATCATTTGTTCCTCTGTTAGATGCTCAAAATGATGCATTAGCGCACCATTATTTTGATAAACTTTTCTACTTTCTTCTTCTTCTACTTGAAAAGCTTGGCGTGTAGCAACAATAACAACTGTTGAAGTTAAAAGCGTTGAACGAGTAATGCTTTTTGCTTCTTCAATATCCATGACTGTGACTTCACCTGCTTCACGTAATGCTGATGAATATGGATGCTGTTTATTTTTTAAAGCAGTAATAGTTTGTTCACGTATCGTCTTGCTTGGCACCAACCATAAAACGACACTTTGAGAAACTTTTAAAAAATGCTTATTAACTAATGTGACACTTTTACTTGCCAACCATGTCTTTCCTCCACCAGTTGGAACACGTAAGCAAAAATATGGCATATCAGGAGCAAAGCTACTTAATGAATTATAGGTTTGCCCCTTATCCCACAATCGCTCTGTAGTCACATAAAATGCTGTAGATGCATTTGTAAACTCATGACAGGCTTGAAAATATGCTTTTACACTCTCTAACACTTGATCTTGATATTCTTTAGCAATATATGCAGTCATGACTTAAACCTCTAAAGCATAAGGTGTTTGTTTAAATATAATATTTTTGCGTTTAGCTTTAATACCTAAACGATTGGCAGCTGCATAAATCACTTTAGCTCCATCAAACTTTGGAAGAACATCATATACTTGCATAGTAAGAATGTTTCCACCTTGATCTGTAAGGTCTTTTAGGATTCCGTTATAAAGTAAATATATAGCACGACCTTCAAATACCCCTAGTAAAGGAGAGTCTGCTTTTCCTACATAACCCGTTCCTGTTTCAGAAAACCATACAAATTCAGCTAATTGAGAGAATGAAACATCTGCGCGTATATAGCCACTTGGATCAAACAAAGGTTCTTGTGAAAGCTTAAAAAATTGGAAATTACCATAAATACCCTCTGTATGGTTTACTATGGTTGTTTCGCCAACAACTTCCAAATAATTTTCGTTCATCTCTACTTTAATTGAACTGTAATTTTCTTTATTTAATTCTTTAACACTCTCAACATTCTCTAAAATTTCATTTGCTTTCAATAATGACTTAAAATTTAACAGAGATGGATCCGTAAATTTGAACAACTCCTATAAGTGATATTCTGCTCCTCAAATGATGTTATAAACATCAATATATGGAGTATTTTATGGCACGTAGACCAAGAAGAAATCATTCAAATGATTTTAAAGCTAAGGTAGCACTTGCTGCGATTAAAGCAGAAAAAACACTTGCTGAATTGAGTGCTGAGTTTGATGTTCATCAAAACCAAATTATTGACTGGAAAAATCAATTGATCTCAGCTTCCTCGCAAGCTTTCGATCAATCAAAAGCTCCAACAGAACCACCCATCGATCTAAAAAAACTACATGCAAAAATCGGTGAGCAGGCATTAGAAATTGATTTTTTAGAAGGTGTGTTGAAGAAACTGGGCCGCTTCAACCACAAAAGTTAATCGACGACTCACTTCAGATTTCAGTATCTAAGCAAGCTAAGCTGCTGAAAGTCTCCCGTGGTTGTTATTACTATCGCCCAAAACCTGTGAGTGCATCAGATCTGAAGCTGATGCGATGTATTGATGAATTACATATGCAATATCCTTTTGCAGGCAGTCGTATGATGCGTGATTTGTTGAATCGTCAAGGACATCATATAGGACGACGTCATACACGTACTTTAATGAAGAAAATGGGTATTCAGGCGTTATATTGCAAACCAAATTTAAGCCAGGCTAATCAAGCTCACCGTAAATATCCATATCTGCTCAAAGGGTTGGCTATTCAGCGCAGTAATCAAGTGTGGTCTACGGATATAACGTATATCCCTATGGCAAAAGGCTTTGTTTATTTATGTGCTGTGATTGATTGGCATAGCCGCAAGGTACTTGCGCATAGGGTATCGATTAGTATGGAGGTGGATTTTTGTATTTCGGCTTTAAATGAAGCGATTGAAAAATATGGTCGACCTGAAATATTTAATACAGACCAAGGCAGCCAGTTTACCAGTGATGCATTTATTGATGTATTGAAATCAAATGGCATTCAAATCAGTATGGATGGTAAAGGTCGATGGGTAGATAATGTGATGGTTGAACGATTATGGCGGAGCGTTAAATATGAAGAGGTGTATCTCAAAGCTTATAGCAGTGTCACAGATGCGAAAAAGCAATTAAGTGCATATTTTGAGTTTTATAATTTGAAACGACCTCATTCGAGTCTAGACAAAATGACACCAAATGAGTTTTACTATGATCAGCTACCCCAACAAAACAAGGTGGCTTAACTAGAGCGGAATATCACTTATAAATACGCTTTTAGTTGTTCAAACAAGTGGGACCACCTCTTAACATCTGAGAAAACAGAATATCTTTCGATTTACCTTTGTACTGGTAACCATTAATCACCTTCTTAATCCTAGGCATAGTCACAGATTTAGCAATCTCCTCATTCATTTCAATTAAAATAAATTTTCGATTACCTTGATCTTTTTTATTCAGGTTGAGTACAGCATGAGCTGTTGTACCCGATCCTGCGAAGCTATCTAAAACTATATCTTGCTTACCTAAAACTCTTTCTAAAAGATATTCTATTATGCTAGTAGGTTTAACCGTATCAAATCCGTGCTCTAATCCTAATATATTGTTTAGAACTTTTTTTCCACTTTCAGCTGTTCCACTATTTGAAGTACCTACAAAGCAGTAAAAAGGCTTAAATTCTTCAGCTTCTTCATGTTCGTAATACTTCAACATAGGCTCACCAGTCTGAAATGTTATACGATTTCTGTTATACAAATCACTCACTGTATCAAAACCTGCTTGCCATCGTTTTGTTGGAGGAGGGGTATATCCAGCTAAAGAAAACTGCATCGTTTCACGCTTATTTTCCCCCCGATTGGATTTCAGAATTGTTTGTAATCGATAATTTCCATCTATATCAGTATGCGGATAGCTACGAGCTACTCCTGAATTTATTAAATTAAATTTAGGTTTATTCTTTTTACAGTAAGCTACAATGTACTCTGCATCATTTTGAGGCTTTAATTTTGCTTCGCCAGTATTGGAAGGTTTTGCTCTACTTTTCCATACAAAATTTGCTATTTGATTATTTTTACCAAATATCTCATCCATCATTAAAATTAAATGACCTAATTCATCATCACCAATCGAGATAAAGACAATCCCATCATCAGACAATAATTTTCTTAATAATAATAGTCGAGGGTACATCATACATAACCACCGATCATGTCTATCTAATGTTTCACCCTCTTTACCTACTACCTCACCTAACCATTTACGAATTTCTGGACTATTTACGTTATCGTTATACGCCCATTTTTCATTACCTGTATTGTAAGGGGGGTCAATATAAATACATTTTACCTTTCCTGCATAACGTGGTAGTAGTGCTTTTAACGCATGGAGATTGTCACCTTGCACCAACAGATTACCACTCTGTTCATTCCCACATGAAAGTTCGGCTACAGGTTCCAATAATCGATAAGGAACTTCTTTATGATGCTTTTCAACAGCTTCTTTTCCTATCCACTTTAAAGTAGGCATTACATAATCCCAAAATTACAAATTCAGCAATTGGCATAGCTTACCATTTACAACCAACAGAACACTAAACTTTTACTCCATAGCAGATAAGAGTACGACAACTTCTGACACACTATTCAATTTAGTTTTTTAGTTTCTTTGAATTACATTATCTGTATTATGGTTCTGCATATGAATCGATACCTGAGATAAACCAGCCCGTTCGAAGCGATATCTCATATATCTAGAAATATCATCTTCGTGTGAGGAAATGATTAACTGTCTATCTTTTAACTCACAACGTAATAAGTCAGTTAAAGAGGCAATATTGATTTCATCTAACGATTGCACAGGATCATCAATTAACACTAAAGAGTTCTCGGAATAAACTCTATTTAATGATAAGAAAAAAGCTAGACTCAATGCAGCCAATTGACCAGAACTCATTGCTAGTGTCGCATCATGATCAGAACTTTCCGCAGTACAGAAGCGAATCTGCTGCCCTTCTGCATAGTCTATAAACAGTCCTAGACCACGTTGATAATTTTGTATTAAGCGCCCACTATAGATATGAAATATTAATTCAATATTAGCGATAATTCTTGAAGAGTAATCACGTTCAGTTTCAGTTAGTGTTTTTTTCAACCTAATTATTTTAGCTTTTGCATTTAAGTTTGCATTATATAAGTCACTCTTTTCTTTTAACAATTTTTTCGTCTGCTGAAGTTCAGAATCCTTAAACTCTTTAAACTTTTTATTTACATAATTTTTCTTATGATTTAAATCATCTTCCAGTAAATCATAAAAATCTTTATTCTTTTCAAAAGTTACACTTATAGCCTCCTCCCATCCTATAGGTAGAACATCTCCTTCTATTTTTTTTAAATCTCTTAAATTAGAGATAATTTTATCTTTTCTAATTTTCAATTCAATATCATCATCTGTATATTCAGAAGAATAACTTATAGCCATTTTTTCAAGACGAGAACTCAAACTATTCAAGGTTTCAAAAAAGTTTTGGTTTACATTTAATTTGGTGAACAAATTAATATTAAAATCTTTTAAAAAAGCATCTTTTTCTTTTATATATAGCTCTTTAATCAAACTTAGCTCAGAAGAAATCATCAGATAAACCTTACTTAGATCTTCTGTTGAACTTCCAATTTCTTTTACATATAACTCTGAAATCAACCTTATATTTTCAATAAGTTTTTCTACACTTTCCCAATCTACCCCACATAAAGCGCATATAGTGCTATCCTCACCAAAACTTTGTTTATGTTTTTCAAACAAATCCTCTCGCATTTTATTGAGTTCTAATAACTTAACTTTTCTTTCTGAGAGTAATGCTAATTTATTATCTTTTTCAATAATAGTTTCTTGAAGTTTATCTGAAATAACCACCCCTAAAGAACTTAACTTTGTTATTTCCTCTTGAGAAATAGCATTAAAATCCTTATCTAATATTATTAGAATTTGATCAATCTCTGAGAGTTTTTTATTAACTAATTGAAGATTTTCAAACTTACTTATATACTTCCCTATAGATACAAGCAACAACAAAGAACTATCATTATCGATGATAAATTTTTCAATAGCCGAATTTTGATTTCTTATGCGTATATCTTCTTTTCTTTTACAACACTCTATTAACAACTCAATTTCTTTTATAAAGTTATTATAATTTACATCAGCCTCTTGTAAAAAAATTTCTTCATCATCCCATTTAGGAGATGTTCTTTGTGTAGATATTTTTTTATATGTAACATCATATTCACTTTGAGAAATATTTTTTTCCAAGATATTTTTTAACTTAGCATCTATCTCATCAATTTCTATCTTTTTTTCTTTAGCCAGTTTCGTTAGTTTAATTTCGGTCTTATTACAAACATCAATATGCTTCTTTATTTCGGTTGTTTTTATTAATTCTTCCAAAGCCTTCTTACGATCAGTGATTTTTTTCGAAAAAATAAATTGACTTTGACCTTGGTGTAAATAATTTAACATTGAATAGTTAGAACAAAAACTTTCACCAAAAAACTGTTCAAAAAAATTATTTTCTAACTTATTCTCAGTAGGTTCAGAGTTAAAATCATCTAATTTATATAAACTAAAAATATCAAAATTATTAGCTTTATTATTAATTTCGACTTTTAAATCATTGACAAACCCCATTCTAACAAAAAACAGTTTTTCATCATCATGATCATTCATCAACTCTACTTTAATTTTTAAATCAACCTCACCACTTTTTTTGTTCCAATATAGATTATCTTTGAACTTCTTTTTTGTCTCAACCATCACAAGTTTATAAAGATCTGATATTCTAGATATTTTTCCTGTAAATAACAATTCAATAGCATCAAAAGTAGATGTTTTACCATACCCATTTGGACCTTCTAAAGTAATCAATGAAGACTTATTGAAATCAAATTCTATATTTGTAAATGCTTTAAATGCTTGAATCTGAAGCTTTGATATTTTCCAATTCTTCACTTAATAACTCCGCTATAACTTCATCAATACTATCTGCTTCATATTTTCCAATCAAATCATAGGTTTTGACTAAATTTTCAGCACTTACTTTTTCACTTACACTATCAAACAAATTTTGAAATGATTTACTAAATTTTGGAATTTCTAGAAATGGAAATTTAATAAACAATCTTGTAACCAAACTATGGAATGAAGGTTTTAGAGGATCTTTTTTGTACTCATCAAACTCATCCATTTTCTTAATTTGACTCTTAAAATCCTCATAACTTTTTCCAAGAAGTAGTTTTTCTTCAGCATCTGAATAATAAAAAAAATATTTTTTGAAGTAAAAAGGGTTTTCTTCTATTTCTAAAACTTGTTCTTCAATTTCATTAAAATCATTTAAAAAATTAACTTTGTAAATAATAATTAAATCACAATTTTTCTTAAAAGCAGGTTGCTTTTGCATTTCATCTGGAAGAGATTCATTGATTAGCTCATGAATACTTTCAACAGACAATAGCTGATCTAAGACATGTACAATTAAGTACCTTTGAGCTCCACCATTTTCTTTAATGAAAAAATTTGTATTATCTGAAGACTTTTCTAAAATAAACCCTGAATCTTTCACAGCTTCATGCATAATTTTTTTAAGCATTATTTAACTCGCTTTGCGCTGTATTGGTACAAATTACTTTTACTGGAAGCTCTTTTAATATATGATTTTCAACCTCAATATCATCAATAGTGATTCGTGTTACATTGTCATTATAAGCATTAATTTCAATATTTTTGTGAACTTCACTACCTGATATTAAAATATTGTACTCATATAAAATTTTTACTAATAAATTATTACTACGAAGTTGTTCTATCAATTTAGTTTTAAATGATTCAGCACGTCTATCTTGCAATTTCAAGGCTGTAGGTAAGTATTTTTTTAACTCTTTAGAATAATGAGGAAGATCAACTAATACAATACTAGCTGAGATATCAGTAATGATTTCAGCATAAGTACTTACATCATCACTCCTTATTTGATCAGAAGATGATAAGCGGATAGATTGTTTTATATATTCTAACTCAGCATCATCCATTTTATAAATATGCTTAAAAACCTCATTAAATAAGCCTATTTGTTGTATTGTAAAATATTCATTACTCTCACATACATAATTTTCCAAAGTATCAGCAAAAAGATTTCGCAACCTTCTCATCTCATATGGAAGATCCTGTACTAAATTAAAGTCTGTAATTAAGATTTCTAAAATTAAATCACTTTCAATTGTATTTTCATAAGCCGCTCTATTCTGACTTGTTCCCTGATGGATCAAGGAATGAATTTCAATAACTTTTGAAGTAATCATTTCTGATAAATAATGATATTTCTGCTCTACAAGTTGCAAAGAGTTTTCCAAAGAATTTTTATTCAAATATTCTTCTATTTTTTCTTTAATTGCCCCCTCAATTCGATCTAATTTACAATAAGATTCTTCATCATATTTATAAAATTCAACTATTGCTTTTTTCTCATTTTCATAATCACTAGAATCATCAATTCCATTAGCGATATGGAAATATCTTTTTGTATTAGGGCAACAATCTATACATATTTTTGATGACTTATTTAGTGCTTTTTCAAATGCTGATCTATAAGGGGATGCCTTAGCCTTAACTTGATGAACCGATATTGCAATACCATCCGAATAAATGGCAAAGTCATCAGTACTATCTAACTGTAAAGCAAATTTCTTGATTTCTTTTCCATCGAAGCTTTCATCCAATAAAAGCTTAATAGAATGATAAAGTGCTATCTTACCTTGATAGACAAATCCTCCCCAAGATGAAATTGCACTATCAGGCAGTTCCTCAGTCATATAAGACCCTATTATTTATAAATTTTACTTCGTACTTAATATACATGAAATTTCATTTTAACAAAAAAAAAAGGTTAAATTTGGGAGCATAAGCTCCCCCCTTCTTTAAATTTATTAACTCTAGACGTCCTTTAATTTCTATAATCTAATTCACTGCCCTCACACTTCCCTGCAATCCCTGCTGAATATCCTGTACAAATCCCTCACCTTGATTCAGCTTAGGCTTATTTTTGTCTCTAGCCGTAGTTTCAAGTTGAAACTGTTCAGTAGAATTTGATTCAGTATCTGAATTCTCTTCACTGTAAAACTCCTCCACTAAATCCAATCCCTCCTCACCATTCACCTCAGCCCGTGCATTGGCAAAGCCTTGTCTTGCCATCTGATCTAAAGCACTTTGATTAAAACCACTCTGCTTACTTTGCTGATCAATCTCTTGCGCCATCTGAATAGCCTGTTGCAAATTAAATCCATCACGTAAAGTTAAATCCACGTAGTACACAGGGGTACGATAGCTTTGTGTCGTGGATTTGCCTCGAAGCGTCAATTGCAGTGGCAGACATGAAAGTAAACCATTCGATGCAGCATGGTAGTAACTGAGTCGTGCTGATAGCGTGCGAATACTATTAAAGCCCGTCGTCCTAAAGATAAATGTACCGAGTTCATCCGATTCATCTAAATTGACATGCAATCGCCCGAAAGGTTTACAGTTCCCTCCTTTTGCTAAAGGACATAGATCAGGTGATGGGCATGGATGTTGTTCTACTCCTTGATTGGTGAGGCGTTGACATGTTTCACCATTGCCAATACATATAGGTCGTCCAGTCTGTCGGTCGAATAAGGTGTACTCGGCACGTAGGTTCAGTTCAGGATCATTAAAGATCATCCGTACTGGGATTGAACGAAGTTTTGGGTTTTGACTTTGGTTTTGGCTTGGTTGCTGATTTTGTTGCTGATTCGCTCGAAGTTGTTCATCAAGTGGGTGTTTTACCCATCCGTCCTTATTTTGGATTTGCGAGGTGATGGTGAATTGATCGTCCTTCTCAGGGAGTCGTTTTCCGTTCTTTTCGACAATTTTCCCTATACTGATTCGTCCAAGTATTGGCGGTGTAATTGCTAAACCTTTGATCATGATATGTTCCTCATATTTATTTTTTTACAGAATTGCGTCCTATATGAACGAGATACAGTTCCATAAATGAATAATTCAATTAAATAAATTTTTAGCAACGAAAACCGCGACCGTTTTGCCCTCTGCTTTTTAGTAGAGGGCGGGGAGCGGTTTTTGTCATTTGAGTTTTGCTGAAGATCTATGTTGCTTAGGCTAATTTTGTTTCAATCATCGTTGCTGTAGATATTGAAACGTCGTGAGCCTTGCTTGTTGTGTGGAAATTGCCTGAGATATTCAGGGTGTTGTTTGAGTAATGCCTTGCTATCTAAGCTGATAGAGTCCTTAGACTTTTTCCACGTCACCGAACCATTGGTGAATGTTGCTCGTTCTACATTTTGCATCT
Source organism: Acinetobacter wuhouensis (assembly GCF_001696605.3). NCBI lineage: Bacteria > Pseudomonadati > Pseudomonadota > Gammaproteobacteria > Moraxellales > Moraxellaceae > Acinetobacter > Acinetobacter wuhouensis. Next base: position 653,001 of record NZ_CP031716.1, on the reverse strand, counting down.
TAGCTTGTAGTTGATGTTTAAGCTGATCAAAGTTTTGTTGATGCTTTTCAATTTGGTTACGCGCTTGAAGCAATTGTTCAAACTGTTGATTGGCTTGTTCATCCTCGGACAAGTCAGTGGTACTGAGTGGGATATGCTCGGGATATAGTAGTTGTAGTGCTTTGCCTGCGGATTCACTGGCATCTGCATCAGGTGGGGTATCATTTTCTACACATTCCCAGAAGTAACGTTCGGCATTGATGATATGTTGGATCACCGATTCTGAACGGGTCACTTTAAAGATTCGGGTTTCATGCCCACAGATCAGTACACAGATATGTGCTGCTTTCTTACCTGTCACCGCCAATTGGTGTTGGACTTGGCACAGCACGTATAAAGGCACACCATCTCGCCAAAGTTTTGCGCCGTATTCCCCTGCGGTTTTGCATTCTAAGACTTGGACTTCATCACTTCCGACTACTGAGTAATCTAAGTTTGCCAACATAAAGTATTTGTCAGCTTCGGGATGTTGTAGAACAGCATTGATGCGACGGACTTTGTTGTTGGTGTGCATGCTGTAGTATTCAGCAACTAGAGGTTCAAGACGTTTGCCCCAATATAGGGGTGCATGTCCTTCACTTTCATCTTCAATGTTTTGTTGGATGCGTCCTGTTTTGATCATCCAAAGTTCTAGCATCGACATATAGGGATTGAGTCCACACGCTGCTGCACAATCACTACTGCCTATACCTTGTCTTCGAACCTCTAGCCATTCTGCTTGGCTCATATGTTTTGTATTCACTAAGCGTTTGGCGGTAAAGAATTTCGGGGCAATAAAAGGTTGTGTAGCACGATTGAGATGTGGGGATGGAGTTAACGGGGTAATAGATTGCATATAAGTATTCCTCTGGTATTTTTTTAAAATTTGGGCATAAAAAAAGCTGTGTCCGTAGACACAGCTTTGATTTGCTTAATTAATTTAAAATATTAAAATGTGGTATTGAATCAGTTGGGCTACTTAGGCTATTAAACAATCATCCTTAATGCTTGTTCTAAACCACGTTGTTTCAAGCCTGCCCCTGCACCGAACCAAGCTGAATCAAGACGGTGATCTTGACTCATGGCACGACGTTCATGATCAGCAAACTCGGTGATGGAACACAGTAAGCCATAGGCTGTGTCTTTGGCTGAACTGAGTTCTGCCCCTCTTCCATGTCCATTGAACATGGTCATGACTTTCGACATAGCTCGTCCATTCGGTTCAGCTTTGCTTGAGTCTGTTTTGGCTAGTTCAGTTTTAGTGGACTCAGTTTGATTCGCTACATTGCGATAAAACTGAATGATGCCTTCATCCTGTTCTGCTTGACTAAGATTGGTATTGTTAAATACAGCATCAAAGTAAGCAGCTGCTTCTTGTTGGGTCACTTTGCGTTGACTCAGTTGTTTCATTTCATAGCTGTGTTCATCCCATGCACGAATTGAAATGCCAAGCTGTTGTTTGATCTTATCTGCATCAAATTTGGTGCTATGTGGTACTTTGACTACGCCTGTACTACTGTTTTGTCCTTTCAGTGCAATAGCTAAAGTATTGTTACACACCACACGGATTGAAGTGAATTGTGCAGTGGTGGCGAGTGTACCATCACAAGCGGTGGCTAAGAGTATGTAGCCATTACTCACATCTTTGCCTTTGAGTGAGGAAGTTTGTCCTGTTCTCGCCAATGCCCAGAACTTCTTGCCACCTTTAAGAACGCCTGCGGTTTCCAATTCAAAACCTGATTGTTCAGTCAAATCTCGATAGAATTCAAGAATCTGTTTGGGTTGAACTTCTTGGTAGCGTTGACTGACCACTGATAATGGTGCATGGGTGTCTGAGCGGTATAAAACCCGTTGCTCTTCATAGGGCATGATAATGCTTTGCCCACGTTCGTTTTGTGCCATATAGCTGACATCGGAGGATTCAATACGCCAATCCATGCCTGCTTGTTGTGCCCATACTTCAATCGGTTGGTTTTGAGAAAGTTGGTTGCCTAAGCCATGCCAAGGGGTTTGCCCAACGTATGCCATTTGTTCTATTAAATGTGCCATACTAAATTACTCCAATGAAATTGATTATTCACTTAGGTAATATATATTTGAAATTATTTTGATTTTTTGTGATTATTATTCACCATTATACAATAAGACTATGGATTAACTTTATGTTTACACTCATCGAATCAAGAGAAGAAATTAATAAAGCACAACAGGATTTAGAGCGTTCAATTCGCCGTGATTTTAAAAAAGAAATTAAAAAAAATATTGGCTATCCTGGTGGTACTGTATTTGATGCACAAGTGCAATCTGATGGAACTTATTGGTTCTGGTCAACAGATCATAATGGAAAGGATGTTCTTAATCCACGTCGTTTAAACTGGTTTGGTTTACTTAGTAATAGTTCAAGTCTAGATATTTCAGTAGAGATTAATACGGTATATAAAGGTCGTAATGATAGAATTGCAGGCTTCTTTGCACGTGATAGTGAAACTGGTTCCGTCTATTTAATGCATTCAGGTCGCGTCGGTGGTGGAACGGAAGGCGTTGGTAAAGAAGCATTTTTAGCATGGAGTAATCAGCAACCTATTGAAGTTTTAGATTCATTAGGTAATGTTAAAGAAGGAATCGTGGTTATGCCTGTTCAAGGTATAGCCGTTACTCAACCTGCTATCTTCTATATCAACAATATTGCAAATTTCAAACAAGCGGTACGTGATGGTGAATTAACATCACCAGAATTTCAAAAAAAGAAAAAAGAATTTTCTGATTTCTATTCAGAATCACATGGGCAACGCCAAGGAAAGCGTTCAGAAGAAATTGATTATATTTCAAGGCATGGAGAAATTGTCGATGCGGTTTATAAATGGCGCAGTGCAAATTCACTTCCAGATAAAAGCCATTTGGTGAAAAATTTGTATATTGATCTAGGGGTTGCCATTGATAATAACCTTGTTGAAGTATATGAAGTCAAAACAAACTCAAACCGTACTAATATATATACTGCTATAGGTCAATTAATGGTTCATGGCGTATCCAATGAATGCCAAAGAACTCTTGTACTACCTTATGATCAAGAGTTGGCTCAAGATCTACAAGATACGTTAAAGCGACTCAATATTAAGTTGCTTACATTTAAGCTTAATAAAAAATCAACTATCATTATTTCATCTTAATTCATGTAAATTAATTAGGTACTTAATACAATTCCATTCTTCAAAAAGTGCTTCCCACTTTTGAAATGTGGCATTGACTAAGCCCTACCGTCAGATTATCCTTTGCCTGCTGACCTACATTGTCAGTCGGTTTTGACAGACCGTTTACCCAAAGCACGCTAAAAAGTTTCACTTTTTGGTGGGCTACCCTGCGTCTCCCCCTCTGCGGTGGAACGGGAGGGGGACACCTTCGGGTGTGCTGATCTTTTTGGGTATCAGTCTGTCAACCCCTTTTCGTTTCGCCACCATTATTTGACAGTAATCTGGTGAAACTTCTTTATACCCAAAGGAGTCATTACCATGACTAAGCATTATCTTTCTTTACTCTTTTCTCTAAAGCCCTATAAGTTTGTTGCCCTGCATTTGGCATAGCACTTAGTTTTTCATTCAACAGACATTCAATCTAAGACTTACTTGTCCTTGGAATAGGACACCTTTGTCTTTTTAATTCGAACTACCGTTGAGATGATCAACTCTTAAATAAGCAAAAACAATAAATTAGGGGTAATGATGAAAATTCACACATCTATTTTAATCATGGGTTGTTCACTCATGATACTGGGCTGTGCCAGTCAGGCTGAACGAGAATTTCTCGGAGGATGTCAGTCTACAGGTATGGAACGCTCTGTCTGTAAATGCGTCTATAAAAAACTTGAAGGCAAATATGGGGAAGATGGTTTCAAAAATAACCTCTACACCCTGAGCCAAACCGAGTCCTTCCAAAACGACATGGTACAAAGCAGTCTTCAGTGTATGAGGGAATAAGTCATGCGTGTCATTGCAGGCATTATCGTTGTCATCATCATCGTAGCATTTCTAGGCTTACCCTTTATTGGTTTTATGATTTTACTGGGTCTATTTATGTTACTGGTTAACTTTGCTGTAGGTGGGGGTAAAAAATGAATTCAAGTATTAAAACAGCTTTAATTGGTGGCTATCTGACCATTGGTTTCTTCTTCGCAGTCTATCAACATTTTTGGGGGCAATATAGCTATAAGCCGTTTATGTTCAATATCGGTCAAGGCTTAGTTTGGCCAGCAATGCTTTTTCCATCAGTGGGTAAATTTATTGGTGGAGTTCTGATCTTGCTATTCATTGGTGCATTAACACTGCGTTCGAGATGATTCATTTTCACTTAAAACCTTTGGATAATTCAAATGATCAAAATCTACATCGTTCAGCCCTTATTACTTAGCAGTCTATTCTTGAGCAGTTCTGTTTTCGCTCAAGAGTGTGATAGTAAACAACCTTCAATTACCCCAAATAGCCGTTATCAGCTTTTAAACGCAGGGCGAGAAGTCAAAGATCTGAAAACAGGTTTAATTTGGCAACGCTGTCTTGCTGGGGAACAATGGAATGGTCGTGCTTGTACTGGTGAAATACTCGATTTCTCCAATTCAAGTGCCAAGTCATATATCAGTCAATATGCACCAAACTGGCGTTTACCAAGCATTGATGAGTTGCTATCACTGGATAGCGAATGCTGGCAACCCGCAATCAACACCACGATTTTTCCACCTAACCCTGAACGCTATGACCCCAAGGATACGTTAAGAAGTAGCACCATCTTTGTTCCAGATAAGCGTGAAGCTCAAAATTTAAAGTATTTTCAGTACGATAAGATGGAATGGTATTGGGCATACGAAACGGCATTTGGACAAAAAAGTTATTTAACACGTGACCTCCCCATGCGTTTGGTACGCAGATAGTCATTCTCTCAACCCGATCTTTTTATAAACTGAATACTTTGATGTGTGAAGCTTTTTTTGTTCTACAGCTTATACATATCACTCTAAATTCAAGGAAAAAAATAAATGAAAAAACTTCTATGTGTCGCATTATTGGCTGTATCTACGTTGACGATTGCAAGTGAACCAGTGATTACTTTTGCAGGCAAGCAAATTACCCCTAAAGACAATCAAACCACCTTGATCGCCAAATTAGGCAAACCAACCAGTGGGAATACAACTTATAGTTATTGGGAAAAACCGAATTACTCAATTAGTGCCAGTTATGGTCAACGGGGCTTAAGTAAGTTTGGTATATCTCAAATGAATAACAAACCATCTACCACCTCCATCAAAACACGTGGTCAAACCATTACCATTGGTAAAGATACATTGAAGACAGCGATAGGAAAACTTAAAGAAGGATGTTTTGATATCCTAGACACTCAATATAATTCAACCTATTCATTTCGTGTTATGGATGGAAGTCTTCACAATCTCAATGTCCAAATGAGTTCTGAATATGTCAAAAAGAACAAAGCTACATCAATGAATCGCCCTGTGTTTTCATTGGGTTGGGATGAAGAATATTCAACACCGAGTGAAGGATGCAATTACGGTTTATAAAATACAAGGATTTAAACCAAAAAATAAGGGAACTAACTCCCTTATTTTTTAACACCTCAACAATCACAATCGCCTAGGCAATTATTCTTACTGGAAATTCTGTTGGCAATGGTGACAGTGGAAATATCTAACCGTCTGTTTTGGTTGTGACGGCTGTACAAAGCTATCAATCAAACCACCAATCATCGCTCCTGCTAATCCACCTAACAGTGGTGAAAATGGTGTCGGCAAATGTTTAGAGATGCTTGCGCCAATCCCTGCACCCGCCATTGATGACAAGTTGTTATTACTGGTTGCCTGTGTCGATTCACGTGTAACGTTTTCAGAATTGCAGTATGGGCATGTAAGAATCATAGAATATACCTGATAAAATGAAAAAAGGCTTACCGATGGATAAGCCTATGGTTTTGAATGCAAAGATGAAAAGGAACATTCAATCTTCATGTTAATGATGTATCGCTATAATTTTTTGGGATCGACTTCTACGTCTACGCTGATCTTTCTTAACCTGTCCCTTCCCAAACTCTCGCATACCTGATAACTTACCTCTTAAGTACTGATTGTCTTTTTCAGGTGTAGCCAAATAGCCTATCGCCATTAATGCATTATATTCCGCTCTAGCATCACCTCGTTCAATCATTCCTATACCTAGCCTACCTGCCTGCTGATATTCGCGTTTATTCTTAGCAGTATTACAAATGTAATATGCTCCGTCACCACTGGTTATTCTATCTTGCCATAGTGTCCCAATCTCTTGTGCTAGATGACTATCCCTATAACGTTTAGAGCCATTGTAGATCACCAGTAAATGGCAGTGGTAAGCTCTACTCTTTCCGCCTTGTTCAAGCCTATACGCATACCCTACCTGCCCATTAAAGATCGTATCCTTGTCCTGAATTCGTTTAACTAACTTTTTAATATCTTGATCAAATTGTTTTATGCTTGGACAAACATCTGTGGAATAGTGCAAATCAACTCTTACCAACAAAAGCTTGCAATGGCATTGAATTAATTTTAAAAAATACTTTTCTAAGTTTTTTTGATTACGTTTGTTTTTTTGTCTCAAGCTACGAATAGAATCTTCATGTTGATCTTGAAGGTCAAATTGGTATTCTCCAAATTCATGACAGCTATCAAATAGGTTACGTTTTCTATATTTCAATCGCTCAGGCAATAAATCAAAGTAAGCCTGTACCAAAGATGCGTATTGGTAGCGAGGATTATAGATTGCATCCGCATCATGGAGCAGTTCATCAAAGTCTTCTTCAAAATCACGCCAATAATAATTTGGTTTAATCACTCGTTTCATGAAGTTTTCAATGGCAAGTAATGTTTGTGCTTCAGTCATGTTTGTGTCCTAGGTAAGTAAATTACATAGGAGTGACTGATCTGTATTTTTTTAATTTAGGGTTTGATATTTTTATAATAAAAATACCTTCATCATTTCTTCGATGATGAAGGTTATTGATTGATCTAAATACTTTATGGGTTAAGTGAACGTAGTAAGTAGATTAGTACCTTAAATGATTGATATGATTTAATATTAGATATAGATAATTATCAATAATAGATTAGATAATAATAGATTATATACATATCCTACTTGTTTTAAGAATGAACTAGATCAAAGCTATCTCATCCTGTTCATAATTTATACTTCTATAGCAAATAGTAAAAACTTTACAGAATTCATTATTTTTATAGAGGATATGGAAGCGTGAATTAAGTCACTTTTAACTATCTTCGCTCTCATCAATTACGGGTTTAATCCGCTTTGGAATATTCTGCTGTATAGGTTGAATTAATCGTCCTTTAAGCAATAAATTCAAATTTTTTTCACTTCCTTTTATCGAACCTCGTTTCATAAGGCTATAATTTGAATAATATTTTGCAAGCAATCTAATAAACTTAAGTTTATATTTTTTATCTTTATAATCACACAATGAGTAATCACCTTGACGATTTCTCTTTTCCATAACTAGAGGTATTTCAGTTGATTCGAGAATCAAATTATTGAGTAAGCCTTCATAATCAACTGCCACCGTGTTTTCTGCCTGATTTATGTTGATCTCTCTTTTTTGAAGTTTACGGATTAATTGGGATTTTGTTTCTTCCGTTAAATAATTTCTCCAAGTCTCATTAATCTTATCAGGTGTACTAAATTCTAAATCACCAATATTTTCAGAGTTAAAGATCAATGTAACGTCTATGATAGGCTCTATCAAAGAGACATACACCCCAACATGTGCTACAAGAAGTTGACCAATAATATTGGGCTTTCTTTTCACATCCTTTATGAATGTTGTCCATATCTCGCTAAAGACTGTTATCAGTAAAGCCTCAGGTATTTCTTGGATGTCAATCTTGCAAGTCATTTTGAACCGATAAACATCAACATTCTGCTTAAACTGGTAGCGCAAATACTGATTTATAGATTTATCATTTTTTTCTCTCTTGGCTGACCTTTTTACTTGCTCTATCGCAATATCACATTCATGTAATTTATTTTTAAAATCACAGATGAATTTATGTAAATGTCTATAAAAAGCAAATGAAAAAACTTCGTAACTCAATAATTTATTAACATTTCGATCATTTTTAAATTCTTTCAAAAACACTTCAATATTAGGACTAAGTGTAGATTTAAGTATTTTAGCCAAATTATCTTTATTGCTCTGATTTAGCTCATGATCGAGCAATACAATCAAAGCAAGTTTTTCACTTAATGACAGATTCCTTTCAGGAAACCGAATAATATGTTCAAGTTCCTTATCTATGTTACTTATTGCTGGAATTTTTTCCTGCTTTAAATATTGAATAAACAATTCCAAATACTTAAGACGTTCACTTGAATTTCTCTCAAACTGAAAAAAATGTTTTTGCTCGTCATAAATGTGACAAAGCCCCAAATACTCTTTTTTATTATCTAGCCGATAAAGCGCTTTTGCCCAAGCTCTATCCCCTTCCAACTCACCATACAGCGATATAAGACTAGATTCTTTAATAGGTTCTTTGCTATATGCAGGTCTGTATTCAGGACCAGGCTTTTTAATTTCATAGAACAACCCTGAAATTTTATACCCAAGGTCATAAATATCAAAGGATGTATACTTGAATTTCTCCCGATCTGTTGAAATGAAAAACGTTGAATATGTAAATAAATATAAATACCAAAAATTAAAATCTTCTAGTTTTTTTTGGGGTCTACATCCCAATACATCAGTAACAGCCCTTTGTTTAAATTGGTGCTTTATACGCTCATTCAAGTTTTTAACTGTTATTTCATATTTATTTAATGGGTTATAATCATTCCGCTTATTCAAGTGCTGATTAAGAATTCTCTTAATCTGTTCAGCAACCTCCTTAGAATCAAAAACAACATCATGTTTTAAAATAAACACGAGATGAAAATTCAGGCTTTCATTAACGCCCATGAATGTATTGACAAAATGAGCATATCCATAAAGTTGCGTAACAATTTCCTTATAACTCCACCCCAAAGCATCTAATACATCCTCTACTGCTTTTTTATCCCACAATGATTGACCAATTAAAAAATTTGGTGATATTTCAATCATTAAATTTAAAACATAAACTTTTTTCGCTCTTTTAATTATTTTATTAAATATTTTTACAAAGCTAATATGTCGCTGATTACACTCGAGTAATTCATCCTTGTTTATCTTATATCGTGATTTTAATTCGTAGCGATACTTAGCAATACATGCAAAAATTTGCTCAAGGGGAAGATCATACTTCGTCCAATCATCACCATCAATATAGAAAACTTGAAACTCATCAGCAACGACTCTAAAAAACAGGCTAACTCGGATACTAAATCTAGCATTCGCTTTTTCAGCATACCCAATAAGTTCTTTGTCCAAGCGCAATTGATTTAGAAAACGAATAATCACTTCTTTTGCGTCATCGTCACTATCTTCATACGCGATCTGATTTGAAATGATATTGTCTTCAATCTTTGCTAAGCCTTCTTCTAGTTTTTCGATCATACGTACTGTTTCATAGAAAATACCACTTCGTATTTCTTTACCAGCCCTACGTACCTCAACTATTGATTCAGTATACAGGCAAGTTTTTAGATAGCTGAATACATCTTGAGGACTCACTATGTATAGTTGTGTAGCCACAAAAATTACCTCCATTAAATATTAATATATATTGTTTTAAATCGAATTTTACTATTTATAATAGCGTTAATATTTAGCATATCTAATAACGTAAAACCTAGTAATTTAGCAATATAGAGTATGAAAAGTTCATTTTTTTATAGCTATTATTCATGATACTTTATTACTACTATTCCAAATTTATTTAAAATAATATGCATAAAAAATCCGCTTTATAAAGCGGATTTTTGTAAAATAATTATGATGTTTTATGAATGGCTTAAATATGCAAATTGCTACTCTTTCGACTTAGTATTCGCTCGCTCAACAATCACCTGATCTCTAATTTCTTTATTATTTCTGAGGCAGTTTATTAGTGAAGATTCAATATCATCTGTATTGAATAGCAACTCCCTCCCTAAACCTGTAAAGGGGTAGCGCCCGTTTTTTGCATCAATGTATTTAGTAATTTGTATTTTCAAATGATGTAATTCTTCATCTAATTCATTTAATCTTTCTTCAGTTTCATTCAGAGTTTCATCCATCACTTTGCTTTGGATATTCAGGTTCTTCCTTGCTTGTATACTCTCCAAAGTCTGCTTAAGGTCATTTTCTTTTATAATCAAAATATTAATTTGCTCTTCAACCTCTTTTATTTGTTTCTCAATATATTGCTTATCTATTTCCTCAAACTTTTCAAGCACTTCATCCTTTACATCTTGAACAGCTATACTAACACTGTTCCATTTACCATTATTTTCGACACGCTTTAGTAAAATATCAAAAAAAATCTTATGCTTAACTTCATGACGCTTATTCACAGCCACATGCCCTTGGATTCTTTTTCTCAATATCCGAAAGTGTATTAACGAATACGATACGAGATTTATTGGTGTTAACATTTCAACAAGAGTCTGAATCATTAACCGATATTCTTTTTGGAGAAAATCTGCGCTTAAATTCTGAAAATTATCAATTAGCGAATCGACCTGATTAATTAATAATAAGATTTTCCTTGCAGTATATTCATTATTAAAAACAATAGGTTCATCACCTTTAAAACATGGCGCATTTTTCCAAAACCCAATATTACAATTTGCTTCCCCCAATCCCTCTAGTATCTCTAATAATTGTTCTTTTTCTTGGACTGATAAGCCTAAACTCTGATTGTTCCTGCTACTTCCAACTTCCTCCAGCATCTGACCATCTCTCTTAAACTCATCCAATTGCAAAGACACGATTGCTTGTAAATACAGTTCATCACTGAATAGATTAAAATCTTCAATTTTCAGTTTTTTCATAGCTATAAAATTCAATATGTTAGAAAAAATATTCAATATGCATTTTTTTACTGACCTAGACCCATTCTTTTTAATTTAAGTCACACCTAAACTTTAATACATCTGATCAAACATGACATTAAACAATAGTGAGGATTTATGGCT